>NZ_JCABZP010000010.1:323036-497338 GCF_059499945.1 Agrobacterium sp. | reverse complement strand
ATATCGCCAATACTTTAGGAGATTTGATTATGGATAGACCAACGCTACGGGCGATCGAAGATCACCTGATTGCTGCTCTTCGGTTGGCTGAAAAGGCAGACATCGGACTGGTAATATACTTGATAAATGTGATCCTGATGGACGTACGGGATAGGATATCAGGCAAGATAAAAGAAAACTAACCGGACCATATTCATCGACGCATCGCCCTCGACCTATGGCCGGGGGCTTTTCTTTACTCGCATGCAGGCTGGGATAATGGCAGGAAACCAAGAGATGAGCAGCAACGGCTTCGATCCGATGGCCCAATATGCCCGATTATCCGAGCGGGTAGAGAACCAGGGCAAGGACATTGTCGATCTCCGGTCGAACATGAACACCGGGTTCCAGACGATCAACACCAGCATTTCGCAGTTATCGAATGAGCTTCGGAACTCAAGCAAGACGCAGTGGCCGGTGATCTGGGCTGCCGCCGGCGTTTGCTTTACCGTTCTCGCCACCGGCGGTGCATTCTTCTACAACAGCCTCAGCAAGGGGCAGGATCGGCTTGACCTGATCGTGGCGAAAAATGCCGAGACATCACAGACGGCAATCACCGCTGTTGTCGACAAGATGGTCACGCAGAAGGAAATGGAGTGGCGCACTGCTCGCGGCGCAGAGGACAGAGCCAGAATGGAAACCTCCATTAAAGAGGTCCGCGAAGCGCTTCAGAAGCAGATAGATGAGCAAAAGGCCAACTCCGCATCGGTCTACACGCCCCGTGATATTCTTCTGGATAATCGGGAGAGAATTGACCGGTTGGAGCGTCAACGGCTGTCACCGGGGGGCTGACGTGTCTTTGAACATATCCCAATAAGGATAATGTTCAGCGCACCACCAGTGCGGCTTTTCCACCTTTGACTTGCTGTAGCCAAGGCCGCCCCAAACCTTGCAGCCTGGATGCTCGCAATAGTGCTCCTCGATCACCCCGTCGCCGGCCTTATTGGTCTGGTCGCTCATATCAAGTCTCCTGATCCGATCTCTGCACCACGCGGATCCCATGCCGAATCCTGATAATCCGGTTGGTGGTGCGCTTTAGAACATCATAGGCCGCCAGCGCCACCGAAACATTGTTGGCTCCAGCCAGCCGGTTATACCGGCAACCGTCGTCATCGACCTCTTCCAGCGAATAATTGAACTGGTCGTCAAAGAACGGCGTCTCGTCTGGCAAAGGCAGATTGGCCAGATAATCCTCTGTCCCCACCTCACAGAAGAATCGGCTCTCCGGGCCATAGACCCATGCCGCGGTCTTGCGATCCTCTATCTTCCCTCGCGCCTGATAACACACCTGCCACCGTCCGCCGGCGCAGACCAGCATTTCACCGCTGATGGGCTTTCTCGATATTGGAAGCTGTATTCTGATTCTTGGCGGGTACTTTTCACGCACGGGCTTTCCCTCCGGTGACAGAGTTTCGTTTTCCCTTGATATCTTGATGCGCGCCGCCCAGCGCTGGTGCTGATTATGGGATAGGCGGGGAGGGAGTCAACAAAAAGAGAACGCTATCGGAACTCTCTATTCCCTCACCTCTATTCTGGTGAGGGGTTGATGCAATATTTGATTGGAAAATCAAAGGCTTAAAAAGTGAGTGGCGACCCCTGCAGGACTCGAACCTGCGACCTACTGCTTAGAAGGCAGTTGCTCTATCCAGTTGAGCTAAGGGGCCATCATGCCGGGCAATCGATACTCCGGCAAAAACTTTGATCTTGGTGTTTCAGTGCGTCCAGGGCTGGGTGCGGTTGAAACGGAAATTGTCGGTGTAGGAAACCACCTTGCGGGTCGCTTCCTTCGGCTGGATGACGCGGTATTCGATGCCCTTGCGCTGGGCATAGGCTTCGGCCTGTTCCTGCGTCTCGAATGTCAGCTTGAGTTGCTGCTTCATGTCGGAACTGGAGGTGTAGCCCATGATCGGATCGATCTTGCGCGGAACTTCGGCGTCGAATTCCAGAACCCAGACATTGGTCTTCGCCTTGCCGGATTGCATGGCGGTTTTTGCAGGGCGGTAAATCTTCGCAGACATGTCGAAACTGCTCCGGTTGGACAGTGGGGCACAACACCCCGAATTATTCATCACGTACCTGAATAGAATAACCAAATCGTGTCAGGAACGTTGAATTTGAAATGGACTGACTTCAGGTGAGAGTCAAGACGATTATCCCCTTGCAGCCCGATCGCACTCCGCCGTTTCGGCGTCATGTTTTGCCCATCGGGGCCGCGGTTGAACAAAGATGAATTTCCCTGTTGCGGACTGCGGGTGAACCGTGTATTCCCCAGCCATCGCCTCGGCGGAGTGTAGCGCAGTCTGGTAGCGCATCTGGTTTGGGACCAGAGGGTCGGGAGTTCGAATCTCTCCACTCCGACCATTTTAAAGCAAAACATCAGCTTTCCGGCGTAACCCTATCCTAAAGATGACAATTTATTCTGCTGACGGACCGGCCAGTGTGCTCTCGGCCGTGCCGATCGTCATGACATTGCCACGCCAAGCGACCGCGCTGCCGATCCAGCTGCGGGCCCAGACGAGGGGCATGATCATATCCCTGCTGATCATGGCCGGCAGCGTGTAGAGCGAAACCGGCCAGCGGTTGAGGGCGGCAAGCGCGAGTTCCGGCACGTACATGAGGGCGAGGACGGCAAAGGCGGTTGCGGTAAGGTTCACGTCCATCATCGCAGCGGCGGCGAGCGCGAAGAGAAGCGGGGGAAGCGTGCCGGTCAGGATTTCCGGCGCGAAATATTGCGGGAAGGTCACGCGTCGCAGCCGCGCCCAGCGGGTCTGGCGCGACCAGATTTCACCGGCATGGCGCTGGCCGAGCGGTTGCTCGAACGGGGCGGAGACCAGATGCACCCTGCGGCCGGCGCTTCGCACCAGCTTCGTCGAGGCGGCGTCTTCGGCGATTTCGGCGGCGAGTGCACGAATGCCGCCATTGTCCTCCAGGAACGGCTTGTTCCACAACATCGACTTGCCTTGCGCGAAACCCATGCCGATGGCTTCCGCCGCATATTGCCAGCGGCCCTGCGATCCGTTGAGGAAGGCGCATTCCACATGCGCCCAGAAACCCGCAGGCCGTGAACCGAGCGGCGGCGAGCAGACGAGCCCGCTGTCCTTCCGCCAGGCCGACATCATGGTGGCAATATAGGATTTCGGCATCAACACGTTCGAATCGGCGAGAATCACCCATTCATGCCGGGCGGCGCGCCAGCCCTTCACGCAATTGTTCAGCTTTGGATTGGCGCTGATGCGGTCGTCACCGATGAGCAATTGTGTGGAAACCGAGGGAAAGGCGGCTTCAGCTTTGCGGACTTCCTCGATCACGGGATCGAATTCATCAGCGACGCAGAACAGCAGCTCGTAGTCGGGCCAGTTGAGCTGAAAGGCGCGCGATAGTGTCAGCGGCGTGAAGTTTTCCACGCCGCGCAGCGGCACGACAAGCGAGACAGGCGGTTTTTTCCGGACAAGATCGTTTTCCGCATCTCGTCTTGTCAGTCGCCAGCCGGCCAGAACGATGCCGAGAAGATTGAAGGCGAGGAGCAGGATTGCGCAAAGGGCAAAAACGGTTTCCATGCTGGCCAGTTCCACTCCCAAGCTTTCGGCGGTCCACCCGCCAATCGATTCCATGGAATTCGTCTCTGCCGATTATAACGTTTGCGTGACAGTTACATGTCATGATCGGACAGGCAGGGAGATCGAGCGGCGCATGAGAGGCGTCACGACGGCTGCGCTCAAAAGAAAAGCCCTCCGCATAGAAGGGCCCAATCGTCATGATGGTCGATGAATTTTAGTGGACGTTCAGGATATGGGCATGACTGCTTGCGACGAGAAACGATTCCCGTGCTTTCTCGATGTCGCATCTGCCGGCGATGGCATCGAGGCAGTTCCTGCGCGCTTCCTCATATTCCGGCCCATGTTCCTCGGGCCAGCGGTACATCAGCATATCAAGCGCCACCAGCGGGCTGTAGATTTCCACGGCCGCCGAAAGCGGCAGATGGATCGCCACCGGTTTCATCCACGCGGCGTGGTGACACGGCTCTGTTCTGTGAATCAGCATGTCATTTTCCTCCCTGTTTTACCTGGCTTGAAAGCCTCTCACACTCCCATGCGCGAAATGCCCGCCTCACGAAATGGTTCCCGATCACCTAAAATGTGATCGATCAGGGGGTTCCAATTTTCCAAGATGAATGGAAGATGAACAAATAGATGAACCGGAGATGAACAAAACCACCGCTACGGCGTTGGTATGTTCATAAGAAGGAGAACACATATGTTTAATTTGTCAGGCATTCAGGAAAGCTTCTTCGGAGACCGCATGGCTGGCGTATGCGAGGCGATCACCTCGGCTCTGGCCTTCGAATCAGGGCTCGAAAAGTCGCGCATTTCCGCAAGTGTCGAAAATGATGTGATTTATCTGGAAGGTACGGCCGATTCGGTCGAGGCGATCGATATCGCCATCAATCTTGCCGCTTCCATTTCCAATTGCCGGATTCTGAGCCATATCGAGCCGGTTTACTGAATATTGTGCCAGCCGGGCGAAACCTCGTCCGGCTCATTCAGACGCAATAACGCGGCAATGTCATTTCCGGTTGCCGATTTGCGCGCTGCGGACCATATCGCCGGGCTTGATGCCAGAACGTTTCGCGGCGCCGCCATTCAGCTCAAGCACAAATTTTACGGGTCCGCGGGAGCTGATGATCGCTTCCGAATGCGGAACGGCGTTTTCGTGAATATGGGTGATTCGGCCATCGCTGCCGATGAACAGCATATCGAGCGGAATGAGGGTGTTGCGCATCCACATGGCGACAGCGCGCGCCTCACCGAAATCGAACAACATGCCGTTTTCAGACGGCATGGATTTACGGAACATCAGACCCTGCGCGCGCTGGGCATCGTCCAGCGCCAGTTCGGCAACGAAGTCGTGCGTTTTCCCGGAAGCGGTTTCAATGGTGAGCGGCTCTGACGTGAAGGCCTGGCGTTCCTGAGTCTGCGCGGCACCGGCCAGCGTGAAAAAAAGAAGCGCCATAACGGCGCTTTTCACCATATGGCGCAGGGCGGACATCAATGCGACATCCCGATGGCAAGCGGGTTGTCGGGATGGATTTCCGCCGCCATCAGGCCCTTGTCGCCATCGCCGAAGCGCACCAGAACCACCTGACCGGGACGAAGCTCCGTCAGGCCGAAACGGCGCAGCGTTTCCATATGCACGAAAATATCTTCCGTTCCTTCGCCACGCGTCAGGAAGCCGAAACCCTTGGTGCGGTTGAACCACTTGACGATGGCGCGCTCAAGCCCGCTCGACGGCGTCACCTGCACATGGGTGCGCACCGGGGGCAGCTGCGAGGGGTGAACGGCGGTCGACTGATCCATGGAGAGAATGCGGAAAGCCTGGAAACCGCGATCGCGCCGCTGGATGAGGGCGACGATGCGCGTGCCTTCGAGGATAGTCTGGTAACCGTCGCGGCGCAGGCAGGAGACGTGCAGCAGCACATCCTGCGTGCCGTTGTCAGGCACGATGAAGCCGAAACCCTTGGCGACATCGAACCACTTCACGACGCCGGTAATCTCGGTCAGGTCCACGGCATCGCCCGAAAGGTCCTCGACATCGACTATCGTTTTCGATGACATCCTATCAGCCATATCCTGCCAACCCCTCGATTACGCGCCATACACCGGTCAACTGATTCCTGTGCGCCAGATTAACATCTTGGTAACGGTTTCACGCAAGCCCTAGTTTTTGATTTACGCAGCTGCTTTTATGTCGCCGTCCTTGTCCGGGGCTTGCCATCACGCGTTTAACGGCTTCGGACCCGTGTAATGGAGAGGAATAAAATGCGGTATCTGCACACGATGGTTCGCGTCAAAGACCTTGGCGAATCACTTAAATTCTATGTCGACCTGCTCGGTCTTACGGAAATACGCCGAATCGAGAACGAAAAAGGCCGCTTCACTCTGGTGTTTCTTGCGGCGCGCGACGACATTGCTGCGGCGAAGGAAAACAAGGCGCCGTGCCTGGAGCTCACCTATAACTGGGACACCGAGGATTATACCGGCGGCCGCAATTTCGGCCATCTGGCATACGAGGTCGACAATATCTACGATTTCTGCGCCCGGCTGCAGCAGAACGGCATCGTCATCAACCGGCCGCCGCGCGACGGACATATGGCCTTCGTGCGTTCGCCTGACGGTATTTCCTTCGAAATTCTGCAGAAGGGCGAAAGCCTCGCACCAGCCGAACCGTGGATATCTATGCAGAATACCGGTTCCTGGTAGGGATTTTCCGGTGAGTAGCGGCGTTTTCGGGTGCTCTTGCCTTGTCCTGAGGGGATGAGGCATAGTCCGCGAATCGAAACGGCCAGTCCCGTTTTGGGGAAGCACACGATTCCGTTCCCGTGCTGCTGTTGGAAATGCAAGATACGGAGGCCAGCCATGAAAACTGTCGAAAGCGCGAAAAGACGCCTTGTCCGTCCGCGTCTTGTCGTCGCGGTTTCGCTGCTTGGGCTTTCCGGCTGTGTTTCAGCGGTGACCGACGACGAGATGGCCGCCGCTACCAAGAAGCCGGAAATTGCCGCACAACAGAAGCCGCAAACCGCCGCTTCCGCCGCCGCCGGCGCGCAACCGGGACACTATGTGGATCCCGCCGTGGCATCGGCGGCCGGCGCGGCTGCGCCTGCCCAGACGCCGGGCGGCCCGGCGCAGGCTTATGGCGCCGCCGCCGATATTGGCGGATTGACGACGCAGCCCACGGCGATTTCCGCCGGGACGACAAGCATTTATTCCACTGTGGCGCCCGCCGGTGCTGCAGGTGCACCCGGCACGGCCGCCGCCACGGGCGCCCCCTCTCACAAAATCATTCCCGCGGTCAGCAGCGTCTATTCGGCGCCCATGCAGGCGGCGCAACCGCAGCCTCAGCCGGTATCAGCGCCGGTTCAGGTCCCGCCAGCCGGACAGGTGCCGGCGGAACAGCATAGCGAAAACCGTCAGCCGGTTCCTGTGCCCGCGCCGCAGTCCGCCTCGGAACAGCTCGCGGCTGTCGCGGCGCAGCCGGCCGTGGACGCTGCCAAAATGGTGGGCGAGGCGCAGGGAGGTGACGGTAAGGGCGTGACGCTTGCGGCATTTTTCGCCGGCGCGGCCAAGAAGCGCCTGCCCAAGATGATTGAAAGCGGCACGGCGGACAATACGCAGGTCGCATCATTGCCCGGAGCCGCGGACGGGACGATGGGCATTGCGCTTTCCGGCCGCTCTGTCATGTCCGACGAGTTTGACGATGCCCATCTCGATGAAGAGGATGACCAGCCGACAGGCCTGATGAAACTCGCCTCGCTCTCCGGCCTGAGCCGCGTCGCCCCGAACGGGCTTTTCCTGCAGACGGATCGCGTCGAAGTTGGCTGCTTCAAGCCGGAACTGGTGCGGATGATCAAGGATGTGGAGCGCCACTATAACAGCCCGGCGATCGTCACCTCGGGCTATCGTCCTCCAAAGGGCATAAGGCAGGGCTCCAAACACTATACCTGCGATGCCGCCGACATCCAGATCAAGGGCGTCTCCAAATGGGAGCTTGCGACCTATCTGCGTTCCCTGCCGGAGCGCGGCGGTGTGGGCACCTATTGCCACACCGAATCGGTCCATATGGACACGGGTGAGCCAAGAGACTGGAACTGGCGCTGCCGCCGTACCGCTGCGCGCAAGTGATCTCTGGCCGGGTTTGTAGGAATATCAAACCCGATGCTTTCCGAGCCTGAATTTATGCCTGAAGACTGTTCCAAACGTTTTAGAGACGGTCCGGTCGTCCTGGGGAGTTGGTGTTTGAGCCGATAGCCCTGATTGTTGCTACGCGGTGTGGGGCCGGTTGCCTGATTGATGCGCGCAGTGGGTATTCTGAAACCAGGCTTGCAATGGATACAGTCTAAGACTGCAAACGCATCTTTTCCGCTCACATCACAGTCCTGTCACTCGTGGTGATAACTCTTTGCAGAATATCAGAAAATGTAGATTTGAGGTGGTGAGAGCGCAGGGATTCGAACCCTGGACCTACTGATTAAAAGTCAGTTGCTCTACCGGCTGAGCTACGCTCTCCCGTGTCGGGGCTTGGTTGCCCTTCGGAAGTGCGCGGAACATATGTAGAGCGATCCGTTCGGTCAACC
This sequence comes from Agrobacterium sp., assembly GCF_059499945.1. NCBI lineage: Bacteria > Pseudomonadati > Pseudomonadota > Alphaproteobacteria > Hyphomicrobiales > Rhizobiaceae > Agrobacterium > Agrobacterium sp. The sequence goes on along the minus strand of NZ_JCABZP010000010.1, from coordinate 489,171 downwards.
CAAAAAAAGCGCTTTCTACAATCAATCCGGTTTTTTTTGTCGCACCCCCGAAAAGGTGATTGGAGAGAGGGGGCGGCTGGGGATAAAACCGGCTGCAGACATGTCGGCCAGACGGGTGAAATCCTTTTGCAGCAATGACATGCATGAAAATGAAGCGTGAGGCGGCGGCGAATCCCAGGAATCGCGGCGGCTTTGCGGGATGCGGAGTTCTTTCTTGTCGATTGCCGATATTTCCCTGTTCAGCGCGCTTCTGGCCGGCGCTCTTTCCTTTCTGTCGCCCTGCGTCCTGCCGCTGGTGCCGCCTTATCTCTGTTATATGGCGGGCGTTTCGGTCGAGCAGTTCAGGACGGAAGATACAGCACCCCGACCGGAGATTCGCAGGGCCGTGCTGTTTTCGGCCTTTTTCTTCACGCTTGGTTTCGCCACTGTTTTCGTGGCGCTTGGAGCAGGGGCCTCGACGATCGGTACGCTCCTTCGTCAGAATCTGGATATTCTCGCCAAGATCGGCGGTTTCATCATCATCCTTATGGGCCTGAATTTCCTCGGTGTCTTCCGCATCGGCCTGTTTTCGCGCGAGGCGCGGTTTCAGGGGGCGGGCAAGCCGGCCACGCTTTCAGGGGCCTATGTGATGGGCCTCGCCTTCGCTTTCGGCTGGACGCCCTGTATCGGTCCGGTGCTGGGCGCGATCCTGGGTGTCGCTGCCGCGCGTGATACGGTTGGTGATGGTGCGGCGCTGCTTGCGGTCTATTCGCTCGGCCTTGCCGTGCCGTTCTGGATCGCGGCTGCGTTCTCCGGTTCCTTCATGCGTTTCCTCGTCCGCTTTCGCCGCCATCTCGGCCTCGTGGAAAAGCTGCTGGGCGTATTGCTGGTGCTGACCGGTCTCGCTTTCATGTCCGGTTTTATCACCAATGTGGCGATCTGGTTCCAGGAGACCTTTCCGATCCTCATGAAAATCGGTTAAGCCTCCCGCCGGAGTTGCTTGCGGGGGAAACATAGTGACGGATATCGTCGGATTGCTTTTGCCGTTTTTCGGCCTGATCTTCATCGGTTATGGTGCGGCGCGCATAACGAAACAGCCGGTCGAGGCGATGGGCTGGCTGAACACCTTCATCATCTATGCGGCGCTGCCGGCGCTGTTTTTCAAGCTGGTGTCGAAAACGCCGGTTGAAGAGCTGGCGCGCATGGATTTCGTCGCTGCCAGCCTTGCCTGCACCTATGGCATTTTCTTGGCTGTGTTCCTGATCGGCCGGTTCGTGCGGAAAAACAGTCTTGCCGAAACCACTATCCAGAGTTTTGCGGCCAGCTACGGCAATATCGGCTATATGGGGCCGGGCCTTGCGCTTCTGGCGCTCGGCGAAAAGGCGGCAGTGCCGGTGGCGCTGATCGTCTGCCTTGAAAACGCCGCCCATTTCATCGTCGCCCCGGCGATGATGGCGGTGGCGGGCGGCGACAAACGCTCTCCGGCAAGGCTTGCGCTGGATGTGGCGCGCAAGGTCATCACCCATCCCTTCATCGTATCCGTCATCGCCGGTTTTCTGGCCGCATCGCTGTCATGGCAGCCGCCGGAGGCGGTGCAGCGGCTGGTGGATTATCTGGCGCAATCGGCAGCACCCTGCGCGCTGTTTGCCATGGGTGTGACGCTGGCGCTTCGGCCAATGAAACGGGTGCCGGTGGAAATCAGCTATATCGTGCCGGCAAAACTGATCCTGCATCCGCTCGCCGTCTGGCTCGTGCTCTCGTCGCTCGGGCGATTTGAGCCGGTGTGGATCTATTCGGCCGTGCTGCTGGCAGCGCTGCCGACCGCGACGAACGTCTTCGTCATCGGCCAGCAATATCACGTCTGGCAGGAGAGGGCGTCTGCGACGATCCTGATTTCGACGGTGCTGTCGGTCTTCACGCTGACCGGCGTGGTGTATTTCATCCAGCCTTTTTGAAGCTGCCGAATAAAAGCGAGGGCAGGGCCTTCAGCCCGCGTCCCGGCTCGATGCCTTCGCGCATGACCATGCTTCGGAGCGTGCCGATTCCCGAGAGGACGTGCAGGCCCGCCGCGCGCGCCATCTGCACCGGCAGCAGGTCGGAAAGCAGCGAACGGTTGAGGAGATCGACGCTGAGCGTGCGGCTATAGACATCCGCACGCCGCCTGCGGTCGAAGCTGCTGCCGGCATCGGCCGCAATCGGGCGGTCGGAGACCGCGCCCAGCAGTTCCGTCAGCGCGATGATGTCGCGCAGGCTGAGGTTCAGCCCCTGCGCGCCGATGGGTGGAAAACCATGAGCAGCCTCGCCGATCAGGGCCACGCGGCCCTTGCCGAAGCGGTGTGCCGTCATGGAAGAGAGCGGCCAGGCCTGCACGCTGTCCTCTACTGTTACCGCGCCCAGCATGGACTGCATGCGCTCCTCGATCCGGAGGCTGAGTGTTTCCAGCGGCAGCGCCGTCAATTCCTCCGCCTGTTGCGGGGTAACGACCCAGACGAGGCTGGATCGGTTCCCGGGCAGGGGAACCTGGGTGAAAGGACCGGTTGGCGTGTGGAATTCCGTCGAGACATTGCCATGCGACCGGCTATGGCCGAAGTTCAAAACAATGGCCGTCTGCGGATAGGACCAGGATTTGACGCCGATGCCGGCTGCATCCCGCACCATCGACTTCCTGCCATCAGCGCCGATGAGGAAATCGGCCGAGAGTGTTTCGCCGTCTGCAAGTGTCACCGATACGCGGTCGTTGCCGATGTCGATCGTCTCGGCCGTGGCGTCGAGGCGGGTAATATTGTGTTCCTGCTCAACCGCTTCGCTGAGAACGCCAAGCAGCGCCTCGTTGGGAATGTTCCAGCCGAAGGCATCGAGCCCGATTTCGGAGGAGCGGAACTGCACGGTTGGCGCGCGTAGAAGCCGGTCGGTGCCGTCAATGATCTGCATGGTGGAAAGGCGTGCGGCTGATGGCGCGATGCGTGACCAGAGGCCGAGACGGTCCATGAAGCGGATGGACTGGTCCATCAGCGCCGTGGTGCGCTGGTCCTTCCTTTCGCTTGAAGGTGCGATGAGCGCCACGTGGCGGCCCGCCCGCGCCAGCGCGATGGCCGCGATCTGGCCCGCAAGTCCCGCACCTGTTATGGCGATATCGAAGTGTCTCATGGTCCTGATCCGTTGTTATTTCCAAAGCATCATAATGGCTTTGCGCGGGTAAATCCACTTCGGCTCCGGAACATCCGGTTGCGAAGATTCGTTGGTTGCCCTGTTATATTAGTCTTAGGATAAGCGGATTGAGCCGGTTGCAAAGCGTGGTGAATGGCCGCATACCGGAATAAGCAGGGCGGATGAAAAACGGGGCGCAGACGCTGACCATGAAAATTTTCAACTACAAGCGTGTTCCCTACGCGGAAATCCGCGCCTTTTCCGTTCATATGCTCACGGCTTCCGGTTCGTTTCTGGCCTTTCTCGGCGTCGTTGCCGCGGCTGAACACCGTTTCGTCGACATGTTCTGGTGGCTGGGGCTTGCGCTTCTGGTCGATGGTATCGACGGACCCATCGCCCGTAAGGTGCGGGTGAAGGAAGTTCTGCCCAACTGGTCCGGCGATACGCTCGACAATATCATCGACTACGTCACCTATGTGCTCTTGCCCGCCTTTGCGCTTTACCAGAGCGGCATGATCGGCGAGCCGCTGTCCTTCGTGGCGGCCGGCATGATCGTGGTGTCCAGCGCCATCTATTATGCCGATATGGGCATGAAGACGGACGAATATTTCTTCTCCGGCTTTCCGGTGGTGTGGAACATGGTGGTGTTCACCCTGTTCGTCATGGATGCCAGCGCAACGACGGCCATGATCGTCGTTACCGTCTCGGTGTTCCTGACATTCCTGCCGATCAATTTCCTGCATCCGGTGCGGGTGAAGCGGTTGCGGCCGCTCAATCTGGCTGTCGTGTTCATCTGGTGCGCGCTTGGCGGTTATGCGCTGCTGACGCACTTTGAAACCCCGAGCTGGGCCGTGATCGGCTTCGTGGTCAGTGGCATCTATCTTTATTGCATCGGTGGAATATTGCAGTTTTTCCCCTCGCTCGGTGCGAAATAAGAAAAAGGTAAAGCCGTTTATTGCTTGTGCAAATCGCATTTAAGCAGCTTCTTTTTCAGTTGTGCGCAGCAGCAAAACCGTTATCAATAAGTCTTGATTGGATGAAATTGCATACGCATTGGCGTCCGATTGGGAACAATGACCGCGATCGTTAGAAACGCCTCGAAGAAGGCATGGATGGTCGGTGAGAGAGGGAACTCGTGACTGGAACTTTGGCGCCGGAGGCCGTGCCTCTCCTGTCCGTTCGCAAGCTGACCAAGCTGTTCGGCAATTTCGCTGCCTGCAACGGCATCGATCTCGATATTGCGCCGGGCGAAATTCATGCGCTTCTGGGTGAAAACGGTGCGGGCAAATCCACGCTCGTCAAGATGCTGTTCGGTGTTCTCGCACCAACCGAGGGTGATATTATCTGGCAGGGCCAGCCGGTTTCCGTGGGCTCGCCAAGCGAGGCCCGCCAACTCGGCATCGGCATGGTCTTCCAGCATTTTTCCCTGTTCGAGGCGCTGACGGTCGCTGAAAACATCGCCCTGTCGCTCGACCCTAAAATTTCATTGAAGGAAATCGCCAGGGAAGCGGAAACGCTGTCGCGGGCCTATGGCCTGCCGCTCGATCCCTATGCGCATGTGGCCGATCTTTCGGTTGGTGAGCGCCAGCGGATCGAGATCGTCCGCGCCTTGCTGCAGAACCCGCGCCTCATCATTCTCGACGAGCCGACCTCGGTGCTGACGCCGCAGGAGGCTGACAAGCTGTTCGAAACGCTGGAGAAGCTGAAGGCCGAAGGCCGTTCGGTGCTTTATATCAGCCACCGTCTGGAAGAGGTGCAGCGCATCTGCGACCGCGCCACTGTTCTGCGTCACGGCAAGGTGACCGGCGCCTGCGATCCGCGCAAGGAAACGCCTGCGTCGCTGGCGCGCATGATGGTCGGCAGCGATGTCGCAAGCGTTTCGCGGCCGACGGGCGAGGCGCTCGGCCAACCGCAGATCGAGGTCATGGGGCTTTCCGTTGCGCCACGCACGCCCTTTGCCGTGGCGTTGAAATCGATTTCCATGCAGGTGCGCGCCGGGGAAGTGCTGGCGATTGCCGGCGTGGCCGGCAACGGGCAGGGCGAGTTGTTCGATGCGCTTTCGGGCGAATATCCGGTCTATAACAACGATGCCATCCATCTGCGCGGCAAGCCCGTCGGTCGCATCGGTATCAATGGTCGTCGTCTGATGGGCGCGGGTTTTGTGCCGGAAGAACGCCACGGCCACGCCGCCGTTCCCGGCATGAGCCTTTCCGACAACCTGCTGCTGGCGCGGGCGCGCTCCGACCGCAAGGCGTTTCTGACCGGCGGTTTCCTGCGCATCGTCAGGGGCTCGGCGATCAAGGCTGCGGCACGGCGCATTTCGGAAACAATGGATGTGCGCAAAAGCGGGGCCGATCCGCTGGCCGGATCGCTTTCCGGCGGCAACCTGCAGAAATTCATCGTCGGGCGCGAGCTTGATCGTCAGCCGACCGTGCTTGTCGTCAACCAGCCGACCTGGGGTGTGGATGCCGGTGCCGCAAGCCGCATTCGTCAGGCGCTTGTCGATCTTGCCAAGGCGGGCTCGGCCGTCATCGTCATCAGCCAGGATCTCGATGAAATCTTCGAGGTTGCCACCAATATCGCGGTCATTTCCGACGGCAAGCTTTCCGAGGCCTATCCGGTGGAAGACATGACGCTTGAAAAGATCGGCCTTTTGATGGGCGGCATTAACGCGTCACATTCGGGAGCCGCCCAGCATGCGCATTGAGCTTGAAAAACGGGCAGGGGTCTCGAAGCTTTTCACCCTTATTTCGCCGCTTCTGGCGCTTGTGCTGACGCTGCTCGTCGGCGCCGTCATGTTCGCCATGCTCGGCAAAAATCCGGCTCATGCGCTTTACGCCTTTTTCGTTGAACCGCTGCTGGAAGTCTGGTCGCTGCACGAGCTTGCGATCAAGGCCGCACCGCTGATCCTGATCGGCGTTGGCCTGTCGATCTGTTATCGCTCCAATAACTGGAACATCGGCGCGGAGGGGCAATTCACCATCGGCGCGATCACCGGTTCCATACTGCCGGTTCTTTATCCCGACTGGCATTCGCCGCTCATCCTGCCGCTGATGATGGTGATGGGCGCCATCGGCGGCGCGCTTTATGCCGGTATTCCGGCGGTGTTGAAGACCAAGTTCAACACCAACGAAATCCTCGTCAGCCTGATGCTGGTCTATGTCGCGCAGCTTTTTCTCGACTGGCTGACGCGCGGCATCTGGCGCGATCCGGGCGGCTACAACTTCCCGCAGACCAAGCCCTTCAACGAAAGCGCCGTCTTGCCGGAAATGCTGGCCTCGGGCCGTGCGCATTGGGGTTTCGTTTTCGCCATCGTCGCGGCAATCGCGCTGTGGTTCATGATGCGCTACATGCTGAAAGGCTTCGAGGTCACCGTGCTTGGGCAATCGGCGCGGGCCGGGCGTTTTGCCGGTTTCTCGTCAAGCCGCATGGTGTGGTTTTCGCTGTTGCTGTCAGGTGCACTGGCAGGGCTTGCGGGCATATCTGAGGCCTCCGGCTCCATCGGCCATCTACAGCCCAGCATTTCGCCGGGCTATGGTTTCACCGCCATCATCGTCGCCTTTCTCGGCCGTCTCAATCCGCTTGGCATCATTCTGTCAGGGCTGGTGCTGGCGCTGACCTATCTCGGCGGCGAGGCGGCGCAGCTTTCGATTGGTGTGTCGGACAAGGTGACGCGTGTGTTTCAGGGGCTGATGCTGTTCTTCGTGCTGTCCTGCGATACGCTGATCTTCTATCGCATCAGGGTCGTCTTCACCGGCAAGGCGCATAACAGCCAAGGAGCGGCATGATGGATATGCTTCAGGCCATTCTCCTCACCGTCATTACTGCCGCCACACCGCTGGTCATCGCCGCCTCCGGCGAGCTGGTGACGGAGCGTTCCGGCGTCCTCAATCTCGGCGTAGAGGGCATGATGATCATGGGCGCGGTCTGCGCTTTTGCCACTGCACATATGACCGGTTCTCCCTATCTCGGCATTCTGGCCGGCATCGCCTCTGGCGCGGTTTTCTCGCTGCTGTTCGGCTTCCTGACACTGACGCTGGTGACCAACCAGGTAGCGACAGGCCTTGCGCTTACCATTCTCGGCCTCGGCGTTTCCGGCATGCTGGGCGAAAGTTTCGTCGGCCTGCCGGGCGTCAAGCTGCAGCCCATCGTCTTTCCGTTGCTGTCGGATATTCCCTTTATCGGCCCCTCGCTGTTCCGGCAGGATCTGATCTTCTACATGTCCATCGCGCTGGTTTTCGGCACTGGCTGGTTTCTGTTCAAAAGCCGCGCGGGCCTGAAAATCCGCGCCATCGGCGACAGTCACGCTTCCGCCCATGCGCTTGGCATCAACGTCATCCGCACGCGTTATCTGGCTGTGATGTTCGGCGGTGCCTGCGCCGGTCTTGCCGGTGCGCAGCTGTCGCTCGTCTATACGCCGCAATGGGTGGAAAACATGTCGGCCGGGCGCGGCTGGATTGCGCTGGCGCTCGTCGTTTTCGCGTCATGGCGTCCATGGCGGGTTCTGGCGGGCGGTTATCTGTTCGGCGCCGTCTCCATCGGGCAATTGCATGCGCAGGCATTCGGCATCGGGGTGCCGTCGCAACTGCTTTCGGCGCTACCTTACCTTGCAACTATTGTCGTGCTGGTCATCATCTCGCATAATCGCCGCACGACCTTGATCAATACACCGGCATCGCTGGGCAAATCCTTCGTGCCGGACAGGTGAAGCATTCTCACGTCTCCAAACCAACAGGGGTAAAAATGAAAAAACTGGTCATCGCACTTGCCGCTTCCATCGCGGCGCTTGGAGGCGTTGTTTCCTCCGCTGAAGCCGCCGACGCCAAGAAGGTCTGCTTCATCTATGTCGGCAGCCGCACCGATGGCGGCTGGACGCAGGCGCATGAAATCGGCCGCGAAGAGCTGCAGAAGCACTTCGGCGACAAGATCGAAACGCCGTTCCTCGAAAGCGTTCCGGAAGGCCCGGATGCCGAACGCGCCATCGAGCGCATGGCACGTTCCGGCTGCGAACTGGTGTTCACCACCTCCTTCGGCTTTATGGATGCGACCGTGAAGGTTGCCCAGAAGTTCCCCAAGGTGAAGTTCGAGCACGCCACCGGCTTCAAGACCGCTGAAAACGTCGCGACCTACAATTCGCGTTTTTATGAAGGCCGTTACATTCAGGGCCAGATCGCCGCGAAGATGTCGAAGAAGGGTGTTGCCGGCTACATCGCGTCCTTCCCGATCCCGGAAGTGGTGATGGGCATCGATGCCTTCGTTCTCGGCGCGCAGTCCGTCAATCCCGAGTTCAAGGTCAAGGTCGTCTGGGCCAATACCTGGTTCGACCCCGGCAAGGAAGCCGATGCCGCCAAGGCGCTGATCGACCAGGGCGTCGATATCCTGACGCAGCACACCGACACGACAGCGCCGATGCAGGTTGCAGCGGAACGCGGCATCAAGGCCTTCGGTCAGGCTTCGGACATGATCAAGGCCGGTCCGGAGACGCAGCTGACCGCGATCAAGGACACTTGGGGCGCATATTACATCAAGCGCACGCAGGCTCTTCTGGACGGCACCTGGAAGTCCGAATCCATCTGGGACGGCCTGAAGGACGGCATCCTGACCATGGCGCCCTACACCAACATGCCTGATGACGTGAAGAAGATGGCCGAGGAAACCGAAGCCAAGATCAAGTCGGGCGAGTTGCATCCTTTCACCGGTCCGGTGAAGAAGCAGGACGGTTCGGAATGGCTGAAGGCTGGCGAGAAGGCTGAAGACAAGGTTCTGCTCGGCCTCAACTTTTACGTTGCCGGCGTGGACGACAAGCTGCCGCAATAATGCGGATCATCTATCCTTATTGAGGCAAGGCCGCACATGTGTCATGTGCGGCCTTGCTTATTTTCATGCGTTTTACTGCATGGATGAAGTTTACCTTTGCTTTTCACGCGACTTGATGTTTTTCACTATAATCTGACTTGAGATACACACGTCTGGCGCGATTTTTTCGAGATCGCCAGCCGAACGGAAGGATATTGCACTTGCAGCGCGGAATGCTCGATGCGGCGATCGGTTTTCGAAAGCTGCGGACAAATCATGCACAGGTCGTTCACAAGCTCGGTCTCGATATCGTCTCCGGCACCTTCAAGACGGGTGACATCCTTCCCGGTGATGCCGAGCTGATGGAGCGTCTGAAAGTGTCGCGCACAGTGCTGCGCGAAGCGATGAAGACGCTCACCGCCAAGGGCATGATTTCACCCAAGGCGCGTATCGGCACCCGGGTGACGGAGCGCGAGAGCTGGAACATGTTCGACAGCGAAGTGCTGCTCTGGCATTTCGAGGCTGGTGTCAGCGATGAGTTTTTGCTGCATCTTTATGATATCCGCCAGGCTTTCGAACCCTATGGCGCGGGCCTTGCCGCCGTCAGGGCAAAGGACACCGATATCACCAAGCTCGCCGCCTATGCCAACGAGATGGGCAACACGGCCTATTCCAAGGAAAAGCGTGCTCTTGCGGATATGAACTTCCATGTGCTCATCACCGAAATGTCGGGCAACCCGTTCATGCGCACCGTCGGTTCGCTGATAAAGGCGGCTCTGGTGGGCATTTTCCGGATGAGCAACCCGGACACCGATCCCAATGAGATTTCCGATGTCTCCGCCTCCCACCTGAGGCTCGTCGAGGCGTTTCGCCTGCGCGATGAGGCCGCGGCGCGCCGTGAAATGGAAAGGCTGATTGAAAACGGCCGCCAGCAGGTGCTGGAATTCACTGCCCGCAATACCCCGCGATAACTCAAACTGCGGGAGCGGGATGCGACCCTCTCCCAATCACGTTTGATGAAAATCGGTGCGGAAATTTGGTGCAGATTTGCATGGTTTCTTAAGTGGGCCGCCGTTATAGCAATTCCGGAATGAAATTACCGATGCGCCCGTTCGTTTGCCGGACGGCGTGAAGTCAAACATATGCCGCCGTCCTGGCCGCCATGCGGCCGGTGACAGGGTGTTGGAGGTCTTATGGAGCGCAGCTCTCTAGCCATTATTCTCGCAGCGGGCGACAGCACGCGCATGAAATCGTCGAAGTCCAAGGTGCTGCATCCGGTCGCCGGGCGTCCGATGATCGCGCATGTGGTGGAGGCGGTGGCTGGATCTGGCGTCGGCACGGTGGCGCTGGTGGTCGGGCGCGATGCCGACAATGTCACCGCGGCCGCAAGCATGAAGGGCATTCAGGTCGAAGCTTTCCTGCAGACGGAACGCAAGGGCACCGGCCACGCGGTTCTTGCCGCACGCGCCGCCCTCGAACGCGGTTTCGATGATCTCATCATTGCCTATGGCGATGTGCCACTTATCACCTCCGCAACGCTCGACCGGGCGCGTGAGGCGATTGCCGCCGGCGCCGATGTCGCTGTCATCGGTTTCCATACCGATCGCCCGACCGGTTACGGCCGGCTTCTGGTCGAGAATGGCGAACTTGTCGCGATCCGCGAGGAAAAAGACGCCACCGATGCGGAGCGCAAGGTCACCTGGTGCAATAGCGGCCTGATGGCCATCAACGGCCGCAATGCGCTCGATCTGCTCGACCGGATCGGCAACAGCAATGTGAAGGGCGAATATTATCTGACTGACGTCGTCGAGATCGCCCGCTCTCTCGGACGCCGCGCCGTCGCCATCGACGCGCCGGAAGCCGAGCTGGTCGGCTGCAACAACCGTGCCGAACTCGCCTTTATCGAGAAGCTCTGGCAGGAGCGTCGCCGCCACGAATTGATGGTGGACGGCGTTTCGATGATTGCCCCCGAAACCGTCTTCCTCTCCTTCGACACCAAGATCGGTCAGGACGTTCTGATCGAGCCGAATGTCGTCATCGGTCCCGGCGTCACGATCGAGCCGGGCGCCGTCATCCACGCCTTCTCGCATCTGGAAGGGGCCCATGTCGCGGAAGGTGCGGCCGTTGGTCCCTATGCGCGGTTGCGTCCGGGCGCAAACCTGCACGCCAATGCCAAGGTGGGTAATTTCTGCGAGGTCAAGAAGGCCGAGATCGGTGAGGGCGCTAAGGTCAACCATCTGACCTATATCGGTGACGCCTTTATCGGTGCAGGCAGCAATATCGGCGCGGGCACCATCACCTGCAATTACGATGGCTACAACAAGGCCGAAACGCGCATTGGTGCGAACAGTTTCATTGGTTCGAACTCGTCGCTGGTCGCTCCTGTCACCATTGGAGAGGGGGCCTATATCGCCTCCGGCAGCGTGATTACCGATGACGTGCCTGATGATGCGCTGGCTTTTGGACGCGCACGTCAGGAAGTGAAACCGGGCCGGGCAACCGTCGTGCGCGAGCGGGCAAAAGCGCTGAAGGAAGCGAAGAAAAAGTCCTCTTGAAAGACGTTACCAAGCGATACCGAAAGTGACCGGCGGCGTAATTGCCGATTTCAGGGAAACGATTAGTAGTTGCGGCGAAGAGATCGCCGTCTGGAGAAATATATGTGCGGAATTGTCGGAATTGTGGGAACCCAGCCCGTTGCTGAACGGCTTGTCGATGCGCTGAAGCGTCTCGAATATCGCGGTTACGATTCGGCGGGTGTCGCCACCATCGACAATGGCGCGATGGACCGCCGCCGTGCGGAAGGCAAGCTGTTCAATCTGGAGAAAAGGCTCTCTGAAGAGCCGCTGCCTGGTGTCGTTGGCATCGCGCACACCCGCTGGGCGACCCACGGCGTTCCGAACGAAACCAACGCCCACCCGCATTTCGTCGATGGCGTTGCCGTCGTCCATAACGGCATCATTGAAAACTTCTCCGAATTGCGCGACGAACTGAGCGCCGAGGGTGCAACCTTCACCACCCAGACCGACACCGAAGTGGTGGCGCAGCTTCTGGCGAAATATACCCGGGAGGGTCTCGGCCATCGCGAGGCGATGCTGAAGATGCTGAACCGCGTGACAGGCGCCTATGCGCTGGTGGTGATGTTCAAGGATGATCCCGGCACGCTGCTTTCGGCGCGCTCCGGCCCGCCGCTTGCCGTCGGTTACGGTAGGGGCGAAATGTTCCTCGGCTCCGACGCCATCGCGCTGTCGCCCTTCACCAACGAAATCACCTATCTGGTGGATGGCGATTGTGCCATCTTGACCCGCCAGGGTGCTGAGATCATCGATTTCTCGGGCAAGCCGGTGAAGCGCGAGCGTCAGATCTCGCAGGCGACGGCCTTCGTGGTCGACAAGGGCAACCATCGCCACTTCATGGAAAAGGAAATCTACGAGCAGCCGGAAGTCATTTCCCACGCGCTCAGCCATTACGTGGATTTCGCCTCCAAGACCGTGAAGCAGGCCGACACGGCCATCGACTTCGCCAAGCTTTCCGGCCTTGCGATTTCCGCCTGCGGCACGGCCTATCTGTCCGGCCTGATCGGCAAATACTGGTTCGAACGTTACGCGCGTCTGCCGGTGGAAATCGATGTCGCCTCGGAATTCCGCTATCGCGAAATCCCGCTTGTTCCCACGCAGGCCGCGCTGTTCATTTCGCAATCGGGGGAAACTGCCGATACGCTGGCGGCCTTGCGTTATTGCCAGCAGGAGGGCCTGAAGATCGGCGCGGTGGTCAATACGCGTGAATCGACCATGGCGCGTGAATCCGATGCGATCTTCCCGATCCTCGCCGGTCCGGAAATCGGCGTGGCCTCCACCAAGGCCTTCACCTGCCAGCTTGCCGTGCTCGCTTCGCTTGCCGTTGCCGCCGGAAAAGCGCGAGGCACCATCACGCCTCAGCAGGAAACCGAGCTGGTTCGCCATCTTACCGAGATGCCGCGCATCATGAGCAAGGTTCTCAACAGCATCCAGCCGCAGATCGAATCGCTGTCACGCGATCTGTCGCGTTTCAAGGACGTGCTTTATCTCGGCCGCGGCACCAGCTTCCCGCTGGCGCTGGAAGGCGCGCTGAAGCTCAAGGAAATCTCCTATATCCACGCCGAAGGTTATGCCGCCGGCGAGCTGAAGCATGGGCCGATCGCGCTGATCGACGAAAATATGCCCGTCATCGTCATCGCGCCGCATGACCGCTTCTTCGAAAAGACCGTTTCGAACATGCAGGAAGTCGCTGCACGCGGCGGCCGCATCATTTTCATCACCGACGAGAAGGGGGCCGCCGCCTCCAAGCTCGACACGATGGCGACGATCACGTTGCCCAATGTCGACGAGCTTATTGCTCCGATGGTTTTCTCGCTGCCGATCCAGCTGCTGGCCTATCACACCGCCGTCTTCATGGGCACGGATGTGGACCAGCCGCGCAATCTGGCGAAATCGGTAACGGTGGAATGATTGTCCGACCGGAACAGCAGGGCGACGAGGAAGCGATTGCTCGCGTTACGGAAGATGCCTTCCGTAACGCCGAGCACAGCAGCGGGACAGAACAGCTGATCGTCGCGCGGCTGCGGAATGCCGGCGCACTGACGGTTTCACTGGTGGCGGAAGACAGCGAAGGCGTCATCGGCCATGTCGGCTTCTCGCCGGTGACGCTGTCGGGCGGCGAGACCGGTTGGTTCTGCCTCGCGCCGCTCTCCGTGACACCGGAAAGGCAGGGAGAAGGTGTCGGTTCGCGGCTGGCGCGTGAAGGGCTTGCCGCACTGGAGCGGCTGAGCGCTGCCGGCTGCGTCGTTGTCGGTGATCCCGCCTATTACGGCCGCTTCGGTTTTCGCCATGTTGAAGGGGTGGGTGCGGAAGGGATTCCTGACGAATATTTCACAGTTCTTCGCTTGCATGGTGGAACTCCATCCGGCATTGTCGGTTTTCATCCGGGTTTCGATGGCGACAACGCTTAATTCCGAACGGTAAATGACCGATATTCCAGTCAAAATTTCATTCGCAGCCCGCCTGCGCAACAGTTTCCTCACGGGCGTTCTGATCCTCGCGCCCGTCACCATCACCATGTGGCTGGTGTGGAGTTTCCTGCAATGGGCGGATAGCTGGGTGAAGCCCTATATTCCGGCCCGTTACGATCCCGAGCAATATTTCGATGTGGCAATCCCCGGTTTCGGCCTGCTGATCGCCGTCATCGGCATCACGCTCATCGGCTTTCTCGGTAATAACCTCATCGGCAAATGGATTTTCGGCGTCGGCGAATCCATCCTTAATCGCATGCCGCTGGTGCGGCCGATCTACAAAAGCATCAAACAGCTGTTCGAATCCGTCCTGAAAGAGCATTCGAACTCCTTCAAGAAGGTCGGCCTGATCGAGTTTCCATCATCAGGCACCTGGGCCATGGTTTTCGTCGCCTCCGAGGCCAAGGGCGAACTTGCTCACCGTTTCAACGAAATGGGCCAGCAGATGGTCGCCGTCTTCCTGCCGCCCACACCGGTGCCGACGGCAGGTTTTCTGCTCTTCGTGCCCAAAAACAAGATCGTGATGCTGGACATGACACCGGAGGATGCGGCGAAACTGCTGATTTCCGGCGGTCTGGTGGCGCCCGATTTCACGCCGCCCAAGATGATCGCGCCGGTTTGAAGGCATTCGCGAGGCGCTAGATTCCTCCCTCCATTCTCACGGAGGGAAGAAAAACCATGCGGTTGACGAACCAATGTGGTTCACCAATAATCACTGTGAACCAAGAAGGGTTGCGATCATGACTGCATTCACGGTGCGTCTGCCTGATGAGGTTGCCGACAAACTCGACCAATTGGCAGAAAAACTAGATCGGTCGCGATCCTATATGGCGGCGCGGGCGATTGAGGACTTTGTTGCACGCGAGGAGTGGCAGCTTGCCGAGATCGAGGCGGGTGTAGCGGAAGCCGATCGCGGCGAGTTCGGGACGCCTGAGGACCTCGCAAACATTGTCGGGAAATATGTGAAATCCACCCGGCCGTCATGAGTGACCGGAGAATTCTCTGGACCTTACGGGCGCTGCGACGGCTCGATGAAATTGGTGCGCATATCGAAAAGGACAACCCGGCTGCAGCAGCCCGTGTGATTTCCCGCATTGTTTCGGCGGCCGACATTGGTGCAGCAGCCGGCAATGGGACGGGTCGGGCGTATCAAGGGAACACGGGAAGCTGTGCTTTCCGACATTTCCTATATCATCGCCTATCGTGTCGGCCAGGATATCGAAATCCTGACGATCATCCATACCTCGCAGCGATGGCCTTCGGCGCTCTAAGCAAATAATCTTTCAGATCAGTCGGTCAATCCTCGTCATCCAGATCATCCACTTCCGTCCCCGCATTGGTCGCGTGGAAAACGGGAACGAAAAGCCGCATATAGACCAGGCGCACGCTCCAGCCTGCCTCCAGCGCCTCGCTCCAGGCCTTCTTGCGGCCGGGCTTCTTGAACGCCTTGCCGATCGCCTTTTTCTCACTCTTCGCAAATGTCTCGGGTTGCAGGATATTCTGCGGCGAGCACAGCGCATAACCCTTGCGGAAGGCGGGTGGTGGGCGGCGGGGGTCGATCATGTTCATGACAGGTCACTTTCAGCCGGCGTGCAGGAAGCGGATCGCTTCGTCCCGGCGGTGCAGGTAGAGCAAGGTGCGCAGCGCATTGCCGCGCGGGGCCGTCAGTTCGGGGTCGCGCTCGATGACGTAGGCCGCGTCCTTGCGGGCGATTTCCAGAAGGTCGGCGTGGGCTTCCAGGCTGGCGATGCGGAATCCCGGCGTGCCGGACTGGCGGGTGCCGAGCAACTCGCCTTCGCCGCGCAGCTTCAAATCCTCTTCCGCGATCAGGAAGCCATCCTCGCTGTCACGCAGGATGGAAAGCCGGGCGCGGCCGTTTTCGCTGAGCGGGCCTTTGTAGAGCAGGATGCAGGTGGAGGCCTCGTCACCGCGCCCCACGCGTCCGCGCAGCTGGTGAAGCTGGGCAAGGCCGAAACGTTCGGCATGTTCGATGACCATGATCGTCGCGTCAGGCACGTCGACGCCAACTTCCACCACGGTCGTCGCTACCAGAAGCCGGGTTTCGCCGCTCTTGAAGGCGAGCATGGCGGCGTCCTTCTCCGGGCCGCTCATGCGGCCATGGATGAGGCCGATATTGGCGCCCAGCATCTGCGAGAGAACTGCGTGCCGCTCCTCCGCCGACATAAGGTCGGATTCTTCCGTTTCTTCCACCAGCGGGCAGATCCAGTAGGCCTTCTTGCCATCCTTCAGCGCGGAACGCAGCCGCTCGACAATGTCGCCGATCCGTTCGGTGGGGATCGTCACCGTCTGGACAGGCTTGCGGCCGGCCGGCTTTTCGGTGAGCTTCGAAACATCCATGTCGCCGAAGGCGGCCAGAACCAGCGTGCGCGGAATGGGCGTGGCAGTCATGACCAGCATATGCGGGGTGATGCCCTTGGCGGTGAGGCGCAGGCGTTGATGAACGCCGAAACGGTGCTGTTCGTCCACCACGGCCAGCACGAGGTTCTTGTAACTCACGCTGTCCTGAAACAACGCATGGGTGCCGATGACGATCTGTGCCTCACCTGATGCGACGCGCTCCTCGATCTCGCGCCGCTCCTTGCCCTTGGTGCGGCCGGTCAGCACTTCGACGGTAATGCCCGCGGCCTGAGCGAGCTTGGAAATGGTGGCGTAGTGCTGCCGGGCGAGGATTTCGGTCGGGGCCATCAGCACCGCCTGTCCGCCGGCCTCCACGGCCGTTGCCATCGCCATCAGCGCCACCAGCGTCTTACCTGCGCCGACATCGCCCTGCAGCAGGCGAAGCATGCGGTCTTCGCCGGCCATGTCAGTCAGAATATCCTTCACCGCAGCGCTCTGGCTCGGTGTCAGCGAGAAGGGCAGTTGCGACAGGATTTTTGCGGCGACATCACCCTTGGCGCGGATCGGCTGGCCCGCCACTTTGCGCAGCCGCTGACGCACCAATGCGAGTGACAGCTGCCCGGCGAGGAATTCGTCATAGGCAAGCCGCCTGCGCGCTGGAGCCTGCGGCTCGATATCGGCGCTGTCACGCGGGTCGTGCAACTCACGGAAGCTCGAAGCGACATCGCCGAAGCCTTGCCGGGTCTTCAGCGTTTCATCGATCCACTCCGGAAAGACCGGCAGCTTCGATAGCCCGCCTTCGATCGCCCGCCGCAGCACCTTGGGGGACAGTCCGGCGGTCATGGGATAAACGGCTTCCACAAGTGGCAGGTTTTCGGCCTCGGAAAGTTTCACCATGAAATCCGGATGCACCATGGAGGCGCGGCCATTGAACCAGTCCACCTTGCCGCTGACGAGAACCTCCTCATCGACGGGCAGCGCCTTGGACAGCCAGTCGCCCTTGGCGCGGAAGAAGGTCAGCGCCAGTTCGCCGGTCTCGTCATGCAGGAAGACGCGATAGGGCGCGGAGCGGTTTCCCGGCGGTGGCGGCTGGTGGCGGTCCACTCGTCCCTGAATGGTGACAATGGCGCCGGGTGCGGCAAGCGCGATGCCGGGGCGGTTGCGGCGGTCGATGACGTTGGACGGCGCGTGGAACAGGAGATCGATCACGCGGGTGTCGTCGGCGTTTTCCCGGCTCAAGAGCTTGGCCAGAAGATCGGCAAGCTTCGGCCCCACACCGGCAAGGGTGGAGACGGAAGCAAACAGCGGATCGAGAATGGCCGGGCGCATGGTCAGCAAAATCGGGGAAGGGCACGGCTTATGCAAGACTTCGCTGGTCACAAAGGCGGGTTATCACCGGCAGTTTTTAGCGGCCGTGGCATTATTTCGATAAAAACCGGTTCCCAAGCGTTCGCCTCCTGTTCTATAGGAGGTCGCAGTCAACATCCTGTTGAATAGCCAACCGAAAGGTGAATGCGATGACTGGACTGGTGCGCACGAGTGCCGACCTCGATCCGAGACGCCGGCGGATTCTTTACCGCTGCTGGCACCGGGGCATTCGCGAGATGGATCTGGTGCTCGGGCAATTTGCGGAAGACAATATTGCCGGGCTTTCCGATGATCAGCTCGATGAGCTTGAGATCATCATGGCGGAAGAGGATAACGACCTCGTCAAGATGGTGACCGGCGCGCTTGCCATACCGGAAAAATTCCAGACACCGCTGTTTGAAAAGATCGCCTCCTACCGTCCCGATTTTGATCTCGTCACCGCCGAAACCCTGAAGGCCTGAAACATGATAGCCGGATTCGATGCAAAGCTGGTGGCGTCGGCAGATACGCCGCTGACCATCGGAAATGTGCCCTCCGGCATGGAAGCCCTGCTTCTGGCCGATATGGCGCGGGCGGGGACATCGGTCGCCTATGTCATGTCGGATGGCCAGCGGGTCGCAGATCTCGAACAGATTCTCGGTTTCGTCGCGCCTGACATTCCGGTCATGACGCTGCCGGCCTGGGACTGCCTTCCCTATGACCGCGTGTCACCGAGCGCCGACACCTCGGCGCGCCGGCTGGCGGCGCTTTCCGGTCTCATCAGCCACGCCAGGAAACCGCATCCGGCCATCGTGCTGGTCACCGTCAACGCCATGCTGCAGAAGATGGCGCCGCGCGACATTATCGAGAGCCTCGGCTTTTCGGCGAAGCCTGGCAACCAGATCCGCATGGACGACATCGCCGCACGGCTGGAGCGCAACGGTTTCGACCGTGTGGCGACGGTGCGCGAAGTCGGTGAATTCGCCGTGCGCGGCGGCATTCTCGATGTCTTCGTGCCGGGCACGGAAGAGCCGGTGCGGCTCGATTTCTTCGGCGACACGCTGGAAAGCATCCGCACCTTCGATCCGGCCAGCCAGCGCACCATCGGCCAGGCGCGCTCGCTCGATCTGAATCCGATGAGCGAAGTGACGCTGACGCCGGATACGATCAGCCGTTTCCGCAAGAATTACCTGTCGCTGTTCGGTGCCGCGACGCGCGACGACGCGCTTTATCAGGCCGTCTCCGAAGGCCGCCGTTATGCCGGCATGGAGCACTGGCTGCCGTTGTTTTACGAGAAGCTGGAAACCGCCTTCGATTATCTCGAGGGTTTCCGCATCGTCACCGATCACACGGCGCGGGAGGCGGCAAAAGAGCGCTCCAAGCTGGTGCTTGATTATTACGATGCGCGCCGCAGCTCCGGCGAAACCAAGGGATCGACGCAGGGCGCGCCCTACAAGCCGGTTTCGCCCGGCCAGCTCTATCTCGACGGCAAGAGTTTCGATGCCGCACTGGCCGCCGTCAATGCGGTGCGTCTGACACCCTTCAACGAGCAGGATAGCGAAGGCCGCCCGGTCGCCACGCTCGACGCCCATGTCGGGCCGCGCTGGGCGCGTCCGCCAACCGAAGGCGAGAGCGAAGAACGGGTCAATGTTTTCGATCTGGCGGTGAAGCATATTGCCGAGCGCCGGGCCAAGGGCTGGAAGGTGCTGATAACAGGCTGGTCGGAAGGTTCGCTCGACCGGCTGCTGCAGGTGCTGAACGAGCACGGGCTTGAGAAGATCAAGCCGGTCGCCTCGTTGAAAGAGGTGGAGAAGCTCGGCAAGGGCGAGGCGGCCTCGGCGGTGCTGAGCCTTGAGGCAGGTTTCGAAACTGGGACGCTCGCGGTAATCGGCGAGCAGGATATTCTCGGCGACCGCATGGTGCGGCGCTCGAAACGCCGCAAGCGCGGTGCGGATTTCATCTCGGAAGTGGCGGGGCTGGACGAAGGCTCGCTGGTCGTCCATGCCGAGCATGGTATCGGCCGCTTTGTCGGCCTGCGGACAATCGAGGCAGCGGGTGCGCCGCGCGCCTGCCTGGAACTGCATTATGCCGACGATGCAAAGCTGTTCTTGCCGGTTGAAAACATCGATCTTCTTTCCCGTTACGGCTCCGATGCGGCGGAAGCCACGCTTGACAAGCTGGGCGGCGGCGCATGGCAGATGCGCAAGGCCAAGCTCAAGAAGCGCCTGCTCGACATGGCCGACGAGCTTATCCGCATCGCGGCCGCGCGCCTGGTGCGGCACGCGCCGGTTCTGGCGGCACCCGATGGGCTTTACGACGAGTTTGCCGCCCGTTTCCCCTATGACGAGACGGAAGACCAGCTGAACGCCATCGAGGCGGTCCGCGAGGATCTGGGTGCAGGCCGGCCGATGGATCGCCTCATCTGCGGCGATGTCGGTTTCGGCAAGACCGAAGTGGCGCTGCGCGCCGCCTTCCTCGCCGCCATGAACGGCGTTCAGGTGGCGGTGGTGGTGCCGACCACTTTGCTCTCTCGCCAGCATTTCCGCACTTTCTCCGAACGTTTCCGCGGCCTGCCGATCCGGGTGCAGCAGGCGTCGCGCCTCGTCGGCTCCAAGGAACTGACGCTGACGAAAAAGGAAGTGGCTGATGGCAAGACCGATATCGTCGTCGGCACCCATGCGCTGCTGGGCGCAGGTATCAACTTCGCCAATCTCGGCCTGCTCATCATCGACGAAGAGCAGCATTTCGGGGTGAAGCACAAGGAGCGGCTGAAGGAACTGAAGAGCGACGTGCATGTGCTGACGCTCTCTGCGACGCCCATTCCGCGCACCCTGCAGCTGGCCATGACGGGCGTGCGCGAACTGTCGCTCATCACCACGCCGCCGGTGGACCGCATGGCGGTGCGCACCTTCATTTCGCCCTTTGATCCGCTTGTCATCCGCGAAACGCTGATGCGTGAGCATTATCGTGGCGGCCAGAGTTTCTATGTTTGCCCGCGGCTTGCCGACCTCGCCGATATCCATGCCTTCCTGCAATCGGATGTGCCGGAGCTGAAGGTGGCGGTGGCGCATGGGCAGATGCCGGCAGGCGAACTCGAAGACATCATGAACGCCTTCTACGACGGCAAGTATGACGTGTTGCTTTCGACCACCATCGTCGAATCCGGCCTCGACGTGCCGACCGCAAATACGCTGATCGTGCACCGCGCCGACATGTTCGGTCTTGCCCAGCTTTACCAGCTGCGTGGTCGTGTCGGTCGTTCAAAGGTGCGTGCCTTTGCGCTCTTCACCCTGCCGGTCAACAAGGTGCTGACGACGATGGCGGAGCGGCGGCTGAAGGTGCTGCAATCGCTCGACACGCTCGGCGCCGGTTTCCAGCTGGCGAGCCACGACCTCGATATTCGC
Source organism: Agrobacterium sp. (assembly GCF_059499945.1). Classification (NCBI taxonomy): domain Bacteria; kingdom Pseudomonadati; phylum Pseudomonadota; class Alphaproteobacteria; order Hyphomicrobiales; family Rhizobiaceae; genus Agrobacterium; species Agrobacterium sp. The sequence goes on along the minus strand of NZ_JCABZP010000010.1, from coordinate 468,096 downwards.
GGCGCGGGCAATCTGCTCGGCGAAGAACAGTCCGGCCATATCAAGGAAGTCGGCTTCGAGCTTTACCAGCAGATGCTGGAAGAGGCGGTTGCCGAAGTGAAGGGCGACGAACAGGTACAGGACAGCGGCTGGTCGCCGCAAATCTCGGTCGGCACCTCCGTTATGATCCCGGAGGATTATGTTCCCGATCTGCATCTGCGCATGGGCCTTTACCGCCGTCTCGGCGAGCTTGCGGATATCAGCGAGATCGACGGTTTTGGCGCGGAAATGATCGATCGTTTCGGCCCCTTGCCGAAAGAGGTTCAGCACCTGCTCAAGATCGTCTACATCAAGTCGCTCTGCCGTATCGCCAATGTCGAAAAGTTGGACGCCGGGCCGAAGGGCGTCGTGGTGCAGTTCCGCAACAAGGAATTCCCCAATCCGGCAGCGCTTGTTGGCTATATCGGCAAGCAGGGCACGATGGCGAAGATCCGGCCGGATCACAGCCTGTTCCTCACCCGCGATCTGCCCACGCCTGAAAAGCGGTTGACGGGTGCGGCGATGGTCATGACGCAGCTTGCGGAACTGGCGCGCTCCTGACCGTGACGCAGGCAGAGTGCGGGCTGTCGTCCATATTACAGCGATGTAACTAAACGGACATGTGCCGGTAGTTTTCGCGGGCGTAATCTGCATTTCATACCCGGTGCGGCGGATCTGTAGATGCCGCCGGGTCATGAAGGAGCAGGACGATGTGGACCAACATCAACAGGTTTGCCACCGCTGGTCTGGTTGCTTTGACAATTGCGGGCACCACAATTGCCACCACCAGCCAGGCGGAAGCGCGCAATAATTTCGGCCGCGGCCTTGCCGCCGGCATTGCCGGCACGATCATTGGCGGAGCGCTGATTGCGGGTGCAAGACACCCGGGTTACGCCTACGCTCCGGCCTATGGCCCGGCTTACGGTCCTCCCGTCTACGCGGCGCCTGTTTATGGCCCGCCGGTCGCGTATGAACCCGTCTATCCGCGCTGCCACGTTGCCTGGCGACAGAACGCTTGGGGCGACATGTATCGGGTCAGGGTTTGCGACTGACAGCTGAGAGCGCCGGCGGCAGGAATATGTCGCCGGTCGTTCCGTATTCTTGTGACCTAAGTCGCGTCTTCCGGTGTGATGCCGACGGCCACGTTCTGATCGGTTGCGGCGATCGAGGCGGGCAGCGGCACTTTTCTCTGCTTCTCGCGGATCAGCGTCAATAGGCCGGAGCCGACGATGAGGGCGATGCCGAAGAGCATCCAGCCATCGATACGGTCGCCGAAAATCAGATAACCGAAAAGGATGGCCCAGAGCATCTGACTATATTGCGTCGGGCCGATCATGGCGGCGGGCGCATATTGGGCGGCATACATGACCAGCACGTTGCCAAGTGCGCCGAGCAGGCCATATCCCGCCAGCAGCAGCCATTGCTCACCGCCCGGCATGATGAAGGTGGGGACCATGGCGATGCCGCTGATGGTGAGACAGCCCAGCACGCCAGCGCCATAAAGCGAGACATTTTTTTCCGAGGGCCCCATGGCGCGGAAGATGACGATGCTGAGCGCGCCGCTGAAGCCGCCGATGATGGCGCCGAGATGGCCGATACCCAGTTCACGGAAGCCCGGCCGCAGGATGACCAGTACGCCGAGGAAACCGATGATGACTGCGGACCAGCGACGGATGCCCACCTGTTCCTTCAGAAATACCACCGACATGATGGTGACGAAGGAGGGCAGAAGGAAGATCAGCGCAAAGGCTTCGGCCATGGAAAGATGGGTAAAGGCGGTCACGCTGCCGACAGCACCGGTGCCGGCGGCAAAAAAGCGGATGATCCACAAAGGACGGTTCGTCGTCTTCACCACATCCACCCAGCGATCGTTGCGCTTGCGGATGAAGGGCAGGGCGACGAGCCCGAACAGGGCGCCGAAGAAGGCCGATTCGATCGGCGAAATCTGGCCTTCTATAAGTTTAACGCTGGCATCGCTCCAGGCGTAGGCAGCGAAGGCGGCAAAGGCGAGCAGAATGCCTTTCAGGGTCTGGTCGGACACGGAAACACCGGGGGGAAATCGAGTTGCAGAAAACCGCCGGTGGTTTGGCCGTCAGTTCATCGATCTATGCTCGTCCGCCTTGATTTTTGCAATATCCCGCAATGCAGCAATCAGGACATCTGGCGTTTGTGCACCGCTTATGGCGTATTTCTGGTCGATGATGAAGAAGGGTACGCCGGCCACGCCCATCTGCTGCGCCGCATCAATTTCAGCGATGACGGTGTCCTTGTCCGCCTCCGAGGCGAGAAGCCGTGCCACCACCTGCGCGTCCATGCCCGCCTTTTCGGCTACATCGATCAACACGGCGTGGTCGCCGATATTGCGGCCTTCTTCGAAATTGGCCTTGAACAGCCCGGTCACGACCTTCTCCTGGATGTCGCGGCCTTCGGAATGCGCCCAGAGCGACAGGCGGTGCGCGTCGAGTGTGTTCGGGCCGATCTTGATCGCATCAAAATCGTAATGGATGCCGACTTCCTTGCCGAGCTGCACCAGCGTGGCATGGGCCTGTTCCAGACGCTCCTTGCCGAGCTTTTCCTCCAGCGCTGCTTTCTGGTCGACACCCTCAGGCGGATAATCCGGGTTGAGGCGATAGGGGCGCCAGTTCACGTCGACGCTGATTTCATCCTGCACCTCGGCTATGGCAAGATCGAGCCTTGCCTTGCCGAGATAACACCAGGGGCAGACCATATCCGATACGACGTCGATAACGATGCGTTCCATGGCTTTATCTTCCCTTGTCCTGGACCGGGCAGGGGCGGGTTACTGCGCCCGCGCATCCCACCAGGTCTGTTTCTGATTGCCTGATATCGGGGTCATATCCGGGCGGTCGATATATTTCCAGCGCGCAACCCATTGCGCGCCGATATAATAGAGCGGAATGATGTAGTGGCCGGCAACCAGAAGGCGGTCATAGGCGCGCACGGCGGCCTGGAAATCTTCCGTCGAGCGCGCCTGCAGCAGCGCTTCGATCATCCGGTCAATATCGGGATTGGCGGCGCCCGCATAGTTGAAGCTGCCCTGCGCATCGCGTGAGAGCGAATTCCAGCGGTTGAGCTGCTCCATGCCCGGCGAAAGCGACGACGGCAGGGAGCGGATGATCATGTCGTAATCGAAGCTGTTCGAGCGGGCCTGATATTGCCCGTCATCGACCGAGCGGATGCCCATGGCGACGCCGATCAGATTGAGAGAACGCTGATAGGCAAGCGCGATGCGCTCCTGAGCGGGGTTCTGTGTCATGATCTCGAAGGCGAGCTGGCGGCCGTTGGCGTCGGACATCCTGCCGTTCCTGATGCTGTATCCGGCCTCTTTCAGCTTGTCGACGGCCATTTTAAGGACCTTGCGGTCCGCACCGGTGGCGTCGGTGGTCGGCAAGGCATAGGTGCCGGCCAGTAGCTGCGGAGGCATGGTCTTAGCCGCGTCGCCGAGCAGCGCCAGCTCGCGTTCGTCCGCGGCATTGCCATAGGCGCCGAGCGGCGAATTCTGCCAGTAACTCTGTGTGCGCTTGAAGGAGCCGCCGAGAATGTTTCTGTTCATCCACTCGAAATCGAACGCGTAGGTAAGGCCTTCGCGCACCTTCTCGTCGGCGAAGACGGCGCGGCGGGTGTTGAAGACGAGACCGAACATGCCTGTCGGCAGGCGCGGCTGGAAGACGTCCTTGACGATGTCGCCGCGATGGACGGCGGGGAAATTGTAAGCCTGTCCCCAATGGGAGGTGTCGGAGGTGCCGTTGATGGCGTCGCCTTCGGGATAGATGTCGATATCGCCCTTCTTGAAGGCCTCGAACATGGTGGTGACCTGCAGGAAATAGGTCACGCTGATCTCGTCGTAATTGTCGAAGCCGACCTTGCCCGGAATGTCCTTGCCCCAATAATCCGGATTGCGCTCCCAGATGATTCGTTCGCCCGGCCGCAGGGTCTTGATTCGGTATGGACCCGAGCCGACGACTGCGCCGAGGCCCGCCTGTTCGAATTTTTCCGGATCGATCGCATGTTTTGGCAGGATCGGGGTGGAGGAGGCGAGAATGAGCGGCGTTTCGCGGTTGGCCTTGTCGTTGAAGGTGAAACGCACGCTGCGATCACCGATCTTTTCCAGCTTCGCCACCCCGTCCAGACGGCTGTTGAAGGGCGGGCGGCCTTTTTCCTTCAGAAGATTGAAGGTGAAGATCACGTCATCTGCGGTCACCGGCTCGCCGTCGGACCATTTTGCCTTCGGGTTGATGTTGAACTGGACGAAGCTTCGCTCCTCATCCCACTCCACTGTTTCGGCCAAGAGGCCGTAAAGGCTGAAAGGCTCATCGCTGGAGCGCAGCATCAGGGGTTCGTAGAGAAGATTGCCGAATTCCGGGTCCCAGACGCCGCGCGCCGTGGTGCGCATTCCCTTGAGAACGAAGGGATTGAGGCTGTCGAAGGTGCCGACGACGCCATAGGAAATGCGGCCGCCTTTCTTCACGTCCGGATTGACATAAGGAAGGTGCCTGAAGTCTGCGGGGAGCTCCGGCGTGCCGTGCATGGAAATGCCGTGCAGCGGCTGCGCCAGGGCGTTCCCGGCGGGAAGCAGGGATGATCCCAAAAGGAACAATGCGGGGATGAGGGCCGCAAGGTTGCGCATGTCACTGTCCTGTCTCAACTGTCCGTCCGATGTGCGTCACGACCGTTTATCATCATGATTCTGGCAGATATGTAGCACACGGACATGGTGCGACCCATCCAAGCGCGGGAAATCTTGGGTCAGCTCAAGAAAAAGTTAAAGAAGTGCTGGATATCGCCGCGATCGGCATGTAACAGGGTGGCCGGAAGAGACGGGTCACGCATTTGCCTCATTTAAACGACAGTTGAACGGGCAGAAGGATACCGCCATCGACGAACAGGGCCTTAACGGTTCTGTTCTGGCAGACATTCAGGAGACGGAACTCTTATGATGCAAAAGGCAAACACATTCACCCGGACGGCTCTGTCCGCTCTGGTCCTCTCTCTGGGCGCGGTTTCCGCTCCGGCCATCTCGCAGGCACAGGATGCTGCTCCCGCCGCTCAGGGCGCCGGCGCTCCGCCGCTCGGCTGGTTCAAAACCTGCTCCAAGCAGGAAGACAACGATGTCTGCGTCGTGCAGAACGTGGTTCTCGCCCAGAACGGCCAGATGATCACCGCTGTCGGCCTCATCACCGTTGAAGGCAAGGTCAACCGCAAGCTGCTACAGGTTTCGGTTCCGACCGCGCGTCTCATTCCTCCTGGTGTGATGATGCAGATCGACGGCGGCAAGGGCCAGAAGCTCGACTACGCCGTTTGCCTTCCCGACAAGTGCACGGCCGAAGTTCCGCTGACGGACGCCATGATCGCTTCCCTGAAGAAGGGTAGCGAGGTGGTCTTCACCTCCATCAACTTCCGCCGCGCGCCGAACCCCATCAAGATCGCGCTCTCCGGCTTCACCGGCGCGTTTGACGGCCCGGCGATCACCCAGTCGCAGCTGGCCGAAAGCCAGCGCAGCCTGCAGGAAGGCATGCAGAAGAAGGCTGAAGAGGCTCGCAAGAAGCTGGAAGCCGCTCAGGATGCCGCCAAGGGCGCTCCGAAGCCCTGATTGCAGCGTAAGCGCTAAAAACAGAAAACCGGTCTGGTGACAGACCGGTTTTTTTATGTCCCTGGGAGGGTGGGGAGATGGTTGGCGGGCGTCAATGCGCCGTTGACATTTTCGGGCGCCATTCGCCGTTCGGCGCCTTGTCGAAGATGCGGCCGATATTGGGGTTTCGGAGCGGCGTCTCGTTTTCGTCGTGGACGAGGTTCTGCTCGGAAACATAGGCGACATATTCCGTCTCCTCGTTTTCGGCCAGAAGATGATAGAAGGGCTGGTCGCGATCCGGCCTGATTTCCGCGGGAATGGCGTTCCACCATTCCTCGGTATTGGCATATTCCGGGTCGACGTCGATGACCACGCCGCGGAACGGAAACACCTTGTGGCGGACGATCTCGCCAAGCGTGAATTTTGCGTCTCTTTGTTTCATGGCATGAACTTCCTTTCCCACTAATAGTTGGGTGCGGAACGCAAAATATCAAGGGCTAGGGGGTATCCCGGCCCTTTCTCTCTATATGGGCTCAGGCTCGGCGGCCGAGCGGCGCGGTGGCGATGATGACACCGCCGGTGACCAGCACGATGCCGATCGCGTGGTAGGTCTCGAACGTCTCCCCGAGGAACAGCGTGGCCATCAGGATCGAGACGGGCGGCATCATGTAAAGCGTGATGCCGGCCGTGGCGGGGCCGAAGACGCGCACCGTATGGGTGAAGCAGTAAAAGGCAAGCAGCGAAGCGAACAGGATGATGCCGCCGATCTTCGCCCATGCCATTGGCGTCGCGGGCAGCATGCCGCCCTGCGCCAGTTCCAGCGCCGCCGGCGGCAGAAGCACCAGCGCGCCGGAAAGCGCGATCAGACCAAAAAGGCTGAAGGACGCCATCTGCCGCGCCGCCGGCTCGCGCAGCAGCAGCGAATAGACGGCAAAGGCGATGGCCGCCGTCAGTATGGCGAAATCGCCGATGTTGAAGCTCATGTGCCGGAGAGCTGCGATATCGCCCTTGAGCACGATGGCCGCCACGCCGGCAAAGGCGATGATCATGCCCGCCACCTCAAGCTTTCTGATGGGGCGGCCCTGAAAGATGCGCTGGAACAGGATGATGAACAGCGACGATGTCGTGTAGATCAGCGTGCCGTTGGCGGCCGTGGTCATGGTGAGGCCCCAATAGACCACGCCGCCGCAGATGCCCATGCCGAGAATGCCGAGAACGAGCCAGAGAAGCGTTTTGCGCCTCAGGAAGGCAAGGCAGTTGCGCCAGTCGGCGATCATGAAGGGCGCGATGATGAGGGTCGATCCGATCCAGCGGATGAAGGCGGCGATGAAGGGCGATACCTCACCGACGACGCCGCGACCGAAAATGACGTTGCTGGAGAAAAAGAACGGCACCGCCAGAAAGATGAGCCAGTCCGTAAGGCGCGTTTGCTGAGTGGCTGGCTTGTTCGACATTCTTCGCGACATGGCTGGGCTTCAAAAGAAAACGGCGGCTTTCCGGGGAAAACCGCCGAAATGGATCGAGCGCCCCAGAGGGAGCGCTCGAAAGGCCGATCAGGCCGAGTAGTACATGTCGAATTCGACCGGATGCGGGGTCATTTCGAAACGCATGACTTCCTGCATCTTCAGCTCGATGAACGAGTCGATCTGGTCGTCGTCGAACACGCCGCCGGCGGTCAGGAACTTGCGATCCTTGTCGAGGCTTTCGAGAGCTTCGCGCAGCGAGCCGCAGACGGTCGGGATCTTCTTCAGTTCCTTTGCAGGAAGGTCGTAAAGGTCCTTGTCCATCGGCTTGCCGGGGTGGATCTTGTTCTTGATGCCGTCGAGGCCGGCCATCAGCATGGCCGCAAAACCGAGATAGGGGTTCTGGGTCGGGTCCGGGAAGCGGACTTCGACGCGCTTTGCCTTCGGGTTGGAGCCGAAGGGAATACGGCAGGATGCGGAACGGTTGCGGGCCGAATAGGCGAGCAGAACCGGCGCTTCATAACCCGGCACCAGACGCTTGTAAGAGTTGGTGGTGGGGTTGGTGAAGGCGTTGATGGCCTTGGCGTGCTTGATGATGCCGCCGATGTAATAGAGGCAGTTTTCAGAAAGGCCGGCATATTCGTCGCCTGCGAAGGTCGGCTTGCCGCCCTTCCAGATCGACTGGTGAACGTGCATGCCCGAGCCGTTGTCGCCGAAGATCGGCTTCGGCATGAAGGTTGCCGTTTTGCCATAGGCATTGGCGACCTGATGCACAACGTACTTGTAGATCTGCATCTTGTCGGCGCTGGAAACCAGCGTGTCGAACTTCACGCCCAGCTCGTGCTGTGCGGCAGCCACTTCGTGGTGGTGCTTTTCAACGACGACGCCCATTTCGGCCAGAACCGTCAGCATTTCGGAGCGCATGTCCTGCAGGCTGTCGATCGGCGGAACCGGGAAATAACCGCCCTTGACGCGCGGACGGTGGCCGAGGTTGCCGGTTTCATAATCCGTGTCGTCGTTGGACGGCAGTTCGGACGAGTCGAGCTTGAAGCCGGTGTTATAGGGGTCTGCCTTGTACTTCACGTCGTCGAAGACGAAAAATTCGGGCTCCGGGCCGACGAAGACGGTGTCGCCGATGCCCGAGGCCTTGAGGTAGGCTTCGGCCTTCTTGGCGGTGCCGCGCGGGTCGCGGTTATAGGCTTCGCCCGAGACCGGGTCGAGAATGTCGCAAAGGACGACCAGGGTGGACTGGGCGAAGAACGGGTCGATATGGGCGGTGGCCGGATCGGGCATCAGCACCATGTCGGACTCGTTGATGGCCTTCCAGCCGGCGATCGAGGAGCCGTCGAACATGACGCCGTCGGCGAACATGTCTTCGTCCACACAGACAACATCCATGGTGACGTGCTGCAGCTTGCCCTTGGGGTCGGTAAAGCGCAGGTCCACGAACTTGATGTCGTTATCCTTGATCTGCTTCAAGATATCGTTTGCGGTCGTCATTTAAACGTTTTCCTTGAGTGTGATGATGACGAGGTGAAAACCCAAGCCTCCCCGGCTCGGGACGTTCTTGATTATATGGCGTCCACGCCTGTTTCACCGGTACGGATGCGGATGACTTCCTCGATATTGGAAACGAAAATCTTTCCGTCGCCGATACGTCCGGTCTGCGCCGCATTGCGGATCGCCTCGATGACGGCTTCCGCGTTCTCGTCCGCCAATACGACTTCGACTTTCACTTTCGGCAAAAAGTCCACAACGTACTCTGCACCGCGGTAGAGTTCCGTGTGGCCCTTCTGACGACCAAAGCCTTTTGCTTCCGTGACCGTGATGCCCTGAAGTCCGACTTCCTGAAGGGCTTCCTTCACTTCATCGAGCTTGAAAGGCTTAATGATCGCTTCGATCTTTTTCATGAGAAAATATCTCTCCGCTTCTCCCGTTAAAGCAGGTTATTCCCGCTCTGCCACAAGAATGCACGTATTGTGCCAGATCGGAAGCGGGCTTGAAGAAAAAACTTCGATCCCCCGGCCTTCCGACACAAAATGCATTCGGTTTTGGCGGTTTTCCAGCCAATTTCTCTCGGGAACCCGAAAAATCCATCAGCATTTCTGCCAATTCTTATTATTTTAGATGGTTTGAATATTTGAGAATGCGCGGGTGTGATGAAGTTGGTTTGTTTATATTTTATGCATTTGATTATTATTTGGACTTGGCTATCTGCTTATTTTTGTATCGATTGCCTTTCCGGCGTTTTGAAGGGATGATCGAGGCATGACATCCCTCTCTGACCTCTCCCTTTTTGACCCGTCTGTTATGGCCCGCATCGATGCGGCGGCCGGTCAATCCGGCATTCCGCTTTATGATCTGATGGAGCGGGCGGGGCAGGCGGTTGCCGCCTCAGTGCTGCGGCACTATCCGCAGGCGCAACGTTTCGTCGTGCTCTGCGGCGGCGGCAACAATGGCGGCGACGGTTACGTGGCGGCGCGGGCGCTTGTGGAAAGCGGCGCGGTCGTTGTGGTTCATCATCTCGGTGACGCCGGTACGCTCAGGGGCGATGCGCGGATGGCTTTCGAGCGCAGCGGGATGGCGCCGCTGCCGCTTGGCGACTATGCGCCTCTTGCCGGCGACGTGGTGATTGACGCAGTCTTCGGGGCCGGGTTGTCCCGCGATATTCCTCGGGAACTTGCGCGGATAATCGAGGTGGTGACCAGCGCGAAGGTGCCGGTTCTCGCCGTCGATCTGCCCTCCGGTCTCTGCGGCCGGCGGGGCGTGCCGCTTGGTGCCTCGTTCACGGCCGAACGGACGGTGACCTTCATGGCGCGCAAGCCCGGCCATCTGCTGATGCCGGGGCGGGCGCTTTGCGGGGCGCTCGAGGTGTTCGATATCGGTATTCCCTCCCGCATCCTCACCGATCACGCAGGCCCGGTTGCGGAAAACCATCCGCTGGTCTGGCGTGATGCCTTGCCCGCCAGCGATATCGAGACGCATAAATTCCGCCGCGGCCATCTGACCGTCTTTTCCGGCCCGGCCCATGCGACGGGTGCAAGCCGCATGACGGCGCTTGCGGCGCTGAAGGCAGGGGCGGGTATCGTCGCTGTCGCCGCTCCGAGGCAGGCGCTCGACGTGCTGTCCGTGACGCTGACGGCCGTGATGAATGCGCCGATGGACGATGCCGATGATCTGCGGCTCTGGCTGGACGACCGGCGTCACGGAGCCTTCGTTCTCGGCCCCGGTTTCGGCGATCTCGACAAGGCGCGGCAATTCGTATCCCTGCTTGGAGACAAGGCGGTCGTGCTGGATGCCGATGCGATCACTGCTTTCAAGGATCACACGGAGACCCTGTTCGAGCGCATTACCTCAGGCGTGGGCAAATTCATCCTGACGCCGCATGAGGGCGAGTTTGCGCGATTGTTTCCGGATCTTGCCGCCGACAGGGTGCTGAGCAAGATCGAGAAGGCGCAGGTCGCCTCGGCGCGCAGCGGTGCGGTGCTGGTCTATAAAGGCGCGGATACCGTGATTGCTGCGCCTGATGGCCGGGCGCTGGTCAACACCAATGCGCCGGCGAGCCTTGCGACGGCCGGATCGGGTGATGTGCTGGCCGGTATCATCGGTGCGCTGCTGGCGCAGAGAGTCCCCGCCTTCGAAGCGGCTGCGGCCGGCGTCTGGCTGCATGGGCAGGCGGGCCACAGGGCAGGTGACGGCATGACGGCGGAGGACCTTGCCCATGCGGTTCGGCCGTTTGGGTGAATTGGTCTCCGATTATGTTCGCTGTTTGCTGGCCGCTGACAGATCCGGTGGTTTGGCACAGTTCCATCATTCTCACTCCGTCACCCCGGACTTGATCCGGGGTCCAGTGCGATCACGTCCTTGATCGCGAAAGGCTCGTTCACGGCGCAGACGCGCCGTGGCTGGATGCCGGATCAAGTCCGGCATGACGGGGAGAGGTTTCTACCTCCGAATCGAGGCCTTTTGCGTTTGTGGCCCTTGCCACGCACTCAATGCGCGGCTTTGCCCTGGCTTGCCATTGCCATTCGCGACGCACTGATCAAGAGCTTGCGTTCAGCGCGCTCCTGCTGCGGCGTGCGATTGTAGATTTCGCGATAACACTTGGAAAAATGCGAGGCGGAGACGAAACCGCAGGCGACGGCGACTTCGACCACCGGCATGGCCGATTGCACCAGCAGGTGGCGGGCGCGGTCGAGACGGATTTCGAGGTAATAGCGGGCGGGTGAGCGGCCCATTTCCTGGCGGAAAAGGCGCTCCACCTGCCGGCGCGACAGATCGGCGGCGTCGGCGATGTCGAGCAGCGACAGCGGCTCGGCGAGATTGCCTTCCATCAATTCGATGATCGACAGGACCTTGCTGTTCTGGACGCCGAGGCGGGCGCGCAGCGGCAGGCGCTGACGGTCGTTGGGACTGCGCACCCGGTCGGTCAATTGCTGTTCGCAGACACGGTTGACGAGGTTTTCGCCGAAATCCTGGCCAATCAGGCTCAGCATCATGTCCAGCGAGGCCGTGCCGCCGGCGCAGGTGTAGATGTTGCTGTCGACTTCAAAGAGGTCGGCATAGACTTCCACCTGCGGGAAGGCTTCGGAAAAGCCGGGCAGGTTTTCCCAGTGGATCGCGCAGCGCTTGCCGTTCAGGAGGCCAGCCTGTGCGAGGATATGGGCGGCGGTACAGAGGCTGCCGATGGCGATGCCGCGATTATAGGCTTCGCGCAGCCAGGCATTGACGGACTTGTTGATGTGTTGATCCACATCGATGCCGGAACAGATGATCGCCATTTCCGGGCGGTTTTCGCCGCTGACATAACGCCGCTCGTCGGCAAGACAGGTATCGGCCTCAAGACAGATGCCGCTTGACGACATGACCTTCTGGCCGTCTAGGGAGGCAAGGCGCCATTCATAGGCCTGATAGCCCAACATTCGGTTGGCGATGCGAAGCGTTTCAACCGCTGCGGCGAATGGCAGCATGGTAAATTGCGGAATGAGAAAAAAGACGATTGAGCGTTTCTTCTGGGAGTTTCTGCTCATTTGCCCGTGCTCCGTTGCGAATACGCAATTCCTCCCTTGGAATTGGTCTTCTGGATGTCCTGATTACGACATCTTTAACGAAAAATACGCCTCGGAATCGGAGCTGTCAAAAAATAGCTTTTGAAATATGCAAATTTCGCGACAAGCCTTTAAAAAAGGCGATGTGTCGCATGCAAAACAGGCAGGCTGTTTTGCGCCCCCGTCCTGCCGTTTGGGCGCGGGCAGGGATGGCTCGCAAGACGCGCAATGGTTGCGAGCCATCGGTTGGACATCATTTGCGGATGGTGTGTATGCGGGTGGTGTCGGTGGTCGGCCATCCGATATCCTTCAATGTTTCAGGCGGCAATGCCTCCAGTGCACGGAGCATTCTGGCGCGGCGCCATTCTGCGTAACGGGCGGAAACCTGGTCGGACAGGCGATGGAGCCAGCCAATGGGTGAAGGACGGTGCGTAGAACGGTTCGTCACCGGGAGATAATGTATCATGGTCATGTCTTGATCCTTTCGTGAACCACGATCCTGTTTGCGACTTCGATATGCGCTTGCCTGTTTCATCAGGCAAGATAATGAATCTTATGTCATTCATCAGTTTTTGGAATGAATTGCCGGCGACGCCTGCGGGGAAAATTCCAATCCGCGAGATCGTCAGCGCTTCATTCCGACGAGGCTCAATTCGCCCCGTCAATCGATGTCCCGGATGGTGCGCGCTTGTTGACATTCAATCAAACGAAATGATATCCATCTATAAATCAAAATATTTGAAGGTGCGTGCCATGACCGTGACTTTCCGCCAACCGCTGCCGTTGCTGGATAACGACATATTGAGAACCTTCGTCGCCATTGCGGAAACGGGAAATTTCTCCACCGCCGCTGAAGTGGTGTTCAGAACGCCTTCCGCCGTTTCCATGCAGATCAAGAAACTCGAGGAGCAGTTGAAGACGACGCTGTTCCTGCGCGATGCCCGCTCAGTCACATTGACGGCGCATGGGGAGACGCTGCTGACCTATGCGCGGCGCATGATTGCGCTCTCCAACGAGGCCGTATCGCGTTTCGTCATGCCGGAACTCTCAGGTGTCGTCCGGCTCGGCGCGCCGGAGGATATTGGCGAGCGTGGCCTGCTGCCGGGTATTCTCAAGCGTTTTGCCGAGGCTTTCCCCGGCATCATGATCGACGTCACCATCGATTCCAGTTCCAATCTCTACAAGCGCATGGACGAGCAGCGGCTCGATCTCGCCCTCGTCAACTGTGCCTCGCATCCGCTGCGCGACACCGGCGAGGTGCTGATGCGCGAACGTCTTGTCTGGGCAGGCGCGAAATGCGGTACGGCCTATCTGCGTGATCCGCTGCCGATCTCCATCTGGGAGGAAGGCTGCATCTGGCGTTCGGAAGCGATCAATTCGCTGGAGCGGCGCGGGCGCAATTTCCGCGTGGCCTATCTCAGCGGCCATACCATGGCGCAGCGCGCGGCGATTGCCGCCGATCTCGCGATTGCACCGCTGCCGCGATCCTATGTGCTGAACGATATGGTCATTCTGGGCGACAAGGAAGGTCTGCCGGAGCTCGGCTCTTTCGATATTCGCCTGATCATGGGCGACAAGGCGTCGCGCCCTGTTCTTGCCGTGGCTGAAAGCATTCGAAACGCTTTTGTCGAGGTCGCCAAGGCGGCCTGAGGTCCTGATAATGCGCGGCGGACGTGGCCCGTCGCGCTGTCAGGATGGCGGCTTCAGCCCGCCATCGAATCCTGTGATGCCGAACGGTCTGCGCCGCCGGTTTGCCAGCTTCCACGCTTGACCAGCCAGTCGGCCGAATTCTGCAATCCGCCAAAGGGAAAGACGTGAATCTGCCGTATAGGCCCCTGCGGATTGGCCTGCCAGTGCCGCTCGATCGGCCCGACGATGCTTTCCGGCGAATGGCCCTTCGCCAGCGTCGTCAGGGAAAGCGCGTTTTTCTTGAGATAGGCAATGGAATTGCCGACGCCGCAGAGTGCGGCATATTTCAAGAGCGTCGTGATCTTGGCCGGGCCGGAAACGCCGATATGCACCGGCAAATCGATGCCTGACGCCGTTAGTCCTTCCGCCCAGGCGATGAAACGCGCGGGATCAAAACCGAACTGCGTGACGATGCGCATTGCGGCATCGCTTCTTTCTGCAAAATCGCGTTTCAGCCTGAGTGCGGCCATCGCCGTGTCGTCGTTGAAATCCGGGCTGCCTTCCGGGTGGCCGGCGATTGCGATCTGCCTTATCCCGCAACGGTCGAAAATGCCTGACGACAGCATGTCCATGCTGGATGCGAAGGGACCGGCTGGCCGGTCGACACCGCCGCCGACAACCAGAACATCCGTGACACCCGCTTCTCCGGCAAGCCGTCTCACCTGTTCTTCAAACCCCGTGCGGGAAGGTATGCGCCGCGCTGCAAGATGCGGCACTGGCTCGTAACCGAGGTCGCGCAAATGTCCTGCGGCATCAACGAGCCTTTCCTGCGAGGCAGCTCCGGTGTCGGTGAGATAGACGCGGACACCCTGCGGAAAGAGACCGGCAAGGTCGCTCGCGCCAAGCACCTGCGCGGGCGAGGCTTCGATGGAGGCGGGAATGATGGAAGCGGCGGAAATATCGGGCAATTTGTGCATGATCCTTTTTATTATCATGCACCGATTTTTCGGCGAAGTCTGTGCCTGTTGCGGCAAGACAGGCTTGCATCTGCGACGAAGCTCAACCCCGGTTCGGAGAGTTTCGGTTTCACCAGATCCGTTTCGTCAGGCCGTTCCACAGCCAGGTCCAGATGGTCGGCGGAAAACGCAGCACCGATTTGCCGGGTGAGGGCGGCTGCGGCGCAAGGCTGCCGGAAAGGGCGTCCTCGATGGCGCTGACAGCGATATCCACCGAAGCGGCGGTCAAAAGCAGCGGATAGGTGGCGATCGTGTCGGAAGGCGATGGTTTCAGCCGCTTCTCGTAGAGTGTTGCGCCGGTATCCACGCCCTTGTCGACCAGATGCACGGTCGCGCCGAAATTGCCTCGGTCCTTTTCGACCAGCGCCCAGTAACCGCCCATCTGCCCGCGATAGGCGGGGTTGATGCCGGCGTGGAAATTGATGACCGGGCATTGCAGGGCCTGCAGCGTGGCAGGTCTCAGCAGACGGCAGGAAATGGTGAAGATTGCAGCCGGTTGCAGCAGATTGGCGGCCTTGCGGCATTCCTCATCGTTGAGCGAGGCGAATTGCGTAACGGGAAGGCTGTGGTGGAGATCGGGAGAAAGACCGTGTTCGGCGATGATCTCGTTGCTTCTGCGAACCGTGAAGCGTTTGCCGAGCCGCGAGGCGATCATCGTCGCTATCTGGCCCGCAGCGACAATCCAGCCAAGCCGTCTCGCGCGTCGCCTGAGAATGACTGACTTGCTTTCCGGCTGCTCCATGAAGACGTGGATATCGGGAAATCGGGCAGCCAGAGCATTGATCATGACATTGGGGTTCACGCCGCCCGCCGTCATCACCAGAAGCCGATTGTTGATGTCAGTCATATCACCCACGGGATTTTCCTAAGCCATGATGCAGTTGCCGAGTGTCACTCGTGAACTTCAAAACCATGTTAATTTTCATCGACAGGATTTTTTGAAATGCCGCTGGAACCGTTTTTTGGGACTCACGTTATTGTGACGCATATCACATTGGCGCTTGCCTTTGGACGGCAAGTCATAGGGGAGTAGTTTCACATGATCACACGTATTCTTTCGACCGTTTTCGTGGCTTTGCTGACTGTCGTCACCCTCAGCTCCTGCGGCAATACCATTCGCGGCATGGGCCGGGATACGGCAAACGCCGTTGACGCGACGCAGGATGCCGGCCGCAACGTGGACCGCGCAGCGCGTCGTTAATCAAGGCTCCCCTCCCGCAAAGGCGTTACCCGAAAACCCGGGTGACGCCTTTTCTTTGACCGAATTTCCCTGCGAATGTTCGCCTGACGAGAATCAAAGGGGCGGGCATGATTTCATCGATGAAGAAACTGGCAAAGGCGCTGCTGCCGTTGTTGTTGCCATTCTCCGCGCAGGCCGGTGGGCAGCCGGATTTCTGCAAGGCCATCGACCATGCGGGCGGGCGCTACACCGTCTGCAGTTTCGATCCGGCAAGGAACGCCATCCGCATTTATGACCGCGACCATGTCTCCGGGCAGGGATACCGCAGTTTCGCCGACCTGTCGTCGGCCTTGTGGCGGCAGCACATGTTCAGCATCTTCGCCATGAATGGCGGCATGTATCATTCCGACTATTCGCCCGTCGGCCTCTACATTGAAAATGGGGTGGAGCGTTCGCCGCTCAGCACCCGGGGCGGCTGGGGCAATTTTCACCTTTTGCCGAACGGCGTGTTTTATCTGAAGGGTGCAAAGGCTGGCGTGCTGGAAACCGCAGCCTATCTGGCGGCGGATCCGAAAGCCGATTTCGCCACCCAGTCCGGGCCGATGCTGGTAATCGACGGCAAGCTGCATCCGCGCTTCCTGCCCGAGAGCGACAGCCTGAAGCGGCGCAACGGCGTCGGCGTCTCCCGCGACGGTATGGTGCATTTCGCCATTTCGGAAAATACCGTGCGCTTTTATGATTTCGCCACGCTGTTCAGGGACGTGCTGGATGCGCCGAATGCGCTCTATCTCGACGGCACCATATCCAGCGTCGATATTCCTGCGATGAACCGCCGGGATTCGCTGTTTCCCATGGGGCCGATCATCGCCGTTGTCGATCGGGTGCCGGATTAGCCGAAAAGATCAGATCGGCGCCTTGGGATAGGCTTTTTCGAGACCGGCCGATGCCGTCAGCCCTTTGCGGAAGGCGATATAGGCGGGGTGCTGGCTCGCTCTTGCGGTTTCCGTGATGCGGATCTGCAACCGGGAAGGGGCATTGCCGCCAAGCCATTCGCCGGTCGTTTCCAGCTTCAGGCTGTTCAGGAAACGGGCATTGGTCTGCTGGTCGAGATAAAGATTGAGGCCAGCCAGCAGGTTTTCGTCCTGCAGGGCGTTTTCCATCAACAGCAGCACCCACGCTTTATCTTCGCTTGTCAGCGAAGTGAGCTTCGACGCGACCGTTTCACGGTCGGGAAAAGAGGATGCCTGCTGCATTGGGTGACTCGCATCGTTGCCGTTGCCATCGTCGATAAAGCAGCACTGGCGGCCTTTCAAGGCGCGACGCTTCAGTGGAAGAAATTCGACTGCAACGTGTTCGGTCGCGAGGGTTTTCAACAGGCGTTTGTAGGAAAGCTTTAAATAACGGTTACACTTTAGCCTAAATTGCGGCGAAGCCCGAAACGGCGTCTTTTTGCACGCCGCGCTAACATCTTGTTTTTTCACATACCTATGCACGGGGCGAATGGCAGCCCATCGAAAACGCCTTCATTTAGCCGCTTTTTGCATTTGCGTTCGCCGCCGGATTTTAATAAATGCTTGCCTCAACGGGCCGGGTCTTGAAGATCCCCCGGAGAGTGAATAGCTGGAGTAATCATGGAAGAAACCGCTCAGAAATCCTGCTGGGGCGTCACCTTGCGCGCACTTGCAGGCTTTGCCGCTTTTCTCGCATTGACGTACATTTTTGGCAGCCCATAAGCATCTCTCCTGAATGACGGGTTTTGAAACGGCGCGGTTTTCCTCTGGAAACCGTGCTGTTTTCGTTTCTGGGACGCTCATGTCGCAGCTGCGCAAACCGCTGACGCTCTTTTGTGGCGATCCGTTTCGGCTTTGGATATGATGATGCAGGAATCCATTCTTATTCAGGGCGAACTTCATGTTTCTTTCGGTCTTTGACGTCTTCAAGATCGGTATCGGTCCTTCGAGCTCCCACACGATGGGGCCGATGACGGCTGCAAACCGCTTCCTGGCGCTGATCCTCAGCGATGAGTGGCCGCGACCGGCGGGTGCAGCCGTTGCGCAGCTGAAGGTCAGCCTGCATGGCTCTCTCGCCTTTACCGGCATTGGCCACGGCACGGGGCGTGCCGTCATTCTGGGCCTCACCGGCGAGCGGCCGGACCTTGTCGACCCCGATGCGATGGACGCCATTATCGATGCGGTGGAGAAGGCCGGCACGGTAACGCCGCCCGGCCATCCGTCCTATGAGTTTCGGCCCGCAGAAGATCTGATCTTCGACAAGAAGAACCCGCTGCCCGGCCATGCCAACGGCATGATCTTCTCCGCCTTCGACAATCAGGGCAGGCTGCTCATCAAGCGCATCTATTATTCCGTCGGCGGCGGTTTCGTCGTGACCGATACGGAACTTGAGGCGATCAAGCAGCGCGGCAAGACCATCGATAATGGTCCGCGCGTGCCTTATCCCTTCGGGACGGCGCGGGAAATGCTTGAGATGGCGGCCCGTTCCGGCCGCACCATCGCCCAGATGAAGCGCGCCAATGAGGAGACGGTGGTTTCCCGCGAGGAACTGAACGAGCGCCTCGACCAGATCTGGGAAGCCATGAACGGCTGCATTGAGCGCGGTCTGAAAGTGGACGGCATCATGCCTGGTGGCCTGAAGGTGCGCCGCCGCGCCCGCTCCATTTACGAGAAGCTGAATGCGGAATGGCGCAGCAACCGGCTGAACCCTGTGATGGCCAATGACTGGCTGAGCGTTTACGCCATGGCCGTGAACGAGGAAAACGCCGCCGGCGGCCGCGTGGTGACCGCGCCGACCAATGGTGCGGCAGGTGTCGTTCCGGCGACCGTCAGATATTTCCGGCATTTCCACGAGGATGCGAGCGTCGACGACGTGCGCGACTTTTTGCTGACGGCGGCCGCCATCGGCGGCATCATCAAGCACAATGCCTCGATTTCAGGCGCGGAAGTGGGCTGTCAGGGCGAGGTGGGTTCGGCTTCCGCCATGGCGGCGGCGGGTCTTGCCGCGGTCATGGGTGGATCGCCGGAACAGGTGGAAAATGCCGCGGAGATCGCGCTCGAGCATCATCTCGGCATGACCTGCGATCCGATTGCCGGGCTTGTGCAGGTGCCGTGCATCGAACGTAATGCCATGGGCGCAGTGAAAGCGGTGACGGCAGCCTCGTTGGCGCTAAAGGGCGACGGCCAGCATTTCGTGCCGCTCGACGCCTGTATCGAGACGATGCGCCAGACCGGCAATGACATGAGCGAGAAATACAAGGAAACCTCCACCGGCGGCCTTGCCGTGAACGTTGTGGAGTGCTGAACGGGCAGGGCGTCCGGCATGGTTGCCATGCTTGACGCCCGCTGCAAAAAGGCATTGATAGAACCATGCCTTTACATCTCATCAAACTTTGCGTCGGCGCGGATTCAATCCAGGACTTGAGAGACTGGGTCGCGCATCGCGCGCTGACCGCAATTGCCGCAGGCCTCGAGCCGCATAGTGTTCACACCACCCGGATGATCCCGAAACGGGTCGAGGAATTGCTCGAGGGCGGTTCGCTCTACTGGGTCATCAAGGGACAGGTACAGGCGCGGCAGAAACTTCTCGATATCCGTTCCTTCAAGGGCGAAGACGGTATTTCCCGCTGCGATCTCATTCTCGGCCCAGAGGTCATCGAAACCTCACCTGCGCCAAAACGCCCGTTTCAGGGCTGGCGTTACCTGAAGGACGACGAGGCGCCCCGCGATCTCGGCGGCGGTGCAGGCGGCGAGGACATGCCTTCCGATCTCAGGCGTGAACTGGCCGAGCTTGGTCTGCTCTGACGCCTGACGGATGAAAACGAAAAAAGCCGGCCCCTTCTCGGGAGCCGGCTTTTTTCGTTTGGGGAGATGGGTTGTTTTCTGGCTTCAGTTGATGCCGCCGACCGCAGTGGTGGCGCGACCATCCTGAATTTTGACCCAGCGGCCGGGGTTGGCGGTGTCCTGGCGCTTCAGGTAGGTATATTCGGTTTCCGACCAGTTCATGACCTTGTTACGCATGTTGTCGAGAACGAAATCGCCACGATCGGTGCGGACGGTCAGAACGGCATGGCCTTCGCCATTCGGCTGCAGAACGACCGTGATCAAGAGGTTGGAGGCGGAGAAGCCCTTGTTCATCAGCATCTTGCGCTTCAGAAGCACGAAGTCTTCGCAATCGCCCACCGTGGTCGGATAGGCCCAGCGCTCTTCGACGCCATAGATTTCCATGTCGGTCATCGGCGTGATGGTGGTGTTGACGGTGTAGTTGACGTCGAGCATCGTCTTCCAGCGCTCTTCGGTCAGTTTCATCGGGCCGTTGTCCAGCGATGTCGGCTGGCATTCGCTCTGATAGGTCTGGCAGAATTCATAGTGGCCGATCGGCGGATTGGCCTTGCCGATGACGCGCATGACGGCGGCCGGCGACGCGCTTGCCTGATGCGCGAAGGCACTGACGATGAATGCGATCAGAGTGAAAACGAAACGGTTGTTCTTGTTCATTGCTTGTCTCCCCGTGTTGAGGAGACATTCGCAGGTATATTTTGACCCGGCGGAAATTTGCGAAGCGCAATTTGAGCTTAAATTTCAGCAAATTAGCCGTTGTTTTGAACTGTATTCGAATTAGTTTTTATGCGTGTTTGAAGCAAATTTTATTACAATTTTACGCATCTCACCCTTAGGCTTTTGGTAGCCATTTAGGCCCCTGTATTGAAAGCAATTTTCGGCACGGAGATATTTCCGGAGCGCTGTACAGCCAGTTGGCGAACGGTACCGAAGGCGTGGATTTCTCGTTTTGGGATGGCTGTTTCAGGCTGGGTCAGGCCGGAAAAAGCGGAAAAAAAACTTCAAAAAAACTGCATTTTTTCTGGAAAAAGTTCTGCGGGTCGATTTTCGTGCCGTGGATGATCTGATCAAGGGCGCGACATGTTCCGCCGCGTTTATCCTTTTCGCCGAATATGGTGGACCGATCTGCCGCACAGCTGTCCCTGGTAGTTACGTTTTCCGTCCGGCACGCTGAGCATGCGCAGGATGTCGTGCGCGGTCGGGGCATGAAAATGGAAAAGTTCGGCAGCGAGAAAGCAGAGAATGGAGCGCCGGAAGCTATCAGCGGCTCGTGAACCCGATACAGCCGCGAAGGACAAAGCATAGACTGCCAAACTGCGGTCCGGGAAACGTCTCAATCATGCGACTAGGTTGAGCGCAAAGCACGCCAAATGCCGTACGTATTCGTACGGGCGCAGAACCTGCCGCGTTTGGTGGAGCGTCCTAGAGAAATTCAATCAGTGCGTCGGGCGACTGGACGCGGTCGAATTCGACGGCGACGCCTTCCATGAAATGGCGCACGATCTTGCCGCTCATGTTTTTGCCGAGCTGGACCCGGCTTCCGAGCGGCGGCCGGTTTTCGATCTCGATTGCCGCACCCGACAGGGAAAGGTCAATCAGTCGGCAGGCGACAAGCACGCCGTCTTCCAGAACAAGCTGGGCTCTCGCGTTGCGCGGCGTCAGGCGGTCGTGGCGGCGGTCTTCCGGCAGGCCGAGCAATTGACGCTTGGCGATCCATGCCAGCTGGGCGGCAAGTTTTTCCCGCTTGCGCTCCGGCGCGTTGATGGCGATGAGAAAACCCGATGCGGTGAGCGATGTCACCGTGCCTTCGATCCGGCCGATATGCTGGAGATAAGCGATGACGCGGTCCCCGTGGCGGGCAATACCCGAGCAGGTGAACTGCGCTCTTTCGGCGGTCATCTCGGTCGCGGTGCAATCATATTCTTCATGGTCGGGCAACATGAGGCGGCCGGTGAAGGACACGCGGACGGCGTCGTCAAGATGAGCTTCCTCAACCGGACGCAGGATTTGGGCGGTGTTGACCGAACGGGACGAAAACATGAGCAGCGCAATTGTAATGAATGATGATGGTAAGTTTCTACCTTGCGCGAGTTAACAGACTGTATTGTTTAATCTCTACAATTTTTCTGATCGGCAATATCGTTACAGTTCTGACCTATTTTTTTGAGGTTTCGACGCCGCCGCACCTTTTCCAGACGGGTTTGGGAGCGGTGAAACAGGTCGGTCAGCAGCTTTCGGCGCGCTGCGTATCCATCGGATATTCTACGGGCGCGATGTCCAGGCGCAGCAGGCGGCTGCTTTTCATTGACAGATGCTGGATGGGCGCGGCGAATTCGTGTCGCGGCCGCTCCGCAAGCAGGGCCCCGAGCAACCTTGGAGCGGCGTCCGGATCCGTGCGCAGCGGCAGGAGCAACATTTCATATGCCAGCGGTGCGGCGCCATGGCTGTCCTCCGCCTCGAGATCGAAGACCACGGGCAACTGATGATGAAGGATGCCGCGCGCGACACGGCAGGGGAAGACGGCATTTGCCTGATGCCACAGTTCCGAAAACGGGCGATCCCGCAGCTCGCGGCCGAAGAGGTCGCAGAGACGTGTGCCGGCAAGGCGGAAGAACGGGGTGTTCTCTCCCTTGTCGGTGAGGATGAAAAGATCGCCCAGGTGATGTTTCAGCTTTGCGGGATCGATGTCCTCGCGTCGAGGGGCCGATCGCTTGCCGCGCAATTCATCCCAATAGGCATATATGTCCAGTCCGGCCATGCTCTTCATAGCATCTCTCCATGTTCGTTTTTGGGACATCATGTCCATCCGAACGTCTGTATTCTGAGGTGTAGCGATTTTCGTGCCAACTGGATTTGTTAAGGTTAACAAAGGGTTGATGTTGAATGGCGGCAATGGCCGTGGCATCGGTGCGGCCATGTCGGGGAAAGCTCCGTCAGCACAATTCGATGGCGCCGCCCGTTGTTTTACGGCGGGCCCGCAAGCCGGACCGTCCCTGGCCCGGCGTCTTGACCGATTGCGGTTTGGGCGTCGCGCGCTTCAAAGGCGGGACGGCTTTTTTTTCGTTCGGGCTTCCTATATTGCTCGGGGAACGCAAAATTCGACCAAGACAGGGATGGGATCATGTCCTACGGGGACGGCGAACAGCCGCCGGTTTCGGAAACACCGGAGCCGAAAGACGATACGAGTAATCCCGTCTTCAACCTGCCATCGCTGCTGGTCGGCATACTGGCCGCGCTGATCATCGCTTATGTGGTTCCCGCCTATCTTCTGTCGGAGGAAGGCAATGGCTGGTTCATCTTCACCTTTGGCTTCATTCCGCTGCGTTATGCGGTGCCTTTTTCGCAGCAGGGCCTGGAATGGCTCTGGACGCCGGTGACCTATTCTTTCCTGCATGGCGGCATAGAGCACATTCTCTTTAATGGCCTGTGGCTGATGGCCTTCGGCGCGCCGGTTCTGCGCCGGATCGGAACAGTGCGCTTCGTGCTGTTATGGTGCATTTCCGCCGCTGTTTCGGCCTTTGGTCATGCCGCGTTGAACTGGGGTGATGTGACGGTACTGATCGGCGCATCCGGCGTCGTTTCGGCGCTGATGGGGGCGGCCTGCCGCTTCGCTTTCCCTGCGCGTGGCGGATATAGCGCCTCCTTCGGCCATCTGATGCCGCGGCAGAGCATTCTTGCGGCGCTTTCCAACCGCACGGTGCTGATCTTCACGCTGATGTGGCTGTTCGGCAATGTGCTGATTGCGGTGGGCGTGCCGCTGTTCGGCGATGTCGGCGGTCAAATCGCCTGGGATGCCCATGTTTTCGGCTTTCTGCTAGGCTTTATGTTCTTCGGCCTTTTCGATCGACGATTGGTCTGAGCCGATCACGCTCCTTGTCGGCCATGGCGCAAATTTGCTTTCGCAAGTCCCATGCGGGATTGCATTCATGCGGGCCTCAGCGCACCATATCTCATGATTTGCAACCGCCGGGGGAGACTGCGGCACTGCGGATCGCTGAAAAGAGGAGGAAGGCATGCCAACATTCGTAAAGGATCTTCTCGACCGCAAGGGCCGGGACGTCGTGACTGTCGGTCCGGAGGTCAGCATCGGTGAAGCGGCGGCAACGCTTAATGCGCATAAGATCGGTTCCGTCGTCGTGACCGACGCCGACGGTGTCGTTCTCGGCATCTTCACGGAACGCGATCTGGTGAAGATCGTGGCGGGCCAGGGTGCCGCTTCCCTCCAGCAATCCGTTTCGGTGGCCATGACCAAGAATGTCATTCGCTGTCATCACAATTCCACCACCGATGAGCTGATGGAAATCATGACGGGTGGACGTTTCAGGCATGTTCCTGTTGAAGAAAACGGCCGCCTTGCCGGCATCATCTCCATCGGTGACGTGGTGAAGGCGCGGATCGGCGAGATCGAAGCAGAAGCGGAGCACATCAAGGCTTATATTGCCGGATGATTTTGCGTCCCGGCGTCAGATGGCTGGAAAAGGTTCAATCTCGGGCCGGGACTCACGCATCGCCCTTGGTAACAAGTCGCCATTGAAGAAAGTCGGCTATTTTCGCCGATATTTCCACGTAGAAGTTTTGCGTCTCATAATCAGAGCAGACAATTTCAACCCGATTGAACTGTGAAATGAATTTGCCGCTGCTGGACCAGTTGCCATCGGCCGCTTCTTTCACGATGACGATGTCGATCCAGGGCTGACCGTCCGCCGACGTAAAGGTGACGTCGCTTGTCCGTTTGAGCTCAGGCTGTCCCTCCAGAAACCCGATCAATCGATTCGTGTCGCACAATATGTTTTTGTCGGTCGGGGGCAGGACCGAGATATACCAATACATGGTCTCACCATCTCCGGGCGTTTCATCTATTCATTCTGGGCTTTGGAGACGTTTTTAAAAGTAGCGTATTAGCGCCGGAACGCCTGCTGCATGCGCTCAAGCTCCGGAATACGGGAGCGCGTCTCCTCATATCCGCGATCGATAGCTTCGCTGGCGCGATGGAATTCCGAGAGGCCGATATGGTTGATGCGGGGATGAAGCATCAGATCGGGCGGGTCGCCAGCCAGACGCGAGCGGGAAATCCGGTCCTGAATGATGTTGAAGGCCTGCACCATGACGCCGGGCAGGCCGGGACGCGGCGCCGTTTCCACCGGCGGTGTGCCGCCGCCATGCGGTGAGGCCGCGTGCTTGACCACGGCGGAACGGCCGAAGAGATCGTAGTTGAGGTTGACGGCGACGACCAGCGCCTGCTCATAGGCGCGGCAGACGGAAACCGGCACGGGATTGACGAGCGCGCCGTCAATCAGCGTGCGGCCGTTGCATTGCACGGGTTCGAAAATGCCGGGCAGGGCATAGGATGAACGCAGCGCGGTAACGAGGTCGCCCTGATGGATCCACACTTCGTGGCCGGTGCGCAGCTCCGTGGCGACGGCGATGAAGGGATGATCGAGGTTTTCGACGCGCAGGCCTTCGAGATGCTCCTGCATGCGCTTGGTCAGCCGCATGCCGCCAAAAAGGCCGCCGCCGCCGATCGTCAAATCGAGCAGGCCGGCAATGCGGCGCATCGTCAGCGAACGGGCGAATTCCTCCAGCTCATCGAGCTTGCCGGCGAGATAACAACCGCCCACGAGCGCTCCGATCGACGTGCCGGCGATCATGCCGATCTTCACGCCGGCCTCGTCCAGCGCCCGCAGGACGCCGATATGGGCCCAGCCGCGGGCCGCGCCGCCGCCAAGGGCGAGCGCTATGCGGTGTTTGTCGACGATCTGGGTGACGGGCGGCTCATTGCCGGTGGCTTCGGGATTTCCAGCCGCAAGATGATTGTGACGATTTCCCCATCCCAACATGACCGCACTCCCTGCCAATTCTGTGAAGCTCCGCCCTTATCCCCGGAGCCCGCTATATTGGTAGCAAATTGGTGCGGCCGATGGAAGGTGGCCGTTTATTTGTCCGAATAGGTGGTGGCCGGATCGAAATGGCGGGTGTCGTCGGTGATCTTCGTCACAGCATCGCCATTGGAGAGCTCGACGGTGCGATAAAAGCACGAGCGGCGACCGGTATGGCAGGTCGCATCATGGCCGGCGACGGAGACCTTCAGCCACACCGCGTCCTGATCGCAATCAGTGCGGAATTCCTTCACCGTCTGCAGGTTGCCCGATGTTTCGCCCTTCTTCCAGATCTTGTCGCGTGAACGGCTGTAATAGTGGGCGATGCCGGTCTCGAGCGTCAGCGACAGGGCTTGCGCATTCATATGGGCGACCATCAGCAATTCGCCGTCGCGTGCATCGGTAACCACGGCGGTGACAAGGCCGTGGGCATCGAATTTCGGCGAAAAGAGACCTGCGTTTTCGAGCACTTCCTTGTCCGCAGGCGCGGACGGAAACGAAATGGACATGGCTACCCCGGGAGAAAAGCGGAAGGTTTCAGAGCGGCGGGGAAAATGAGATCACTCCGCCACTCCAAAATTTGTCTGAGCATCGGGTTTTCAAAAACCCGCGCTACACTTTTCGGTCCGATGCCTAGCGGTTGCGCACCATGGTCATGAAGCGGACCTGCTCGGCCGGATCGTTCTTGAACGTGCCGGTGAAGCTGGTGGTCAGCGTCGTCGACCCCTGCTTGTTCACGCCGCGCATGGACATGCACATATGTTCGGCGTCGATCATGACGGCCACGCCGCGCGGTTTCAGGGTTTCTTCGATCGATCTTGCGATCTGCGCTGTCATGTTTTCCTGCGTCTGCAGGCGGCGGCCGAAGATTTCAACGACGCGGGCGATCTTCGACAGGCCGAGCACGCGGCCGGCCGGAAGATAGGCCACATGCGCCTTGCCGACGATCGGCACCATGTGGTGCTCGCAATGGGAGAAGAAGGGGATGTCGCGCACCAGCACCACATCGTCATAACCGCCGACTTCCTCGAAGGTCGTGCCGAGCACGTCCTGAACGTTCAGCTCATAACCGGCAAAAAGCTCGCGATAGGCCTTGGCGACGCGCTTCGGCGTATCCAGAAGTCCTTCGCGGGCGGGATTTTCTCCTGCCCAGCGCAAAAGAACGCGCACTGCTTCTTCCGCTTCGGCCTGGCTTGGGCGAGCTTCTGCCACGTCGGTTTTTGCGCCAGCGCCGGGGAAATTCTTCACGATCGCATCCATTCCGTCTCTCCCGATGCGGGTAAAGGCCGCACCTGAATTCGTTTTTCATCGCGAACATTTGTTCGCAGTTGCTGCTATCTGGTTGTTTTACAGCATTTTGGCAAGACCGATGCTGTTATTTCGGTATCGGAGCCGTTAATTTCATCACGGCTTGATGTCCAGAAAGCTCGTTAGCATATAATGAGAATGAAGGGCAGGAAAGCTTCACTGCGACAAACGCTGTGTTTGAAAAATTTGACCTGTCCTGTTTTTGGGCAATCTTGAGCGCGCCGGGCACCTGACGATGGACGACATCTACAATAATCGCATTCTGGACTTTGCCGGGAATATTCCGCTGACGGGTGTTCTTGAAGATGCCGACGCCAGCGCCGAAAAACACTCGCGCCTGTGCGGCTCTAAGCTCAAGGTTTATCTGAAGGTCGAAGGCGGCATCGTGACGGCGTTTTCCCACGAGGTGCGTGCCTGCGCGCTCGGCCAGGCCTCCGCCTCCATCATGGCGCATCACATCATCGGCGCTTCCAGCGGCGAAATCCGGCAGGCGCGGGAAGACATGCTCGCCATGCTGAAACAGGGCGGCGAAGGGCCGGCGGGCCGTTTCGAAGATATGCGGGTGCTTCAGCCCGTGCGCGATTTCAAGGCGCGCCATGCCTCCACCATGCTGACCTTTGAAGCGGTGGTCGATGCTCTCGACCAGATCGAAGGCCGGCCGGCTGTCAACGCTGCGGGTTAGGTGATGTGCGGCGAACCGGGCTGCCGGCATCAGCAGACGGCGGAAAAAGCGGGCCGATCCCGTAACTGGGCGGGCAGCTTTGCCAAAACGCCGGGGCGGTTGTTTGGTGTCGGCCTTATCCGGCTTTATCAATTGACGCTTTCCGGCTTCATCGGAAACTCCTGCCGTCACATCCCCACCTGTTCCGAATATGGCTATGAGGCCATCGCCCGCCACGGGCTGTGGGCCGGCGGATGGATGACCCTGTTTCGCGTTGCGCGCTGCGGCCCTGGCGGCACGAGCGGACTGGACCCGGTGCCGGAAGCGCTCGGCAGCACGAGGCGCTGGTGGGCGCCGTGGCGTTACTGGAGCCTGCATCGATGAAGGATCATGTGGCGCTGCTGCACAGCATCGTCCTTGGCGCGGGCAAGCGGCTCATCATGGCCGATCTGCGCGCAATGGCTGAAGAACTGGGATTTGCCGAGTGCCGGACGCTTGTAGCCACCGGAAACCTGGTCTTTCGTGCGGAGGATGCTCCCGTTCGCGAGATTGAGGACAGGCTTGAACGCGCCTTCGAAAAGCGTTTCGACAAACATGTCGATATCATGGTTCGCCCGGCTCGCGACTGGCTGAAACTGGCGGCTGAGAATCCGTTTCCGGATGGCAATCCATCCGATGTCTGCGTTCGGGTGATGCGCGAACCGCTTGGCAAGGACGTTCTCGGATTTCTCGAAAAATATCGCCGGCAGGAGAAGATCGCCGTGATTGGTGGCGATTTATGGATCGATTTTCTGGGAAAGCCGAGCGAGAGCCGGCTTCTCCCGGTCCTGACCACCAGGAGGCTCGGCATAGGCACGACCCGCAACGCCAATACCGTCAATGGTCTCGCGGAAATGCTTCGCTGAGAGACCCTTCACCTTTGACTGGAATGGCAAAAGCCTTTATCAGGCTGCCTGTCCGTTTTCAGCGGGCAGATCATTATTCCAACACCACCCGCATTCGTTGGCGGGACTGGACAGGAGCACTAGACGATGTCTGAAGCCATTTCCCTTACATTTCCCGATGGATCCGTCCGCAGCTACGCCCCCGGTACGACCGGCCGCGAGGTTGCCGAATCCATTTCCAAATCGCTTGCCAAGAAGGCCGTCGCCATTGCGCTTGACGGCACCGTGCGCGATTTGTCCGATACCATCACCGATGGCAAGATCGAGATCGTCACGCGTGAAGACAAGCGTGCGCTGGAACTCATCCGCCACGATGCCGCCCACGTCATGGCCGAGGCAGTGCAGGAGCTTTGGCCCGGCACGCAGGTGACGATCGGCCCTGTCATCGAGAACGGCTTCTATTACGACTTCGCCAAGAACGAGCCCTTCACGCCCGAAGATCTGCCGAAGATCGAAAAGCGCATGAAGGAAATCATTCAGCGCAACAAGGCGTTTACCCGCGAAATCTGGTCGCGCGAAAAGGCCAAGGAAGTCTTCGCCGCCAAGGGCGAGAATTACAAGGTCGAGCTGGTTGATGCGATCCCCGAAGGTCAGGACCTGAAGATCTATTACCAGGGCGACTGGTTCGATCTTTGCCGTGGCCCGCATATGGCCTCCACGGGGCAGGTCGGCACCGCCTTCAAGCTGATGAAGGTGGCGGGTGCTTACTGGCGCGGTGACAGCAACAATGCGATGCTGTCACGCATCTATGGCACCGCCTGGGCGACGCAGGAAGAGCTGGACAATTATCTGCATGTTCTGGCCGAAGCCGAAAAGCGCGACCATCGCCGTCTCGGCCGCGAAATGGACCTGTTCCATTTCCAGGAAGAAGGTCCGGGCGTCGTCTTCTGGCACGGCAAGGGCTGGCGCATGTTCCAGACGCTGACGGCCTATATGCGTCGTCGGCTCGCCAACACCTATCAGGAAGTCAACGCGCCGCAGGTGCTGGATAAGTCGCTGTGGGAAACCTCCGGTCACTGGGGCTGGTATCAGGAAAACATGTTCGCGGTGAAATCCGCCCATGCCTTCACCCATCCCGATGACGAGGAAGCCGATCAGCGCGTTTTCGCACTGAAGCCGATGAACTGCCCGGGGCACGTGCAGATCTTCAAGCATGGCTTGAAGTCTTACCGCGAAATGCCCGTCCGCCTTGCGGAATTCGGCACCGTGCATCGTTATGAGGCTTCCGGGGCCCTGCATGGCCTGATGCGCGTTCGCGGCTTCACGCAGGACGATGCGCATGTCTTCTGCACGGAAGAGCAGATGGCGGCGGAATGCCTGCGCATCAACGACCTCATCCTCTCCGTCTATGAGGATTTCGGTTTCAGCGAAGTCGTCGTCAAGCTCTCCACGCGCCCTGAAAAGCGCGTCGGTTCCGACGATCTCTGGGATCGCGCCGAAAGCGTGATGATGGATGTTCTGAAGACCATCGAGGAGCAGTCTGGCGGCCGCATCAAGACCGGCATTCTGCCGGGAGAGGGTGCGTTCTACGGGCCGAAGTTCGAATATACGCTGAAGGACGCCATCGGCCGTGAATGGCAATGCGGCACGACACAGGTGGACTTCAACCTGCCGGAACGCTTTGGCGCCTTCTATATCGACCAGAACTCCGAAAAGACGCAGCCGGTGATGATCCATCGCGCCATCTGCGGCTCGATGGAGCGCTTCCTCGGTATTCTCATCGAGAACTTCGCCGGCCACATGCCGCTGTGGTTTGCGCCGCTTCAGGTCGTCGTCGCCACGATCACCTCGGATGCGGACGATTACGGCCGCGAGGTCGCCGAAGCGCTGCGCGAGGCGGGCATGGCAGTCGAGACCGACTTCCGCAACGAGAAGATCAATTACAAGGTCCGCGAGCATTCGGTGACCAAGGTTCCGGTCATCATCGTCTGCGGCCGCAAGGAAGCGGAAGAGCGCACCGTCAATATCCGTCGTCTCGGTTCGCAGAACCAGACGTCGATGTCGCTCGAAGACGCGATTACAAGCCTCGTGGACGAGGCGACGCCGCCGGATGTGAAGCGCAAGCTTGCGGCGAAGAAGCAGGTTGCGTGATAAATGACAACGGCCCCTTCGGGGGCCGTTTTTGTTTGTGAACGATGTGCTGTAGCAGCGCTATGATTGGCAGAGGGCGGGGCATCCGCACTCCGTCACCCCGGACTAGATCCGGGGGCCAGTGCGATCAAGTCCTTGATCGCGAAAGACTCGTCCCTCACGGCGCAGACGCGCCGTGGCTGGATGCCGGATCTAGTCCGGCATGACGGAAGAGAAGTTTCGGACGTTATCGCTGGCGTCGCGGCCGGCTCAATCAGACTTACTCGAAATCCCCGGTCATATCTTCCGGCGCCTGATCTTTCATCAGCACTTCCACATCCGAATCCCGGCCCGACGTGACCTTGAAGTTACGCTGGTAGACCTTTTCCTTGTTACGGGCGATGGCGGTATATTCGCCTTCCGCCAGAACCATGGTCGAAAACGCGCTGACGCTTTCGTTCACCACATCGCCGCCGCCGTTCAGCACGGACCAGGCCGTATCGGCAATGGCTTCGCCGCCCTCTTCGGACACGAGCTTGAGGGTGATCTGCGCGGCCTGGTGCTGCAGCGTCGCTTCGGTCAGCTTGCCGGCTTCCACCTGAATGTCGGCGCGCACCACCGCATTGACGTTGCCGTATTCGGAAACCACGTGATAGGTGCCGGCATTCAGCCGCACGATGGTGTTGGGCTTGATATCGGCCATGACGAGGCCGCGTTCGCCATCCGGCCGGGCGTCCGACGAATAGACGGAAAATTTGAGCTGGGTGCCGGAAATCTGCTTGTCGGACCCTGCGACCGCGTTCAGCACGAAGCCGCCGGCATCGAGAATCAGCACCTGTTTCTGAACGTTGCCAGACGTTGGGATATTGAGTTTCTTGGTGACGCCGGCGCGGCCGAAGGCGACGTTGACGAAATATTCGCCGGGTACCAGATTGAAATGGGCCGAGCCGCCCTCGGAGCTTGCCAGCATCGGCAATTTGCCGTCAGCGCCGGGAATGGGGCTGAAAACGCGCCAGGACAGGCCTTCTTTCACCGCCTCGCCTTCGCTCGTCAGCTTGGCTTCCATGGCGATATCGCGGGCGGTGCTTGCGGGGGCATTGGGTGCGGAAGGGGCGGTGAAAG
Source organism: Agrobacterium sp. (assembly GCF_059499945.1). NCBI lineage: Bacteria > Pseudomonadati > Pseudomonadota > Alphaproteobacteria > Hyphomicrobiales > Rhizobiaceae > Agrobacterium > Agrobacterium sp. The sequence goes on along the minus strand of NZ_JCABZP010000010.1, from coordinate 436,320 downwards.
CGTTGAGTTTCGGCATTTTCGGCGTGCCGCCGAGTTGCTTGAAGTCTTTAAAGGCATCCTGCGAAAAAGCGGCCTGTGATAAAAGACCAAGCGCAGCACATGCAATGGCCAGACGTGCCGCGATTTTGATTGCCGACATTTTCGATACCGATTGACTTCTTGATTTTCCCGCATCACTTCAAAACCAATGCCATGGCTATTTCAAGGCCCATGTTTCGCGATGACAGCAGAATGGAAGATTTTTGATCATGACAAGTGATATCAAGCTCCTCGATTATCTCAAGGCTCGCCGCTCTACGCCGGCCCTGCAACTTGCCGAGCCGGGACCTTCGAAGGGGCAAATCGAGGAAATCCTGCGCCTTGCCGTGCGCGTGCCTGACCATGGCAAGCTCGCGCCGTGGCGTTTCGTGGTTTATCGCGGCGAGGAGCGTGTGCGTCTCGGTGAAACGGCGCTCAGGATCGCGCTTGAAAAGAACCCGGAACTGGACCTGCAACAGCAGGAAGCGGAGCGCACGCGCTTCACCCGCGCGCCCGTCGTTATCGCCGTCATCAGCACCGCCAAGCCGCATTTCAAGATCCCGGAATGGGAGCAGGTCATGTCCGCCGGCGCGGTGTGCCTCAACGTCATCTTCGCGGCCAATGCCAGCGGTTTTGCCGCGAACTGGCTGACGGAATGGCTTGCTTTCGATCCGGCATTCCTTGCTGAGACCGGCGTCGGCGGGGAAGAGAAGGTCGCGGGCTATATCCACATCGGCTCAACGACATTCCCGCCGGTGGAGCGGCCGCGGCCGGAGCTTGCCGATGTCGTCACCTGGGTCGGGGACGTCTGATGTTCTACACCACGGACACCAACCAGCATGGCCTGCCGCATGATCCGTTCAAGGCGATCGTCGCACCGCGGCCGATCGGCTGGATTGGCTCGAAGGGCAGGGACGGTTCCATGAACCTCTCGCCCTATTCCTTCTTCAACGCGATCTCGGACCGGCCGAAGCTGGTCATGTTCTCGTCCAGCGGCAGGAAGGACAGCCTGCGCAATGTCGAGGAAACCGGCGTCTTCACCGCCAATCTCGTCAGCCGCCACCTGGTGGACCGGATGAATGCGTCTTCTGCGCCTGTCGCTTATGACGTCGACGAATTCGCCCTTGCCGGCCTTACCGCCGTCGACGGGCGGGTGGTGGACGCGCCTTTCGTCGGCGAAGCCCTGGCTGTTCTGGAATGCCGGGTGACGCAGATACAGCAACTCGGGGATGTCGACGGCAAGCCGACGGATTCGTGGATGGTGATCGGGCAGGTCATGGCGATCCATATCGATGAAACGATCATTCGTGATGGTCGCATCGATATGGGGCTGTCGCGCCCCGTGGCGCGCATGGGCTATATGGATTACTGCGATGGCGGCAGCGATGTATTCCAGCTGCAGCGCCCCTCTACTGCGCCGTAAATATAGTCCTTCTTCGGATGCGGTTAATTTTTATGGTGAACCAAACGTAAACCATTTGCGCCTAGAGTTTTATACATGGTGGCGGCGATGATGCCGCCATCCATTGTATGAATGTGTTTCGAGGCTCAGGTGATCGTACAGGCATTTCTTCGCTGGTCTGAAAAGGCTGGATCGACCGAGCGGGCGAAAGCTGCCAATGCGCTCGGCCGTGCCTATCTGCAGTCCGACATGGCGCGGGAAAACCGCGATGCCGCCTATATGGCGATGACCTATCTTCTCGATGACCCTTCACCGCGTGTGCGGCTGGCGCTCGCCGAAGCGCTGGCGGATGCCCAAGACGCACCGCGCGCCATTCTCGTTTCACTTGCCGAAGACCAGCCGGAAATCGCCTGCACGGTGATTGCCCGCTCGCCGGTTCTCGGCGAGGCCGACCTGGTTGATCTCGCCGGGCGCGGCGAAAGCCTGACGCGCGCGCTCATTGCCGCAAGGCCCGGTCTGCCGCGCGGGGTCTGCGCCGCCCTTGCCGAAGTCGGCGATCTGCCTGAGACCATCATCCTGCTTGAAAACGACGATGCCTTCATCACGCCATTCTCGCTGCGGCGCATTGCCGAGCGCCATGGCTGCGACGCCGATATTCGCGACCTTCTGCTTCGCCGTGAGGCGCTGCCGGCCGATGCGCGCCACCTGTTGATGGGTCGCATCAGCGAGGCGCTCGCCGGCTCGGCGCTGGTTCACGCGATGATCGCGCGCAACCGCGCCGACAGTCTTTTTCGCGAGGCGGAAGATTCCGCCACCATTCTTATCGCATCAAGCGTTTCTTCGCCGGAACTGCCGGCGCTGGTGGAGCATCTGCGCCAGCGGCTGGAACTGACGCCGGCGCTGCTCATCCACGCCGTCTGTTCGGGCCGGCTGGAATTCTTCACGGCGGCGATGGTCAATCTCTCCGGTCTCGATGACCGCAAGGTGCGCGCCATTCTGGCGACGGGGCGGCCGCACGCGCTGAAGGCCCTGTTCCAGTCCGTCGGGCTTTTTGGCGATGTCGTTGACGTTTTCATCGAGGCGACGCTGATGTGGCGCCGTGCCGCCCGCTCGCAGCTTTCTGAGGCGGCGGCCTCCGTCTCGGCCGAGTTGCTGGCGCATTTCCGCGAGGTCAACGGTTCCGAGACATTGTTCGAACTGCTGCATGCCGTGCGCAAGCTGGCCATTGCCGAAGAACGGCAGAAGGCGCGGTATTATGCGGAAGCGCTGACGGTCGAGGCGGCGTAAGGTCCTGGGGGCCTCCAGACGCAATTGCTGCGTTCCCCGCAATTACTTGTCAAACCGCTTGGCGATCCACGAATAGCTGTTTTCGACCATCCTGACCGGCGTTCCCAGGAGGTGCTTTATGCCTTCTGTGGACGGCAGAATGCGGCTGACGCGGCCGATCGCCTGTTTGGTGAGGCTCTCTTCTTCCTTCGGCGTTACCTCTGCGGTCGCCTGCTGCGTTCCGGCAGGTGCCGCCGCGGCGGGAGGCTGCGCGCCGGGCGTATTGCTCGCCGTCTGCGGAGCCTGCTCGCCCGGTGTCTGGCACACGGCCACCACGACCGGGTAGGGCGCATTGGCGTAACGCTCCAGCTCCTTTTCCGACACGGCGTCACATAGCTCGATGCTCGTCCAGCGCTGCTGCGAGGTGGCGATGTAATGGCAATCGGTGGCGCTGTCGTCACAGCCAAGGAAGGTCATGAGAACGAGGGCTGTTTTCATGGGGTGTGTTGCCTCTGTCGGGAATAATGCTCTAGAAACTCATCTATCCCGATTGCAGTGACATTACGACGAAATACGCATTTTTATAGAGAAGGCAGGCATCGCATTGGCCACCGAAATCAAGCTTGAAACACCACGGCAGGACGCGGTTCTGCGCCTCATCGATCTCTCCAATACCTATATGGCGTCGCTTTATCCCGCCGAGAGCAATCATCTGGTCGATATCGGCCAGCTGGAAAAGGACAATGTCTCCTTTTTCGTGGTGCGACACGATGGCCGCGTGGTCGGCTGCGGCGCGCTGGTGGAGGCGGGTGATGGCACGGCGGAGGTCAAGCGCATGTTCGTTGATCCCGAGGCGAGGGGATTGCGGATCGGCAAGCTGATCATGGATACGCTTGTCGCGCGCGGTACCGAACTCGGCCTTTCCGCCATCCGGCTGGAAACCGGGATCAGCCAGCCGGAGGCGATCGGCCTTTACCGCAAGGCGGGGTTTGTGGAGATCGAGGCCTTTGCGCCTTATAAGCCTGACCCGCTCAGCCTGTTCATGGAAAAGGCGCTTTAAGGAGAAGGCACCGATCGGTCGGATGGGCTGGCGATGTGACTGTTTGAGGTATAGCCGCAGCATTCGCCCACGTCACCTCGGACTAGATGCGGGTCCAGCGCGATCAAGTCTTTGATCGCGGAAGACTCTTTCACTGCGCAGATGAGCCATGGCTGATGCCGGTATCCAAGCCCGGCATGACGAAAGAGAGGGAAGCGGCCTTGGCCTGTCGGCTGGCGCTCCACGTCATCGCCGCCCACCGCAGGCTTCACCAGTCAAAAAGCAGCTTTCCGAAATGCCGTCGTTTCCTCGCTATCCTCTTCGAGCGCGGCAACCTCATCAACGGGATCGTCCTCTGTTGGCGGCGGGGGCGGAGCCTCGGTGGTGGTGGCGGCGGACAGTTCCACCTCGCGCACCCATTCGCGCCAGATTGCCACCAGCAGCGCCATCAGCACCGGGCCGATGAAGAGGCCGAGGAAACCCATGGTCTTGACGCCGCCGACAAGGCCGAAAAAGGTGGGCAGGAACGGCAGCTTGATCGGTCCGCCGACGAGTTTCGGCCGGATGGTCTTGTCGACGATGAAGAGTTCGACCGAGCCCCAGACGAAGAGCGCCAGCCCGTGGGCGGGCGATCCACTGGCGACCAGATAGATCGACACCAGCGTAAACGAGAGCGGCGCGCCGCCGGGAATGAGCGCCATGACGCCGGTCAGCACGCCGAGCGTGACGGGCGAGGGCACGCCGGCGATCCAGTAGGCGATGCCGAGGATGATGCCTTCACCGATGGCGATCAGCGTCATGCCGGTTACGGTCGAGCTGATGGTGGCGGGCACGACCCTCGAAATGCGTTCCCACCGTGTCGGCAGGATGCGTTCGCCCACCAGATCGACCTGACGGGTGAAGCCTGCGCCGTTGCGGTAAACGAAGAACAGCGCGATCAGCATGAACAGCAGGGTCAGCACGAGATGGAACGCGCCGTTGCCGGCGGCGAGGATCGCCCGGTAGATATTACCGATATTGGCGCCGCTGACGAGCTGGATGAGCTCGCCGATGGCGCCCGGCGTGCCGATATATTTCACCCATTGTTCGCCGAGCCAGGGGCCGACGGCGGGAAGGGCGGCGATCCAGTCCGGCACGGGGGCGCCCGTCTTGTTGACGTGCACCGCCCAGCCGAACCATTCGCGGATTTCGGTTGCCGTATAGGAGGCGGCGATGAAGATCGGCACCACGAGGAAGGCAATGATGAGGATGATGGCGATGGTGGCACCGAGCGTCGTGTTGCCGCCCACCTGCCGCAGAAGCCGCGTATAGACCGGCCAGCTGGCGAAACCGATGACGAGCGCGGCGAGAACCGGAACCAGAAAGCCGTTGAAGAAATAGATGCCCGCAAGGACGACCAGAAGGAGCAGCCAGCGCGCAGCCGAAATAGGCGGGATCAGGGCGATCCGCGTCGGGCTGGCGGGACCAAGCCATCTCGGTTCGCCACTGGGCTTACGGCTGTCAATGTTACTCACGGCAGGCTCTTTCTCGCATTCTCCCCGCAAGGGGTGCATTCACTCTGTCACACCGATACATATAAGTGCAATATAACCCGATCACATTACCGTTGTGTGTTTATTGCTGAACCTATTGAACGATTTTGGTAAAAATAGAACATCGGTCTTGGCGCGCGCATTGAAATATGACAATTAAACTCCGTTTTTATTGCGGCGTAAGGTTGCCGCGCCCGATCTCCAGGTCATGCCATGCTGCGCCGTTTCTTCGCCTATTACCGTCCCTATCGCGGTCTGTTCATTCTCGATTTTTCCTGCGCGGTTTTGTCGGGCGTACTCGAACTTGGCTTTCCGATGGCCGTGAAGACCTTTGTGGACGTGCTGCTGCCGGGCGGTGAATGGGCCATCATTCTCGCCGCTTCGGTCGGGCTGCTCGTCATCTATGTGCTGAATACCGGGCTGATGGCGACCGTCACCTATTGGGGGCACATGCTCGGCATCAATATCGAGACCGACATGCGGCGTCTGGCCTTTGACCATCTGCAAAAGCTTTCCTTCCGTTATTTCGACAACCAGAAAACAGGCCATCTGGTCGGGCGGCTGACGAAGGATCTGGAAGAGATCGGCGAGGTGGCCCATCACGGCCCCGAAGACCTGTTCATCGCCATCATGACCTTCATCGGCGCCTTCCTGCTGATGCTGTCGGTGAATGTGCCGCTGGCGCTCATTACCGCCGCCGTCGTGCCCGTCACCGCCTGGGTGACCAGCCGTTACGGCGGCCGCATGACGCAGAATTTCCGCGCGCTTTATGGCCGCGTGGGGGATTTCAACGCCCGTATCGAGGAAAATGTCGGCGGCATGCGGGTGGTGCAGGCCTTTGCCAACGAGGACCACGAGCGCGCGCTGTTCGAGAAGGACAACCAGAAATACCGCCGCACGAAGCTCGATGCCTACAAGATCATGGCGGCCAGCACCTCGCTGAGCTACATGAGCATGCGGCTGACGCAGATGATCGTGATGATCTGCGGCGCATGGTTCGTGCTGACGGGCGGTCTCACGGAAGGCGGCTTCGTTGGCTTCCTGCTGCTGGTCGGCGTGTTTTTCCGCCCGGTGGAAAAGATCAATTCGGTCATCGAGACTTATCCGAAGGGCATTGCCGGTTTCCGCCGCTTCACCGAACTTCTCGACACAGCGCCTGACATTGTCGATGCGCCTGATGCGGTGGACGCGCCGCTGCTGCGCGGCGATATCGAATATCGTCATGTCGGTTTCGGTTATGCCGAGGGCAAGCAGGTTCTCACCAATATCGACCTGAAGATCAGCGCCGGCGAGACGGTGGCCTTCGTTGGTCCTTCGGGCGCGGGCAAGACCACGCTCTGCTCGCTTCTGCCGCGATTTTATGACGTTACCAGCGGCGCGATCACCATTGACGGCATCGATATCCGACAAATGAAACTCGCTTCGCTGCGCAACCAGATCGGCATCGTGCAGCAGGATGTCTTCCTGTTCGGCGGCACGATCCGCGAGAACATCGAATATGGACGGCTTGGCGCTTCGGATGCGGACATCATGGAGGCGGCGCGGCGCGCCCGTCTCGATGGCGTCATCGAGGCCATGCCGCTCGGGCTCGACACCGTCATCGGTGAACGCGGCGTCAAATTGTCCGGCGGCCAGAAACAGCGTCTCGCCATTGCCCGAATGTTCCTCAAGAACCCGCCGATCCTCATTCTCGACGAGGCGACCTCCGCGCTCGACACGGAAACCGAGCGCGCCATCCAGCAATCGCTGACCGAGCTTGCCAAGGGGCGCACCACGCTCGTCATCGCCCACCGGCTGGCGACGATCCGCGATGCCTCGCGCATCGTGGTGGTGGACCAGACCGGCATTGCCGAAACCGGCGCCCACGCCGAGCTGCTGGCCGCCAAGGGCCATTACAGCCGCCTGCATGAGGCGCAGTTTAGCGGCCATCTTGCGGGCTTGAGCTGAGAGCGGCGCGTTTGCGCCGCAGCTTACCCGCCGTTCTCCGCTGCCTGTTCCTCCACGATGCCGGGGTTTGGCTCCGGCTTGCCGGGATGGCTGGTGACGAGATAACCCATGGCAACCGCGGCGGCGACGATGAACAGCAGCACGATGCCGCTGATCGTCATCAGCCAGTCGCGCGGCCTTCGATACGCCATGATATATTTCGGCCATCGGCTCGGATGGTTCACCAGGCTGAATTTATGGCCATGTCGCATGAACTTCCCCGGTATTAGAGTGTTCCTGAAATATAAACGCAGACAAGTGCGGCGCTGTTCCGCAAGGGCGGAGCAGGGGCGATGACAAGGCCGTGAGCCCGGCTGGCTGTAGCTCCGTCGTCTACACCTGTCGGCATGGCGGTTTCCGTATTTGCTACCACCCTTTCTCATCCGACCTCCGTCATTCCGGCCCTGAGCCGAATTCAGCAGAGGCGCGTCTGCGCGGCAAGACGAGTCTTTTTAACGGCAGGAACTGGGCTGGGCACTGGCAAGGGTCGGAAGGACGGGAAGGAGGGGTGTCGGCCCCCCAACGGGAACGTGGAGGTGCGCCGGATTGCGTTCAAACCGTACAGGTTCCCCCGGCACCGTCTGCATGGCTGCAAAAACTCCCCTTGTCAGCCGCTATTGCTTATGCGAATGATTTGCAACTGCACCAATTCAACCTTCCCTTTGAAAGCGCATAAAATGGACAAGCCAGTCTTTGGATGGCGACGAAACGGCGACGACCTCTCGTTATCCGACGTTCACAGTTCGATCAGGATCAATCCGAATGCCGGCACGTTTCGCCGGGCGATGGCGTTTTTCGGCCCCGGATATCTCGTTGCCGTCGGTTATATGGATCCCGGGAACTGGGCGACGTCGCTCGCCGGCGGATCCAAATTCGGTTACACGCTGCTGACGGTTGCGCTGGTCTCGAACATCATGGCGATTGTGCTGCAATCGCTCTGCGCGCGTCTTGCGATCGCATCCGGCCGTGATCTTGCACAGGCCTGCCGTGACGCCTATCCGAAACCGGTGGCAATGGTGCTCTGGCTGCTCGCGGAAATCGCCATTATCGCCACCGATATTGCCGAGGTCATCGGCACGGCCATCGGCCTCAACCTCATCTTCGGCATTCCGCTCGAACTCGGCGTCCTCATCACCGCGCTCGATGTGTTTCTGATCCTCTATCTGCAGAAGCTCGGCTTCCGCTGGGTGGAGGCGCTGGTCATCACGCTGCTTGGCGTCATCGCCGTATGTTTCGCCATTCAGGTGGCGCTGGCTGATCCCGACTGGGGGCAGGTGATTCTCGGTTTTGCGCCGACGACTGAGATCGTCACCAATCCTGATATGCTCTATCTGGCGCTCGGTATTCTCGGCGCCACCGTCATGCCGCATAATCTCTATCTGCATTCGGGCATCGTGCAGACCCGCGAAATCGGCGAGACAGTTGCCGAAAAACGCGAGGCGCTGAAATTCGCCACCCTCGATTCCACCATCGCGCTGATGTTCGCCCTGCTCATCAACGCCTCGATCCTCATCCTCGCAGCGGCGACCTTCAACAAGACCGGGCAGACGAATGTCGCCGAACTCGGTGAGGCGCATAATCTGCTCGCGCCGCTGCTCGGCCTTGCCATTGCGCCGACGCTGTTCGGCGTGGCGCTCTTATGCTGCGGCATCAATTCCACCGTCACGGCAACACTCGCCGGCCAGATCGTGATGGAGGGTTTCCTCAAGATGCGGCTCGCCCCCTGGCTGCGCCGCCTCATCACCCGCGCCATCGCCATCATCCCTGCCGCCGGCGTCACCATCTTCTATGGCGACAGCGGCACGGCCGAACTCTTGATCCTGACGCAGGTGGTGCTCAGCCTGCAACTCTCCTTCGCCGTCTTCCCGCTCGTCATGTTCACCGCCGACCGGACGAAGATGGGCGAGCTGCGCTCGCCGCTCTGGCTTTCGGCCTTCGCCTGGCTGATCGCGGTGGTGATTGCGGCGCTGAATGTGAAGCTGCTGTTGGATTTTATGGGATGATAGAGGGGGGCGGGCCGCGCCTTTTCGAGGCGCGGCTGCCACATCCCGTACGACGTTACATAATCGTCTTGTCGGCCTCGATAATCTGCGTTATCCATCGATACAATAATTCAAGGATTGTTGAAATATGGATGAGCGTCAGGCCCTGCTGTCATTTTCGGCTCTCTCTCAGGAGACCCGTCTGTCCATCGTGCGAGCACTTGTTATCGCGGGACCTGAAGGATTGGCCGCGGGCGTGATCGCCGAGCGCATGGGCGTCTCGGCAACGAATGTGTCGTTCCATCTCAAAGAGCTGGAACGGTCTGGTTTGATCTCACAGCGACGCCTGTCGCGATCGATCCTCTATAGCGCGAGCTACGATACTCTGGCGTCCCTCGTGAAATTCCTGATGGAAGACTGCTGCGCCGGGCATCCGGCCGTCCGGGAGGATGTCGAGCGTGGCAACAGCTGCCACCCTGCCGATGGCCGTGCTGAAGAGGGCAACATCGTTGCGTGATTTCAGGGCGTCTGCGGCCACCGTTTCTGCGCTCGGCCTTACACAGATCGTGGGTTATGGCACCCTCTATTATAGTTTCAGCATCCTTGCGCCCGGCATGGCGAAAGATCTGGGCCTGACGCTTTCTCAGGTTTTTGCGGTTTTTTCGGTGTCCCTTTTTATCGGCGGTCTTTCGGCAACCTATATCGGTAGGCAGATGGACCGGATCGGCGCCGCAACCATGATGACAATCGGTTCGTTTCTTGCGGCATTGACACTGGCGCTCTGCGCTTTATCGCCCTCGGTTGCGATCTTTGCCGCTGCGGTCATCCTGCTCGAAATATCCTCCGGTATGGTGCAATATCAGGCGGCGTTTGCGGCTCTGGTGGAAAACAATCCTCGTTCGGCGTCCCGAAACATCACCTATCTCACTCTCATCGGTGGTTTCGCATCGACCATTTTCTGGCCGATCTCGGCTGCGTTAGCCGTCCACCTCGATTGGCGGGAGATCTATCTCGTCTTCGCGGGACTTAATCTTTTTCTTTGTATGCCGCTTCACTTCTGGATTATGCGCGCAGGAAAGACGGGATCGAGTGCCGACACGACGAGCCGCGCGCGCGAGACCGTCGTGGGTGCGCTCCCTTCGCATACGAGACGCCGTGGGATGATCTTGGTCTCCTTCGCTTTCGCGATACTGGGTTTTACTCTCTCCGCCATCCTCGCCCATATGGTGCCGATGCTTGGAACCGTGGGGCTGGGAGCGGCAGCTGTCGTGATCGGCTCTCTTTTCGGTCCGGCCCAGGTTCTCAGTCGCTTGATCAACATGATCTTCGGCAAGAGCCTCCCGCCGCCAGCACTTGCGGTGCTTTCCGCTGTTTTAATCGTGCTGGGCATATTGATCCTGCTGGTGACAGCCAGCTGGCTACCGGGGGCGGTTGCCTTCGCCATCTGCCTTGGTCTGGGCTCAGGCATCAACAGCATCGCACAGGGAAACCTGCCGCTCTATCTATTCGGATCCGAAGGCTATGGGGCAATTACAGGAAAGATGGCAGCCGCTCGGCTTGCGGTGGGTGCCGGCGCGCCGTTCGTCTTTGCGGCGCTTACGGAGAATCTTGGCTTGAGCTTCGCACTGACGCTTAACGCGTGTCTCGGGCTGGTCAGTATTGCCGCATTCGTTGCGGTTGCGGTTTATGCGAAGGCATCTGGAACGCCAACTATTTGATCCAATCGATGTCAGACTAATGGCGCTTCAAGGCCCGTTGCTTCTTAGCCGCTCCGGTGTAGCGGGTCGCAGGTGGCAGGTCATGGTCATTCTAAAAGAAAAATCCGGGCACTTTTCAGTGTCCGGATTTCCATCATTTGCGCGATTGGCCAATTTCAGGTGCCGAGAAACCTTGTTGCCCCTGCTTAGCTGCAACCACTCGTCGCACCGCAGGTATCGCACTTCTCGCAAGTGCCGTTCCGCACCATCGTGAAGTTCTGGCATTCCGAGCACATGTTGCCCGTATAACCCTGTGCAATGGACCGCATGCGGCGTTCGTTTTCCTTCTTCTTGGCTTCCGCCTTGGCCGATGCCGCGTCGGCGGCGGCCTTGTCGGAGAAGAGGGCGGTGGCGGTCTGCTTGGCTTCCTGAACCACGTCGTCGATTACCTCTTCGGCAATCTCTTCCGCCAGTTCCTTGGCGCGTTCTTCATAATCGCGCTTGAAGGAGACGATTTCCGAGGTGGAGATCGCGACTGTCGGTTCCAGCTTGCGGGCGGCTGAGCCTGCAAAGGAAGTGACGTTGGCCGAGGCGCGGGCGGGGGCTGCCGTTGCCGAGCCCTTGGGTTCGGAAGCAGCACGTTCGCCTTCGTTGTTGGAAACCAGCGTCGGCTTGTAACCGCGTGTCCAGCCGGTGGAGAGCAGATTGGTCTTGCCTTCCTGGATACCCTTGCCGAGTGCCGTATTGGAGAAGTCAGACGTATCGACATGAGCGAGGTCGTGGCGGCCGAGATAGGATACGGCGAGTTCGCGGAACACGTAGTCGAGGATCGACGTGGCGTTCTTTATCGCGTCGTTGCCCTGCACCATGCCGGCCGGCTCGAACTTGGTGAAGGTGAAGGCCTCCACATATTCTTCCAGCGGCACGCCATATTGCAGGCCAAGCGAAATGGCGATGGCGAAGTTGTTCATCATCGCACGGAAGGCAGCGCCTTCCTTGTGCATGTCGATGAAGATTTCGCCGATGCGGCCGTCACCGAATTCACCGGTGCGCAGATAGACCTTGTGACCGCCCACCGTTGCCTTCTGGGTGTAACCCTGACGGCGGTTCGGCAGCTTTTCACGCTCGCGCGATACCCGCTCGATGACGCGCTCGACGATCTTTTCGGTGATCGTCACGGCCTGCTGGGCGAGCGGCTGCTGGACCAGTTCCTCGACGAAATCTTCGTCGTCCTCGTCTTCCACCAGCGAGGCGTTGAGCGGCTGGGAAAGCTTGGAACCATCGCGGTAAAGGGCGTTGGCCTTCAGCGCCAGCTTCCAGGACAGCATGTAGGCTGCGCCGCAATCTTCCACCGTCGCGTCATTCGGCATGTTGATCGTCTTGGAGATTGCACCCGAGATGAAGGGCTGTGCCGCCGCCATCATGCGGATGTGCGATTCGACCGAGAGGTAACGCTTGCCGATCTTGCCGCAGGGGTTGGCGCAATCGAAGACCGGCAGGTGCTCGTTCTTCAGGAACGGTGCGCCTTCCAGCGTCATCGCGCCGCAGACGTGAACGTTCGCCGCTTCGATGTCCTTCTTGGCAAAGCCGAGATGCTCCAGCAGGTTGAAGCTCATGTCGGAGAGCTGCTCGTCGGAAACCTTGAGCGTCTCCTTGAGGAAGTCAGCGCCGAGCGTCCACTGGTTGAAGACGAACTTGATGTCGAAGGCGCTCTTCAGCGCAGCGTTGACGGCTTCGATCTTCTCATCGGTGAAGCCCTTGGCCTTCAGCGTGGAGGGGTTGATGGCCGGCGCCTGGTTGAGATTGCCATGGCCGACGGCATAGGCCTCGATCTCGGCGATCTGGCTTTCGGAATAACCGAGCGAACGCAGGGCATCCGGAACCGCGCGGTTGATGATCTTGAAGTAACCGCCGCCGGCGAGCTTCTTGAACTTCACCAGCGCGAAGTCGGGCTCGATGCCGGTCGTGTCGCAATCCATCACGAGGCCGATCGTGCCGGTCGGCGCGATAACTGTCGTCTGGGCGTTGCGGTAGCCGTTCTTTTCGCCAAGTTCCAGCGCCTTGTCCCAGGCGGCTGTCGCATGGGCGATAAGGTCCTGATCCGTGCAATCGGCGTGGATGAGTGCAACCGGGTTGACCGAAAGGCCCTCATAACCATCCGACAGGCCATGGGCGGCGCGGCGGTGGTTGCGAATGACGCGCAGCATGTTGTCGCGGTTCGGCGCAAAGCTCGGGAAGGGGCCAAGCTCGCCGGCCATTTCAGCCGAAGTTGCGTAGGAGACACCGGTCATGATCGCGGTCAGTGCACCGGCAATGGCGCGGCCCTCATCGCTGTCATAGGGAATGCCCGACGACATCAGCAGGCCGCCGATATTGGCGTAACCGAGACCAAGCGTGCGGTATTCATAGGAGCGTTCGGCAATCTGGCGCGACGGGAACTGCGCCATCATCACGGAAACTTCGAGCACAACGGTCCACAGGCGGACGGCATGTTCATAGTCGGCGATGTCGATGCGCTTCGTCGCCTGATCCTTGAACTGCAAGAGGTTCAGCGAGGCAAGGTTGCAGGCCGTGTCGTCGAGGAACATGTATTCCGAGCACGGGTTCGAAGCGCGGATCGGGCCTTCGGCCGGCGAGGTGTGCCAGTCGTTCATGGTGGTGTTGAAGTGCAGGCCGGGATCGGCCGACGCCCAGGCGGCGTGGGAAATCTTTTCCCAGAGGTCGCGGGCCTTCAGCGTCTTCATCACCTTGCCGTCCTTGCGGGCGGTGAGGTTCCAGTCACCGTCATTCTCGACAGCGCGCAGGAAGTCATCCTTCAGCGAGACGGAGTTGTTGGAGTTCTGGCCTGAAACCGTGAGGTAGGCTTCTGAATCCCAATCCGTGTCATAGGTCTTGAACTGGATGTCCTTGTAACCCTGTTCGGCGAACTGGATGACGCGCTTGACGTAGTTTTCCGGCACCATGTCCTTCTTGGCAGCGCGGATCTCACGCTTCAGGGCAGGGTTCTTGGCCGGGTCGAAGCAGTCACCATTGTCAGCTTCGCAATTGACGCAGGCCTTCATGATCGCCTTCAGGTGCTTGGCGACGATCTTGGAGCCGGTGACGAGCGCGGCAACCTTCTGCTCCTCGTTCACCTTCCAGTCGATATAGGCTTCGATATCGGGATGGTCGGCATCAACAACCACCATCTTGGCGGCGCGGCGGGTGGTGCCGCCGGACTTGATGGCGCCGGCTGCGCGATCGCCGATCTTGAGGAAGCTCATCAGGCCGGAGGAGCGGCCGCCGCCGGAAAGCTTTTCGCCTTCGCCGCGCAGATAGGAGAAGTTGGAGCCGGTGCCGGAACCATATTTGAACAGGCGCGCTTCCCGCACCCACAGGTCCATGATGCCGCCTTCGTTGACGAGGTCGTCTTCGACGGACTGGATGAAGCAGGCATGCGGCTGCGGATGTTCGTAAGCGGACTTGGACTTGGTCAGCTTGCCGGTGAAGGGATCGACATAGAAATGGCCCTGGCCGGGGCCATCAATGCCATAGGCCCAGTGCAGGCCGGTGTTGAACCATTGCGGGGAATTCGGCGCAACGCGCTGGGTGGCGAGCATATAGGCAAGCTCGTCGCGGAAGGCGAGGGCATCTTCTTCGGACGAGAAATATTTGCCCTTCCAGCCCCAATAGGCCCAGGTGCCGGCCAGACGGTCGAAAACCTGACGCGCATCGGTCTCGGAGCCGAAACGTTCGGCTTCCGGAACGTCCTTCAACGCCTTTTCATCGGGAACGGAGCGCCACAGGAAGGAAGGAACGTCGTTTTCCTCGACCTTCTTCAGGAACTTCGGCACGCCGGCCTTGCGGAAATATTTCTGCGCCAGAACGTCGGTGGCAACCTGGGAAAACTGCGCGGGAACGTCGATGTCAGCCAGACGGAACACGATCGATCCATCCGGGTTCTTGATTTCACTGACGGCCTTGCGGAAGTCGATTTCCGCGTAAGGCGATTGGCCGGGCTTCGTGAAGCGGCGTTCAATGCGCATGGTTTCTGTCCTCGTCCATTGGGCGCCCGGTGAAGGGCGCAAAAATCCGGTCCAGCCGTGCGATGCCTTCGCGCAGCCGGTTGTTGCCGATCTGTAAGGGATGTTCATCCTTGGATGTCATCCCTGTATCTCGTGGCTTATTCGGCTGCAAGCATGTCATGGAATACTAAATATAGTATCAACAGCTTCCTGCCGCCAGTCCCCGCGTCATGTTTTTGGCGGTTTCCGAAAGGCGCGCAAAAGCCTGCGGCGAACCGCCCCCTCATGGTCGGGACCGCCGTTTGGACATGCGCGCTGAAGATGGAGAGGAACCGGCCTCGTTACTTTCCGGTCCGTTGCCGCCGCAACATAAGTGTCACTTTCCTCTCGCGGCACAGATTCGTCAAGCCATAGATTGAAACCCATTTTTAACCACAAGATATTGTGTGAAGTGCCTGTGGAAAACGGGGATAGGAAAAGCGATTAGAAAAATCAGTGACTTGGCGGGAAAATTTGAAGCTTGCGCGAGACTGGTTTCCGCAACGGAAAGACAAAACCCCGCATTTCCGGGGTGAGGCATAATGGCGACACTGCGGTTTTTCCGTGTTTTTCCGCCGTCATCAAAGAAGGATTTTCTCCCAAAAAAACCGCCCTCGGCGGGGCGGTTTTTCCTGTCCGATTTTTTAATGACGGCCGGCAATCAGCCGCGCGATCCCTTGGCGATCGGCTCCTGATAGGTGAAGCCCATGTCCCAGGGAAAATAAATCCAGGTATCCTGGCTGACTTCGGTGACGAAGGTGTCAATGGTCGGCACGCCCTTCGGCTTGGCGTAAACACAGGCAAAATGCGCCTTCGGCAGCATTTCACGCACTTCCAGCGCCGTCTTGCCGGTGTCGGTCAGATCGTCGACGACGAGCACGCCTTCGCCGCTGTCGGACATCAGCTCCGGCGCTACGCCCTTCAGCAGAACCGTATCGCCCTGGTTGACGTAATCGTGGCGGGTGGCGATGCACACCGTGTCGATCATGCGGATGTTGAGTTCGCGCGAGATGATCGCCGCCGGAACGAGGCCGCCGCGGGTGATGCAGACGATTGCCCGGAACTCTTTGTCGAGACCGGCAAGACGCCAGGCAAGCGCACGGGCGTCGCGGTGGAACTGGTCCCAGGAAACGGGAAAGGCTTTATCGGGAAGGGACATGTCGTCTACCATCTGGTCAAAATTGTCGATGGCTTTGGCTAATAGCCGCAAGACCGGCAAAAAGGCAAGCTTTCCGCATAACAGGCGTTGTTTTGATTGCGAGATCGCGCCTTGTTTCTTCTCCCCGCCGGGAAAAGGTGGCCCGATGGGGGGAACGTTGACTAATATCTCTACCCTTGCCACCTCATCCCGCTGCCGCGGACTTCTCCCCGGCGGGGAGAAGAAACAAGCGGTAGTCGCTCGCTCCATGCGGGATGCCGAGGGAGCTTGCGGCGCTGTTTGCGCCGCATCCATTTTTAACGAGACAGCAGCGTCATCGCCGTCATGGAATCGAGCAGGGTGCGCGTCACGCCGCCGAACAGCAGCTCCCACCAGCGGGAATGGCCATAAGCGCCCATGACCAGAAGGTCGATGCTGTTGTCCGACAGGCGGTTCTCGATGGCGGCCTGCGGCGAGATCCCTGCGATCTTTTCCTGCGAGGTGACGGTGACATTGACGCCGTGGCGGGCGAGGGTGGCGGCCAATTCCGCGCCGGCAAGGCCGGAAGACTGGGTTTCGCTTTCGGCCTGATCGACGGAGAAAATCTCGACACTGTCTGCGGCCTTCAGGAAGGGCAGGGCGTCGAAGGTGGCGCGGGTCGCCTCGCGGGAGCCGTTCCATGCGATCAGGACGCGCTTGATGGGTTTCGCAACGGTCAGCACATGCGGCACGAGGAGAACGGGGCGGCCGCTTTCATAAAGGAAACCGTCAATATCTGAGCGGCTGTCTGAAAGTGCAGAGGAGTTGCTCTGGCGGGCGACGATGAGATCGGCGCAGCGCGCGCTGTCGATCGCCGATGCGGAGGCGTAACCCACCGAGGTGACGAAGCTGCGCCATTCATGCGAGATGCCATTGGCGGACAGGGTGTGCTCGAAAGCGGTTCCCACGTCGGTGGTTTCCTTGTGCGCCACATCCTGCAGCGCCTGCACGGTGGCGGGATCGGGAATTTCCATCGGAGCGACAAGCGGAACGGCGGCCAGCGTTTCCATGTGCAGGCCAATCACATGCGAGGAAAACTGGTCGGCAAGGCTCACCACGAATTCGCCGAGCTTTTGCGTGTTCGCAACATTGTCGACCACTGCCAATATCGTTTTGTAACCCATTTCTCTCTCCTCGGTGACATCTAGTTTCTAGGGGGAGAGTGGCCGTCTTCGCCGATGGCCACCTTGATTTTGGTCAAACCTTTTCGTCTCAGGCCTTTTCCGTTTCAGGCGGTTGCGTCGCCCTGGCTTGCCGCCAGTCTTTTTTCCTGGCCGATGGTTTCGATCATGGCCGCAACCGCTTCGGTTGCCGCCTTCAGCACGCCGGCGTCGCGGGCGCGCACGACGATCTCGGTCGAAAAACGCTGCCCGTCATATTTCGGATAGGAGCCGATGCTGGTTTCGGGATGGGCTTTCTGGATGGCTGTCAGCGGCGTGCCGATATCACCTTCGCCATAGGGCGAACGCACCGCCTGCGACATGACTTTCGCGCCGGTGCGCAGCGTCGGCATGACATTGTCGAGCATGGCCTGGAACACCTGCGGCACGCCGGCCATGACGTGGACATTGCCGATGACGAAGCCGGGGGCGACGGAAACGGGATTGGCGATGTGGGCGGCGCCTCTCGGCATGCGCGCCATGCGCTTGCGCGCCTCGGTGAATTCCATCTCGCGGACGCGATACATGTCACCGAGCAGGCGCAGCGCCTCGGCGTCGTGTTCGCAGGGCAGGCCGAATGCCGCAGATACCGCATCCGCTGTGATGTCGTCATGGGTCGGGCCGATGCCGCCCGAGGTGAAGACATAATCGTAACGGCTGCGCAGCGCGTTCAGCGCTTCCACGATCGCTTCCTCCTCGTCGGCGACGATGCGCACTTCCTTCAGGTCAATTCCGGACATGGTGAGCACATCCGCGAGGTGCCCGATATTCTTGTCCTTGGTGCGGCCCGAAAGCAGTTCGTCGCCGATCGCAAGCATGGCGGCGGTAACAACGGAGGAGGTGGAGGAGGGGTTGGACATGGGTGCACTCGTCATCTGTTTTGTCAGACGTTAACGCCGCGCCAGTGCGAATGCAAAGCGGTTTTAAAGAAACGCAAAACGGGGATTGGTTGACGATGGCATCGAGTGTTCACTCATCGTGAACAGTGCGTATGCCAATCCCCGGCTGGCGAGAGACCGATCCGTCCGCTACGTTTTTGTCATACGGTTTTTACAGGTCAACGCCGATGATCATCGAGTTTTTAAAGAAGCTTGTCGCCGGTACGCCGGAAACAGTTCCAGCAAAGGAAACGAAGAGAATGACGAAGGTTTTGGTACTTTATTACTCCTCTTACGGCCATATCGAGAAAATGGCCTATGCGGTTGCCGAGGGCGTGAAGTCCACCGGCGCGGAAGCCGTGGTCAAGCGCGTTCCCGAACTCGTTCCGGAAGAGGTTGCCAAGTCCTCCCACTTCAAGCTGGACCAGCCGGCTCCGGTGGCGACGGTGGACGAACTGGCGGATTACGATGCGATCATCGTCGGCGCCGGCACGCGTTTCGGCACGGTGGCGTCGCAGATGCGCAATTTCTGGGACCAGACCGGTGGCCTGTGGTTCAGTGGCAAGCTGGTCGGCAAGGTCGGCTCGGCCTTCACCTCGTCCGCCACCCAGCATGGCGGTCAAGAATCCACCATTCTCGGCTTCATCCCCACCTTCCTGCACCACGGCATGGCCGTTGTCGGCCTGCCCTATGCTTTCCAGGGCCAGATGGGCGTTGATGAAATCAAGGGCGGTTCGCCCTATGGCGCCTCCACCATCACCGATGGCGATGGTTCGCGTCAGCCTTCCGAAATCGAGCTGGAAGCCGCTCGTTATCAGGGCGCCCATGTCGCCAAGCTGGCCGCCAAGCTTTCTGCCTGATGTGATGATTTGTTGAAACAGAAATGCGGCCCAAAAGGCCGCATTTTTTATGCCGGAACGTCAAGTCGCCGGTTCTGTCGGAGATAGATTTTTGAGGTGGGTCAAATCGGCAGGTTGACCATGAAAAGGCAGCTTGCGACCACGAAGCCGATCATCGAGATTTCGAGAAAACCGTTCAATCCGTCACGCATTCCAACCCTCCTCCTGTTGAGTGAAAAGAGAACGGTCAAAGTTTATCGCGGTTCCATAACGAAAGAATGAAATTCAGGAAATTCTAAAATCCAGCCTCTCCGCCTTTCGACGGAGGGCGTTTTCACGCTTCAGCCTGTGACGACGAAGGCGACCACGAGGTGGCCGAGAAGGCCGATCGCCAGGCAGGAGAGGAGAAAAATGAACAGGGCTTTTTTCATGTTTCCGGAAGCTTCCATCTGTTGCGATCCATCGAACCTGTCTTGTTGAAAACGTAGCGCTGCAGGCGGCATTTATAGTCTGCGGCCCCAGTTATTGCGCCATCAGGCCTTGATATCGAGGCCCGCTTCGATTGCGGCTGCGATGAAGGCCTTGCGCGCGTCCTCGGGCTTTTTCCGGCCTGCATCGACGGCGGCGCAGATCAGCAGCGCCTTGTCCAGCGCATCACCGTCTTCTATCGGCCAGTCCTCGATCAGCGCCCAGGAGGCGGCCTGCGTGGTTTCGATGCTCGTGTAATCGCCCGGCGTTTCGAAGGCGATCAGGACGGGTTTTTGCCAGCGCGTATTCATCGCCTATCCATCTTGGTTGTTGCGCCCGGCTCTAAACGAACCGGTCAGGATGCGCAATCCCGTTGCGGATGCGTTTCTGCCGGTTGCGGTGCGGTCAGTCGTCGCGCCCGAACAGCCAGTCGCGAATGATGCGCCGGTCGATGAGTTCCAGCGAGCGGTCGGGCGCAATGCGATAGGTTTCCACCGCCCTTGTGCTGCCGTCGATGCGGAATTCATGGCTGAAGGTACTGCCGATCGGCGATTTCGTCAGCTTGGTGCGCGGCTGGCCCCTGTAGATGATGCTGCCGGGGATGGGTTCGACATAGGGCGCGGGGCCTACATAAGCGGTCGGGCCGGCGGTGCATCCGGCAAGTGCCAGTGCAAGCGCGATAGTGGCCGATGATGCGAGCGTTTTCATCCTGTCCTCCGAAGTGCGTCTGTGAAAACGAGATGGAGGCGCGGCGGTTCCCGGCGGGCAAGGGGCCGGAGAGGATTTCCCCGACTATTTGCTTTTCGGATTCTGAATGTCGCGCGCGACCCAGCGAAAGAAAAAGTAGACGAGCAGGCCAAAGATGAAAAGCGGGATGAGGTTCGCAAAACCGGACATATGATTCTCGTTTCTCCCTCCCTGCACGGGGTCTAACCGGACTGAAACCGGCAAGGCAAGGCAAAGGCGTGACACGACCGGTAAAATATCCGTGTGCCTGCAAAGGAGAATTTGAGGGCCTTGGGGAGGGGCGGGAGAGATCTGGCGCACTGCCAGTGATGCCAGATCTCTCTGTCTCCCGCCAGTTTCAGGGTACGGGGGACTGGCCCTTAATATGACGGACAACTGCCGATAGACATAGGCCGAGAAATTACCACGAATAAATCGCTGGTTTGGTGGGTCCGCGTGAAGGCTGGCCTGTCATTCGCATCCCGAGCTTCCCGCCGCGATATAATTAGCCAGAGAATTACTTCAGGAGAGGAGAGAATGGGCCGTATCCTTGAATTGCCGGTGTAACCCGTTGAAACGGAACAGGATGCCCATCTGCAATTATGGTGCCGGACCCGCAGGAAAGGGAACTTTTTGCGCGTTTCATCATTCAATCAGGCAGACACATGCCAACAGCGGAGGGTTAAACATGCTCGGCACCATCCTCGTCATCCTGCTCATTCTTTTCCTGATCGGCGCGCTGCCCAGCTGGGGTTACCATAATTACGGCTACGGCCCCTCAGGTGGTCTCGGACTGGTTCTGGTCATCGTCTTGATCCTGGTCCTGCTTGGACGGATCTGACCGATCGGCATATAAGATGCAGTATTGCCCGCGACGGCGCAAACGCGCCGGATGCGGGCTTTGTTTTCTTCCGAGATATGAAGCAGATACAAAAAGCTTCGGAATCTTAAGCGCTTAGGTGACCCACCTTTGCTGCGTGCCGGTCCTATCCGAAAAAACACTACATTCGGAACGAACCCTCTTGCGCCCATAATGGATTCGTTCTAAATGCCCGCCATCGCTTGATTGATGAGCGTGTGAGGCCTCGTGGCGGAGTGGTGACGCAGAGGACTGCAAATCCTTGTACCCCGGTTCAATTCCGGGCGAGGCCTCCAAATTTCTCCACCATCGGCCTTACATCAGATCTGCGACCCGTAGATGACGCGCATGCGCGCTGTTTTTTTGGCCAGAATGCAGGAGAAGAGCGTGGATCAGGATCGGCAGGACAAGGCGGGCAACGGCGGGAAGCGAAGGCTCTGGCCATGGCTGCTCCTCGGTGTCGTGACTGTCTTGGCGATCTATGCCTATGTGACGACGATCCAGATGATCGAGGACCTGACGCAGCTTTGGAGCGATCTCGTTCAGCTTTTCTGGTGGATCATGCCGGATATTCCTGCTTCCTGACGATGCGATTCATGCCAATCGCGGGAAATTTGCATCACCCTCCGGTGCTTTTTAGGACCGCAGCCAATGAGCGCGCTTGAAAGCGCAGCCTCTGGCAATTATGAGATTGTTTTAACGGTCGGCTGCATCTTCCGACTTGGGCTGGTTTTTGGCCCCTATCCGTGAAATTGAGGCGATAAGAACATGATGGATTTCGAAACCGCACGCGCCAATATGGTCGACAGCCAGTTGCGCACGACCGACGTGACGTCGCATTCCGTGCTGAAGGCGTTTTTGAGCGTGCCGCGCGAGGCTTTCGTGCCGGCGGGCGTGCGGCAGATTGCCTATGTGGACGAGGATCTGCAGATCTGTCCCGCCCGCGATGGCCGCCCGGCCCGTTATGTCATGAAGACTTCGCCGCTGGCGAAGCTGCTGCAGCTTTCGGCCGTATCGAAGGAAGACGTCGTCCTGGAAGTCGGCGGTGGTGCAGGTTATGCGGCTGCCATTCTTTCCCAGCTTGCCGGTTCGGTGGTCTCGCTCGAAAGCGATGAGGCCCTGGCCGCGCAGGCGACCGAGACGCTGGTTTCGCTCGGATATGACAATGTCGCCGTCGTGACCGGCGATCTCGAAAAGGGCTATGCGGGCGAAGCGCCCTATGACCTCATTTTCATCAATGGCTCGGTGGAAGAAGTGCCGGCGGCGTTGACCGACCAGCTGCGTGACGGCGGACGTCTGGTTGTCGTTGTCGGATATGGCGGAGCCGCGAAGGCCACCGTCTATCGCCGCGATGGCAACGGCACATCGGCCGCTACCTTCTTCAATGCGTCGGTCAAGCCGCTGCCGGGTTTTGCCAAGGCGGCTGAATTCGTTTTCTGATCGGCAAACGATCATTGTCTTTTTGACGCCGGGGTGGACTTTCCGCCCCGGCGTTTTTGCGTTTGGTTTGCCGGAAGAGCGCTTCCTTCCGGCCGCTCTCACAAAGCTGTGCATCATCACGAAACTTGTCGAATCAGTGATTTAGTTCCTCGCTATGCTGACCTAAACTAAGGGTGATTCGGGGTGTGCGTATTTCTGCCCCGCATGATCCTGCGACTAGGACGGCAAAATTGCTCAAGCGCTTTGGCCGACCATGTTTCAGAACATCGGTTTGACGATCGATTTTGGTTGTCTGAAACGCGATGTGCGAATTGAACAGGTCAAGGAGCGCTTTATCCGATGTCCGTGGGATGCGGTAGGGCGCTCGAAGAGTGGAAACCGGGGATTGATATGGCTCAGCCAAGCGTAGCGCGTGAACCGTCCATGGAAGAGATTCTGGCGTCTATCCGCCGGATCATCGAAAGCAACGAGACCGGACCCACCGGCGCGTTTTCCGGGCAGTTGCCGCCGGTCTATGACGATGAAGACGAGGCTGCAAGCGAAGCGGCTTTCGTGGCGGAGCCCATCAGCCCGCCGGCACGCGTCCCCCCCGCCGCAAACCAGGCTTTTGGCGCACGGCCTGCGCAGGATTTTTCGCCGATTTCTGAAGGGCCCATGGTTGAACGGCAGGAAAGCTCTGCCGAAAAGACCATGTCGCTTGCCGATGTCGCCGCCCGCGTGCGTGCCGCCGCCGACCGTAACGCCGCCATGGGACCGCAGGCTTTCGCCGCGCAGGCGCAGCGTGGCGCGGCTGAGACCGCGTTGCCGGCCGCAGCCGCCCCGAATGTATCGCAGCCTTCGTCGGTATCGTCTTCCGACCGCGCCGCGCCGCAGCGCCCGACGGATGTTCGGCCGCTGATGGCAGCCGTGGCGGCCGCAGGTGTGAACGAGCAGCCGGCGTCTTTTGCCGCTGAGGATCGCGCCGCCGCTGCCGCCGTCGAAAGCGCGCCTTCGGCCGAAAGCCGCTTCGATCAGCTTACGCTGCGCGGCGCCATTGAAACGCCGCTGACAGCGGAGCGTTTCGACATCGCGGTGCTGAACCCTGTCGGTGAGACGCCGACATTCGATCTGGCCGAGGTGCAGGCAAAAGACGAGGCGGATGTTGAGGGCGGCCTGTCGCTCAATCTGCTTTCCGCCGCTGCCGGTGCGCAGATCGCCCGTTCCTTCAACGAGCTGGCGGAGGTTTTTGACGGTGTCGAGCGGCGCTCGATCGAGGATATGGCCGCCGAGATGCTGCGCCCGATGCTGCAGGACTGGCTGGAAGACAATCTGCCGACGCTGGTGGAGCGTCTCGTGCGCGAGGAAATCGAGCGCGTGGCGCGCGGTTCGCGCCGCTAAGTCCCGCTCTTGTCGCATCTGCAATTGCTGATGATGCGATGAAACAGCGGCCGCTCCGGCAACGGGGCGGCTTTTTTGTTGAAGATGAAGGTGTTATGGGGTCATAGTCACCCGTGGGTCCGCTCAATGGTTGGCTCGCGGGCGGGTTTCTGTTGACTCTCTCCCGTCCATCCTTATTTAAAAAAATCCACACAAGAACTCTAAAATTCAGGTCAGGAAATGCTCGAAAAGACCTACGATTCCGCATCCGTCGAACCGAAGATCGCCAAAGCCTGGGACGAGGCTAATGCTTTTCGTGCCGGCGCCAACGCCAAGCCGGGCGCGGAAACCTTCACCATCGTCATCCCGCCGCCGAATGTGACCGGCTCCCTGCATATGGGCCACGCGCTCAACAACACGCTGCAGGATATTCTGGTCCGCTTCGAGCGTATGCGCGGCAAGGACGTGCTGTGGCAGCCGGGCATGGACCATGCCGGCATCGCCACGCAGATGGTCGTCGAGCGCAAGCTGATGGAAAGCCAGCTTCCGGGCCGCCGCGAGATGGGCCGCGAGGCTTTCGTGGAGAAGGTCTGGGAATGGAAGGCTGAATCAGGTGGCCTGATCTTCAACCAGCTGAAACGCCTTGGCGCATCCTGCGACTGGTCGCGTGAGCGCTTCACCATGGATGAAGGTCTCTCCGAAGCTGTACTCGAAGTTTTCGTCACGCTCTACAAGCAGGGCCTGATCTATAAGGACAAGCGTCTGGTCAACTGGGACCCGAAGCTGCTGACCGCGATTTCCGACATGGAAGTCGAGCAGATCGAGGTCAAGGGCAATCTCTGGCACCTGCGCTACCCGCTCGAAAAGGGCGTTACCTATCAGTATCCGATCGCTTTCGATGAGGAGGGCAAGCCCACCGAGTTCGAGACCCGCGATTATATCGTCGTCGCCACGACGCGTCCGGAAACGATGCTCGGCGATACCGGCATTGCGGTGAACCCTGAGGATGAGCGTTACAAGGGCATTGTCGGCAAGCATGTCATCCTGCCGATCGTCGGCCGCAAGGTCCCGATCGTTGCCGATGACTATGCCGATCCGACCGCTGGCACGGGCGCCGTGAAGATCACGCCTGCGCATGACTTCAACGATTTCGAAGTCGGCAAGCGCTGCAGCCTGCGCGCCATCAATGTCATGAATATCGACGGCACGATCACCATCAAGGAGAACGAGGATTTCCTCGAAGGTCTCAGCCATCCCGCTGCGCTGCACGGCGCATGGGATCGTCTGGAAGGACAGGATCGCTTTACCGCGCGCAAGATCATCGTTGAAATCTTCGAAGAGGCCGGGCTGCTCGACAAGATCGAGCCGCACAAGCATGTGGTGCCGCATGGCGACCGCGGCGGCGTGCCGATCGAGCCGCGCCTGACCGACCAGTGGTGGGTGGACAACAAGACGCTGGCGCAGCCGGCGATTGCCTCGGTTCGCGAAGGCCGCACCAATTTTGTGCCGAAGAACTGGGAAAACACTTACTTCCAGTGGATGGAGAATATCCAGCCGTGGTGCATCTCGCGGCAATTGTGGTGGGGACACCAGATTCCCGCATGGTATGGCCCGGACGGGCAGGTCTTTGTTGAGAAGACCGAAGAAGAGGCCCTGCAGGCCGCCATCCAGCACTATATCGCCCATGAAGGTCCGTGGAAGGCCTGGGTCGAGGAGAAGCTCGAGAACTTCGCGCCGGGCGAAATCCTGACGCGCGACGAAGACGTGCTCGACACCTGGTTCTCGTCGGCGCTCTGGCCGTTCTCGACACTCGGCTGGCCCGAACAGACGCCGGAACTGGCGCGTTATTACCCGACCAACGTGCTGGTCACCGGTTTCGACATCATCCCCTTCTGGGTGGTGCGGATGATGCAGATGGGCCTGCATTTCATGAAGGACGACGCCGGCAATCCGGTTGAGCCCTTCAGCACGGTCTATATCCACGCGCTGGTTCGCGACAAGAACGGCCAGAAGATGTCGAAGTCCAAGGGCAACGTCATCGACCCGCTGGAACTGATCGACGAATACGGCGCGGATGCGCTGCGTTTCACGCTGGCCATCATGGCGGCGCAGGGTCGCGACGTGAAGCTCGATCCGGCACGTATCGCCGGTTACCGCAACTTCGGCACCAAGCTTTGGAACGCTACGCGCTTTGCCGAGATGAATGGCGTCAAGCGCGATCCGCACTTTTTGGCTGAAACCGCGTCGCTGACCATCAACCGCTGGATCCTGACCGAGCTTGCCAATACGGCGCGCGACGTGACGGCGGCGCTTGAGAATTTCCGCTTCAACGATGCGTCAGGCATTCTCTATCGCTTCGTCTGGAACCAGTTCTGTGACTGGTATCTGGAACTGCTGAAGCCTGTCTTCAGTGGCGAAGACGAAAAGGCGAAGCGGGAATCCCAGGCCTGTGCGGCCTATGTTCTGGAAGAAATCTACAAGCTCCTGCATCCCTTCATGCCCTTCATGACCGAAGAGCTGTGGGCGCACACGGCGGGCGAGGGCGAGGAGCGGGATGATCTGCTGTGCCTCACCGACTGGCCGACGCCGGAGTTTCGCGATGATGCCGCAGCTGCGGAAATCAACTGGCTGATCGATCTCGTCTCCGGCATCCGCTCCGCGCGCGCCGAAATGAACGTGCCGCCGGGCGCCACCGCGTCGCTTGTGGTCGTCGGTGCCAATACCTCCACCGAAGCACGGCTCGACCGCCACGCCGCCGCCATCCGGCGTCTGGCGCGGGCGGATGAAATCCGTGCCGCCGAGGTTGCGCCGAAGGGTTCCGCGCAGATCATCGTCGGCGAGGCGACGGTATGCCTGCCGCTCGGCAACCTCGTTGATCTCGCGGCTGAGCAGACCCGTCTCGAAAAGGCGATCGGCAAGGTGGATGCGGAAATGGAACGCATCGACAAAAAGCTGTCGAACGAAAAATTCGTGGCCAATGCCGATCCGGAAGTGGTTGCTGCCGAGCGCGAGCGCAAGGCCGAGCTGGAAGTGCAGCTTGCAAGCCTGAGAACGGCGCTCACACGGGTCAGCGAAGCGGGGTAATACCGCTTACGGCTTTGGAGAAACAAAAACGCCCCGTTTGAAACGGGGCGTTTTTTTGCTTTGGCGTAACAAGTCGTCTCGATTGATTGCTGCACTGCAATGGCGAATCATGTGCGCTCGAATGAGCGATTATTTCACGCCATTTTCAGCAAGAAACTGTCCGAACAGTTAAAAAAGCCAACAAAAACGGCCTGATAAGCGCGTTTCCTCGGGAAACCCGTGAGTGTGGTTATTTGGAGACAATTCCTGTCTCAAGTGGGAATTTGTTTCATTTTATGTCGGATTGCTTCAATTGGATTAGAAAAATAACCTAAAATGACTATGCAAGGGGATCGACATCAAATTCTTACGTAAAAAATGGAGAAGTGTCGCAGAACTGTGCCAGTGTGCGGCAGATTGTCATTTGCTGCGAAGCGCTTCACTCTTTTGATGATCACATTGCCTTGATTGGGGAGAGAGATGGCAAAAACTGCAATTTTTCGCGGCGCGGTATGTTTCGCAGTCAGCATCGCGGCGGTAACGCCTTCACTGGCGGGTGGCCTTGAGCGCGGTGGTTACAATATCGACCTGCTGTTCGATCCGTCCGATTATGTTCTCGACAGTTCCGCGACCTTTGTCGCGCCGCAGCGCAAGGTGGAGAATGCGCGTGACAATCCGCTGAAGAGCGGTCCTTTGCCTGCGGCCTGGTCAAGAAGCGCAGATGACTCTGAAAACTTCTGGTCGACCCGCGTCGGCGCCAAGGCGGCAATCGGCGATTTCGGCGACTGCATGTTCGACTATTCGCAGCCATGGGGCGCGCATCTCAATCCCGGCATCTGGCAGGGATCGAGCTACAATATCGAAACCAAGGTCAAGTCGCACAATTACGCCACCACCTGCCGGGTGAAGTTCGATCTTGGCAAGGGTGACTTCTCGATCATCGGCGGCGGCTTCTATCAGGAATTGAGCGGTTATAAATACCGTCAGGTTCTCGGCCCGGCCGTTCTGGGCCTCAATCCGGCCTGGTCCAGCTTCAGCGGCGTCGGCAAACTTGAGATGGAAGGTGACGGCTGGGGCTGGCGCGCCGGCATGGCCTATGAGATTCCCGAGATCGCGTTCCGTGCGAGCCTCGTTTATAACAGCGCTGTCGATCACGATTTGACCGGCTTCGCCGATGTGAGAGCGATCCCACAGACACCGCCGTCCATATCTCCGACGCTTGCAAAATACGGCGGCAAGCTCGTGCCGATCTATGGCTCTGTTTCCATGCCAGACAGTATCGAACTCAAGCTGCAATCCGGTATTGCGCCGGACTGGCTTGCTTTCGGTTCGGTCAAGTGGACGGACTGGAGCCAGATTCAGGTCATTCCTTTCTGCGCGGTCGGCACGTCGCCCTGCGTTCCGAGTGGCGCAGACACGCTGAATACGCTCGACCTGTTCTATCGCGACGGCTGGACGATTTCCGGCGGCGTTGGTCACAAGTTCAACGAACAGTGGAGCGGTGCTGTGAGCCTGACCTGGGATCGCGGTACATCGACCGTCATCGGTACCCAGACCGACACCTGGACGCTGGGTACGCAGATCGTCTACTCCCCGAACAAGAACATCGAGTTCAAGATTGCCGGTGCTCTCGGCCTTCTCACCTCGGGTAGCTCGTCCATCAATGGCGGACCGTGCGGCGCAGGCTTCACCTGCGGCAACGAGGCGGGCTACGACTTCGGTAACGACCTCGTCGCAGCAATCTCGACCGGCGTGAAGGTCAAGTTCTGATACCATCCTTCCGCAGATGCTAAAATAAAGGTCCGGTTTACCAACCGGGCCTTTTTTTATGCGCGACTATGATTCTTGCTCGATAAAATTTTCTAGCCCGAAAGTTTTGTGACGATTTGGCAACACTTTTCTGCAAGCGTGTGGTCGCGTTGGAATGTGAGCATATCTGTCCATTTCCCGCCACAAACAGGGTGCTTGGCTTATGTTTAGGGACGCGGGAATGAAAGAACATGCAGGCGTTTGATGTGGTGGTGCGCAAGGCCGGAAAGTGAAAACGGGTTTGGATTCAGGGTTTAAGCAAGTAATACGGGAATTTGGTCCGGCTTTCTTGCTTGGCGCTGACCGGTGGACGGTGAAATGCCGTTATATTGCCGGAAATTATGCCTATATCTGTCTCACTGGAAAATGAGGGCAATTGCCGCAGATGACCACCGGTGGTGCGCTGGAAAGTGCTGCCGGAAAGACGCAGTGTGTTCGAAAAATCGCGACCCGGCGGAGTTCGTATTCCGCAAGTATTGGCTATATGCCGGGAAGAGTGAGAGAAGTTCGCTGAAATGCTGAAATGTGAAGCCAACGTTTTAAAGCCGCTCCTCATGGGCATGTTGCTTGCGTCGCTCGCAATGCCTGCTGCGGCTTTTGACATCAATGCGGGCGTGACCAAGGAATCCGGCCCCTTCGACCTGTTCAAGTTCGGCTTCAAAGCCTACAAGAACGGTAACAAGGGTGAAGCCGTCGAGGCCTATCGCTACGCGGCTGAAAAGGGTCATACCGGCTCGCGCTGGGCGCTGGCCAATATGTATGCCTATGGCGACGGCGTCGCCAAGAACGACTTCGAAGCTTTCAAGATCTACAGCGAAATCGCCAATCAGGGCGTCGAGCCGGGTTCGGAAGATACCGGCTTCTTCGTCAATGCGCTGCTTTCTCTCGCCGATTATTACCGTCACGGCATTCCCGGCAGCCCTGTCAAAATGGACCTTTCGCAGGCCCGACAGCTTTATTTCCAGGTGGCCTCCACCTTTGGTGTTGCTGAAGCGCAGTTCCGTCTGGCGGAGATGATTCTCGCCGGCGAGGGCGGCCGTGCTGACGTGCAGCAGGCCAAGAAGTGGCTCAATCAGGCCCGCAAGCACGGCCATGCCGGCGCCATGTCGATCTTTGGCAACCTGATCTTCCAGGAAGGCCAGACGACGCAGGGGCTGGCCTTCATGACGGCCGCGCTCGACAAATGCACGGCGGCGGACTGCACCTGGATACAGAACCTGCAGGAGCAGGCTTTTTCGCTCGCCGGCGAGAATGATCGCCGCGCGGCAATCGCCATGGCGCAGAACATGCAGTTCAACGATCCGGATTGAGAATCGCGATCAGGGCGGCTTTTTCCGCCTGAAGAGGGCCGGTCGTCAGCCGGCAGGACTGAACGCGAAATAACCGCAGACCGGCACATGGTCGGACGGTTTTTCCCAGGCCCGCACATGTTTTTCGATGCTGACGGATTGCAGCCTGTCGGCAGCTTCCGCCGACAACATCAGATGATCGATGCGGATGCCGTTGTTTTTCGGCCATGCGCCGGCCTGATAATCCCAGAAGGAATAAAGTCCTGCTTCATCCGTCGTCGCCCGCGCGGCATCGGTGAAGCCCAGATTCTCCAGCTTGCGGAAGGCTGCGCGGGTCTTTGGCAGGAACAATGCGTCGCCTTCCCACACGCGTGGGTCGTGGCAATCGAAGGGCTCGGGAATGACGTTGTAGTCGCCGGCCAGAATGAGAGGTTCCTCGAGCGCGAGGCGATCTTCGGCAAAACGCCGCAGCCGCTCCATCCAGGCAAGCTTGTAGGGATATTTGACCGGATCGTCAGGCGGATTGCCGTTCGGCAGATAGAGCGAGCAGACGCGGATCGCGCCGCCTTCCACGGAAAACACGCCTTCGATGAAACGCGCCTGTTCATCGGCATCGTCACCCGGCAGGCCGCGATTGACCTCGTCGGGCTTTACCTTCGAGAGCAGCGCGACGCCATTGAAGCCCTTCTGGCCGTGAGTCTCGACGTGATAGCCGAGCGCTTCCAGCTCAAGCCGGGGAAAACCCTCATCGACCGATTTGATTTCCTGAAGGCAGACGATGTCAGGCGATGAATCCTTCAGCCACTGGCAGAGGTTTTCGATACGCGCCTTGACGCCATTGATGTTCCAGGTGGCAATCTTCATCGGAGTTTCCCTTTTGTGAGGGTACTTTTACCCGATGCAAAATCGATTGCCACCGTTTTTGGGAAATGGCCGTGCGGATGTGGTGGAAAGACGCCGGGCGGGCGGCATCGCTGCGTTTTTTCCTCCCTCATTCCTGTGCTTGGCACAGGAATCCAGCCAATCCAAGTCCTTGGGGTGAAGGACACTTCCCGCCGCACAGACGTGCGTCGACCGGCCTCCTGCGACAGGCACAGGAATGAGGGGAGGAGAGAGATGCGAGTTATTTCAAAGCTTGGTGGCTGGCGTGCGGATTGCGCGCCGGTATTTCCCACTCAAATCGAGAAGCTCGTGCCACAGCCGCAGCTTGCTACGGCATTGGGGTTCTTGATCTGGAAGGATTGGCCGAGCAGATTATCCACAAAGTCGATTTCGGAGCCGGCCATATAGACAACCGACAGGCTGTCGATCAGCACCTTGGCGTCGCCGCGCGCAATCACGATGTCGTCATCGGCTTTGTCTTCGGCCAGATCGAACTTGTAGGAGAAGCCCGAGCAGCCGCCGCCTTCCACCGAAACGCGCAGCGCCTGTTTGCCGGCGTCGGCCGCGACGATCTGGGCGATTCGCTTCGCCGCTGCTTCCGAAAGGGTAATGTCGCTGTTTTCCATGTCGTTTCTCCTGCCGGGGTCAAGAACCGGAGAGCAATAATCTCGTTGTCACCATTATAAACCGGTCAAATTACCGGTCTATAGCCTGTGTGAAGGCGGTCAGCGCGGCGATGATGCTTTGCGCTGACCTCTGCGATAGGTATGAAGGGTGAATGAAAAGGTCAATGGCCGAGACCAAAGGAAGTGCCGGCCAGAGAAGACAACAGGTGGATGCATGATCATAGACCAGCGCGCATTGGGTTTCGGAAGCGGCGAGAGGGCGGTTTTCGCCTCTGATCCATGGACCACGCGCGGACGTCTTTTTCCGGAAGAGGGAAGCCTGACGCGTTCCGAATTCCAGCGCGACCGTGACCGCATCGTCCACACGACAGCTTTTCGCCGCCTGAAGCACAAGACGCAGGTCTTCATCAGCCCTGACGGCGACCATTATCGCACGCGTCTCACCCACACCATCGAAGTCGCGCAGATTGCGCGAGCGCTTGCCCGCGCGCTGAAGCTGGACGAGGATCTGGCTGAGGGCGTGGCGCTGGTGCATGATTTCGGCCACACGCCTTTCGGTCATACCGGCGAAGACGCGCTGGATGCCGTGCTGTTGCCCTATGGCGGTTTCGACCACAATGCGCAATCGCTGCGCATCGTCACCAAGCTGGAGCGCCGCTACGCCGAATATGACGGTATCAACCTCACATGGGAAACGCTCGAGGGTCTCGTCAAGCACAACGGCCCGCTGGTCAATGCCAAGGGCGAGGGGATCAAGGGACCGGTTCCGCTGCCCATCCTCGAATATTGCGAGCTGCAGGATCTGGAAATCGGCAGCTATGCCAGCCTCGAGGCGCAGGTCGCGGCGATTGCCGATGATATCGCCTATAATACCCACGACATCGATGACGGCCTGCGCGCCGGTTATCTCACCTTCGAGATGCTGGAGGAGGTGCCTTTCCTCAGTGGACTGATGGCGCAGGTGCGGGCGAAATATCCCGTGCTCGACAAGGAGCGTTTCGCCAATGAGATCATGCGCCGGCAGATCACCCACATGGTCGAAGATGTGATCGGTGTGGCGCAGCAGAATCTTGCCCGCCTGAAACCGCGAAGCGCCGCCGATATCCGCGCTGCCGATTTCACCGTCGCGACCTTCTCGCCTGAAATGGCCGAAACCGACCGGCAGATCAAGAAGCTACTGTTTGGCCATATCTACCGGCATCCGGAAATCATGCGCATCCGCGCCGGTGCGACACAGATCGTTACCGATCTTTTCCACCGTTATATGGAAACGCCGGCGGAAATGCAGAGCCACTACTGGGTGGACAGCATTTCCGGCATGAGCGTGGCCGCAAAAGCCCGGCATGTGGGCGACTATCTGGCCGGGATGACCGACAGTTATGCACTGCGCGCCCACCAGCGCCTGTTTGACCACACCCCCGATTTGAGATAGGGCAGCGGGCAATCGCGGAGCCGACCCGGTTATGATGGCCGGACATAAACAGAAGCCCTTCGCGCAGGTTGGAACGATGAACATTTTTGCTGATTTCGATACCAGGATCAAAAACGCGCTCGAGACCCTCGATCTCGTGAAAGAGAACCGCGAAAAGGTCGATTTCAGTCGAGTTACGGTCGAATCCCCGCGTGATCTGAGCCACGGCGATGTAGCAACCAATGCCGCCATGGTGCTGGCGAAGCCGCTCGGCACCAATCCGCGCGCGCTTGCCGAACTCATCGTGCCCGCACTTCAGGCGGATGGCGATGTCGACAGCGTCAATGTCGCCGGTCCGGGCTTCATCAATCTCAAGGTTTCGGTCGGTTACTGGCAGCGTCTTCTGGCCGATATGATCAGTCAGGGCATCGATTTCGGCCGCTCCACCGTCGGTGCTGGCCAGAAGATCAACGTCGAATATGTCTCCGCCAACCCGACCGGCCCGATGCATGTCGGCCATTGCCGTGGCGCCGTTGTCGGCGACACGCTGGCGAACCTGCTCGCTTTTGCGGGTTACGGCGTTACCAAGGAATATTACATCAACGATGCCGGCTCGCAGATCGATGTGCTGGCCCGTTCGGTGTTCCTGCGTTACCGCGAGGCGCTTGGTGAAGATATCGGCACCATTCCGTCCGGTCTCTACCCCGGTGACTATCTCGTTCCCGTTGGCCAGACGCTGGCGGATGAATATGGCATCAAGCTGCGCGCCATGCCCGAGGAAAAATGGCTGCCGATCGTAAAGGACAAGGCGATCGACGCGATGATGGTGATGATCCGCGAGGATCTGGCCCTGCTCAACGTCAGGCACGATGTGTTCTTCTCGGAGCGCACGCTGCATGAGGGCAATGGCGGTCCGATCCTCTCGGCCATCAACGACCTCACCTTCAAGGGCCATGTCTACAAGGGCACCCTGCCGCCGCCGAAGGGCGAATTGCCTGAGGACTGGGAAGACCGCGAACAGACGCTGTTCCGCTCCACGGAAGTGGGCGACGATATGGACCGCGCGCTGATGAAGTCGGACGGTTCCTACACCTATTTTGCCGCCGACGTTGCCTATTTCAAGAACAAGTTCGATCGCGGTTTCTCCGAGATGATCTATGTGCTCGGCGCTGACCATGGCGGTTACGTCAAGCGTCTTGAAGCCGTTGCGCGCGCCGTCTCCGAGGGCAAGTCGAAGCTGACGGTTCTTCTGTGCCAGCTCGTCAAGCTGTTCCGTGACGGCGAGCCGGTGAAGATGTCGAAACGCTCCGGCGACTTCGTCACGCTGCGCGATGTTGTCGATGAAGTGGGTCGCGATCCCGTGCGATTCATGATGCTTTATCGGAAGAATTCCGAGCCGCTGGACTTCGATTTCGCGAAAGTGACCGAACAATCGAAGGATAATCCGGTTTTTTACGTGCAATATGCGCACGCCCGCTCAATGTCGATCTTCCGGCAGGCGCAGGAAGCGTTTCCGGGGCTTGCTCCCTCTGCGGAAGAGATGGCGGCATCTGTCACTTTGATCAGTGATATCAATGAGTTGCAGCTGGTTGCAAAGCTCGCCGAATATCCGCGCCTGATCGAATCCGCAGCCCTTTCGCATGAGCCGCACCGGCTTGCTTTTTACCTCTATGATCTCGCCAGTTCCTTCCATGGACACTGGAACAAGGGTAAAGACCAGCCGGAATTACGTTTTATTAACGATAAAAACCGAGAATTGAGCATTGCCAGACTTGGGCTGGTGAATGCTGTCGCAAATGTTTTGAGGTCCGGCCTTACGCTTTTAGGAGCGGACGCACCTGCTGAAATGCGATAACATATCACCATTATTTGCTCACAATACGCTGGCAAGAGCTGCAATGCGTAGATGGTGGAACACGTAATGGTCGAAAAAAATGTCGCGTATAACCGGGACACCCGGTCCGAAGGCTTCGCTGACAACGATCCTCTGGCAGAGCTGGCACGTATCGTCGGCTTCGAAGATCGTCCTTCGCATGCGGGTTCCGAAGCTGCGCCACGCGCTGCCTCACCGGCAACCCGCCGCGAACCCGAATTCAACCTCGAAGACGAGCTGCTTCGGGAGTTCGAGGTTTACGATGCGCCGCACGCCGATCCGGTCGTTCTTGATCCGGCAAACGATGTCCGTGCGGGCATCCATCCCAACGATTTCATGCAGCGTGTCGAATCCGTTTTCGCCCGCCGCGAGCCGGAGCTTGCGCCGGTGGCCGAACCCGTGGCCGCGTCTGCGCCAGAGGTGAGGGAAGAGCCGCTTCCGGAAATCGATCAGGCCTATATTCACAACTACGTCGAAACGACCACCCAGGATATTCGCGCGGATTTCCGTGATGATGCCGGCGCGGTGGCCGAAGTTTTCGATGTGCATTCGCGCCAGTCGCGTCCCGCCGAGCCGATGGTTTATCAGCCGGCCGCCCAGCAAGTGGCATGGGAAGAGCCGCAGGCCGCTGAGCCCGTGCAGCCCGAATGGCACGCCATGCCGGAGCTCCCGGCCGATGTTTCGAGCAATGTTCAGACCTATGCGCCGGAGCCGCAGGCTTTCGATCTCGCCGATGAGGTGGAAATAGCTGTCGCCGAGGAAGCGCCCGCACCGATTTCCGTGCGTCCGCCGTCGCATGGCGGCCGGTCTTCGCTGGAATTCTCCAGCCTGCGGCTGCCGCTTGCCAATTTCGGCGCGCGCCGGGATGTTTCGGCTGTCGATCCGAAGCGGGTTGAGCCGCGCTCCGAGCAGCAGCCTGCCGCGGCCCGTATCGAGCCGCAGGTCGAAGCCGCTCCCGCACCTGCCTTCGTTCAGGCGGAAGACACCGCTCCGTCCTTTGCACCGCCGGTTGCCGAGACCTTCACGCCTGCCGTGGAGCCTCTGGCGTTTGAGGTTGCCGAGAAGCCGGCATCGAAACATCTCTCGCCGATGGACGAGCTGATTTACGACGTCGCGAAATATTCCATTCCCGGTCGCGGTGAAACACCGCTCGTGCAGGACGTTCCCGCTGCGCAGGCTGCGGAAGTGGAGCTGCCCGTGGTCGCCGCCGCGCCGGTGAAGGCAGCGCCGATTGTCGCTGCTGCGCCCGCAGCACCCGTCGAAGAGTTGGATTTCACGGATTTCGCTGGCTTCAACGATGATGATTTCGAGCTCGCGCTCGACGATCTCGATCTTGATCTGGATTTGTCTGAAATCGTCGAGGCGGAGGTTGCACCTGCGCCCGCGCCGCAACCCGTTCGCCAGCAGCCGGCCGCTCCGGTTGCCGTTGCTGCCGTCGCGCCGCAGCCCGTGAGAGAACAGCCCGCGCCGCAGCCGCGCCCGGCTCCCGTTGCCGCACCGGTCGCTGCTGCTGTTCAGCCGCGTCCCGCTGCTGCAGCACCGCAGCCGGCACCACAGACGCTGGAAAGCCTGCCTTTCGATCCTTCGCAGATCGGCGAGACGGAAGAACATCCGGAAACCATCGTCGAAATGGATGTGCCGGAACTGCCGGTCGGGGTTTTTGAACCCAAGCCGGCCGCGCGCCGTCACGAAGAAGATCTCGATATCGATACCGAGCTTGCGACGCTGTTTGCGCCTGCTGTCGCCGGTGGTCTCGACCGTCACAAACATGCGGAAAATCGCGGCGCCGCCCAGGCGCGTCCTGTTCAGGCTCCGGAAGAGGCCGATGAATTCGAACGGGCGCTGGAAGAGGATTTCCGTCGTTCCATGCAGGAGGCTGCGGCGTCCCGTGGCAACGCGTCCCGCGACGCCGAGAATACCTATGTGGAGCATCCGGCGGCTTATCGTGACGAGGATGAACGCGGCGGTCGCCGCTGGATCATGCCGGTTGCAGCCGCAATCGGTCTGGTGCTGATCGGTGGCGGCGTTTACGCGCTGGTTTCCGGCGGCTCGTCCAGCACGGGCTCCAATGGCGCACCTGTCATCATCTCCGCCGACAATGACCCGATGAAGGTCGTGCCGGAAAATCCGGGCGGTCGCGTCGTGCCAAATCAGGACAAGGCGGTTTATGACCGCGTGGCTGGCGGCAGCGCTGCCGATCCGAAGCAGCCGGCGCTGATTTCCAGCAACGAGCAGCCGGTGGATGTGGTTCAGCGCACGCTGATCCCCGAACAATTGCCGCTTGAAGGCGAAAACGACGCGGATATGGAAGCCGCCGGCACGCCGGTTGGCGAGACCGAGGATCCGCGTCTGCTTTCGCCGGAAGAAAAGGCCGCACAGAACGAAGGTTCGGCTGCAACCGGCGTTTCGCCGCGCAAGGTCCGCACCATGATCGTCAAGCCTGATGGCACGCTGGTTGCCCAGGAGGTCGAGGTACCTGCAGCCCAGCCGCCGAAGGCCGACAAGGTCGAGGAGCTTGCAGCGCCGCAGACCGCGAAGCCCGGTGAGGGCGCTCCCGCCGTCATCGCCGCATCGCGGGTTCCGGTCGCGCCGGAGCAGGCTCAGCCGCAGGCCAACACACCTGCCGCCGCCGCCAAGCCGGCAGCGCAGTCGGCAGCACCGCTTCCAGCGGCACGTCCGTCCTCGCAGCCTGCCAATGTGGTGGCAACGGTGACCAACCAGGGCAATGTGCGCCCCGCGACCGCTCCGGCACAGCCGCAGGCCGCGCAGCAGCAGGCGGCAGCCGCGACCCCGGCAGCGACCAGCACGCCTTCTGCCGGTGGCTACTACATCCAGATCGCCTCGCTGCCGAGCCAGGCGGAAGCCCAGAAGTCCTACCAGAACATGTCGGCCAAGTTCGGCTCGGTCATCGGTGGACGTGGCGTCGACATCAAGGCCGCCGAAATCGCCGGCAAGGGCACGTTCTACCGCGTCCGCATCCCGGCGGGTGACAAGAACGAAGCTGTGGCGCTGTGCGAAAAGTTCCGCTCAGCCGGCGGCAGCTGCCTGGTAGCGCGCTGATAGAGGCTGATCCGGCGTAGAAAGATTGGGGCTGCCGCATGAGGCAGCCCTTAGAGTATTTGGACCTTCCATCACACTCTGCATCATCCTCGGGCTTGTCCCGAGGAACCACAACCCGGAGCGATGAATCCTCGGATCAAGCCCGAGGATGACGGCGGAGAGGTTATCGGACGATTTTCGCAGTCCCGATGGCGCAGTCTCCTTACCCTTACCCCTATCTTCCCTGAGAGCGTGACATCATGACTGATTGCAAAGCTATGATCCTCGGATGCAGCGGGCTTTCGCTGACCGCCGACGAGATTGCCCTTTACCGCGATGAACAGCCCTGGGGCTTCATCCTGTTCGGGCGCAATATCGGCGAGCCGCAGCAGATCACCGATCTCGTCGCCGCCATGCGCGACGCCGTCGGGCGGCCAGACGCGCCGGTTCTGATCGATCAGGAGGGTGGGCGTGTTCAGCGCATCAAGCCGCCGATCCTGCAGGCCTATCCGAATGCCCGCATTCTCGGTGAAATCTATGAGCGCGACCGGGGGGCGGGTCTGCGTGCCGCCTGGCTGATGTCGCGCCTGCATGCCTTCGACCTCATGAAATTCGGTATCAATGTCGATTGCCTGCCGGTGCTTGACGTGCCGGTGGAAGGCGCCAGCAACGTCATCGGCAACCGCGCCTATGGCTACACGCCGACCATGGTGGCCGAGATGGGGCAGGCGGCCGCCGATGGCCTGAAGGCGGGCGGCATGCTGCCTGTCATGAAACATATGCCGGGTCACGGTCGCGGCATGGTGGATTCGCATCATGAACTGCCTGTCGTCGACGTACCGCTCGATGAGCTGGACGCCCATGATTTTGTGCCGTTCCGGGCGCTGAACCACGAATTGATGGCGATGAGCGCGCATCTGGTATTCAATGCCGTCGACCGCGAACGGCCTGCTACGACCTCGCCGAAGGTCATCGAGGAGATCATTCGCGGTCGTATCGGCTTTGATGGCCTGCTGATGTCCGACGACAGTTCCATGAACGCGTTGAAGGGTACGCTGGGCGAGCGGGCTGCGAATATTGTTGCGGGTGGCTGCGATATAGTCTTGCATTGCAACGGCGTGATGGGTGAAATGCTTGAAGTCGTGAAGGAGGTTCCCGTTCTTTCCGGCCGCTCGCTGGAGCGGGTGCGGGCAGTTGAAGCGGGTTTCCCGACTGCGGACCCGTCCGACGAAGCGGAACTGAGAGCCGAATTCAACGCCATGTGGGCCGTTTCCTGACGATCTTGGGGGCGGCCGCTCACTCGGGATCAAGGCCGGACGCCCGGCGGATGGAACAATGGCCGCAGACAAGTCTCGCAATTCAACGCCGATGGACAAGCTCTGGCAGGATGTGACGCCGGAGCGGTTGACGGGTGAGGCCGGGCTGGTCATCGATGTCGCGGGTTTTGAAGGCCCGCTCGATCTTCTCCTGCATCTTGCCCGCACGCAGAAGGTCGATCTGTCGCGCATTTCGGTGCTGGCGCTCGCCGAACAATATCTGCAATTCGTGGAAAGTGCGCGCCGCGTGCGCATCGAGCTGGCGGCCGATTATCTCGTGATGGCGGCGTGGCTCGCCTTCCTCAAATCCAAGCTCCTCATTCCGCAGCAATCCAAAGATGAAGGCCCCTCGGGCGAGGAAATGGCCGCGACGCTGGCCTTCCGGCTGAAACGCCTGGAGGCGATGCGCGAGGCGGCGGAACGCCTCGTCAACCGCGCCCAGCTCGGCCGCGATGTTTTTGCCCGTGGCGCGCCGGAGCATATTCCGCATATCAACCGCTCGGCCTATGAGGCCAATCTTTACGATCTGCTCAGCGCCTATGCCAATCTGCGGCAGCGTCAGGCGATTACCCAGGTCACGATTGAAAAACGGCAGGTCTGGTCGCTTGTCGAGGCGCGCGAGCTTCTGACCCACCTCCTTGGCGATGTCGGGGAATGGACCGTGCTCGATCAATATCTGCTGCAATATGTGCCCGATCCGGCCATGCGCGTGACGGCGATTGCCAGCGCCTTTGCCGCTTCGCTGGAGCTGGTGCGCGAGGGCTCGCTGCAAATCCGGCAGGACGGTGCTTTCCAGCCCATCTATATGCGCCGCGGCGCAAGGGACGACCGTGCCGTGAATGCCGAAAGGACTGATAATGATGAATGACGATGAGACCGCCGAGGCCACCATTGCGGCAGATGGGGCCGAGCCCGAACAGACGGTGTTTTCCGAACGGCAGGTGAAGGAGGCCGAGCGGATCGCCGAGGCTTTGGTCTTCGCCTCGTCCGAGCCGGTTTCTGTCGGTTTCATCGCCGAGCGCCTGCCGCGCGGCATGGATGTCGTCGCCATTCTGCAGCGTCTCAAGGTTCTCTATGCGGAGCGGGGCGTCAATCTCGTGCAGGTGGGCGGGCAATGGGCTTTTCGCACCGCCGGTGATCTTTCTTTCGTCATCCGCGCCGAGGAGAAGGAGCCGAAGAAGCTGTCGCGCGCGGCGCTGGAAGTTCTTGCGATTATCGCATATCATCAACCGGTGACACGCGCCGAAATCGAGGAAATCCGCGGTGTTCAGACCTCGCGCGGCACGCTTGATGTGCTGATGGAGGCGGGCTGGGTCAGGTTCCGTGGCCGCAGGCGTACACCCGGCCGGCCCGTGACGATCGGCACCACGGTGGAGTTTCTCGACCATTTCGGCCTTGAGGAACTGCGCGATCTGCCGGGCCTTGAGGAATTGAAGGGCGCAGGGCTGCTTTCCGGCCGCATTCCCTCCAATTTCGGCGTGCCTCTGCCGATGATGAGCGACGAATTGCGTGAGGACGAAGACCCGATCACGCAGCTTGATCTTGAGGAACTGGGCCTGCTTGCGCCTGGCGGCGGCGATGGCGACGATTGATATCGCCATCCTGTTGGCGCGGCCACGAAAACTTTATGCGCACTCGCTGTTGAAGCGACGATTTGTCGTTTGAAAAAGCCTTTCAAACGTCTTACATCGTCTGAAAGCGAAATTCAGGAGTTTCAGTTATGGGTTCTTTTAGTGTGTGGCATTGGCTCATCGTGCTGGTGATCGTTCTCGTCCTCTTCGGACGCGGCAAGATTCCGGAATTGATGGGTGATGTTGCAAAGGGCATCAAGAGCTTCAAGAAGGGCATGGCTGACGAAGACCAGACGCCGCCGCCGGCCGATGCCAACACGAAGACCGTCGACCACAAGGCTGACGAGATCAAGTAAGCGGCCTTGCCGCTTGGTGTGAGACTGACGGGCGTTAGGGTCTCGGGAGCATTTTGATGTTTGATATCGGCTGGAGCGAGCTTCTGGTGATTGCGGTCGTTTTGATCGTGGTCGTCGGACCGAAAGACTTGCCGCCCATGATCCGCGCCTTCGGCAAAACGATGGCCGGCCTTCGCAAGATGGCGGGGGACTTCCGCACGCAGTTCGATGAGGCGCTCAAAGAGGCCGACATGGACGATGTGCGCCAGACGATCTCCGATGTCCGCAATCTCAACCCCACCAACTCGCTGCGCGATGCGATGAACCCGCTTCGCCAGCTCGGCAACGAGATCAAGTCCGATCTTCAGAAGGCGACGGCTGCGCCGGATGGCCTTTCGTCCACGCCGGCGCCGGCGACAAGCGAGCCGGTCGCGCCGCTGGTCAGCGTGCCTGAGCCTGAAATGAAGCTGCCGGATGCGCCGCCTGTTGTAGCCGCACCCGCTGCGCCGGTTGCCGCGGCCCTCGCTGCGGAGGAGAAGCCGAAGCGCGCGCGGGCGAAATCTATTGCTACTGTTGAGGCCGAAGCGGTTGCCGCCAAGCCGAAACGTGCAGCCCGGAGCAAGGTTGCCGCAGCGCCCGAAACCGCCGTCACCGCGAAAACCAGTGAGCCCGCCGCCTCGAAGCCCGCCGTGAAGACCGTCGCCAAAAAGGCGGCCGTCCGGAAGTCTTCCGCAGACAAGGCGGCGGTGGCCGATGCCAAGCCGGCGAAGACGGCAAAAACCAAGGCTGCAAAGCCCACAAAGGATGAAGTATGAGCGGGGATATCGAGGATAAGCCGCAGCCGCTTATTGAGCATCTCATGGAGTTGCGCACGCGGCTGATCTGGGCGCTCGGCGCGTTCTTCATTGCCTTCATCGGCTGCTTCGCCGTTGCCAAACATCTCTTCAACCTGCTTGTCATTCCCTATAAATGGGCAGTGCTCTGGGCGGGGCTGGATGTGACGAAATCGTCACTGATCTATACTGCGCCGCAGGAATTCTTCTTCACGCAGATCAAGGTTGCGATGTTCGGCGCCATGGTGATCTCCTTCCCGGTGATCGCCTCGCAGCTTTACAAATTCGTGGCGCCCGGTCTCTACAAGAACGAGCGCGCCGCCTTCCTGCCATTCCTCATCGCTTCCCCGATCCTGTTCCTTATCGGTGCGGCGCTCGTCTATTTCTTCTTCACGCCTATGGTCATGTGGTTCTTCCTCGCCATGCAGCAATTGCCGGAAGATGGCGAAGTCGCGATTTCACTGATGCCGAAGGTGTCGGAATATCTGAGCCTCATCATGACGCTGGTGCTGTCCTTCGGTCTGGTGTTCCAGCTGCCCGTCGTCACCACGCTTCTGGCGCGCGTCGGTCTTCTGACCAGCGACTGGCTCAGGGAAAAGCGCAAGTTCGCCATCGTCATGGCCTTTGTGGTTGCCGCCGTGCTGACGCCGCCCGATCCCATGTCCCAGATCGGTCTTGCACTGCCTGCGATCATTCTCTACGAGATTTCCATCTACATGGCTCGACTCGTGGAGAGGAAGCGCGCTGCGGAATCCGCAAGCACGGAGCTGGAGGAGACCTGATTTTCCTGAAGGTCTCGCCGCTCTGAAAATCTCCTCGCGCCGGGTTCATGCCCGGCGTTTTGCTGTAAAACACGGGCAATGCAACAACGGTCTGGAACGACGATGCACGACATTAAATGGATACGCGAAAACCCCGAAGCCTTTGATGCGGCGCTTGCGCGCCGCGGCGCGGAGCCTGCCGCCAGCGGCCTGATCGCGCTCGATGAAAAGCGCCGTTCCGTCATCCAGTCCCTGCAGGACATGCAGTCGCGCCGCAATGCCGCCTCCAAGGAGATCGGCGCCGCCATGGCGCAGAAGAACATGGAGCTTGCTGACAAGCTCAAGGCCGAAGTCGCCGACCTCAAGGACAACATGCCGCGCGCCGAGGAGGAGGACCGTCAGGTCACCGCCGAGCTGAACGACGCGCTGTCGCGCCTGCCCAACATGCCTTTCGACGATGTGCCCGACGGCAAGGACGAGCATGACAATGTGGTCGCCCGTGTGGTCGGCCAGAAGCCCGGCTGGAACCATGAGGCAAAGGAGCACTTCGAGATTGGCGAAGCGCTCGGCTATATGGATTTCGAGCGTGCCGCCAAGCTTTCCGGCGCACGTTTCACCGTGCTGACCAGCCAGTTGGCGCGTCTGGAGCGAGCGCTCGGCCAGTTCATGATCGACCTGCACACCAGCGAACATGGCTATACCGAAGTCTCCTCGCCGCTGATGGTGCGCGACGAGGCGATGTTCGGCACCGGGCAATTGCCTAAATTCTCCGAGGACCTGTTCAAGACCACGGATGGCCGCTGGCTGATCCCGACGGCGGAGGTGACGCTGACCAACCTCGTGTCCGGCGAAATTCTCGATCAGGAGAAGCTGCCGCTGCGCTTCACCGCGCTGACACCGTCCTTCCGTTCGGAAGCGGGCTCGGCCGGTCGCGACACGCGCGGCATGCTGCGCCAGCACCAGTTCTGGAAATGTGAGCTCGTCTCCATCACCGATGCGGAAAGCGCCGTTGCCGAGCATGAGCGCATGACGGCCTGCGCCGAGGAAGTGCTGAAGCGTCTTGGCCTGCATTTCCGCACCATGACGCTCTGCACGGGCGATATGGGCTTCAGCGCCCGCAAGACCTACGATCTGGAAGTGTGGCTGCCCGGCCAGAATACCTATCGCGAAATTTCGTCCTGCTCGGTCTGCGGCGATTTCCAGGCGCGGCGCATGAATGCGCGTTATCGCGGCAAGGACGACAAGGCGACGAAGTTCGTTCATACGCTGAACGGTTCCGGCACCGCCGTCGGCCGCTGCCTGATCGCCGTTCTCGAAAATTATCTGAACGACGATGGTTCCGTCACAATTCCGGACGTGCTGCTGCCCTATATGGGCGGGCTGACGCGGATCGAGAAGGCGGCCTGATTGGCCGTCTGTTAATCGGCCGTCCTACCGGCCTTGCGCCGGTATCCAGCCAGCCCAAGTCATTGGGCTGAAGAGACTCTTCCCGCCGCGCGGATGCGCGTCGACTGGATTCCGGCTCAAGACCGGAATGACGGGTATGGGGGGTGCTTCTGTGAGAGAAATCATTGTGTCCTCATAGCGGGATACAGCAGCGGAGGAAAACATGCGGATTTTGCTGACGAATGACGACGGTATTCACGCCGAAGGTCTGGCCGTGCTGGAGCGTATCGCCCGCACGTTGTCGGATGATGTCTGGATCGTTGCGCCGGAAACCGACCAGAGCGGGCTTGCCCATTCGCTGACGCTTTCCGAACCGCTGCGTCTGCGTAAGGTTTCCGACAAACATTTCGCGCTGCGCGGCACGCCCACCGATTGCGTTATCATGGGCATTCGCGAGGTTCTGCCGGAAAAACCCGATCTCGTCCTCTCAGGCGTCAATGCCGGCGCCAACATGGCCGATGATGTCACCTATTCCGGCACCATTGCCGGCGCCATCGAAG
Source organism: Agrobacterium sp. (assembly GCF_059499945.1). Lineage (NCBI taxonomy): Bacteria > Pseudomonadati > Pseudomonadota > Alphaproteobacteria > Hyphomicrobiales > Rhizobiaceae > Agrobacterium > Agrobacterium sp. Next base: position 391,698 of record NZ_JCABZP010000010.1, on the reverse strand, counting down.
GCACGCTGCAGGGCGTGCGCTCCTTTGCGCTGAGCCAGGCGTTCAGCCACGCCGAAGGCCGCGTCGTGCCTTGGGAAGTCGCTGAAACCTATGCGCCCGATCTCATTCGCAAGCTCATTGATGTCGATCTGCCTGACGGCACCTTCCTCAACCTCAATTTCCCCAATTGTGCGCCAAAGGATGTGCAGGGCGTGTCCGTCACCGGGCAGGGCAAGCTCGATTTCGGCCTGACGGTGGAGGAGCGGCAGGATGGTCGCGGTCTTCCTTATTATTGGCTGCGCTTCGGCGAGCGCCTCGGCACCTTCCGCGAGGGCACGGATATTCACGCCTTGAAGCACGGCAAGATTTCGGTCACACCGCTTAAGCTTGACCTGACGGACTACACGGTGAAGGATCGGGTTGCGCAAGCACTTGGATTCGGAGTCGCCGATTGAAATCCGCAATGGTCGAAAAGGAAGGTTTTGCCGCTCTCGTTCTCCGCTTAAGGGGCGAGGGGATTTCCGACCTTGACCTTCTGACGGCGGTTGAGCAGACGCCGCGTTCCAAATTCGTGCCGCCGCAATTTGCGGCTGACGCCTATTCCAGCCGTACCATTCCGATCGACTGCGGCGCCTTCATGGAAGGCGCTGACATGGCGGTGAAGATTCTCGCCCGCCTGCAGCTGAAACCCGGCCAGCGCGTGCTGGAAATCGGCACGGGCAGCGGTTTCATGACGGCGATCATTGCACGCCGGGTGGAGCGCGTCTTTTCGCTGGAGCGCTACAAGACGCTGGTGCAGCAGGCGCAGAACTGTCTCGATGATCTCTCCATCCGCAATGTCGTCATCCGCCAGGCGGATGGCAGCAATGGTCTGGTGGGCGAGGGAACCTTCGATCGTATCGTCTCCACCGCCGCCTTTACCACCATGCCCCGCTTCTTTGCCGAGCAGATCGTTTCGGGCGGCATGATGATCGCGCCGATCATTCTTGAAGGCGACCGTTGCGTGATGACGCGTTTCTCCAAGACCGGCAGCCGCTTCGAGAAGGAAGAGCTGTTCGAGGCGCCTTATCTGCCGCTCAGCACCCATATTGCGCGTCATTTGTGACAAAATGAAAATTTTGGAGACATTCTATTTTTGTCTCCTAATGTTCTGAATTTTCGCAACTATCTGATTTTTAATATCATTATTGTCTCAACATGACGCATCTGGTTTCCGTCATGGTTATCGAAGTGTCAAAAAAGCACTGAGCGGCTTAACGTTTTAACGGCGTGGTAACACTAACGCGCTTTAATCATAAACATCGACGCATGGTTTTCCCCACCTCGGGAAATGGGCCTTGCAAGAAGTGAAATTTGTGCCGGATCGCATCTAGATGCGGCGGGTTGGCGTCAGTGTAGATCGAGTCATGCGTATGAGACATTCGTCTAAAATCGGAAAATCAGTCGCAAAAATGTTCGCAGCGGCATTGCTGGCAAGCGTCGCAACGGGCTGTAGCTCGGATGCAACGCGGTTCAGTGGCCTCTTTTCCAGTGGACCGGATCGGATGACAACGGCGTCAATTCCTGCCCGTCAGGGCGGCGGTGCTTACGGGCAGGTCCCGGTCCCGCAGGGCGACATGAATGGCGGTTACGCCTCTGCCGCGCCGCAGGGTGGTTACGCCAACCAGAACATGGCCGGCAACTCCTATCCGCAGTCCGGTGGCTATGGCGGGGTTCAGCCTTCCACGGCCCGCGCGTCGGCCTCGCCGGTGCAGCGTTCCGAGCTTTCGGCCCCAACCGCCGTGGCAAGCCGCGATCCGTCGACCCGCAACGAAGCCATGGCCCAGCCTTTCCCGTCCGCTCAGCCCAAGGCCGCGCCGTCGCTTGCTGCGCCCGCCCAGCAGGCTGCTGCTCCCGTCGCCGACAACCTGACCACGGCAACTGTTCGTTCCGACAAGAATGGCTGGCACACCGATGGCGCTTCCTCCGTGACCCTGCGTCCCGGCGAAAGCATCGCGACACTCTCCAACCGTTACGGCGTTCCGGAAAAGGAACTGCTGCGCGTCAACGGTCTGAAGACCGCATCCTCGGCGCAGGCCGGCCAGTCGATCCTCATTCCGAAATTCGGCCAGGCCCGCAATGCCGCCAAGGATGCTGCCGGCAATATCGCTCTCAACCGCAATGGCGACCAGCCGACCCCGCTGCGCGGCCCCGAGGGGAACGTAGCCGTGCTGCCGTCGCAGACCGCCGTGCGTGACAAGGTTTCCTCCGAAGCCGGCAAGCTGACGCCTCCGGGCGGTAAGCCGTTGCCGCCGACCGGTGGTTACAAGGTTCAGCCGGGCGACAGCCTGGCGAAGATCGCCCGCGAAAACGGCGTATCGGTTGCTGCCTTGAAGGCCGCGAACGGTCTCGGCAATGAAAGCATCCGCGTCGGCCAGACGCTCAACATGCCGGGCGCTTCGACGGATGCCATCAAGACAGCTTCCGTTCCCGCCAAGGAAGCGGCGAAGGCGGTCGAAACCGCATCGGTCAAGCCTGAGCCCTACAAGGCTCCCGCTGCTGCCGCCGCTCCGACTGCGCCTGCCACACCAGCCACGGCAAGTGTCAGCGATATCGAGAAGAAGGCCGACATGGCCTCCATCGCACCGGAATCCACCGGTATCGGCAAATATCGCTGGCCGGTACGCGGTGCGGTCATCAACAATTTCGGCGACAATGTCGAAGGCAGCCGCAACGATGGCATCAACATCTCCGTTCCCGAGGGCACGCCGATCAAGGCCGCCGAAAACGGCGTGGTCATCTATGCGGGCAACGGCCTGAAGCAGCTCGGCAACACGGTTCTCGTCCGTCACGACGACGGTAAGGTCACGGTTTACGGCAACGCCGCCAATCTCGACGTACAGCGCGGCCAGAAGGTCCAGCGCGGCCAGACCATCGCCACCTCAGGCATGACCGGCAGCGCCAAGCGTCCGCAGGTTCACTTCGAAGTCCGCAAGGATGCGACGCCGGTGAACCCCTCCAGTTTCCTTGAATAGGTATTGCGTCTCAAGGAATGATGAAGCCGGGTGAAGAACCCGGCTTTTTCATTTTTGGGGTGGTGCGTGCGGAGAAGGTGCTGGAATGGGTGCCACGGGCTTAGTGGGTGTTGGTTTCCTCGCGGTTTTCTCCTCCGTCATGCCGGACCCGATCCGGCATCCAGTCGACGCGCGTCTGCGCGGCGGAATGAGTCTCCTCAGCCCAAGGACTTGGGCTGGCTGGATACCGGCTCAAGGTCGGTATGACGGATGTGGGGATGCAGCCCAAGTCACGTCGATCCGCTACATGTCTAGCCCCTGACCAGCCCCACCGTCTTCTCGATGAAGTCTGCGATCGTGGCGGTATCGTCGAGATCGAAGACGGGAAGGGTGGCGTCCGCCACCTCATGATCGGCGGCAATCGCGACGATATGCGGATCGAGCGGCGCAAGCGGTTCGGTCTTGGCGGCCTCCAGCCGGCGCGCCTCGATCTTCGGCACCGGCTCATATTTGTAACCTTCGATCAGCACCAGATCGCAGGGGGCGAGGCGGGAGAGAATATCCTCGAAGGAGGGTTCCGGTTCGCCGCGCAGTTCATGCATGATGGCGAAACGGGTGCCGGAAACGATGGTAACCTCGTGCGCGCCGGCCTGCCGGTGACGCCAGCTATCTGCGCCGACCTTGTCGATGTCGAAATCATGATGGGCGTGCTTGATGGTGGAGACGCGGTAGCCGCGCGCCGTCAGTTCGGTGACGATGCGCACCGCAAGGCCTGTTTTGCCCGAGTTCTTCCAGCCGGCAATGCCGAAGACCTTTTGTGCCGTCATGGTTCCATGCTCTCCAGATAGCTGCGCGCCAGCGCCAGTTCATCCGGCGTGTTGATGTTGAAGAACGGATCGAGGCTGCCCTTTGCCGTTTCCAGCGGCGGGAAAGCCACGCCGATGGTGACATGCCGGGCAAGATAGGCGCGGATGCGCCGGTTCGCATCGTTCTTCAGCCACGCCTCGAGATCATCGGCGAGGGCCACCGGCCACAGCGCAAAAACCGGGTGAAGCTGGCCGCTGGAGGCGGCGATGACGATCGCATGATCTGACACGTGCTCGCAAAGGCGCGCCACAAGGTCGTCAGGAAAAAATGGGCTGTCGGCGGGCGCGGTCAGGAAGTGGCTAGCCGCTTTTTCGCGGTGCTGGAAATGGCGCATGCCAGCCAGAATACCCGCGAGCGGCCCAGCATGGCCGTTCAGTGTATCGGGCAGCAGCGGCAGGCCGAAACTCTCCGCCCAGCCATTGGCAGCATTGATGGTGACATCGCAGACCTGCGGCGTGATGCGGCTGATGACATGAGAAATGAGGGGGCGATCGCCCAGCTGCACCATCGCCTTGTTGCTGCCCATGCGCCGCGAAAGCCCGCCGGCGAGCACGAGACCGGGTATTTCAAAAGGGGCCGTCATTCCCGCTTTTCCTGCAGCCTTACGATATAGGTGGTGAGGAGGGCGACAAGGCCGGTCGCCAGCATCACGAGAAGAAGAGGCCAGGTTCCATCCTCTTTGGACAGGACCGAGGAGGCAAGCACTGACAATGCCGCGCCGCCGCCAATGGTCATCGCGCCGCCAAGACCGGAGGCGGAACCGGCCAGATGCGGCTGGACGCTGACCATGCCGGCATTGGCGCTGGGCAGCGTTACGCCGTTGCCGACGCCGATCAGGGCAAGCGGCACGAAAAACGCATAGGCGCTTTCCGCCCCGGCCGAGATCAACACCATGGTCGTGACGATGCCCGCAATGGCGATGACATTGCCCGACAGCATCATGCGGGTGATGCCGATTTCGCTGGCATAACGGCCGGAGATGAAGTTGCCGAGCATATAGCCGCTGGCCATGAGGAAGAATTGCAGGCCGAGCATGGCCGGTGCAAGCCCGTAAAGCACGCTGCCGACGAAGGGCGCGCCGCCGAGGAAGGAGAAGAACATGCCTGAGGAGAAGGTCGAGGTCAGCGCATAACCCCAGAAGAGCGGCGAGCGCAGCAGCTCCGGCCAGGCGTGAAACTGCTGGGAAAAACTCGCCGATTTGTTGTGGTTGGTTTCTCCGAGATCGAACCAGGCGAGCACCAGAATGCCGATGCCGAGCAGGCAGAGGAGGGCAAAGCTCGACTGCCAGCCGGAGATGTCGTTGAGCAGGCCGCCAACCGTCGGCCCCACCATCGGCACCACGGACATGCCCATGGTCACGTAGCCGATCATCGAGGCCGCCTGTTCCATCGGCACCATGTCACGCACGATGGCGCGCGCCAGCACGAAGCCCGAAACGACGGCCGCCTGCGCCACGCGCCCGATCATGAAAACGGTGATGTTGGGTGCGAGCATGCAGACGAGCGTTGCGACGATCATGATGGCGATGCTGACGAGCATCACCGGCCGGCGTCCGAAGAGATCGGAGAGCGGGCCGATGACGAGCTGCAGGCAGGCGGTGGCGGCAAGATAGCCCGAAACGGCAAATTGCATCACGGCATAATCGGTCTCGAAATAAAGCGCCATGGCCGCAAGCGAGGGCAGGAATACGTTCATGCAAAGCGCTGCGACACCGGCGATGACGACTAGCGTGATGATGTGGGGCGGGGTGGTCCTGTCGAGGAAACGGCCGCTGTTCATCTCATTCTCCCGCTTCTTCCGTTACGGTAGTTTTCGTTACGGAAGCCGGCCGCACCGTGGTTGCGGCGGTGGGTGTCGCAGCCGAGCGCTTGGCCATCTGCGAACGCTTGCGCAGGCTTTCGCGATAGAAGGTATAGAGGCCCGAACCGATGACGATCATGGCGCCAACGATGGTGTAGCTGTCGATTTTCTCGTTGAAGAAGAACACGCCAATCATGAAACCCCAGAGCAGGCTGGTGTAACGGAATGGCGCGACAAAGGAGATTTCGCCTGATCTCATCGCGAGAATGATCGCCTGATAGCCCACCAGCACCAGGATCGCGGAACCGGCGAGATGCGAGAGAATCATGAAATTCATCGGCTGCCAGCCGCCGAAGGGCACGATCAACAGGCCGCCCACGGCCATGTTGACGAAAGCGGTGATGACGGTGATGGCGAGTGAGGGCACATCCGCATACATCTTCCGGGTCAGCAGGTCACGCGCGGCGGTGACCGCAAGCGATGCGACGACGAGCAGCGCCCCCGGCGTGAAGCCTTCAGGGCCCGGGCGAATGATGATCAGCACGCCGATGAAACCGGTGATGATGGCCGCCCAGCGCCGCCAGCCCACGGGTTCGCGCAGGAAAAGGGCAGCCCCCAGCGTCACCACCAGCGGCAGGGATTGCAATATGGCCGAGGCATTGGAAAACTCGATGAGGCCGAGCGCCGTCAGATAAAGCACGGCGGCTGTCACCTCGCAGAGACAGCGCAGGATGATGATGGGCCGCAGCAGGGTTTTGAGCGGCCGGAGCGCGCCGAAATGGCGTGCGGCGATATAGATCAGCACCACGGTCATGATGCCGCGGACGAACATGATCTGGCCGGTGTTGATATAGGGAGTGACGGACTTCGTCAGCGCATCATTGGCCGTGAAGCTTGCCATTGCGAGCGCCATGAAAAGTGCGCCGCGCGTATTGTCCGTCAATGCCATTCCCAAATATCCCAGACCATGCGCGGTTTACTCCGTCCGCCCTTGCGGGCGATCTGGAGCCGCCGTTCCGGCGCAACCACGCATTCCTCCATGCAAAGAGACGTGGCACGGCACAGCCGGTATTTCAACCGCTTATATGGGCGGGTGGACGAGAAAGAGGCTCAGCCGCCGGTCACGCTCATGTGGCGGGAGACGGTGGGGCGGTTATGGGTCCGGTCGATGATGAAATCATGCCCCTTCGGCTTGCGCAGCAGGGCTTCATCGATAGCGCTCGAGAGATAGGCGTCGCTGTCGGAGGCGCGCAGCGCCGTGCGCAGATCGGCGGCGTCGTCCTGGCCGAGACACATATAAAGCGTGCCGGTGCAGGTGAGGCGCACGCGATTGCAGCTTTCGCAGAAATTATGCGTCATCGGGGTGATGAAGCCCATCCGGCCGCCGGTTTCCTTCACCGTCACGTAACGGGCGGGGCCGCCGGTCTGGTAATCGCTGTCGATGAGCGTGAAGCTCTTTTCGAGATCGGCGCGCAGCTGCGAAAGCGGCAGGTAGCGGTCAGTGCGATCTTCCTCGATCTCGCCCATCGGCATGGTTTCGATGACAGTCAGGTCCATGCCGCGGCCATGGGCGAAACGCATCAGATCGGGAATCTCGGCGTCGTTGAAGTCCTTCAGCGCCACGGCGTTGAGCTTGACCTTGATGCCCGAGGCCTGGGCGGCATCCAGCCCTTCCATCACCCGGTCGATATCGCCCCAGCGGGTGATATGGCGGAATTTATCGCGGTCGAGCGTATCGAGCGAGACATTGATGCGGCGCACGCCGCAATCGGCAAGTTCGGCGGCGAATTTCGCAAGCTGCGAGCCGTTGGTGGTCAGCGTCAGTTCGTCGAGCGCGCCTGTGTGCACATGCCGGCCGAGGTTCCTTACCAACGACATGATGTTCTTGCGAACCAGCGGCTCGCCGCCGGTCAGCCTCAGCTTGCGCACGCCGCGCGCGATGAAGACGGAACAGAGCCGGTCAAGTTCTTCGAGCGTCAGAAGGTCCTTCTTCGGCAGGAAGGTCATGTGCTCGGACATGCAATAGGTGCAGCGGAAGTCGCAGCGGTCGGTCACGGAAACCCGTAGATAGGTGATGGCGCGGCCGAAAGGGTCCACCATCGGTGTGCTGTTTTCCGTCAGGGTTTTCGCTTTTTCAAGCGAGCCGGGGAAACTGTTCACGTCTCCATCCTCATTGCGCCTTGCGCCGGGCACACATGCCTGATGTGTGCTCTATTAGGTGATGTAGTGGCTTGCCTATCGTGAGGCAAGTCCGTAATTCTGACGCATGTGACGAGCTTGCGGAAGTGAAAAATGAGTGATGCCTGGCCGACCGAGCTGCTTGTGTCGAAAGACCGGCGCGAATTGACTGTTTCCTTTGATGATGGAAGCGTTTACCGGCTTGGCGCCGAGATGCTGCGCGTGCTTTCGCCCTCGGCGGAAGTGCAGGGCCACGGGCCGGGACAAAAGGTCACGGTGCCCGGCAAACGCAATGTCGCCATCCGTTCCATGGTCGCGACCGGCAATTATGCGGTTCGCATCGTTTTCGACGATGGCCACGATAGCGGCATCTACACGTGGAAATATCTGAAGGAATTGGGTGAGACCGGGGATGCGCTGTTTGCCGATTATGAACGGCAGCTCGCCGAAAAGGGCTTGAGCAGGGAACCGCGATTCCGGTAGGCGCTTACTTCCCTCATTCCGGTGACAAGCACAGGAATGAGGGTGGGAGCAAAGGACATCTGAAGCACCATGTCCCGGCAGCAAATAACCCGTTGAATCTGCGCGCCGTCCGTCAGTAAAATCGTTTTCGCTTTTCCCGTCGATGCGCTAGGAAGTGAGGGAGGGAACACCCTCGTCTTATTGATTTTCAGCGGGGTGGCGTGTGGCTGTAGAAGCGAACGGAAATGATCTGGCCCAGGTGGTCGTATTGTTGGCGGCAGGCGTTGTCGCCGCGCCGATCTTCAAGCGCATCGGCCTCGGCTCGGTGCTCGGTTATCTGGCCGCCGGCCTTGTGATCGGGCCTTATGGTCTCGGTTTCTTTTCCGATTCGCAGGCCATTCTGCATATAGCGGAACTCGGCGTGGTGATGTTCCTGTTCATCATCGGCCTTGAAATGCAGCCCTCGCGGCTGTGGTCGATGCGGCAGGATATTTTCGGGCTGGGTGCTTTGCAGGTGCTGGTCTGTATGGCGGGTCTGACGCTGGTGGGCGTCAGCCTCGGCTTTCCCGTCATCATGTCCTTCGTCGCCGGCACCGGTTTCGTGCTGACCTCGACGGCGATCGTCATGCAGATGCTGCAGGAACGCAACAGCATGTCGAGCCTTAAAGGCCAGCGCATCATAGCGATCCTGCTGTTTGAGGATCTGGCCATCGTGCCGCTGCTGGCGCTTGTCGCCTTCCTCGGTGCGGGCGGCGAACATGTGACGGCGTCGGAGCGCTGGGTCTCCGTCGGCATCGCGCTTGCCGCCGTCGGCGCGCTCATTCTTGCCGGGCGTTATCTTCTCAACCCGTTTTTCCGCCTGCTCGCCGCTTCCGGCGCGCGTGAGGTGATGACGGCCGCGGCGCTGCTGGTGGTGCTCGGTTCGGCGCTTCTGATGCAGGTCAGCGGTCTTTCGATGGCCATGGGCGCTTTCCTTGCCGGCGTGCTTCTGTCGGAATCCTCTTTCCGCCACCAGCTTGAGGCGGATATCGAGCCGTTTCGCGGTATTCTGCTCGGGCTGTTCTTCCTCGGCGTCGGCATGGCGATCGACCTTGCCGTCATTGCCTCCAACTGGCAGCTCGTGCTGGTTAGCGTCGTCGCCTACATGCTGCTCAAGGCCTTCCTGATCTATGGCGTGGCGCGGGCGCTTGGCACTACCAGGCGCGAAAGCCTGGAACGGGCGGTACTGATGGCGCAGGGCGGTGAATTCGCCTTCGTGCTTTATTCGGCCGCCGTCAGCGCTGGTATTCTCGACCGGGAGGCGAACGCCATCCTGACGGCGACCATTATCATCTCCATGGTGCTGACGCCGCTAATGGTCATCCTGCATGACCGGCTGGTGCCGGCGGCGGTTCCCAATACCGACGATCTCGACGTGCCCGAGAATGTCGAGGGCAGCATTCTCCTGATCGGCTTCGGGCGTTTCGGCCAGATCGTCAGCCAGCCGCTTCTGGCGCGGGGCTATACGCTGTCGCTCATCGACAAGGATGCCGAGTTCGTGCGCGATGCGGCGGAATTCGGCTTCAAGGTCTATTATGGTGATGGTTCGCGGGCGGAAATCCTGCATGCGGCCGGCGCCAGCACGGCGCGCGCGGTTCTCATCTGCGTCGATGACAAGGAGGCGGCGGTCAGGATCGCGGAGATCGTCAAGCACGAATTCCCGCTGGTGCCCGTCCTTGCCCGTGCTTACGACCGTGGCCATGCCATCGATCTGCTCAAGGCGGGTGTCGACTACCAGATCCGCGAGACGCTGGAATCGGCGCTGAATTTCAGCGAGGAAGTGCTTGGCGCCATGGGCGAGGAGCGGGAAGACGCCGCCCGTCTGGTGGAGGAATTCCGAGACCGCGACGAGGAACGTTTCGCCATGGAAGTCGTCGGCGGCATCTATGCCGGCCGGTCGCTGATCCGCGGCAACGCCCAGCCGGCCGATCTGGTTGCCGCCCGCACGGCGCGCGAGCGGGCCGAGCGGGAAAAGGCGGAAGCGGCAGAGGAATAGGACGCGCCGATCTTTCGATGTCGGCAAAGGGAATTCGTATGGATAGGAACGGATATGACGATCATTCGCACGGTTGAGGAATTGAGGGCCATCTATGACGGCACGAGCGAGGCATCGATCGCCAAGGTGACAGCCACGCTGACGGCCGAATACAGGCTGATGATCGAGACTTCGCCGTTCCTCGCGCTGGCGACGGTCGGGCCGGAGGGCATGGACTGTTCACCGCGCGGCGACAAGGGCGGCGTGGTCAGGGTGGCTGATGACAGGACGGTGCTTCTGCCGGACTGGCGCGGCAATAACCGCGTGGATTCGCTTTTGAACATCGTGCGCGATCCGCGCGTGGCGCTGATGTTCCTGATCCCCGGCTCGAACACGACGATGCGCATCAACGGCCGCGCCGTGGTCTCCGTCGCTCCCGATCTGCTGGAGAGCTTCGAGATGGATGGCAAACATCCGCGCACGGTTATCGTGGTGACGATCGACGAAGTCTATTTCCAGTGCGCCCGGGCGCTGATGCGCTCCGAGCTGTGGAACCCCGATAATTTCGTCGATCCGGCGGCGCTCCCGACACCCGGTCTTCTGCTCAAGGCGGCGAAGGCGGAGTTCGATCAGGAAACCTATGACCGCGAATGGGCGGCGCGGGCGGCGAAGACCATGTGGTGAGGCGCAATAAAGACGCGACCGTCGGGCCGCTGAGGCAAGCCTCGCAAGGCTTACGCCATTGGCGAAAGCGGAGTGTCTCACTCCGTCACCCCGGACTGGTCCGGGGTCTAGCGCGATCAAGTCCTTGATCGCCAGAGACTCTTTTCACGGCGCAGACGCGCCGTGACTGGATGCCGGATCAAGTCCGGCATGACGGGGGAGATAGTGGCGCGTACGCCAACATCCTCAAGTCCGATAAATCAGCCAGTTCTTCCCGACATAGTTCTTCTGCATGCCGTCCTCATAATAGACGGAGCGGTTCCGGCCGGTTTCCTTGGCATGGTAGAGCGCCGTATCGGCATGGCCGTAAAGCTCGCTCGGATTGGTGGCCTGTGCGGCGGAGGCGAAGCCGATGGAAATCGTCACCGTGCCATAGTCGGCGCCTGATCTCGAATTGCGGAACGGCGTGCTTTCCAGCGACAGGCGGATGCGCTCGCACGTCACCATCACCTCTTCGGGCGTGTTGCCATCCAGAATGATGGCGAATTCCTCGCCGCCGCTTCTGGCGACAAAACCATCCTTGCGGACATTGGCGCGGATGACCGAGGCGACGGTGGCGAGAATCTTGTCGCCGACCGGATGGCCGAATGTGTCGTTGACCCGCTTGAAGTGATCGATATCGAGCAGAACCAGCGTGGTATATTGCAGGCCGATGGAGCTGTCATAAACCGATGCCAGCCGGTCGTCGAAGGCGCGCCGGTTGGAGAGGCGCGTCAGCGAGTCGGTATTGGCGATGCGCTTGTATTCGTCCAGTTCGAGGCGCACCTGATGCATTTCCTCGGCATGGCGATTGACGTCATTGAACGCCTTTTCGCCGTCGATGATTTTCGAGCCGGTGGCTTCGGCCAGCAATGAGATTGCATTCCTCAGAATATTGCTGCTGGCGGCGTTCTTGTCGTCGATGCGCTGGCGCGTTTCGCCGAGAATCCTGTTGTAGTTTTCGATGGAGGATTGTTCGCGCCTCAGCGTTCCCAGCAGACCCTCCAGTTCACGCCGCAGCTTGTCATGCGCATCGTCGATCGACCGTGCGGGATTACCTTCGCCGTAGCGTGAGGACAGCTCGTCCAGATCTTCCTGCGTCACCCGGTTGCCGAGCGCGGCCAGATCCTTCGTCAGGGCAGGGTTCGAACCGATATAGGCTTCGTAAAACAGGCTGTAGTTACGCGGGATCGGCGAAACACCCATGCTCCGCATGGCATAGGCAATCTGCCCGGCAATGTCGGGCCCCGTGGTTTTGGGCGTGGATGCCGTGTTCATCAAGAAACTCCAGTGAGTCTGCTTATCGACTATGATTATTATTATGAAGCTAGTTTTGGAAAGCTTAATTTACGGGAAACTAATTTTTGTTTCCAGAAACTCGTTTTTCGCCAATTTTTATTTTAGTTAATTGATAAATATAAGTAATTTCCATTTTGAAGAATTCCGGAGCTTTTTATCTCTACTATTCGTCTTGGTGACAGCATCGCATTTATTCTGTCAATCCCAATAACGGGGTTGGTGTGATTTATTTTGGCACAACAATAAGGAAAGATATTGCCGGGATGAAAAGAGATGAGGTTTTTTGAGTTGGGAGAGACACCGCCTATAGGCGGCGTTTCCTGTCATCCGTGTCGGGATACAGTAACGTTACAGTTTTATTTGCGGCTCCCATGCCATGCGGGATGCGGCAGTGCCATTTTGTGACGGCGCGGCAACCATTCGGCAAATTTTGCGAAGGGATCAATTATGCTTCCGGCCGCAGCTTCGGCCGCACCGACTGCGTGTCAGGATTTCAGCCTTATGACCGGGCATTCCGCCCCGGCGGTTGCCGCCGGCGCATGTGGCGGGCGCACGATCAGGCCATCGGAATGGGCCAATATCTTCATCATCGATGAATCCTGCTTCGCGTAGGCTTCCGCCACCAGCATGCCGTTTTCGTCCGTGCTGAAACGGGCGCGCAGATAGTCCTGCCGTTGGTCATTCGCCTTCAGCGGTGTGGCGGTGCGGGCTGTAGCTTCGCGTTGCAGGGGGGCGCGGCGGGCGATGCTGCGGACCAGGGGTTCGAGGAACAGCAGGCCGCAGAGGAGGCTTGCAACCGGGTTTCCAGGCAGGCCCAGAACCTGCATGGCGCCAATGGCGCCGACCATCAGCGGTTTCCCCGGACGCATGGCGATGCGCCAGAAATCGAGCTGCATGCCTTCCGCCTTCAACGCGGCCTGCACGAGGTCGTGGTCGCCAACGGAGGCGCCGCCGAGCGTCACCAGCACATCGACCTTCGCCGCGACGGCCTTGCCGATGGCCGCGCGGATCAACCCCTCGTCATCGGCAATGATGCCGAGGTCGAGAACCTCTGCGCCGGCCTGCCGGGCAAGGGCTGCGACACCGAAGGTGTTGGAGGCGATGATCTGGGCGGGCTGCGGTGCGCTTCCCGGCGGCAGCAACTCATCGCCGGTGGCGAGGATGGCGATGCGCGGCTTGCGATAGACGGTCAGCGCGGCATGGTTCATCGCCGCCGCCAGTGTGAGGTCGGTGAAGCCAAGTTCACGCCCGGCCTTCAGCGCCGTTTCGCCTTCGGTAAAATCCTGCCCGCGCGGGCGGATATGTCGCCCGGCAGTGACGTCGAAGGCGGTGCGGATCTTTCCGCTCTCCAGCACTTCGGCATCTTCCTGAGTGAGGACTGTATCCGCACCCTGCGGCACCGGCGCGCCGGTGAAGATGCGCACGGTCTGGCCTTCACCAACAGTGCCGGCAAAAGCATGGCCGGCGGCGGCCTGACCGATGACAGTGAGAACCGAACCGATATTGAGCGCATCGGCGCTGCGCAGGGCATAACCATCCATGGCCGAGGCATCAAAGGGCGGCTGGGCGAGACGCGCCGTAAGGTCGGCCGAGAGAACGCGACCATCACATTCGGCAAGCGGCAGGATCTCGCTTTCGGTCACCGGAACCGCTGCCTCCAGAAGGCGTGTTATGGCCTCATCCACGGGCAGCAGCGGTTTCATTCAGGTCTCCTGTCGCCGGAAATCGCCGGATTTGCCGCCGCTCTTTTCGAGAAGGCGTATATTGACGATTTCCATCGCCTTGTCGGCGGCTTTCGCCATGTCATAGATCGTCAGGCAGGCAATGGAGACGGCGGTCAGCGCTTCCATCTCCACGCCCGTTTTGCCAGACAGTTTCACCATGGCCTCGACTCTCAGGCCGGGCAGGGCGGTATCTTCGGTAATATCGACCGCAACCTTGGTCAGCATCAGCGGATGGCAGAGCGGAATGAGGTTTGCCGTCTGCTTGGCGGCCATGATGCCCGCCAGCCGGGCAGTACCGATGACATCGCCCTTCTTGGCATTGCCGTCGCGGATGAGCGCCAGCGTTTCCGGCTTCATCTTCACGAAGCCTTCGGCCACGGCGACGCGGACGGTCTCGGCCTTGTCGCCGACATCGACCATATGCGCTTCGCCGCTCGCATCGATATGGGTGAGCTTTCCCGTCTCGCTCATCGGCGCTTTATTCCGCTGCCAGAATGCCGGATTGGCCTGTCAGCAGCGCTTTGGTCGCCGCCGTCACATCATCCTTGCGCATCAGGCTTTCGCCGACGAGGAAGGTGCTGATGCCGCTCTTTTCCAGACGCTGGCAGTCCTCGAAGGTGAAGATGCCGCTTTCGCCCACCAGCAGCCGGTCAGCCGGCACGAGGCCCGCCAGCTTCTCGCTGGTTTCGAGGCTGACTTCGAAGGTGCGCAGGTTGCGGTTGTTGATGCCGAGAAGCGGCGAGGCGAGTTTCAGCGCCCGTTCGGTTTCTTCGGCGTCATGCACCTCGACCAGCACATCCATGCCAAGCGCAAAAGCCTCGTCTTCAAGACGTTTCGCCTCGTCGTCGGAAAGCGAGGCCATGATGAGGAGAATGCAGTCCGCGCCCCAGGCACGGGCTTCATGCACCTGGTAAGTATCGAACATGAAATCCTTGCGCAGCGCCGGCAAAGCGCAGGCATTGCGGGCGGCGGTCAGGAATTCCGGTGCGCCCTGAAAGCTCGGCGTATCCGTCAAAACCGACAGACAAGCGGCGCCACCGGCTTCATAGGCGGCGGCCAGCGCCGGCGGATCGAAATCCGGACGGATCAGGCCCTTGGAGGGGCTCGCCTTCTTGATTTCGGCGATCAGCCCGAACTTGCCTTCGGCCTGCTTTGCCCTCAGCGCTTTATAAAAGCCGCGGGGCGCGCTCTGGTCTGCGGCCATGGCCTTCAGATCGGCCAGCGAAACCTTCGCCTTGGCGGCGGCGATTTCCTCGCGCTTGTAAGTCTCGATCTTTTTGAGAATGTCGCTCATGATCTCGCTCTCATTCTTCGTTGGACACGGCAACCAGACGGTCGAGCGCGGCTGCGGCCTTGCCGCTGTCCAGCGCCTCGCTGACGATCGCCATCGCCTCAGTGAGCGTTTCCGCCTTGCCGGCAATGACCAGCGCTGCGGCCGCGTTGCACAGCGACACGTCACGATAGGCGTTGCGTTTGCCGGACAGGACCTCGCGCAGTGCTGCTGCATTGGCAATGCCGTCGCCGCCCTTCAGGTCTTCCATGGAAGCGGGCTCGACGCCGAAATCCTTCGGCGTCAGGTCGAAAGTGCGGATCTTGCCGCCTTCCAGCGCCGCCACATGGGTAACGCCCGTGGTCGTCACCTCGTCCATGCCGTCGCCATGCACGACCCAGATGCTTTCAGAACCGAGATCGCGCAGCACTTCGGCAAGCGGCACCAGCCAGCGCGGCGAGAAGACGCCGAGCAGTTGGCGTTTTGCGCCTGCCGGATTGGAGAGGGGGCCAAGCAGGTTGAAGATCGTCCGCGTGCCGAGTTCGACGCGGCTGGGGCCGACATGGCGCATGGCCGAATGGTGCAGCTGCGCGAACATGAAGCCGAGACCCGCCTCGCTGATGCAGCGGGCGATGAGCTCAGGACCGATATCGAGCTTCACGCCAAGCGCGGAGAGTGCGTCTGCCGTGCCGGATTTGGAGCTTAGCGCCCGGTTGCCATGCTTGGCGACCGGCAGGCCCGTTCCGGCGACGATGATCGAGGCGAGTGTCGAGATATTATAGGTGCCGATGCCGTCACCGCCGGTTCCGACGATATCGATGGCATTGGCGGGAGCCGAAACCGGCAGCATGCGGGCGCGCATGGAGGAGACGGCGCCGACGATTTCGTCCACCGTTTCGCCGCGCACGCGCAGCGCCATCAGGAAACCGCCAATCTGCGACGGCGTGGCTTCGCCCGACATCAGAACGTCAAAAGCCGCCCGCGATTCCTCGCGGTTCAGGCTTTCTCCATTTGCGACCTTGGCGATCAGCGGCTTCAGTTCGGCCATCTTGTCGCCCCCCGGGTTAGAAGCCGACCATCGCCTGATCGGCGAGGGCCTGATTGATGGTGACACCATAGTCATTCTGCAGGCGGTTGACCATCTGGTCCAGCATGTCGTCGCCGGCCGCGCGGGCAATGGCGGCAAATTGCTGGTCGTCATTGGCAAGCGCGTCTGCCGGGGCATTGGTGTCGACGGAGGTGACCTTGAAGAGGATGCGGCTGGAACCCTCGGCATCGGCGGCAGTGCCGACCACGCCTTCGGCGCCCGAGAAGACCGCGGCGATGGTCTGCCGTCCGAAAATAGCGTCCTCGCTGGTGCGGCGCAGGCCGGATTTCTGCTCGACGGCAAGGCTCAGCTCACCGGCCACGGCTTCCAGCGTGTCGCCCTTTTCGACGCGCGCCTTCAGTTCCTCGGCCTTGGCGGCAAGCGCGTTGCGCTGCTGTTCCGCCGTCCAGTCGGCCACGACATCGTCGCGGACTTCGGCAAGCGTGCGGTCGCGGGCGGCGATGATCTGGTCGACATCGAACCAGATGTAGCCTTCACGGCCGAGATTGATCGGCAGGGCTTCCGTGCCGGGTTCGGTCTTGAAGACCTCCTGCGCGAGCTGCGGGGAGGGCAGGCCCTGAATCGCATCGCCCTTCTCATCGAGGCCGGAAGCGTCGATGGCGGCGATGGTGACGGCCTTCAGGTTCAGCTGCGTTGCCGCATCCGCGAGCGAAGAGCCGCCGGCGCGCAGGTCCTCGTAACGGTCATGAACATTGGTGATTTCTTCCGCAGCGGCGGCGGTGGCGAGGTCCTTGCGGATATCCTCTTTCGCCTCTTCCAGCGTGCGGGTGGTTTCCGGCTTGATGCCGGTGACGCGCAGGAGCACCGGGCCGAAGGAACCTTCGACCACCGGCGATACGCCGCCATCCTTCTGGATGGCGAAAGCGGCATCGGCAATCGACTGGTCGGGGATGGTATCCTTGGTGAATTCGCCGAGCGTGACGTCCGACGCGGCCTTGCCCTGATCCTTCACCACCTGGTCATAGGTGGTATTGCCGAGGCGGATCTGTTCGGCGGCTGCTTCGGCCATTTCCTTTTCAGGGAAGGTCAGCTGCTCCACCGTGCGGCGGCCGGCGGTGCGGAAGCTGTCCTTGTGGCTGTTGTAATAATCAGCGATCTGGGCGTCGGTGACGGAGGCCTGATCGGCAATGTCCGACGGTTCCAGCTTCACATAGGTGAACTTGCGGAACTCGGGCGCGCGGTATTTCGTCTTGTTGGTCTCGAACCAGGGCGTGAGCACATCGTCGCCCGGCGCCTTGACCGGCGGAATGACGGCGTTCGAAAGAATGACGTAGTCGACCGAGCGCTGTTCATTACGATATTGCTTCAGCGCATCCACCAGCACCTGCGGTGCGGCAAAACCATCGGAGACGGCTTCAACGATCTGGCTTCGGACGGCAACCTTGCTGCGTTCCTTGATATAGTCGTCCTCGCGGAAGCCGGAATTGCGCAGGCGCTCGCTGAAGAGATTACGGTCGAACTGGCCGTTGACTGACTTGAAGGCCGGGTCTTCGGCGATGAGGTTGGCGAGGCGGTTTTCCGAAAGGCCGAGATTCATCTTCGCGGCCAGCTCGTCAAGGGCTGCACCGGCCGCAAGCTGGCTGAAGACCTGACGGTCGATGCCGAAGGCCTTGGCCTGTTCGGTCGTCAGCCGGGTGCCGAACTGGCGGCTGAGATCGGAAATCTGGCGCTGATAGGCGAGACGGAACTCCTCAGGGCTGACCGTCTGGTCGCCCACCGTCATGACGGCGTGGGAATTGGCGGTGACAAGCGATGCGGAGACGCCCCAGACGCCAAACGAAACAACAAGCAGGAGAAGCAGCAGTTTGGCTGCCATGGTTCGAGAAGCATTTCTCAGGGAATCGAGCATCGTTATGCAAACCTCACAGGAACGTCATCGCGGTCGCCGGCTGTCCGGCCCGCAACGTATCGGCGTTCCTTAAATCAATCCAAACGGAAATTGAAGGGAATTTGCCTTGGAAAAACGGGGTTTTGAAAACGGTTGTGTGATTGGAGGCGCCGAAATGGAGGCGACGGTTCGATATCGGCTGCCTCTTCTTCCCTCATTCCTGTGCTTGTCACAGGAATTAAGCCAGCTCAAGTCCTTGGGCTGAAAGGACTCCTCCCACTGCACGAGAGCCACATCGGCCGGTTTCCCGTGACAAGCACAGGAATGAGGGAAGGAGGGGCTGGCGGCTTGGCAAAACAAAACCGCCCGGAAGGTCCAGGCGGTTGAAAAAGAATCATTTCTAAGGGGCCGTCGGGTCGGTTCGCCGCGCTCAGAAGGCGCGGTCGCGCCGGATCGTCGCCTTGAATTCCTCATCCTCCCGCCGCATCTCGGCGACGACTGATATCATCGATGTCACGAACATTACGCTGATCAGGGCCAGAAGCATCGTCAGAAATGTGAACATTGATATCGTCTCCGGGAGTTATGGGGAAATTCTCCCCGTTCCTCAGTAATAATTCATATACTGGTAACGGGCGGTCAGCTGCGGGTAGTCCGGTCCCTGGGTTTCAGGCTTCTGCTCATAAAGGCTAAACGTCGTTGCTACCATTGCGATAACCAGTACTGTCCAGGCGGTGCTGATGACGCTGATTTTCGCCGAAGTAGACTGTTTTTCTCTTACAAACATCTGTCCGTTCCTTTGGTTCTTTCTTAACGCGCCATGTCTCGACATGTTCCGCGTCAACCGTAAAAATCGATTAGCATCGCGCCTGTGAAACTTCCTTGAATGGCTCGTTCATCTGGCGTTCAGGAAACTGGCTGAGGCCGTCATTCGAGAAAAAGATACTCGGCAGCGAATGATGCGATGATCGAAAGGACGATCATGAAGGCCAGCATTTTCAATTCTCCGGATGCTTAACGAGTGAGGGGCGTTTCGGTTTCCCGATGTTGTGCATTTAAACAAAATAGCTGTGAAACCGCACTGAACGGCCCATTCATCCCGGGTTCACGCCGCAGCCGGGCTTGTGAGGGATGGTTATAAAGTCTTGCGCCGCGTGCCTCTCCATGACAAAAGGCGGGCACATGATACCCAGCATCGAAGCGCGCCCACCACCTGAGAGCGATATGACGATTGCCTTTTATCCAGGATCCTTCGATCCGATGACCAACGGACATCTGGATGTGCTTATCCAGGCGCTGAACGTGGCGTCGAAAGTCATCGTTGCCGTCGGCATCCATCCCGGAAAAGCGCCGCTGTTCAGCTTCGAAGAGCGGGCGGCGCTGATAAAGCAGGCGCTTTCCGAACAGCTGCCCGATGAGGCGGCGCGCATGGAAGTCGTTTCCTTCGATAATCTGGTCGTCGACGCCGCGCGCCAGCACGGCGCGCACCTTCTGTTGCGCGGCCTGCGTGACGGCACCGATCTCGATTATGAAATGCAGATGGCCGGCATGAACCGCCAGATGGCGCCTGATATTCAGACCGTGTTCCTGCCCGCCGGCACGTCGTCGCGACCCATTACAGCCACATTGGTCCGGCAGATCGCCGCCATGGGCGGCAATGTCGACGCCTTCGTGCCCAAGGCCGTGCTTGAAGCCCTCAACGCCAAGCTGAAGCGCTGACTTCAGCCCCACATTCTGGAGCCAATCCGATGAAACTCGTTCGATTTGCCTTTGCCGGCGCCATGTTTGCAGGCGCGCTTGCCGCCAGCACCTTCGCTTCGGCCGCCGAACTTCTCACCGTCCAGCTGAAGGATGGTCCCGTTGTCATCGAGCTGATGCCCGATGTTGCGCCGAAGCATGTTGCGCAGATCGAGGCGCTGGCCAAGAAGGGCGCTTATGACAACGTCGCCTTCCACCGCGTCATCGACGGCTTCATGGCGCAGACCGGCGACGTGCAGTATGGCAACATGGAGAAGGGCTTCAGCGCCCAGCGCGCAGGTACGGGTGGTTCCGATCTGCCGGATATTCCGGCCGAATTCTCCAAGGTTCCGTTCACGCGCGGCGTGGTCGGCATGGCCCGTTCGCAGGATCCGAATTCCGCCAATTCGCAGTTCTTCATCATGTTTGCCGATGGTCCGTTCCTGAACGGGCAATATACCGTGGTCGGCAAGGTCGTGTCCGGCATGGAAGCCGTTGACAAGATCAAGCGCGGCGCCGGCGGCAACGGCGAAGTTTCCAACCCCGACCGGATGATCAAGGTCACCGTCGGCAAAAAGTAAGGTAGGGCAATAGAGCCCGAACAGAGGAGAATAACCATGGCCGAGATCAAGGATCCGGAAAACACCATCATCATGGAAACGACGACCGGCAAGGTCGTGATCCAGCTGCTGCCGGAAGTTGCTCCGGGCCACGTTGCCCGCATCAAGGAACTCGTATCGGAAGGCGCTTATGACGGCGTCGTGTTCCACCGCGTCATCGAAGACTTCATGGCCCAGACCGGCGACGTGCAGTTTGGCAAGAAGGGTTCCGACAGCTTCAACCCGGCCCGCGCCGGCATGGGCGGTTCCGACAAGCCGGACCTGAAGGCTGAATTCTCCGCCATCCCGCACGTGCGCGGCACCTGCTCCATGGCCCGTTCGCAGAGCCCGAACTCCGCCAATTCGCAGTTCTTCATCTGCTTCACGGATTCTCCGTGGCTCAACAAGCAGTACACCGTCTGGGGCCAGGTCATCGAAGGCATGGAAGCCATCGACAAGGTCAAGCGCGGCGAGCCGGTGAAGGATCCCGATTCGATCGTTTCCATCAAGCTCGCTTCGGCGGCCTGATTTTCGGAAGTTGCAGTTTGACCCGTCCCGCAGTTTATGCGGGGCGGGTTTTGATGTTTATTGACGGTGCTTGATGTGGAGGACGGTGCGGCAGATTTGACGATTGCTGTTCTTTGCGCCGTTTCCTTTTTCCCTCATTCCCGTGCTTGTCACAGGAATCCAGCCAGCCCAAGTCTTTGGGCTGGAAAGACTCCCTCGCCACGCAGACGCGTGTCGACTGGATTCCTGTGACAAGCACAGGAATGAGGGGAGTGGGCGGGATGCGGCGGACCGAAATTCACCGTGCCGTGTAAAGTTTTGATGTCTGGAAGACCCTTGCAATGCGTGTAGACCTGTTCGATTTCGATCTGCCCGAGGAGAATATCGCCCTTCGCCCGGCGAACCCGCGCGACAGCGCGCGCCTGCTGGTGGTCGATCCGAATGAAAACCGCTTGGAAGACCACCGCGTCTTTGACCTGCCGACTTTTCTGAAGCCGGGCGATGCGCTTGTCTTCAACGACACCCGCGTCATTCCCGCCCAGCTTGAGGGCGTTCGCCTGCGCGAAGGTGCGCCGGAGACTGCGGTTTCGGCCACGCTGCACATGCGTGCCGACCAGTCGCGCTGGAAGGCTTTCGCGCGCCCCGGCAAGCGCATCAAAGAGGGTGACCGCATCCGTTTCGGTTATGAGCGCGACAATGCCTGCGGCCTTGCCCATCTGGAGGCCATCGTCGAGGAAAAGGGCGAAGAGGGCGAAATCACGCTGCTTTTCGACGTTTCCGGCCCTGTTCTGGATGAGGCGATCGCCTCCGTCGGCCATATTCCCTTGCCGCCCTATATTGCCGCCAAGCGGCCGGAAGATGCGCAGGACCAGACCGATTACCAGACCATCTATGCCCGCGAGAAGGGCGCCGTCGCCGCCCCCACCGCCGGACTGCATTTCACGCCCGATCTGTTCGAAGCTCTTGATAAGGGGGGTATCGAGCGGCATTTCGTGACACTTCACGTTGGGGCAGGCACCTTCCTTCCGGTGAAGTCCGACGATACCGACGATCACAAGATGCATTTCGAGATCGGCCATGTGTCGCAGGAAACCGCCGACAGACTGAATGCCGTGAAGGCGCGCGGCGGGCGCATCGTCTGCGTCGGCACCACCTCGCTGCGGTTGATCGAAAGCGCTGCCTCCGAAGACGGCGTCATTCACCCATGGTCGGGGCCCACAGGCATCTTCATCACGCCCGGATATCGCTTCCGCGCGGTGGATATTCTGATGACCAATTTCCACCTGCCGAAATCGACGCTGTTCATGCTCGTTTCGGCTTTCTGCGGTCTCGAAACGATGCGTGACGCTTATAAGCACGCCATCGAAACCGGATACCGCTTCTATTCCTATGGCGATTCCAGCCTGTTGTTCCGGAAGAACTGATGCACGAGAAATTCACCTTCACCCTGAAAGCCACGAGTGGCGGCGCACGCCTCGGCGAAGTCGCCATGCCGCGCGGCGTCATCCGCACGCCCGCCTTCATGCCTGTTGGCACGGTCGGCACCGTCAAGGCCATGTATCTTGATCAGGTGCGCGAGCTGGGGGCCGATATCATTCTCGGCAATACCTATCACCTGATGCTGCGGCCCGGCCCGGAACGCGTGGCAAGGCTTGGCGGCCTGCATGAGCTGATCCGCTGGCCACATCCGATCCTCACCGACAGCGGCGGTTTTCAGGTCATGTCGCTTTCCGGCCTGCGCAAGCTGGACGAGAAGGGCGTGACCTTCAAGAGCCATGTGGACGGCTCGCTGCATCATATGTCGCCGGAACGCTCGATCGAAATCCAGGGCATGCTCGATTCGGATATCCAGATGCAGCTCGACGAATGCATCGCGCTGCCAGCCGAGCGCAAGGAAATCGAGCGCGCCATGGAAATGTCGCTGCGCTGGGCGGAACGCTGCCGCGTTGCCTTTGGCGAACAGCCTGGCAAGGCCATGTTCGGCATCGTGCAGGGCGGCGATCAGCCGGACCTGCGAATTCGTTCCGCCGAAGGCTTGAAGCAACTCGATCTCAAGGGTTACGCCGTCGGCGGTCTGGCCGTCGGCGAACCGCAGGATGTGATGCTGGGCATGCTCGACATCACGCTGCCGGTGCTGCCCACTGAAAAGCCGCGTTACCTGATGGGCGTCGGCACGCCTGACGATATCCTGAAATCCGTCGCGCGCGGCATAGACATGTTCGACTGCGTGATGCCGACCCGTTCCGGCCGTCACGGGCTTGCCTTCACCCGTCGTGGGAGGGTCAATATCCGCAATGCCCGCCATGCCGAGGATATGCGGCCGCTCGACGAGCAGTCCAACTGCCCGGCCTCGCGCGATTATTCCCGCGCCTATCTGCATCATCTCACGCGCTCCAACGAGGCGCTGGGCGGCATGCTGCTCTCCTGGCACAATCTTGCCTATTATCAGGAGCTGATGCAGGGTATCCGCAAGTCGATCGAGGAAGGCCGTTTCGCCGATTTTTATGCGGAAACCATAGAGATGTGGGCGAGGGGCGACATAGACCCGATCTGATTTTTCCCGACCCTTTCTCCTGTTCGGACGCTTTCCTTGGCACATGCGCCTTCCGTTCTTTTCCGGGATGACACGACCGGCACGGTGACAGCCTTCACCGAGCCGGAGGAGATCATCGTCGCGGATGAGCCAGAGGCGTTTTTCGCGGCGCTGAAACGCATGGAGCAGCTGCGCCGCGCCGGGAAATACCTTGCCGGCTATATGTCCTACGAGGCGGGTTTCCTGTTCGAGCCGAAACTTGCGGACTTTGCTGCCGAGCCTCGCAACGTGCCGTTCCTTCGCTTCGGCGTCTTTTCCGGCCCACAACCGGATGAGGGGCGATTTGCGCGGCCCGAAAGTCTGCCGGATGCCGATGCGTTCCTGGCCGATCCCGCGCCCGCATGGAGCCTTGAAGACTATTGCCAGCGCTTCGAGCGGCTGCACGGGCATCTGCGTCGCGGCGACTGTTATCAGGGCAATCTGACGATGCCCGTTCATGCTCGCTGGAGCGGCGATCCGCTCACGGCCTTCTGGTCATTGGTTGAGCGCCAGCCGGTCAAATATGGCGCGCTGGTCGATCTCGGTGGACCGGTGATCCTGTCGCGCTCACCGGAACTGTTTTTCTCGGTGGACGGGGAAGGTTTCATTGAAACCCACCCGATGAAGGGAACGACGCCGCGCGGTGCGAATGCGCAAGAGGACCGGGCGATCATCGCGGCGATGCTTGAGGATGAAAAGACGCTTGCCGAAAACCGCATGATCGTCGATCTCCTGCGCAACGATATTTCCCGCATCACCGAGGTCGGCAGCCTCCATGTGCCGCGACTGTTCGATATCGAGACCTATCCCACCGTGCACCAGATGGTCAGCCATGTGCGCGCGAAGCTTTTGCCTGATGTGACGGTGGAGGATATTTTCGCGGCGCTTTTTCCCTGCGGTTCGGTGACCGGCGCGCCGAAAATGTGGGCGATGAAGATCCTGCGCGAACTGGAACAGACGCCGCGCGACGCCTATTGCGGCGCGATCGGCTTCATGTCTCCAGCTGGTGAAATGCGTTTTTCGGTGGCGATCCGCACGCTGACCCTGTTCGATGGCGGCCGCGCGATCTTCAATGTCGGCGGCGGCATCGTTTTCGATTCGGATGCCGAGGCGGAATATGATGAGTGTCTGCTGAAATCCAAGTTTGCGGTTGGGGACAGACTGTTACGGGGGTGATTATCCCGTGCGTTGCGTCTCAGTTTACCGGTATTGCGAATCTGTAGGGCGGACATCCCGAAAGAACGATTTAATCTTATCCTGCACATTCGCGTCAGGCGTCGTTACTTCATAGAAGCTACTGTCGATTGCCCGAATGGTCACCCATTCCTGATCCAAGGCTGGCGACAACGCAGTAAACTGCCCCCATATCACTTGTTTCGCCTTCTTCGCGAGGTCGGCCAGAACGGCGCCTGAAATACGCGCATCTTTCTGGGCCAACATCTCGAGGTCATCTCGCGATTCACCCACCACCTCAAACCATTCATCGGCGGATTGCAGAGACTTGACCGTGGAAACGACCCAAGTTGCCGTTTGAGAGGCCGGTGCGAGGAGATGAAGGAGGTCGTAAAGATCGGCTGCAATTACGCCCTCGCGAATGTCATAAATTCTTAGTGTTTGATGGGGATTTTCGGATATGAGGGTAGCAATATTGTCTCCAGCCTTATCTCGAGCCGACGTGACAATGGCGATGTCACCATCCTCGATCAGCACTTCCTTCGCCGCCGGATGGCTGAGAAAACCCGAAGGGCTAGCGGTGGCGCCATAGGCGCCCGATTGCAGGATTGCCAGGAGATCACCAGCCTTCAGCTTCGGCAGGGCCGCATTGCGGGCCAGGGTGTCGAGCGGTGTGCAGAGCGGGCCGACGATGGTTGCCGTTTCCTCATAGTCTGCCTGCATCATGGCCGGTGCGACGATGGGGTAGTTGCGCTTGACGATCTGGCCGAGATTGCCGGAGGCGGCGAGGTGATGGTGCATGCCGCCATCCATCACCACGAAGGTAGTGCCGCGCGAGGTCTTTACCGAATTCACCTCCGCCACATAGACGCCGCCGGGACCGGCGAGGAAACGGCCGGGTTCGACGATGACATGGGCGTCTGCGACTAGCGGATGCGCCTTCAGAAGCGCCTTGAGGTCGGGAATGGCGGCGCTGACTTTCTCAAGATCGAGCGGTGTTTCCCCGGCGAAATAGGGGATGCCGAGACCGCCGCCAAGATCGATGGTCTCGAGCGGCTTGCCGAGCATCTCGGCCATGCGCGCGGCAAGGGAAATGCCGTGTCGCCATTGGGAGACGAGCATGTCGGCATCGAGTATCTGCGTGCCGCCGTAAATATGGACGCCGATGAGATCGATATGGCGGGCGTCCTTGAAGAGTGGCAGGACATTTTCCAGCTCTTCCTCATCGAAACCGAAGGCCGTGGCCTTGCCGCCCATGCGCATCGCGCCCGCTTGTGCATCCGGCACCGGATTGATGCGGATCGAGGCTTTGACCGGCTTGCCGATCGCCTCGATGCGGCCAATTTCCTCGGCGCTTTCGATGTGGATTTCGCCGATGCCGCCCTCGATCACTTCGCGCAATTCGGCTTTGCTTTTGCCGGGGCCGGCGAAGATGATTTTTTCCGGTGCGACACCGGCCTTGATGGCGGCGCGGTATTCACCGACGGAAGCGATTTCCGCACCGGCGCCTTCCTGGCGGAAAAGCGAGATGATGGCGGGCAGGGGATTGGCCTTCACCGAATAATAGATGTCGGCAAAGCCACTGAGCGCCGTTTCGAGATTGCGATAGGCGCGGCGCATGGCGCTGGCGTCATAGAGAAAGCATGGTGTTCCGGTTCCGGCGACAATATCGCGCACGGGAAGTCCACCGATCATCAGATCGTTTTCGCTTATGCCGAATAACGCGGCTGCAAAGGCCGGGCCGTGGCTCTGGGGTTTATCCGTTGGCGCCATTGTCCGTCCGTTCGCGCACCAGCGCGCGGTAATCCACCTTGCCATTGGCCGTTATCGGCAGTCGTTCCACCAGTTCGATGGCGCGCGGGATCATGAAGGGGGCGAGCATTTCGGCGGCTTTTTTAAGCGCGGCCGAAACATCGATATTCTGGTTGGCGGCGGTTGCCACGGCATGCACCTTTTCGCCCGCAAAGGGGTCGGGCAGGCCGATAACGGCGACCTGCTGGAAAAGCCCTGTCGACATCAGGCTCTCCTCGACCTCGGTCGGGCTGATGCGATAGCCTGAAGATTTGATCATCGCATCGTTGCGGGCAACGAAACTGAAGAAACCGTCCTCGTCCTCCACCGCGAGATCGCCGGAATAACACACGGTTTCGCCGCCCAGTGCCGCCGGAATGAAGGGGTGAGGACGCAGCACCTTGGCCGTGTCCTCCGGCCGGTTCCAGTAACCCAGCGAGACGGTCGGGCCGCGATGCACGAGAATGCCGGGTTCACCCGGTTTTGCCCTCTGTCCCTCAGCGGTGACGATGAAGATTTCGCATTCGGGAATGGCCTTGCCGATGGAGGTCGGGCGGCGGTCGATTTCATCAGGCGGCAGGAAGGTGGAGCGGAAGGCCTCGGTGAGGCCATACATCAGGTAGATTTTCGTGTCCGGCAGCTTCTCGCGCAGCGCCTTGACGGTTTCCTGCGGCACGCGTCCGCCGGAATTGGTGATGTAGCGCAGATGCGGCAGCGGTGTCTTTGTGAGCGACGGGGCCGCTTTCGTCAGGATCGCCCAGATCGTCGGCACGCCGGCCAGACCCGTGATGGCGTGGTCGCGCAGATCGCGGACGATCTCATCGCCCAGCCGGAAGGTGGAGATAACAGTGGCCGCGCCCTGTTCCACCGCTGTCAGCAGCTGGTTCAGGCCATAATCGAAGCTGAAGGGCAGGAGGGAAAGAATGCGGTCCCTGCCGGTGATGTCCAGATAGGTGCGCACGATGCGCGCGCCGGCCAGAAGATTGCGGTGCGACAGCATCACGCCCTTGGGCGAGCCGGTGGAGCCGGAGGTATAAAGAATTGCGGCCAGATCTTCGCCGATCGCCGCCGAAGGCCGGGCGGGTGCGCCGGTGCGGGTCCCAATCTCCTCCGCCAGCAGGATCGTGACATCGGGAAGGTCTGCCAATGCTGCATTCAGCTCATTTATCATCGCAGCGTCGCTGATGACGATCTTTGCGCCGCAATCCCTGATGATATGGCGGATCTGCTGCGCCTTCAGCAATGCGTTGACAGGCACGAAGACGCCGGCCGCCATGCTCACGCCGAAGATCGACCAGCATTCCTCGATGCCGCGCGGCAGATAGATGACGACGCGGTCACCGCGTTGTGTTCCGGCTTCCTGCAATGCCGCTGCACAACGGGCTGCTGCCTCGGCGAATTCGCGATAGTTCAGCGATCGGTCCTTGTGGACGACGGCCGGATCGTCGCTCGCCGCGCGCGCGGTAAGAAGATGGTGCAGCAGGAAATGGGGTGTCATCTCCTCCGTTCCCTGAGGACGAAGGCGATGAGATCGGCCGGCGTGCCGAGATTGTCGGGGGTGAAATGCTCGTCATCGAGAATGATGCCGAAACCCTCCCCGAGGAAGATCATCAACTCAAGAAACCCGAGCGAATCGATCACACCGCCTTCGAGAAGCAGCGTGTCGGCGGAAAAGGGGGCATAGGCGGGAAAACGATTGGAGAGGTAGGAATAGATGGTATCAGCAACGTCGATTTCACTCTTTTGCGCTGCAAGCATGCTCGTTCTCCGATTTCCCTCGTGTTCCCCAGAAGACTGCCCGGAACGGCGCTTTGTCTGTAAAGGCCAAGATTCCGTCGAGTCGCGCAAGAATCACTAAAATACCTACGGTGGCAATAACACCAACTCTGAGTATGTTTCGTTAATAAATTGTGGGTTCCATACGCCTTTTACTTGTATGGGTGCAGATTTATGTGCGGCAAGGCCGCCGGCCTTTCGCTCTCCCTCAAGCGCCGCCATGGTCAGCGCAACCCGGCCGTGGCCAAGAAGGTGGCGGGCAATTGCGGATATGTGCCTTTGCGCAACCTGCCGGTCGTCGCAATGGATGAGGCGCGCGGAGGGCAGTCTTCTGGTTGTGGTTTTCAGGAAGACCAGCGGGTGGTGGCGGTTCTCCGCCTCCATCAAGGCCACGATGCAGCCGAGGCGGGCGTGGTCTTCCAGCATGCCGCGCGTTTCGCCGGACAATATTCCCGGTTTTATGTCCACAAGCGGGCGGAGCCTCGCACTCGCCGGGCGAAGTGCAGCAAAGGGCAGCGGATAAAAAAGCGTGCAATCGGTCACCGTCGCAAAGCCCAGCCTCTCATTCAGCCTGCAGGCTTCGGGAGAGGGGGTGAGATCGGTGAAGATTTCGTCCTCATTGGATGAGGCCATCTGCAGCATGCGCGGTGCGAACCAGCGGCAGGAAGGCTCCACATACCAGCTGGACAGGTTGACGATGATCGTGCCGGTGTCGGGCAGGCGGCTTTTGATCGTCAGCAGCACACCTGCGGCATCGTCGCCCTTGATCAGTAATTGCCCGATTGAACCCAGTTCGCGCCGCTCGTGATGCTCGCTGATGAGCGACAACCCGCGCGACCAGAAGGCCTCGCTTTTTTCCGGGAAGCCTTTCGCCAGAAGAGCGACGGCGGCGACGCGGTTTCCGTTGTCGATCGGTACGATTTTCAGGGTCGCTCTCCGCTGGTCTGGCGCCGTTCTGGGCGGGGAGGGATTTTCAACTCCACCGCGTAGTATCGGCTTACGACGATAGATTTACCGTCCCGTTAATCGCAATGGCTGCAGGCGGTTGGAGGCGATCACATTTGTATGAAAGGCGGGCGCGCGCGGTTACGCGCGTCCCGCCTCTGTCTTATCCAATCAATAAACCACGACGCCGCGGATGCTTTCGCCCTTGTGCATCAGGTCGAAGCCCTTGTTGATGTCTTCTAGCGGCATGGTGTGGGTGATCATCGGGTCTATCTGGATCTTGCCTTCCATGTACCAATCGACGATCTTCGGCACATCCGTGCGGCCGCGCGCACCGCCAAAAGCGGTGCCCATCCAGTTGCGGCCGGTGACGAGCTGGAACGGACGCGTGGAGATTTCCTGGCCGGCGCCGGCAACGCCGATGATGACCGACTTGCCCCAGCCGCGATGCGAGGCTTCCAGCGCCTGGCGCATGACCCTGGTATTGCCGGTGCAGTCGAAGGTATAATCCGCGCCGCCGATAAGGTCGCCATTACGCTTCGTCATGTTGACGAGATAGGGCACAATGTCCTCGCCGACTTCCTTCGGGTTGACGAAATGGGTCATGCCGAACTTCTCGCCCCAGGCCTTGCGGTCGGGGTTGATGTCGACGCCGATGATCATGTCCGCGCCGGCAAGACGCAGGCCTTGCAGAACGTTGAGGCCGATGCCGCCAAGGCCGAAGACGATCGCCGTGGAGCCGATCTCGACCTTGGCGGTGTTGATGACCGCACCGATGCCGGTGGTGACGCCGCAGCCGATGTAGCAGACCTTGTCGAAGGGTGCATCGGGATTGATCTTGGCGAGCGCGATCTCCGGCAGGACCGTATAGTTCGAGAAGGTCGAGCAGCCCATATAGTGATGGATCTTGTCCTTGCCGATCGAGAAGCGCGAGGTCCCGTCAGGCATCACGCCCTGGCCCTGGGTGGCGCGGATTGAGGTGCAGAGATTGGTCTTGCGCGAGGTGCAGGAATAGCACTCGCGGCATTCCGGCGTGTAGAGCGGAATGACATGGTCGCCCTTCTTGACCGAGGTGACGCCCGGTCCGACATCCACCACGACGCCCGCGCCTTCATGGCCGAGAATGGCCGGGAACAGGCCTTCCGGATCCGCGCCCGACAGGGTGAAATCGTCCGTATGGCAGATGCCGGTCGCCTTGACCTCAACCAGCACTTCGCCGGCACGGGGGCCTTCGAGTTGAACGGTCATGACCTCAAGCGGTTTTCCGGCCTGAATGGCAACTGCGGCGCGAACGTCCATATCTTATCTCCTGGCATTGTCTTGTGATTGAACAGGGCTGTTTTGCCCGAGCTTGGCTGGAGGGACAAGGGGCAAACCCCGGTTTGTCGCCCCGAAGAAAACTGCATTGCCGAAATCGGCCCCGTCATGCACGGCATGATGGCCGTAATTCATACGTTCTAATTTATTAATAAATGAATTAAGCATATGAATTTACAGCATATTTTCCGGTTTTTGTTGGCCTTTGGTTTACGGTTTCCGTGCTAATGACCCCGTGGATTTTAAGAGGTCGGCGAGAACTGCTCCCGAAAATGCGTTCGCCAATCGACAGGCAATTTTCAGCACCCGGCGGCAGGCCGGATATTTTTTAGCGTGGCAGAAAGCCCGGCGCACCGCTTTTCACAGCGCGCCTTTCCCGCCGCGATGAGCGACATGAAACGGTGTTTTCAGGATGAGCAGGCGGATAAAAAAAACAGCACGGAAAAGGAGCCTTTTTTCGTCGCTCCTTAGAGACCACTCGGGCACCTTCGCTATCATGACCGCGCTGCTGCTGCCGGTCTTCATCATTTTGCTGGGGTTGCTTTTTGAAGGCGGCAGAGCGCTGGCATATTACAACCAGTCCAAGCGGGTCATGGCGATGGCGTGCGAAAGAGCCACCAAGCCCACGCGCACCTATACGTTGCTTGACCGCGTCAGGCGTGACAATGTGGCCGCAGCCTTCGATGCCATGATTCAATCCACCAAGCAAAAGGTCCTCTCGCGCCAGGTGGAGGTGGACTGGACCACGACGAAGATCAAGGCTGAGTTCAGTTACGGTCTGATTTTCTCGGAGATGTTCAATCTCGATAAGCTGAAATATCGCCTTGATGAGTCCTGCGAAGGCATCCCGCCCTATCCCGAGGACGATGCGGTCATCATTGACAATATGTTCGAGAGCAATGCTCTCGGCGTCGAGCGAGTTCTGAAAAACGGCGTCACCAAGGAAACCCCCGGCGGCTGCTGGGGTGTCTATCCATATTCGGAAATCGGATGGGATGGTGGGACCGGACCCGGCGTAGAGTTGCAGGACTGGAGCAGCCCCTGCTGTCGCCGCAATCACAACTGGCAGGGTTATCCGGCGGGCATGGAGAGCAAGAAACTCAACGGGGCCCCCACCGCGAACGATTTGGCCTGCACACTGAAGGAGGCCGATAAGGTAAAGACCACCGACAAGAACGGAATTGAAAAGAAGGCGGGCACAGAGCTCTCATTGCCAACCCGTTATGTCATGGAACTCGACAGCGACTGGGGCCCGCCTGCGCCCGGCAAGAAAAAAAATATCGAAGCCAATAGCTCGATCTACAAGGATGTCGAGCTTCACCCCGGGATATATAAGATCATGGTTTGGTATAATGGGCGCCGGGCCGTCGAGGACGTCGAAAAAACAAACGGAATCAAGATTTCGCTACAGCAACGGCTCCCCACCCTGAAACCTCAGCAGAAGGTGTGGGAAATGGCTCAGGATAAAAACAATATCGCTTGGACGCCGAGGGATTACAGTTTCAGGGTCAAGGCTTACTCCATCTATCGGGTGACGATCGAGGCTACCGGACTGAGCGACAGCTTCGGCGGCATCATCACGGGCTTCCAGCTTATCTATGTGGATCGAATGGAAGAAGGCTGAGATGAAGTCTTTTCTTTCCCCGCGTCAGGATAAAAGCTGCGGCGGCCCGCGCGGATGCCGGTTCACGCATGGGGCATGTTACCGGCTGTTTGGCGACCGAAAGGCGACAACGGCGGTGGAGACGGCGCTGCTGTTGCCGCTGTTTTTTGCGCTGATTTTTGGGACGCTCGAAATCGGCCTGCTGATGCTCTATTATCTCTATCTCTCTTTTGCCTCGAATGCGGGCATCGAGTATCTCCGCAAGGCGGCGGCGGACGGTAAACCGGCGACCGAGATTGCGCTGCGTAAGGCAATCGCCTCCCGTTTCATTGGAGGGACGGACGAAACCAATCTCAAGATTGCCCTTTTGCCGATTCCCGACGACGACATTGCCGAAGCCAAGGTGCCCATACCGATCGTGAACGATTTTCGCCCGCCCGCCGATACCGCCGGGCAGTACATTCTGGCGATCGGTTACAAATGGAATTTTTTGATGCCGACGACGCGTATTCTCGTGCCGGACACGGGGGGCATTCATCAGTTGCGCAGCATTTCCCTGGCGATCACTGCCGTGCGGGTGACCGAATGAAAAAGACGACACGGTTTTTGCGTCTTGCTGGTTTTGGCCGTTGCCGCTCTGGCGCTGCGGCGGTGGAAATGGGGCTTCTGGCACCGCTGCTCGTCCTTATGCTTGCGGTGGTCATTGAGATCGGGCGGGGCTGGCTGAGCTATGACCGGTTCATGACGATCGTCGACAATTCAGCGCGCTGGGCGGCAAGATTTCCTGAATTCGAGGAAAGGGTGCGCACGGGGGTTCCGAGTTTCGTCGTGCTTTCCGGCAGCGGCATTCTCCAGACGGGCAAACTCGACCTGACGTTGAGAAGCGTCAAACTGGTGGATAAGGTCGCCCGGCTGCAATTTCCCGCCCACAATTTTCTGGGCTCCGCCGAAGATGTGCCGTGGGAGAAAACCGTGATTGCCAACGGTTTCGTTGCTCAGGAGGCTGTCATCGTCGTCTCCGGTCGCTACAGCTACCAGCCGCTGATCTCGGTCCTCGCCGATATCACGCTCAAATTCGAATATGTTGCAGCTGTTAACCCGTTCTTTTCCCAGCGATATCCGTACCAGACGGGCAAATCGGATTTCGCAAAGTGGAATCTCAAACGCTCGCCATTCAAAGCC
Source organism: Agrobacterium sp. (assembly GCF_059499945.1). Classification (NCBI taxonomy): domain Bacteria; kingdom Pseudomonadati; phylum Pseudomonadota; class Alphaproteobacteria; order Hyphomicrobiales; family Rhizobiaceae; genus Agrobacterium; species Agrobacterium sp. The sequence continues at coordinate 358,272 of NZ_JCABZP010000010.1, read as the reverse complement.
GACTGAGCGGCCTCAAAGCGCGTGTGTCTCGTTCCTGTTTCCGCCGAGCCATTCCGCGCAATCCCTCAACGCCCGCGCTGCAATCAGCTGGCGTTTCATGATCGTCTTGTCCTTGCCGCGAAAACGCTTCACGCCTTCAGGCTTGACGATCGAGCCCGGCGTCAGTTCCGGGAAGAGGCCGAAATTGATGTTCATCGGCTGGAAGGAACGTTTGCCCGGCTCATCATCGGAGGAGAGGTGGCCGCCGGTGATGTGGTTGAGAAGCGAGCCGAGCGCGGTGGTGGCCGGCGGCAGGCTCGGGGTCTCGCCCTTCTGTTCGGCGGCGGCGAAGCGGCCGGCGAGAAGGCCGACGGAGGCGCTTTCCACGTAACCTTCGCAGCCGGTAATCTGGCCGGCGAAACGCAGGTCCGGCCGGGATTTCAGCTTCAGCGAGCGGTCGAGCAGGATGGGGGAATCGATATAGGTATTGCGGTGCAGGCCGCCGAGGCGGGCGAATTCCGCATTTTCGAGGCCCGGTATCATGCGGAACACATCCGCCTGAACGCCATATTTCAGCTTGGTCTGGAAACCGACCATGTTGTAGAGCGTGCCGAGCGCATTGTCCTGGCGCAGCTGGACGACGGCATAGGCCTTGACGGTGGGGTTATGGGCGTTGGTCAGGCCCATCGGTTTCATCGGGCCGTGGCGCAGTGTCTCGCGGCCGCGTTCGGCCATGATCTCGATCGGCAGGCAGCCGTCGAAATAGGGCGTACCTTCCCATTCCTTGAAACCGACGGTATCGCCGGCGATCAGCGCATCGATGAAGGCGTTATACTGTTCCTCGTTCAGCGGGCAGTTGATGTAATCCTTGCCCGTGCCGCCGGGGCCGACCTTGTCGTAACGCGACTGATACCAGCAGATATCCATGTTGATGCTATCGCGGTGCACGATGGGGGCGATGGCGTCGAAAAAGGCGAGCGCATCCTCACCCGTCTCGGCCTGAATGGCGGCGGCGAGATCCGGCGAGGTGAGCGGGCCGGTGGCGATGATCGAGTTGCCCCATTCCTTCGGCGGCAGGCCGTTCACCTCTTCGCGCACGATCGTCACCAGGGGGTGACTTTCCAGCTCTTTCGTCACGGCTTCAGAAAACCCGTCGCGGTCGACGGCGAGTGCGCCGCCGGCCGGCACCTGGTGTCTGTCGGCGCAGGCCATGATCAGCGAGCCGGCGAGCCGCATTTCCGCATGGATGACGCCCACTGCGTTCGCCGTTGCATCGTCGGAGCGGAAGGAGTTGGAACAGACCAGTTCCGCCAGCGTATCGCCCTTATGCGCATCCGTGCCGCGCACGCCGCGCATTTCATGCAGGATGACGGGCACGCCGCTTTGCGCGATCTGCCATGCGGCCTCCGAACCGGCCAGTCCGCCGCCCACGACATGAATGGGAGAAGTGGTCTTGTCTTGCATTTCGGTGTCCATGGGCGGCCGCGGGGCAAAGGCTCCCGTCCGGCGGCTGTCTTTCGAGTGATTGTTCCGCGCGGGTCCCGAAGGACGCTGCATTGTTTGCGGATGCACTAGCATGCATGGCCGGGGCAGCCAAATGTTTTTGGGGTGAGGATTACGACGGAGGGGATGTGGTCTTTATGCTAGCAGGTCGCCCCAATGTGATTGGTGACCTCGTCTTCGTCTGGATGTGTAATTTGCTGTGATGGTTGGCAGCGTTTTTTTGTAGGGGGCCATCTTCCTCCGTCATTCCGGCCTTGAGCCGGAATCCAGCCAGCCCAAGTCTTTGGGCTGAAAGGACTCTTCCCACGGCGCAGACGCGCCGTGACTGGATGCCGGATCAAGTCCGGCATGGCGGGAGAGGAGTGTAGCGGAAGAGCAACCGACAAGGAGGGGGCGACACCGCATGGCGTGATGTGCGGTGCTGATGTTCTTCAACGGCCGACTGGCGAGAATTTCCCGCATATTCCGCCAGAATCAAAAACGGCGCCAGAGGCGCCGCTTTTTTTAACCTGTCGCTCGATCGTCGCGCCCTGGAGGTCGGGCAGCGGGACGATCGTTTACGCCTTAGCGGAACGAACGGGCTGCTACGTTACGGATGTCGTAACGGGTCAGGCCGATGTCGCTCAGAGCCTGGTTGGACAGGCTGCCAAGTTCGTTGATCGTGCGGCGGTAGGAGATCCAGTTCTTTGCGATGCGGATGGGGTTCATGGTCGTTTCCTCAATCTATCTCTGTTGATTTCGTCTGCCGGCTCAGTGTTTCTCTGTGCTCTCGGCTGTTGAGGTTTATATATAGACATTGAGCCATGTTGTGCAGTGCAGAATTTAGGCTACTGCCATGCATTTGTGCACTATGTCGGCTAAATTTGCGGCTTTGAGTATCGGTTGGGCAAAATATGAGCGGAAATGCCTGTGTTTCAGGCGGTTTTGACTGATTTGGCAGCTTTTGGCGGCGTAGGAGAGGCTTTCCGGTGTGAAAAGCAGCCATGAAGAGGCTCTAGCGCGATCCAGGCCTGTGCAATTGGTCGGCCGATCGATGCATTTTTCATCTGCCGATGCGGCGAGTGGCTGTGCAGTCGCCCAAAACGAAAAAAGGCCGGAGGCGGAAGCCTCAGGCCTTTTTGGGTAGGTCGTCTCGCATCCGCCGCAATAAGCGGCGGGGCGTGTAATTAGATGCCGACGGCGGTGCGGGCGACGCGGCGGATGTCCTGACGGCCGATGCCGAGGTCATTCAGTTCGCGGTCGGTCATGCGGCCGAGTTCGGTTACGGTCTGACGATACTTGCGCCAGTTGGTCAGCGAGCGTGTGATGTTCATTTTCATCTTCCTCTTCGTGCTGTTCAGTCTCTACGGCCAGTCTTGGGAGGCTTTGGTCCGGGGCTGAACTCGATCTCTGTATGACCATGAATATAATCGGTTTAATCAAAACAAAAACAGACAAAGCAAGATGTCACCTATGCATTAAACGCAAGGCAAGTGGAGAAATCGACCCGATTGCGGCGATCCGTGCATAATTTGTGACCAATTTGTGTGCTTTTGGTGATCGAATGGGGTTGGGCGTTGCGAATCCGGGAGGCATGGCCGGATACGGGGTGGGCGCGGCGCAGAAGCCTCGAATTGCAGATATGAAGCGGGGGGGCGGCAATCCGGCAATGTCGGTTGCGGGAGAGGCTATATATAATGTCAATGTAGCCGCATAAATATTGCCTGCTTCCCCGCCTGCTTCCATGCGGATGTGCCGCTTGGGGCGGGCCGGCAAGGAGAGGGGGCGGATGCCCCGCGGTTTCCCGTTTCCAGCCCAGAATCGCCCCAGTCCGATCCTTGCGCCTCATCCCCTGGCGGCGGCGGCAAATAAGCTTAGGGGGCGGCTGCCTCTCCCCGCCGGCGCGGGCAACAAGAAAAGTCCGGAGGAAACGAAAGGCGGGGGAACGGCGTGCTTGACCCTTTCAGAACATTGTGACATACCGCCGCCCAACGTGCGGGTATGGCGGAATTGGTAGACGCATTGGTTTTAGGTACCAACGCTTCGGCGTGGGAGTTCGAGTCTCTCTACCCGCACCACAAGCAAGGCATGGCTGTGCCACGCTTGCGCCAGAGTGCATCTTTATAAGATGCGGGGAGCTTCGGGGTTCTTTTCTCCCCTTTGGTCTTTGGTCTCCGGTGCAGGCGCAAAGGTGTGCGGCAGGCGCTTGTGTAAAGAAATAAGGGAAGCCACGGCCGGGGAACGAAGTTTCCGGCGCAGTGCTCGAAAGTAAACCAACGGCTGTCTGAGCACCGCCGCCATGATGTGAAGGTTTGAGAAAATGCAGGTTATTGAAACGCTCGCTGAAGGGCTGAAGCGCGAACTCAAGATCGTTATCCCGGCTGCCGACATGAAGGCCCGTCTGGACGAGCGCCTGGTTGACGCCAAGGACAAGGTTCGCATCAACGGTTTCCGTCCCGGCAAGGTGCCGATGGGTCACCTGAAGAAGATGTATGGCAAGTCCATCATGGCCGACCTCGTCAACGAGCTGGTTCGTGAAAAGCCTTCCGAAATCCTTTCCAGCCGCGGCGAGAAGTCTGCTACCCAGCCGGCCATCTCCATGACCGAAGACGAGCAGGAAGCTGAAAAGATCCTGTCGGCCGAATCCGATTTCGAATTCACCGTTGCCTATGAAATCATCCCGGCCATCGAACTGAAGGCCAATGACGGCATCAAGGTTACCCGCGAAGTTGTTGAAGTCTCCGAAGACGAAATCAACGAGCAGATCCTCAAGATCGCCGAAAGCGCCCGCACCTACGAGGCCAAGAAGGGCAAGGCCGCCGATGGCGACCGCGTCACCATGAACTATCTCGGCAAGGTTGACGGCGTTGCCTTCGACGGCGGCGCTGCTGAAGACGCTGAACTGGTTCTCGGTTCTGGCCGCTTCATCCCCGGCTTCGAAGACCAGCTCGTTGGCGTCAAGGCCGGCGACGAAAAGACCATCACCGTGACCTTCCCGGCCGACTACCCGGCTGCGAACCTCGCGGGCAAGGAAGCCAACTTCGACATCACCGTCAAGGAAGTTGCTGCTGCCGCTGCTGTTGAAATCAACGACGAACTGGCCACCAAGCTCGGTCTCGAATCGGCTGAAAAGCTGAAGGAAATCGTCAAGGGCCAGATCGAAAGCCAGTACGGCAACGTCACCCGCCAGAAGGTCAAGCGTCAGATCCTCGACCAGCTGGACGAGATGTACAAGTTCGACACGCCGGCTGGCCTCGTCGACGCCGAGTTCGATAACATCTGGCGCCAGATCAACACCGATCTCGCCCAGTCCGGCAAGACCTTCGCTGACGAAGACACGACCGAAGAAGAAGCCCGCGAAGAATATCGCAAGCTTGCTGAGCGTCGCGTTCGTCTCGGCCTCGTTCTCTCCGAAATCGGCGAAAAGGCCGGCGTTGAAGTGACCGAAGAAGAAATGCAGCGCGCGCTGTTCCAGCAGCTGCAGCAGTTCCCCGGCCAGCAGAAGGAAATCCTCGATTTCTTCCGCAACACCCCCGGCGCTTCCGCTTCGCTGCGCGCTCCGATCTTCGAAGAGAAGGTCATTGACAAGCTGCTCTCCGAAATCTCGGTAACGGACAAGACCGTTTCCAAGGAAGAGCTGCTGGCTGACGACGGCGAAGAAGAAACGGAAACCAAGAAGAAGGCTCCGGCCAAGAAAAAGGCTGCTGCCAAGGCTGACGCCGCCGCTGAAGGCGAAGAAGCCGCTCCGAAGAAGAAGGCTCCGGCCAAGAAGAAGGCCGCCGAAGGCGACGCCGAATAATCTTCTTCGGTGCAAGCTGATTGAACAAAGGGCCGCGGCGAAAGCTGCGGCCTTTTTGTTTGGGCGCCGGTTTTCTGGCAGTATTGCTCGCCCGGTTTCGGGCTTTTGACATCGTTGCGTCATTCTGAATCATTATCGTTAGAGACCGTGGCCGCCGAACCGGAAATATAGGCACCATCGCCACGACGCCGGGGAATGTTGAAGGGTCGTGTTATGGGTGTCAGAAACTGTTTGATCGAGGGTGTTTCCGGCACCGGTAAAACCTCGGTGGCAACCGAACTCCAGCGACGTGGCTATCATGTCATCCACGGCGACCGTGAACTTGCCTACAAAGGTGATCCTGAAACAGGCGAACCGGTCGATCTCTCGCTGTTTCAAGGGGATGGGGATATTATCTACCGTCATCGGCATCATATTTGGGATGTCAAAAAAGTGCAGGCGCTGGTGACTGATCGACGTCACGCGATCACGTTCTTCTGCGGCGGCTCAAGGAACTTTGGGCGTTTTATAGACCGCTTCGATCAGGTCTTCGTTCTGGATATCGACGTCGCGATCTTGCGAAGACGGTTGATGGAGAGGCCTGAGGACGAGTTCGGCGGAAAGGCGGCCGAACGCGAATTTGTCTTGCAACTCCATGCGACGAAAGAAGACCTTCCCGCCAATGCAACGGTCATTGATTCATCGAGGCCTTTAGACGTGGTGATTGATGACATCCTGACCCGCTGCGTTGGACCGACCTCAGGAAATGAGCAGCACGGGGATTCTTCGTTTTGATCACAATGCGGTGCAGCATGATTTTTTGCTGCATCTGCTCTTGTTCATCTCCCGTTCATCTGGCACCCTGCGCAGCATGATTTGCCCCGGTCGCTGAACGCGGCCGCTCGGGTACTGTGCGCCGCTTTTATGCGGCCTCATCGCTGCCAAACCATTGGCCTTGAGCTTTTACCGTGCCTGCCGGGTCTTCCGGCGCGCCCTTAATCTGCCAGGGGACAAGTATGTCGCTCCGAACGGGTTCTGCCCTTGTATTGTCGTTCTTTACCGCCGCCACGGCCGCTCATGCCGATGAGGCCGGGCTGATCTGGAAACCGGTCAAGAATTCCGATCGCTCCTACACGGCGCGCATCGGCGCCAAGCTGCCGGTCGATACGCCGATCCGGGCGGGGCTGGAAATGGGCATGAATGCCTCGAGGACGGGGCAGGTGGTGGATACGCCGGTTCGGCTGTGGGGTAATGTCACGCTGCTGGCGGAACAGCTGCCCGGTGTCTCGCTTGCACGCGATGTCGGTGTCATCGTCAATGCATTGACGGGGTCGAGCAGCCTCTCCATGACATCACAGCAGAAGCGCATCGTCACGCCGGAACTGGATATCGAGGCGAACCGCAATTTCACCGTGCGTTACGACGGCACGGCGCAGCAATGGAACGGTCTTGATGTGTCGCAGTCGTTGCGCCTGTCCCGCTCGGAAACCGGCACGGCCTTCGTGCTGACGGGGGCGAGCCGCAACAGCTTCAACGAGTTCAGCAGCGGCGTGGCGGTGGAGCAGAAGATCGGCGATAATCTGACGGTGCGCGGAACGCTTGACCAGGGTTTTGCGGATCATTTCCGGCCGGGGGTGAGTGCGCGGTATAGTATTCGCTGGTGAGGGGGGCGGGCTGCTTGGGCCGGGATCATCTCTGGACAAGAGGAAAGATGCAGGTGAATGTCTCTCTTCCGTCATGCCGGACCTGATCCGGCATCCAGCCACGGCGCGTCTGCGCCTTGAGGCGAGTCTTTTCAGCCCAAGGACTTGGGCTGGCTGGACCCCGGATCAAGTCCGGGGTGACGAGGAGAGGAGGCTACGACCTTACCACAAGCGCCCGTATGGCGTTGTGCCGTTCCGCTGAATACTCTCTCAATCCTTCTTGATCTCACCCATGCGGTTCCACGCATCCAGCCCGGCAATCTTGTAGGCTTCCGCGAGCGTGGGGTAATTGAACGTATTCTCCACGAAATATTCCACCGTGCCTTTGAGATTCAGCACCGCCTGGCCGATATGCACCAGTTCCGTTGCGCCTTCGCCGACGATGTGGACGCCGAGCAGGCGGCGGGTTTTCAGCGAGAAGATCATCTTCAAGAGCCCGCTGTCGAGACCCATGATGTGGCCGCGGGAGGTTTCGCGGAAATGGGCGATGCCGCATTCATAGGGAATGGCGCGTTCGATGACTTCTTCTTCCGTCAGGCCGCAGGTGGAGATTTCAGGCACGGCATAGATGCCGTAGGGGAAGAATTGCGGCGGTTCGCCGGCCGGTGCACCGACGGCATGGCGGGCGGCGATGCGGCCCTGTTCCATGGACGTGGATGCAAGGCTCGGGAAACCGATGATGTCGCCGGCGGCATAGATGTTCGGCACCGAGGTCTGGAAGGTCTCGGGATCGACCTTCAGGCGGCCGCGGCTGTCGGCCTCCAGCCCGCAGGCCGAAAGGTTGAGCGTATCGGTAGCGCCGACGCGGCCGGCGGCAAACAGCACCGTCTCGGCCTTGAGGACGCGACCATTGCCGAGCGAGACGAGGCATTTGCCGCTGTCGTCACGCTCCACCTTTTCCGCCTTCTGCCCGAAGATCAGCTTCATGTTGCGGTCGCGCAGCTGATAGGCGAAATCCTCGACGATTTCCTTGTCGATGAATTCCAGCATCGTTTCGCGCGGCTCCACCACCGTCACCTGCGTGTCGAGCGCGCTGAAGATGGTGGCGTATTCGATGCCGATGACGCCGGCGCCGACAACGATCATCGAGCGCGGCAGTTCCTTGATCTCGAGAATCTCGTCCGAATCGAGCACCGCTTCGCCATCGAAGGGAATATGCGGCGGCCGGTAGGGGCGGGTGCCAATGGTCAGCAGGATGGATGTCGCGGTAACGGTCATGATCTCACCATCGCTTTTCACCACCTTCATGGTGTTGGCGTCGATGAAGCTTGCCGTGCCGCGAATGTGCTGGACGCGGTTGCGGGCGAACTGGTGCTCCAGCACTTCCACTTCGTGATCCAGCGTGATGAGCAGGCGGCGGCGCAGGTCTTCGGCGTCGATCTCCTGCTTGACACGATAGGCGCGCCCGTAAAAACCGCGCTCGCGCCAGCCGGTGAGGTTGAGCGCCGTTTCGCGCAGGGTCTTCGAAGGGATGGTGCCGGTGTGCACCGAAACGCCGCCGACGCGGCTGCCCTTCTCGATGACCAGAACCTTCTTTTCGAGCTTGGCGGCCTGAATGGCGGCCCGTCTTCCCGCCGGACCGCTGCCGACAACAATCAGATCGAACTGGTGCATGAAAAACCCCGGAACAGAATTATTGCAATGACCGGATGTCGCATCCGGCATGGCGTCGCCGCGAAATGGTCGTGATGCCATTTTGATGATGGGGAGTGATTCCCCCTTCAGCCTTGCCCGCAAGAGTGCAATGCAACAAACGCCTGCGTCAATCTGTAGCGTAAGAATCTGACGGATTCGTAACTGGGGGGTGAGGTTTCAGGAGGTTGTGCGATTCTTAGTGGCGCGGAGGTGCGTGGAGCTTACCCCCCTCTGCCCTGCCGGGCATCTCCCCCTCAAGGGGGGAGATCGGCAAGAGGCTCTTTTACTGCTCCATTCTCAAGCGTTGAGATGGGCGAGGCCTTGCCGCAGATCGATCTCCCCCCTTGAGGGGGAGATGCCCGGCAGGGCAGAGGGGGGGTAAGCTCCACGCACCTCCCTTCACTCCTGAAAAAGCCTCAAAAACCCAACAGCTTCATCCCGCCCAGCGTTGCCGGTCGGGGATACCCAGCGTGCGTCGGGCGATTGCCCGGCTGCGCTTTGGTTGGGGTTGGTGTGGGTCGGATGCGTTGCGCAGCCGGGTCTTTCACCATGCCGTATTTCGCAAAGGGCCGTGCACCGCCTGTTGCGAAATGGTCCTTTCCACGAACGTTGCCAGCGTTCCCACCACAGGACCGTCCCTTGGTTTCCGCCACGTCTGGCAGCCACCCGGCAGGACTGCGTTCACTCTAACAGCGCGCCGCGGAGCGGGGAAAAGCGGGGACGATTTTTTCCGGCTTCAGTCTTCTTTGCGGGTAACGTGACGGTGGAGCGCGGCAAGGTCCTGGCGGAGCGCCGCCAGTTCGGCCAGCACTTTCACATCGATCTTTTCATGCAGGGAAAGAACCTCGAGCTCGGCCTTCAGGTTCACCTCATAATCCTTGGCGGCCTCAAAACGGTCGCGGGCGGCCTGTCGGTTCTGCGACATCATGATGATCGGCGCCTGAATGGCGGCCAGCATGGAGAGCAGCAGGTTGAGGAAGATGAAGGGATAGGGGTCGAAGGCGCGCGTCGTCAGCACGATGGTGTTGACGATGGCCCAGACCACCAGGAAAAAGCAGAAGCTGAGGATGAAACCCCAGGAGCCGCCGACCTTGGCGATATTGTCGGCCAGCCTGTCGCCGAGGCTGGCGCCGGCGGAAAATTCCGCGTTGATGTCGCTCGAAACCAGCTTTTTCTGGTGCGAGAGTTCGAGAATACGCTGCTCCACCTCGCCGATTTCGCGGGAGGAGCGCTTGAAGTGCGAAACGATATAGTCGGAGATATCTGACACGGTGTTTCTCCGGTTCTGATGGGGCGATGCGGATGTTTCCCGAGATAAACCCGCATGGCGGTGGAATTCAAACGATTTCCACCACCATGCGGTTCAGGCGTCCCCGCCGAAAACCATCAGACCGACGGCGCGCCCTCATGCAGCCAGTTGAAACCGGGGAAGAAGCGCTCGCGGCCATATTGCTGGCCGAACATCATGTCGAACTGCAGCAGGCGGTAATCGCGCACCACGTCGGGAATGGAATTGGGCGCGATCGACCAGTCGGGCAGGGCCTTGCCGTCGGTCGCCACCAGCATATGCCGGTCGATGACGGAGAAGGCCTTCTGCACCTCGCCGAGCGTGCCGGTATAGAAGGGATCGGAGAAGCCGGCCGTCTTCAGCACATGATAGGGCAGAAGCGCCGGGCTGATGGTGCCGATATTCTTGCGCACGCCCTTCTTGGAGGACCAGACGACGAGCGGTGTCTCGTGTTCCTTCTTCATCACCTCCAGCGGCGCACGGCGGCTTGCCACCATGCCCGGCATGTAACCGCTTTCCACGAAGGTCTGGCCGAGCGGCGGCAGGTGATCGCCGAAGAGGACGATGATGGTTTCACGGTCGCGTTTTTTTGCCCAGCGCATCAGTTTCAGCAGCGCTTCATCGGCTTCCGCCACCCCTTGCGAATAGGTGGCAAGCGCCTGCGAGGCGGAGGCGGAGAGATCACCTTCGACGCCGATGGTGTTTTCGGCGTAACGGGTGGCCTCGTAAGGACCGTGTCCCTGCAGGGTGACGGCGAAGAGGAAAAGCGGGTTCTGCGTCCGGTCCGCCGTCGCCATGATCTCATCCATCAGCGCATCGTCGGAGGCGAAGTTGCCGCGTTTTTCCATGGCCGGCAGCGTCTCTTCCGAGCGGAATTCCTCGAAGCCGAAATTCCTGTAGACCTGCTTGCGGTTCCAGAACCATTCCTGGAACGGATGCATGGCGATGGCGGAATAGCCTTCGCCGCGGAAGAAACTGGCGAGCGAGGGCACAGGGCGGCGAATATATTGCTGGTAGGGAATGCTGCCATAGGGCAGGAAGGCGTTGGAAAAGCCGGTCAGCGCCTCGAATTCCACATTCGCCGTCATGCCGCCGAACTCGGGCGAAAAGACGTTGCCCGACTGTTTGGCGCGGATGGTCGGCATCGGATCGGCCGAGAGCTTCACGTTTTCGAGCCGCGCCGGGTCCCAGAGCGATTCGCTCATCAGCATGATGACGTCAGGGTAGTCGCCCTTGTTGGCGGCGAAGGCGGCGGGTTCGGACGTCAGGTCGGCGATGCTGTTTTCACCGTAACCCTGTGGCGCCGAGACATTGGCCATCGGAATATTGAAGGCGAAGGCCATCAGGAAGCCGTTGTGGCGGTAGTTTTCCTGCTGATCCCACATCATGGGTATGATGTTGAGACGGTCACGTGCCCAGGAATAGTGCGAATAGTCCATCAGCGAGGCAAGACTGGCAAGAAGCGGCAGCGCCAGCGCGAGACCAGCCGCGCGTTCACGCCAGCGCAGGACGGGCGAATGGCGGCGCGCCAGCAGCCATAGCGCCACAAGTGCCGCAATGGCGGCGCAGATGCCAAGCCCGAGCAGCACGGCCGTCAAGGGCTGTGCTTTCAGCATGGTCGGCAGAAGCTCGAGGATCTGCCGGCCGAACAGCAGGTCGGAGGGGTAAAGCGGATCGGAAAGATAGGTCTGTTTCTGCGCGGAGATCAGCCCGGTCATCGCGCAGAGCGGTGCAATGGCGATCAGCGACAGGTAACGCCGGCCAAGGATGGCATCCAGCGCCACGAGAAGGGCGAGCACGGCGGCAATGGTGGTCATGCCGGGGCGTGCGGATGAGGTGAGGAAAGCACCGACATCCGTGAGCGAACCGCGGGCGATCCACTCCAGCACCACAACGAGCACAACGGATGCGACCGTCAGATTGGCAAGCGTATAGGCCGTGCCCGAAAGCTTCGAAAGGCTCCTAATCCCTGCAGGCGAAAAGACAAAACCAGCCTTTTCGGAAGCCGTTGTTTTTGGCGCCGAATGTCTCAAACCCATACTCCGGTATTTCAGGCGGCACGGCCGATCCGGGGAGGTGAATCGGGTGTCGCAAAAGTGTCATGTAACTGTCACATAAGCGCGATGAACGCGACATGAACTTTGCGCAGCCTGGCCGGTGCGGCGATAACCTTAGCGTGAACGCGCGCGCCCGATGCGTAACGGGCGCCGCCATGCAATTGCCGCGTTGCGGAGCGGGCACGGGCGCGGTATTGAAAAGCCATGAGCGACAGACACGATATCCAGAACCATCTCCGGATTGCCGTCGGGCAGTTCAATCCCACTGTTGGCGACGTGGCGGGCAATCTCGCCAAGGCGCGCGAGGCTAGGGCCGATGCGGCAACGCAGGGCGCAGACCTTCTGCTTCTGACCGAACTCTTCATTTCAGGCTATCCGCCTGAAGATCTGGTGCTGAAGCCGGCTTTCCTGAAAGCATGCCTGAAAGCGGTGGAAGAACTGGCGGCGGAGACCGCCGATGGCGGACCGGGCGTCGTTATCGGTTTTCCGCGACAGGGCGAGACGGGACGACACAATTCCGTGGCGCTTCTGGATGGCGGCAAGATCATCGCGCTGCGCGACAAGATAGACCTGCCGAATTACGGTGAATTCGACGAAAAACGTGTTTTCTCCGAGGGTTCGATTTCCGGTCCCTATAATTTCCGTGGGGTCAGGATCGGTATTCCGATCTGCGAGGAAATCTGGAACGATATGGGTGTCTGCGAGACGCTCTCCGAAAGCGGGGCGGAAATCCTGCTGGTGCCGAACGGTTCGCCCTATTATCGCGGCAAGCTGGATGTGCGCCATCAGGTGGCGCTCAGGCAGGTGATCGAAAGCGGCCTGCCGCTCGTTTTCGCCAACCAGCTGGGCGGGCAGGACGAGCTGGTATTCGATGGCGCAAGCTTCGGTTTCAATGCCGACAAGACGCTTGCCTTCCAGATGAGCCAGTTCGAGGCCACACTTGCCGTCACCGACTGGAAACGCATGGCAGATGGCTGGCGCTGCGAAAGCGGGCCTTTCTCGAAGATTCCCGAAGGTGAGGAAGCGGATTACCGCGCCTGCATGCTGGGCTTCCGTGATTACGTCAACAAGAACGGCTTCAAGAGCGTGGTTCTCGGCCTTTCCGGCGGCATCGATTCGGCGATCTGTGCCGCCCTTGCCGTCGATGCGCTGGGCGAGGAGCGGGTGCGCTGCATCATGCTGCCTTACCGTTATACCTCGGAAGAATCGCTGAAGGACGCGGCCGATTGCGCCAGGGCGCTGGGCTGCCGCTACGATATCGTGCCGATCGTGGAACCGGTGGAAGGGTTCCTCTCGGCGCTGTCCGATCTCTTCGAGGGCACGGAAGAGGGCATTACCGAGGAAAACCTGCAGAGCCGCACGCGCGGCACCATCCTGATGGCCGTCTCGAACAAGTTCGGCTCGATGGTGGTGACGACGGGCAACAAGTCTGAGATGTCAGTGGGTTACGCCACGCTCTACGGCGACATGAATGGCGGTTTCAACCCCATCAAGGACCTCTACAAGATGCAGGTCTATGCCATTTCCAGCTGGCGCAACGCCCATGTTCCGCCGGGTGCTCTCGGCCCTTCCGGCGAGGTGATCCCCGCCAATATCATTTCCAAGGCCCCGTCGGCCGAATTGCGTCCCAACCAGACCGACCAGGATTCGCTGCCGCCCTATCCGGTGCTCGACGATATTCTGGAATGCCTTGTCGAGAAGGAAATGTCGGTCGAGGAGATTCTCGCACGCGGCCATGATGTGGCCACCGTGCACCGGGTGGAGCATCTGCTTTATCTCGCCGAATACAAGCGCCGGCAATCGGCTCCGGGTGTTAAGATCACCAAGAAGAACTTCGGCCGTGACCGGCGTTATCCGATCACCAACCGGTTCCGGGATCGGTGATTGAGGGCGCGCGCCATTGATTTCTGGCGGGTGAGTTAAGTGCCTTTCTCCGTCATCCTCGCCCTTGAGGCGAGGATCCATGCGCGGTTGAGATTGTGGGTCCTCGGGTCAAGCCCGAGGATGACGTCGCGTGTGAGGAGCTTTTTGACAACGCATAAACGGCGCGGAGAACACCCCGCGCCGCTCGCTCATCTCAAATAACCTGCCCCACATCGATACGGTTGCCATCGGGGTCTTCAAAGACGAAGGCGCGCAGGCCGTAATCCTTGTCCTGCAGGCCCTTGATGATGCGCAAGCCCTGGCTCTTGCAGAGCGCGTGCAGCGCATCGACATCGCTCACCATCATATGGGCCACGTTGAAGGGCGCTGCCTTGTGCGTGGGCTGCAATGTCAGATGCAGCTCGGCATTGCCCTGTTTCAGGATCATGAAGCCGACGGGGTTGCCGTTTTCGAAGGTCTTTTCAAAGCCCAGCACGCCAACGTAAAAATCATGGGCCGTTTCGATATTTTTGACAGGAAGCATTGCGGCGATCCGGCCGAAGCGGATGCCGTGATCGGCGATGGTATTCATCGCGGAACCTCGGATCTGGGAGAAACGGGAAGCGGCGCGGACGGTGCCGGAGCGCTGGCGTTTTTTCCGGTTTGAATTTGCAGGACGGTGCCTGCCGCCCTAGGATCATAATCGAGGCGATGGCGGATGCAAACGGAATGTCTGCATTGCCCAGCGCTTTGAACGAGAACACGGACACGCCCGGGAGGCAGAATGCGCAGTTCCATCGAAATCTTCAACATCCGCACCCGGCAGATGCGTGTGGTGTGGCAGACGCCTGATCTCTTTGAAGCGCCGAACTGGTCGCCGGATGGGAAATATCTGCTGTTGAACAGCGAAGGCCTGCTTTATCGCCTGTCTCTTTCCGGTGATATTGCGCCGGAAAAGGTCGATACCGGCTTTGCCACGCTGTGCAATAACGATCACGGCATTTCGCCTGACGGGTCACTCTATGCCATTTCCGACAAGGTGGAATTCGGCAAGAGCGCCATCTATCTCATGGCCTCCGTGGGCGGCGCGCCACGGCTGATGACGAAAAACCTTCCCTCCTACTGGCATGGCTGGTCGCCGGACGGGAAGAGCTTCGCCTATTGCGGCATTCGCGATCAGGTCTTCGATATCTACTCCATGGATATAGAAAGCGGCGTCGAGACGCGGTTGACCCATGGCGAAGGTCGCAATGACGGGCCGGATTATTCGCCTGACGGTGCGTGGATCTATTTCAATTCCAGCCGCACCGGGCGGATGCAGATCTGGCGCGTACGGGTGGATGGCTCCGCCGTCGAGCGCATCACCGACAGCCCCTATGGCGACTGGTTTCCGCACCCGTCTCCGAAGGGAGACAAGGTGGTGTTCGTCTCCTATGACGGCGACGTTTTCGACCATCCGCGCGATCTTGATGTGCGGGTGCGGCTGATGGGTATGGATGGTGGTAATGCCGAGACGCTGTTTGAGCTTTTCGGCGGGCAGGGAACGATGAACTCGCCTAACTGGTCACCTGAGGGGGACGAGTTCGCCTATGTCAGGTATTTCCCGGTGTAATGGGGGAGGCAGGCCACATTGCCGCACCACCGGCAGAATACTTGCATTCGCAAACTTTTTTGCCCATAGCTTCCTTTGTCAGGTGCCCGCCCTTGCGGCGGGAGAATCGGGAATCCGGTGAAAGCCCGGAACGTGCCCAGCGCTGTGAGGCGGACGCTCTTTTTTAGAAGCCACTGAAGCAATTCGGGAAGGCGAAAAGGGCGGATGAAGCCAAGTCAGAAGACCGGCCTGACGGGATAGACCGAACCGCGCGGACGGCGGCAGGTTGTTGTCGAGGTGGGGTGTATGTTTGCGCCCGGCCTTCGCATTGTTGGGGATAAACGATGCCAGCCGATCCGTCCGTGAGCAATCCGCCCGGCGCCAGTTCTTTCGATCATGCGCTGTCACCCGCCCGCCCGTTTTCCGGTGAGGAGCGCGAGGCGATTTACCGCGCCATTGAAACCCGTCGTGACGTGCGCGATCAGTTCCTGTCCGATCCGCTGCCGGATGATCTGGTGGAGCGTCTCCTGAAGGCGGCCCATTCGGCACCCTCGGTCGGTTTCATGCAGCCGTGGAATTTTACCCTCATCACCGATGGCGCGATCCGTCAGGCGGCCTTTGTGGCCTTCAGCCGCGCCAATGAGGAGGCGGCGGCGATGTTCGAGGGCGAGCAACAGGCTCTCTACCGGAGCTTGAAACTTGAAGGCATCCGCAAGGCCCCGCTCAGCATCTGCGTCACCTGCGATCCCACG
The DNA here is from genome assembly GCF_059499945.1 of Agrobacterium sp. NCBI lineage: Bacteria > Pseudomonadati > Pseudomonadota > Alphaproteobacteria > Hyphomicrobiales > Rhizobiaceae > Agrobacterium > Agrobacterium sp. The sequence continues at coordinate 342,144 of NZ_JCABZP010000010.1, read as the reverse complement.
CGCGGCGGCAAGGTGGTGCTGGGCCGCACCCATAATCCGCGCACGGATGTCTATTCCACCGTCTGCGCCATCCAGAATCTCTGGCTCGCAGCCCGCGCCGAAGGCATCGGCGTCGGCTGGGTCAGCATTTTCCACGATAGCGACATTCGCACCATTCTCGGTATTCCCGACCACATCGAAATCGTCGCCTGGCTCTGCGTCGGCCGTGTCGATGCGCTCTATACCGAGCCGGAACTGGCGGTGAAAGGCTGGCGGCAGCGCGTGCCGTTGGAGGAGCTTGTGTTCCGCAACCGCTGGGGCGGGGTGTAAGACAGATAAAAGTTCTGCGAGGGAAGCGGGGCGTTGCTGCTTGTTCTTCTCCCCGGCGGGGAGAAGATGGCCCGAAGGGTCAGATGAGGGGGCAAGCTCTCAGCATATCTCTACCGTAGCCCTCTCATCCCGCTGCCGCGGACTGAAGAAACAAGCGGCGTCCGCTCGCTCCACGACGGCTTCACTGCTGCGGCTGTATACCCTTCAATGCCGGGTTCTTCAGGTCGATCCGGCCTGTCTGGTCCGGCAGAAATTTGGGGCCAATGACGCGCACTTTCGTATCGTTCGGGTCATAGTCGCGTTCGGGAACGGGTTGTTCCGGCGGCTTGGCGGCCTGCTGCTGCTCGGCGGGTTTGGGGGCGGCCTTGTCACCTTGCGGTGAGGGGATTTTCGTGATGCCGGAATAGGGCGTTTCGGATTCCGGCCGGGAGGCTTCTTCCTGCTTCTGCATTTCTTCGTGATAGGCGGCCATGTTGCAGGCGCAGCCCGGCGCTTTCGCCGGGGCGTTCCTGTAGGCGAAGGCGGTCGGCAGGTCCCTGTAAGGTTTTCCGGTTTCCGCAGACACCATGTCGGCGGTTTCCTGATCCGTCATGGAGTGGAAATAAAGTTCCGTCTCCGTCCCCGGACACATTTTCTGGCATTGCTCGGCCTGGGCGCGGAAATCGAGCGGCGAGGCATTGGCGGCGATGGGGAAGAACGAGCCGTCGCAGGTGCGCACGCACAGTGTGCGAAGCCCGCCTTCAGCGGCGGCGTTGGGGTAGGGGGAAAGCCCCGCCTGTCCCGGCTCACCGCCATTCTGCCGGAAGGCGTCGGGGTAACGCGTCACATCGGAAGGCGACGGCAGCTGCGCTTCCGTCTGCGGTGCGGTGCCGCAGCCATTTGCATCGAGGGCGGCGAGGATACGCTGGCGCCTGATATCGCCATCGTTGTCACGCACGGCCGCCATGGCGTCGTCGCGATCACGGATGATGGCGTCGCGTTCGTTTTCCGCTTCCGCCAGCGCATCGCCGATCTCGGCGCAGACACCGGCATTGGGATTGCCGTAGACGATGACGCTGCCAGACGAGCAGCCATAGCCGCGCAGGTCGTTCCTGATCTTGCGAATGACGATGTTCTGGCGGGCGAGCGCATTGGCGTAACGCCGCACCTCGGCCGTATTGCCGATGACGCGTGGCGGCTCACGCAACTGCGCATAAAGCGTATCGCAGACCTGATCCGCGAAAGCGGTGGCCGGAGCAATGAAAACAAGGGGAAGCAGGAGGCCGATGATGCGGCTGCGCCGGGTCAATTGTGCGATCCGTTCGATGTCCCCGACCGGTGGCAGGGGCGTTATACTTCACGAAATCCGTGTTTCAGGAAGATAACATAAGCTGTTGCCGCAATGCGGCAACAGCTTGTTCAAAATTGCGTTAATGCGGCCTCTATCACACCGAAGGATGCGAGGCCTGCACCACGGCAAACGCCGCCATGTTGACGACGCCGCGCGAGGTGACGCTGGGCGACAGGATATGGGCGGGCAGGGCGCTGCCGAGCAGGATCGGGCCGACATGCAGGCCTTCCGTCAGCGTGCGGGTGACGCCGAGCGTGATGTTGGCGGCATCGAGGTTCGGGAAGACCAGAAGGTTCGCCTCGCCCGTCAGCACGCTGTTCGGCATCGCGCGCTTGCGCAGCGCTTCCGAAAGTGCGGAGCCGCCCTGCATTTCGCCGTCCACTTCCAGTTCCGGTGCTGCCGCCTGCACGATCTTCAGGGCGCGGCGCATCTTGCGGGCGCTTTCGGAATCGCGCGAGCCGAAATTGGAATGGCTGGCGAGTGCGATCTTCGGCGTGATGCCGAAACGGCGGATTTCCTTGGCCGCGAGAATGGCCATCTCAGCCACTTCCTCTGACGTCGGGTCGTTGTTGACGAAGGTGTCGGTGAGGAACAGCGCACCCTGCTGGGTGATGAGCAGGCTGAGACCCGCAAAGGAACGCACGCCTTCCTGCTTGCCGATGATCTGGTTCACGTCGCGCAGGTGCCGGTCATAACGGCCTTCGAGACCGCAGATCAGCGCATCCGCCTCGCCACGCTTCACCGAAAGCGCGCCGATGACGGTCGTGTTGGTACGCACGATGGTACGCGCCGCTTCCGGGTTGATGCCGGCGCGGCCGACAAGGGCGAAATAATCATCGACATAATCGCGGTAACGCGGATCGTCTTCCGGGTTGACCACGGCAAAATCCGTATGCGGACGGATGCGCAGGCCGAAGCGCTTCAGGCGCGTCTCGATGATCTGCGGGCGGCCGATGAGGATCGGGATGCCGGTGCCTTCTTCCAAGAGCACCTGGGCGGCGCGCAGCACGCGCTCGTCTTCGCCTTCGGCAAAGATGATGCGCTTCTTTTCGGCGGCTTTCGCGGCATTGAAGACCGGCTTCATGATGAAGCCGGAGCGCCAGACGAAACGGTTCAGCTGGTCGAAATAGGCTTCGAAATCGGTGATCGGCCGGGCGGCGACGCCGCTCGCGGCCGCTGCACGGGCGACAGCCGGTGCGATGCGCAGGATGAGGCGCGGATCGAAAGGCGAGGGAATGAGATAGTTCGGGCCGAAGACCGGTGTTTCACCGCTATAGGCTTTTGCCGCGACTTCCGAGACTTCCTCACGCGCAAGCTCGGCGATGGCCTGCACGGCGGCCATCTTCATTTCCTCGTTGATCGTGGTTGCGCCGCAATCCAGCGCGCCGCGGAAGATATAGGGGAAGCACAATACGTTGTTGACCTGGTTCGGGAAGTCCGAACGGCCGGTGCAGATCATCGCATCCGGGCGGGCCGCACGCGCCGCTTCCGGCATGATTTCCGGATTGGGGTTGGCAAGCGCCAGGATCAGCGGGTTTTCCGCCATGCGCTCCAGCAGTTCCGGCTTCAGAACACCGGCGGCCGAAAGGCCGAGGAAGACGTCGGCGCCGTCGATGGTTTCGGCCAGCACACGCTTGTCGGTCTTCTGGGCGTAAACTTCCTTCCACTCGTCCATCAGCTCGTTGCGGCCATCGTAAACGAGGCCTTCGATGTCGTGGACCCAGATGTTTTCCTTCTTCGCGCCCATGGCGACCAGCAGGTTGAGGCAGGCAAGCGCCGCAGCACCCGCGCCTGACGCGACGATCTTGACGCTTGAGAGCGACTTTCCGGCCAGTTCCAGAGCGTTGGTGACAGCGGCGGCGACGATGATCGCGGTGCCATGCTGGTCATCATGGAAAACCGGGATATTCATTTTTTCGCGCAGCTGGCGTTCCACCTCGAAACATTCCGGCGCCTTGATGTCTTCAAGGTTGATGCCGCCGAAGGTGGGCTCCAGCGCTGCGATGGTGGAAACCATGTCGTTGATGCCGGGCGCATCGATTTCGATGTCGAAGACGTCGATACCGGCGAATTTCTTGAAGAGAACGGCCTTGCCTTCCATCACGGGCTTGGAGGCGAGCGGGCCGATATTGCCAAGTCCGAGAACCGCCGTGCCGTTGGAAATGACCGCGACGAGGTTGGCGCGGGCGGTATATTCCGCTGCCATTTCCGGATTTTCATGGATGGCGAGGCAGGGGGCGGCGACGCCGGGTGAATAGGCAAGCGCCAGATCGCGCTGGTTGCCGAGCGGCTTGGTGGCCTGGATTTCCAGCTTGCCGGGGCGCGGGTAGCGGTGGAAAAAGAGCGCCTGTTCCTCGATGTCGGCCTTTGCCGTGTTGGCGGGCGTGTTGTTCTTATCGTGAGAGGTCATTCTTCCACCGTCATGTCTGGTTCAATTCCGGCCCCCTGAATACAACAAACTTTCCCATGGTACAGCCGTTATTTACCGCCCCCTTATGCAAATGCGGCCATGGCTTATTCGCGTTTTCGTGAAGGTCTTCGTCATATTCCCTATAAAAACCGGCGTTTGTCATGTTGCTGCAACACGAGTCTGGTTCTGAGAGGTAAGAAAGCCGCAGGGACGCAACCGAACAGGGGGATGAAATCCGTGGCCGGTCAAATCGAAACCAGACAGTTCAGAACGCTTTTCATTTCGGATGTTCATCTCGGCTCCAAGGCGGCCAAGACGGACTATCTGCTCGACTTCCTGAAATATCACGAGGCCGAGACGATCATCCTCGTCGGCGACATCGTCGACGGCTGGCGCCTGCGCCGCAGCTGGTACTGGCCGCAGGGCTGCAACGACGTGGTGCAGAAGCTTCTGCGCAAGGCCCGCAAGGGAACCCGCATCGTCTATATTCCCGGCAATCACGATGAATTCCTGCGGGAATTTCCGGGCATGCATTTCGGCGGCATCGAAGTGGCCGAGCGCATGATCCACGAGGCGGCCGACGGCAAGAAATATCTCATCATCCATGGCGACGAGTTCGACGTGGTGGTGCGCAACGCCCGCCTGCTCGCCTATCTCGGCGACTGGGCCTATGACGCTGCGATCGCGCTCAACATCGTCATCGCCGCCGTGCGCCGCCGCATCGGCCTGCCTTACTGGTCGTTCTCGGCCTGGGCCAAGCTGCAGGTCAAGCACGCCGTCAACTTCATCGGCGAATTCCAGCGCGTGGTGGCTGACGAGGCGCGCCGCAACAATGTCGACGGCGTCATCTGTGGACACATTCACCATGCTGTCATGGAAGACATGGACGGCATTCGTTACATCAACACCGGCGACTGGGTGGAAAGCTGCACGGCGATTGCCGAAAATGCCGATGGCAGCTTCGAGTTGATCACCTGGATGCAGACAAGCGACGTTATCGTCGAACAGGCATCGGATGAGATGGAGCCGGTGGATATTCCGGGGCTGATCGGGAAACACGCGGCCTGATTGGGACATGCCAACCTTTGCCGCGACGGCGCGTTTCGTTGGGGATGCGCTGGCTGGGTGATGCGGGCTAAGGCGATGGCGTGATCTCGCCGATGTTGCCTACATACTCCGAATAGCTTGTTTTCTTCATCCTCGGGCTTGACCCGAGGATGACGACGGAGGTTTAGATTCGCCGGTTGCTTTCGTGAAAGCGAGCGCGGATGGAATTACGGCGCGCATCGCGTCATTCTTAGCCCGCGCGAGGGCGGCGCCCCAAATTCCTGGTAGGCCGGATAAATCAGTGACCCTGTCGAGACATGCCCCAGCTCTTTCATGTGAGGAGAGCGCGTGCCGCTTGTTTCTTCTCCCCTAGGGGAAGAAGGTCGCGGCAACGGGATGAGGGGGCGAGGGTAGAGATATCAGGAGAGCTTGCCACCCATCTGATCCTTCGGGCCGTCTTCTCCCCGGCGGGGAGAACAAACAAGCGGTGAGGTCGTGCCTTTATCTTGTTTCTCTGCCTTCAATATCTAGGGCTTACCCCCACAATTCCGGCCGCGCCGGATAAACCAGTGAACCCTCATAAACCAGCCCCGGCTCGCGATCCTCGGCCAGCAGCAGCGGCCCGTCGAGATCGGAAAAGGCTGCTCCCTGGGCGGCGAGTATGGCGGGGGCCATGCCGAGCGAGGTGCCGAGCATGCAGCCGACCATGATGGTGAAACCGAGCCGTTCCGCTTCCGCCTTCATGACAAGCGCTTCCGTCAACCCGCCGGTCTTGTCGAGCTTGATGTTGATCGCGTCGTAGCGGTCGCGCAGGTCGGCGAGGTCCTTGGTGGAATGCACGCTTTCATCGGCGCAGATCAGCACCGGATGGTCGATACGGGAGAGAATGGCGTCCTTGCCGGCGGGCAGCGGCTGCTCGATCAGCGATATCTTCAGTTCCGCCGCAAGTCTCAGATAATATTCGATATTATAATCGTTCCAACCCTCATTGGCGTCGATGATGATGCGCGCCTCCGGTGCTGCGGCGCGCACGGCGCGCAGGCGTGCCTCGTCATCGGCGGTTCCGGTCTTGATCTTCAGCAGCGGGCGGCCTGCGTTTTCCGCCGTTTTCGCGGCCATGGTCTCGGGGTCGGCGAGTGAAATCGTATAGGCGGTGACAAGCGGTTTTGCCGCCTGTCCGAGAATGCTTTCGGCGGCGCTTTTACCGCTCATCTTGGCTTCGAGGTCCCACAGCGCGCAATCGACCGCATTACGGGCGGCGCCGGGTTGCATCGCCTGCTGCAATTCCTGTCGGGTCAGGCCGTCGGCGATCCGCTCCGCCATCGTCTCGATATCGGCGATGACGCCCTCGATGCTTTCGCCATAACGCGGATAGGGCACACATTCACCTCTGCCGGCGAAGGAACCATCGAGGATGGTGCACGTTACGACATCCGCATGCGTGCGGGTGCCGCGTGAAATGGTGAAGCTGCCGGCAACGGGAAAACGTTCTGTTGTGGCTTGCAGGTAACGGGGCATGTTTTTTCACTTCCGATTGGGCGGCAAAAGACACATGACGCCAAATTTATCACGAATTGTCGGCGGTCACTGTGGCTTGCCGAAGGCCAAACCGTTATGAAACCTTTAAGAATCTCGTGACGGCTGCACTCGCTCGGAGCATTATGCAAGAACAGGACACACGGCAACAGGCGAACCCGGCCGCCATCACCGAAGACGATAACGTCTCCGGCGGCGGTTTGCGTTTTGTCATGAGCGGCTCCTGGCGCAATAGCAATCTCTCCGGTGTTTTCCCCAGTCTCGAAAAGATCGAAAAAAGCAGATCCGCCGGCGCGGTGGAAATCGATCTTTCTGCCGTCGAGGCCATCGATACCACGGGCGCATGGATCATCCAGCGTCTGCGCAAGGACCTTGAGGTCAACGGCGCCACCGTCACCGTGACGGGTAATGACCATATTGAAGAGGTCATCGGCCAGTTGCCCGAAAAGGTGGAGATGGAGGGCGAAGCCGGCCCGAAGGAGGGGCTTGCCGAGCGTATTTTTGCGCCCATCGGCAAGGCCGTGATCCAGAACGGCGCGGATTTCCTGGCGGGCATGTATATTCTCGGCTCCGCCGTACGCGGCGCGCAGATGAAGCTCGGGCGCGGACGGGGCGTCTCACCGGCGGCGATCGTCAACCAGATCGACCATATGGGCGTGCGCGCCGTACCGATCATCATGTTGATGTCGTTCCTGATCGGCGCGATCATCGCCCAGCAGGGTGCGTTCCAGCTCAGATATTTCGGTGCGGAAGTCTTCGTTGTCGATCTCGTCGGCATTCTGCAATTGCGTGAAATCGGTGTGCTTCTGACCGCGATCATGATCGCCGGCCGTTCCGGCAGCGCCATCACTGCGGAAATCGGCTCGATGAAGATGCGCGAGGAAATCGATGCGCTGAAGGTGATCGGTCTCAATCCCGTCGGCGTGCTGGTGTTTCCGCGGCTGGTGGCGCTCACCATCGCACTGCCGCTTTTGACCATTCTCGCCAATTTTGCAGCGCTTTTCGGCGCGGCCATCGTGGCGCTGCTTTATTCCGGCATCACGTTCGAGGTGTTCCTGTCGCGCCTGCATGGCGCTGTCGAGGAATCGACCATTGCAGCGGGCATGATCAAGGCGCCGTTCATGGCGCTCATCATCGGCATTGTCGCGGCGGTTGAGGGCATGAAGGTGGGCGGTTCGGCGGAATCGCTTGGCCAGCACGTCACCTCCTCGGTGGTGAAGTCGATCTTCGTCGTCATTCTGGTGGATGGTCTTTTCGCCATCTTCTACGCAGCCATCGATTTTTAAGGGAGGGCGCGTTGGAGAAACTGGACCAGAAACCGCACGAGACCAGAACCGGAAAAGACGGCCGCGAGGTGGTGCTTTCCGTCGAGGGCGTGACCGTCGGTTTCAACGGCCGGAACGTGCTCGAAAATCTCGACCTCGATGTCTATCGCGGTGAAATCCTAGGCTTTATCGGCCCCTCCGGCGCTGGCAAATCCGTGTTGATGCGCGCGATCTTGCGGCTCCTGCCGCGGCAGGCGGGTGCGATCCGCATTCTGGGCACCGATTACGACAAGGCGAGCGAAGACGACCGCATGATGCTCGACCAGCGTCTTGGCGTGCTGTTCCAGCAGGGGGCGCTGTTTTCCGGCCTGACGGTGAAGGAAAACATCCAGCTGCCGATGCGCGAATATCTTGATCTGCCGAAAAAGCTGATGGACGAGCTTGCCTATCTCAAGATCGAGATGGTGGGGCTGAAGCCCGATGCGGGCGACAAATATCCATCCGAACTGTCAGGCGGCATGATCAAGCGCGCAGCCCTTGCCCGGGCGCTGTCGCTCGATCCCGACCTCGTTTTCCTCGACGAGCCGACATCCGGCCTCGATCCCATCGGGGCGGCGGAATTTGATATGCTGATTGCGCGCTTGCGCGATTCGCTCGGCCTGACCGTCTATATGGTGACACACGACCTCGACAGCCTGTTCTCCGTCTGCGACCGCATTGCGGTGCTCGGCCAGAAGAAGGTGCTGGTGGAAGGGACATTGCAGGACATGTTCGCCTGCGACGACCCTTGGGTGCAGTCCTATTTCCGCGGCAAACGGGCGCGCTCTGTCGTTCTTCCGGACGGCAGACACGAAAATCCGGTGGAGTAACAAGAAGCATGGAAACCAAGGCGAACTACACCATAGTCGGAATTTTCACGCTGATCGTGATCGCCGCCGCATTCGGCTTCGTTTACTGGATGGCGGAATTCGGCCGTGGCGGCCCGACGGCGCAGCTTGTCGTGCGTATTCCCGGTTCGGCCAACGGCTTGTCCGTCGGTTCTCCCGTGCGCTTCAACGGTATTCCTGTCGGCACCGTGCGCGGCCTTGCCATCGACCGCGACGACCCGGCCTATTCCATAGCCTTTACTGAAGTGCAGGCCGATGCCCCGGTTTTCCCGTCCACGCGCGCCGTGCTTGAAATCCAGGGCCTGACGGGCGCTGCCTATATCGAGCTTTCCGGCGGCAACAAGGATGGCGAGCGTATTCTGCAGAAAGCCGTCGAAAGCGGCGTTCCCGCCGAGCTGACGGCCGATCTTTCCAGTGTCACCAACCTGCTTGCCACCGCAGACAAGATCCTGAAACGTGCGGACGGAGCGATCGGCGAGCTGCAGGGCTTCGTGCAGGATGCGCGCGGCCCGCTGACGCAGACGGTGCGCAACGCCGAGAAATTCTCCGATGCGCTGGCGGCCAATTCCGACGGCATCAAAAACTTCATTGCAAGCCTCAGCTCGCTTTCGACCACCGTGCAGTCGGTCTCGGTGCGTCTCGATGGCACGCTGACCGCGATCGAAGATCTGGTGAAGGCTGTGGATGCCGGCAAGATCGATTCCATCCTGTCGAATGTCGACAAGGTGACGAAGGATGTGGCCTCGGCTTCGAGCGATATCCAGGGCATCATGGAGACGGTGCAGAGCACGGCGCGCAATTTCGAGGCGGCGAGCACGGAAGTGCAGACGGTCGTGAAGCGCGCGGATGAGCTTCTCGCCTCGGTTGATCCCGCCAAGGTGGGCACCGTCGTCAACGACGTCTCGGCTGCCACGGCCGATGCGCGCGACGCGGTGGCGAACTTCAAGCGGATCGCCGACGATGTCGGCGCGCGCCGCGCCGATATCGACCAGGCGGTTTCCGATTTCACCGAAATGGGCCGCAAGCTGAACCTCGCCTCCAGCCGCGTTGATGGCATTCTCGCCAAGGTGGACGGCATGCTCGGCACGGATGACGCCAATTCGCTGTTTGCCAAGGCGCGCGAGACGCTCACCTCCTTCAAGGCGGTGGCGGACAATCTCAACGCCCGCATCGGGCCGATTGCCGACAACCTGACCCGTTTCTCCAGCTCGGGCCTCAAGGATTTCCAGGCGCTCGTCGGAAGCACACGGCAGACGGTCGACAATCTCAACAACGCCATCACCAATATCGACCGCGATCCGCAGCGGTTGATCTTCGGCGGCGAAACCGTGAAACAATATGACGGCAGAACAAGGCGCTAAGAGGGGTATGGGCCAATGAGACTATCGATGAACGGCCAAAAACGCCGCGCCCTCGTTCTGGCTCCGCTGCTTGCCGCGATGATGGCGGGCTGTGCGGGTGCGCCGAAGAACGATACTTTCGATCTCTCCGTCTCTTCGGCGACGGTGACGCAGGGGCCTTCGCTTAGGAGCCGACAGCTGCTGATCGCCGATCCGACGGCGCTGAAGGCGCTGGACAGTGAGAACATCGTGGTGCGCCTTTCCGGCTCGGAGGTGCAGTATCTCGGCAATTCGCAATGGAGCGACCGCCTGCCGCGCATGGTGCAATCCAAGCTCGTGGAAGCCTTCGAGGATACCGGCAAGCTCGGCGGCGTCGGCCGGCCAGGGCAGGGGCTGGCAATCGACTATCAGGTCGTGACCGATATTCGCGCTTTCGAAATCGATACGGCGAAGAACCTCGCCAATATCGAAATCTCGGTGAAGCTGCTGAATGACCGCAACGGTACGGTGAAGGCGCAGGAAGTGTTCCGCGCCAGCGCCCGTGTCAGCGGCTCCGGCAACGCCAATTTCGTAAAGGCGCTGGATCAGGCTTTCGCTGCCGCCACGCGGGAGATCGTGGCCTGGACGCTGAAATCGCTCTAGGCGTTTCAGCGGTCATTGCCGTCAGAAGAAATCGCTTTATGTTTGCGTCAGACCGGTTGCCGATCGGTCCATATGCAATATTGCCGATCCGTGAGTTCGTGATGCGATTTCTGCTGCTGCTTTGCCTTGTGCTTTCCACCCTGTCTGGAGCCGGTGCCGCCATGGCGGCCGGTCTCCGGCTGATCGAGGTTCCAGCCGCGAATGGCAAAGCTGCCATGAAGGCTGCGGTGTGGTCGCCCTGCGCGGCCGCGCCGGTGGAGGTCAGGATTGGCCCCTTCCTTTTACCCGCTGTCAGGGATTGCCCTGTGCCCGAAGGGAAATATCCGCTCGTCGTCATCTCTCATGGTTTTGGCGGCACCTATTTCAGCCATCGGGACACGGCGGCGGCGCTGGCGGATGCCGGCTTCATTGTCGCGGCGATCAATCACCCCGGAGACAATGCGCTTGAAATGCAGAAGGCGGGTGAACTTTCCGCGCTGACGGGCCGGCCGGCGGATATTGCCCGCTTGCTGGATCATCTGCTCGCTGGCTTTAGCGAAGCCGGTTCCATCGATGCCGGGCGGATCGGCGTTTTCGGATTTTCGCGTGGCGGTTATACCGCGCTGGTGCTTGCCGGCGGCACTCCCGACTTTGCCAATGCCGCGCTGCCCTGTCCGGACCCGCAGGCGCCGATTTGCGCGCAGATGCGGCAGAAGACGACATTACCGCAGCACGGCGGTCAGGATGCACGTGTGAAGGTTGTGGTTGCTGCCGACCCGTTGAATGCCTTTCCCGGCGCGGGCGACCTGAAGAATATCACGATCCCGGTCCAGCTCTGGAGTTCGGAACGCGGTGGTGACGGTGTCGCGCCGCAGGATGTTTTGCGGCTGCGCGGCGATCTGCCGGCGAAACCGGACTATCGGATGGTGAAAGGGGCGGGGCACTTTTCGTTTATCGCCCCTTGCCCCGCCGAGATGGAAAAGGCCGTGCCCCAGATTTGCAGCGATGCGGCTGGCTTCGACCGGGTGGAGTTCCATGGCGGCTTCAACGCCGATGTCGTTAGCTTCTTCAAGGCATCGCTGCGCTGAGGCGCTTTCCTAGCGTGGCAGTGGAAGCCGTCGATCAGACGGCGTCCTGCTGCGACTTCCATTCCGGAAGGGGGAAAACCCGGTCGTAGCTCCAGTTGAAGACAAAAGCATAGACCACGTAAAACAGCGCAAACGAGATATCCATCACCAGGGCGTGCGCAAGGCTGATATTCAGATACCAGGCAATGAAGGGCATCAGCACGATCAGGAGGCCCAGTTCGAACAGCACGGCGTGGGCGACCCGAAGAGCGGGCGTTTTCAGCGTCGTGCCTTTCAGCCGCTGCATGGCGTGGTCGAAGCCGAGATTATAGACATAGTTCCAGACCGTCGCCAGCGTGGCGCTGACGAGGCCGACAATGCCGATATCTTCCATAGGCATGCCAAAGAGCAGTGCGCCCAAGGGAATGACGAGCAGAAGGCCGATGATTTCGAAACTGAGGGCGTGGCGGATACGATCTTGCAGGGAACGCATTTCATTCTCCGGTATGTGACCGGGCCGTCCCGCATGCTGTCGCCGATATGGCCGAGGTCGTCCTCGCGCTGGGTCATATAGAACCTTTGGGCGGAATTTTCAAGCGCTGCGCATTTGGGGGCTGGGAGTGTTCCGCCTGTTTCCTCTCCCGGGCGGGGAGAAGAAAACATACGGCAACGCGTTCGTTTCTCTCGCGCGCACCAACGAAACCGTGATCGGAACAAGACCGGCGCATTTTCGTTATCGCTTATGGAAGGAGGCGTGCCATGCAGCAGAATTCCTCTGAAGGAAGAACGATCAAGGCCGCCAACACGGCGAAGGTTTCGACTTACACGCCAAGCCTCATTTCCCTCAAGGGAAGCTATGTGGCGATGATATTTCGCAGACCGCTTTGCCGAAATCCGCTGGATGTGCGGAAGAAATAAGGGCAGGGGAATCTGCCTGTTACTTGGCCCCGCACATTGATGACGACGACTGCCGAAATGATCGAGAGCTTTAGATGTCTCTAAAGTGTGATTTTCAATCCGGCCCGTCTCCACCTAGACTGGAGATCGCCACAAGAGCGAAGGGAGAATGACATGAAATCAGTTCTCATTATCGCCGCTGTCTTTGGTTTTTCCGCCAGTGCAGCGCTTGCGGAATGCGCAGGTCATCAACAGATCAACGCTTCCGTTCCTGCCGTAGACCGTGAATTCAAAACTGCAAGCATCGTTCCGCCGACGGACCCGGTCGAGAAGCCTGTCGTCATCCTGAAAAAGACCGACCGCCTTCCGGCTGCGGTTGCGACGACCGGTGAGCCCGAAGCCGCAATGCAGCGCATGCAATAGACAGAATAATAACCTCTTCATTCAGAAATCCCGTGCGTGAGGTGATCCGCACGGGATTTTGCTTTTTGAAGACGAGGGGAGGCAGGAATACTAACGGTAAAGGCCTGCTTCGCGAGCCTTCTCCGGCATTTCCAGGGCGACTAGCTGTCGAGTTTCAGCGACAGCTGTTTCGGCCCTTCGTTCTTTTTCAGCACGTAAAGCGGCCGGGTGATGATGACTTCCGTTCGCCGTTGCAGTTCGCGGCGTCGTTCGAGCGCGCGCTCGCGCATGTCGCGGGAGCGGGCGACGACAGAAAGGGCATTTTCTATGGTTGCGTCTGCTGTGTTCATCGCTGACCTCCATAATGTTCACTTTATGTTCTCATTATTGGTGGCTTGTGTCAACACTATGGCAGGGTTGCGGGCAGGTAATCGATACGCCCCGCCACGCTGGGCACGGCGGCGCGAAAGGCTGCGTGGGAGGCGTGGCCGTATGGGATCGGCTTTGCTCCACGCGGCGACCTTCACGACATGATCTGTTCCGGCAGTGTCGACAGGGACACTCCGGGCCAGCTACGTCGATTTTCACGATGATGTTTCGAAGGCGCGGGGCTGATCCGCCCGGCTTCAGGAGGGGATCAGGAGAGGGGACGTTGATCCGGCGCGGGAAGGCCGCCGGCGGTCAAGAGATCGGTGAGATGCTCGCTGGCGAGCGCGACGATGGCAAGGGCGGCCTGCTGGCGGTTCCAGCCGGCATGTTCCGCTTTTTCGATCAGCCCTTGAATGGAAGGCTCCAGCGCGAACTGGCACTCTGCCTGATAGTCCATGGTGTCGATCGAAAGCGACGGGGAATTGATTGCGGCCCGCATCCTTTGGTCTCCCTGTTTTCCGGCATGCCATCATACGCAAGACGCAAATCGGAACATGCACATTCAGAGGCCGGTGATATCGGGTATGGTCATGAGGCCCGCATATCACTGGCAGCGAATCCCCCAGCAGGCGGACGTTAACGGTAAGTCTTGATCGCTGTCAACGAGCGTGGGGTGGCAGGGGATGTCGCCATGCTCGTTTTCAGAGCCTTCCGCTCCGGAAAGGCTTTCGCCGCCAGATCAGCAGCGCCATCACGTAAAGCGCAAAAAGCACGAACCAGGTGACGGGCAGCACCATGAAAAGCGCCGCATAAGCGCAGTTTCCCTCAAAACAGGAGCCGAGAAATCCGGAATCGGCAAGCGCTGCCGACAATAAAAACGCACATATCCCGCTCCCGACTGCGCCGAGAATGAAAAGCAATATGTTGATGAACAATCTCATGACCCCGATCATAGGGATGATTGAGACAGCTTTGGGGAAACGGCGTCACGGCGAGACCTATATTCACCGTTTCGGCAGCCTTGAGAAGGAATGAAGATCTTTTCCAGTCGCAACGAATTGACGAAAACATTAAGTCGAATTTTAAATATGACTCGCGTTTTACGGGAATTCTGGTTTTATTACTTCGGGGTTATAAATGGGGATTTTCAGATGATCAGGGTCGTTTTTATTACGCTCGCATTTTTTCTCTTCGCCATATCGCCGTCTGTTGCTCAGGATACAGCTCCTGACTGGAAAAAATTTGGTTCCGAATATTTGACCTATAATGGTCAGGCCCTGACGTTCGACGCGGCAGACCTGCAGCGCCACCAGAACCGTTTGCGTTGCGTTAAAATGAATAATTACGGATGCGTTATGGGGAGAAGCTGGCAAGGGGCAGCCGGCAACGACAGGGCCGGTCATGCCATCTTCGAGCATCCGAAATGGTCGGTACGCGCAGTTGTCCGGGATTATTGCTCGAAGAACCGCAGGGGATTGCGATCTGCAATGCAGATTGCCGAGACCTATTCACCCTGGTGCGATACGCTCGGCACCGTCGGGGTTCGAAACGGCTGGGGCAGATCATGCACTGGCGGTCCGCAGCCGCCCGCAGGCTTCAAAGGTCCTCTCTGCGCAAAACCCGCAAACGGCACTCCGGCGGCCGGCCAGTGCGGAAGCTGCAATTGCCCCGATGGCGTTGCGCGGGGCATGGCGGCCAGCGTGAACGCCGGGATCAATGACAATCTTGCGCTTTTTGGTGCTGACGGCTCACCGAATGTCGGCAATCTGGTTGCCGTTCTCGGAAGCAAATTCCGGCGGGAGACCGGTTTTGCGGTCAATGAAGGGTTGATCAAGGAAGGTATCGAGCTGGCGGGGCAATGCCGCTGACAGGCTTTTTGCTCCGCGTGAACAATGCGCTTTGGAAATGCTGACAGAGGCGGCGCAAGCCGCCTTTTTAACGGACGGCGTCAAGGCTCGCAGCTTGCCCCCCGGGGCATCATCGGCCCGTATGGCCGACGCTGGCTGCGTCCGTTAATTTTATGATAAATCAAGGAGTTAATGGTGGGTGATGTAGGGCTCGAACCTACGACCCGCTGATTAAGAGTCAGCTGCTCTACCAACTGAGCTAATCACCCGACCGGCACCGTGTGGCGGTGTGAGGGGGCGTATAAAGGGGAAGTTTGGGCTTGTCCAGCGCGGAAATGAAATTTCTTCGATTTTTGTGACGAAAAAATTTCAGTCGCGCTGGAAAAGCCTGGAAATCCGGGGTTTTACGGATTTTTCCTTTTATTCATCCGCGTCTGAAAGCCCGGCCGATAAGGATGAGGATGCAGGCGCCGATGAAGCCGGCGATGAGATAACCGAGCCAACCTTGCAGAACGATTCCAAATAGCGAAAGGATGGCGTTGGCGACGATCGCACCGACGATTCCAAGAAGGATGTTCATGAAAACACCCATATTGCTTTTCATGAATTGTTCGGCGAGCCACCCGGCGACACCACCGATGATGATGGCTGCGATCCAGCCAATGCCAGCAGATTCCATGATTTCCTCCCATGTTGCTGCATCATCAAAGGTGATGATTCCCGTGGTGAAAAGCAAGGCAAACTCCTGAAAACCTCGCTTTATGCGGGTGGTTTTCCGCACGGCAGGCGCTAAATAGCCTGATGCGGCGCAAAGAGACGAAAGGCATGGATGTGCGGTTGATGTTGGGCGGATTGATGGACGGCAAACGGGTGTTCGACGGCTTGACGCGGGATCGGCGGCAAAGGACCGCAATAGCGGCGATAATGGCCATGGTGCTGTTCCTGGTCGGCGGTCTTTTGTCGGCAATGCCCGCCTCGGCGCAGGAGGGAACGACATCGCCCGCCCCAGTGGCTATCCAGGCTTCGACCGTCGAACAGGCGAGGGCGGAGCTGGAGAAATGGAAGGCCGATGTCGCGGCAATCGCCCGGCAGGTGGAAGCGGGCGGCAGCGACGACGTGCAGCTTGTGGACCTCAAGGGACGGGCCGATACCATTGCCGCCGATGCGGCCGCCGCCAACACCAAACTGCGCACCCGTCTCGACCAGATCAAGACCCGGCTGGATGCGCTGGGTGCGGCGCCTGCGGACGACCAGCCGCCGGAAGCCAGCATGGTGACGGAAGAGCGAAACCGGCTGACGGCGGAACGGGCCGAGGTGAATGCGATTGCCGGCGAGGTGGAGAGCACGGCCACCAATGCCGCGCAGATCTCCAACAATATCACCGCCGTTCGCCGGGCGCTTTTCGCCGCCACGCTGTTCAAGCGCACGGAAGTTTCGGCACAGACGCTGGGCGATGCGTCCTCCGCCTTTCTGACCGAGCTGACCAACCTGAACAACGCTTTCAGCGGTTGGGCGAGTTTCGTCTGGAATTACAAGCGCCTGCCGATGTTCGGGGCCGTGACGCTGTCGATCATGGCGGCGCTCCTGTTTCTGGTGGGTGGTTACCGCTTTTTCGGCAGCCGCATGGACCGGCGGGCGTTTACGGGCGAGCCTTCCTACCTGAGACGGCTTTCGGTGGCCTTCTGGTCCACCATGGTGCAGTCGCTGTCGCTTTTCCTGTTTCTCGTCACCTCGGCGTTTTTCCTCGATAATTTCAACGTGCTGCGGTCTGATATCGCGCCGATCCTGTTCGGGGCGATGGCGGTCACGGGCTTCGTTTATTTCGTGTCGCGGCTGAGCTATGCGATCTTTGCGCCGACGCAGTCGGAATGGCGTCTGCTGCAGGTTTCCAATCGCGGCGCACACACGCTGTCCTCGGCCGTGCTGCTGATGGCGCTCGTCAACGGGCTCGATTATCTGTTCGGCACGATCAGCGAGACGCTGTATTCGCCGCTGATCGTCACCGTTGCCAAGAGTTTCGTCGCCTCGATCATTATCGGCCTTATCCTGCTCACCGTGTCGTTCCTGCGGCCGGTCATCGGCGAAGGGCAGGATTACGAGACCGGCAACCAGCGACTGCCGCGCTGGCTCGTCATTCTGCTGCGGGTTGGCGGTCTCGTTCTCATCGGCGCCTGCCTGACGGGTTATGTCGGTCTTGCGCGCTTCCTCGCCACGCAGATCGTCGCCACCGGCGCGGTGCTGGCGACGATGTATATCGGCATTCTCTCCGGCAAGGCGATTTCACGGCAGGGGGCCTTTTCGGAATCCCTTGCCGGCCGTTATCTCGGACGACGGTTCGGCCTCGGCCCGGTAGCGCTCGATCAGGCCGGTCTTGCCGCCGGGCTCGGCATCTATGCGGTAGCACTTGCCTTCGGCGTGCCGCTCATCCTGTTTTCCTGGGGGTTCCAGCCGGGCGATATTGAAAGCTGGGCCTATCGCCTGCTGACCGGCATCACCGTCGGCAATGCCTCGATTTCGCTGATCGGCCTCTTTGGCGGTGTTCTCGTCTTCGCCATCGGTTATATCATCACCCGCTGGTTCCAGAAGTGGCTGGACAACAACGTCATGGCGCGCGGGCAGGTGGATGCCGGCGTGCGCAACTCGGTCAAGACAGGTATCGGTTATCTCGGTATCGCAGTTGCGGCCATCTTCGGTGTCTCTTCCGCCGGTCTCAACCTTTCAAGCCTGGCGCTGGTGGCTTCTGCCCTTTCGGTCGGTATCGGTTTCGGCCTGCAGAACATCGTCTCGAATTTCGTCTCCGGCCTCATCCTGTTGGTCGAGCGCCCCTTCAAGGTGGGGGACTGGGTGGTGACAGGCACGACGGAGGGCACCGTCAAGCGGCTTTCCGTGCGCGCCACCGAGATCGAAACTTTCCGTGGACAATCGATCATCGTGCCGAATTCCGAATTCATCAATTCCTCTGTTGGTAACTGGACACACCGCAACCGCATCATGCGCGCCGAAATCCCGGTTTCCGTGTCGTACGATTCCGATCCGCAGAAGGTCATGGATATTCTGCTGGAACTCGTGCGCGCCCAGCCGCCGGTGCTGCGCAATCCCGAGCCGCATGTGGAATTCCTGCGCTTCGGCGATTTCTCGCTGGATTTCGAACTGCGTTTCCATCTCGCCGATCTCTCGAACGGGCTTGGCGTGAAAAACGCGCTGCGCATCGCGATCCTCCAGCGCTTCCGGGAGGAGGGGATCGACATCCCGTTCCCGCAGCGCAACCTCAATATCCACGTCGAAGGCGACGCCAATCCGCAGATGCTGGCGGCGCTGCTTTCGGAAGAGGGCGACAAGGCGGTGGTGGCCCATACGGGTGCGGCATCGCCCGTTGCCGGCAATGCGCCGGAAAAGGATGCCGGCAAGGCGGGCGACAAGACTGTTGCGGAACAGCCAGCCGCGGCAAAAGCGGTCGGAAAGGACAAGTGAGCGGCTGCGGCTGGTATCAGTCCGGACGGGTGCGGGGCAGGCTTCGCATCCGACTGTCTTGCGGTGAATGATGGGCGCGCCGGGGCGGCTTTTACTTGATGGAGGCCGGATATGCCCGACCGCCGTCATGAAAATATAATCAGAATACCCGTAATGACTGTATTGTTGTGTAAACTGTAAGTTGATATATTGTGGTTATTATTTAGTTTATTTCTTTTCTGTCGGGGTTCAAATGCCGGATCCAATCGATGAGAATGCCCAGCCTGCCCAGCCTGCCCAGCCTGCCCAGCCTGCCCAGCCTGCCCAGCCT
>NZ_JCABZP010000010.1:0-322936 GCF_059499945.1 Agrobacterium sp. | reverse complement strand
TGCCCAGCCTGCCCAGCCTGCCCAGCCTGCCCAGCCTGCCCAGCCTGCCCAGCCTGCCCAGCCTGCCCAGCCTGCCCAGCCTCCGGGCCCGGTTTCTGCAAAAACATCTCTTCGGGAAAGACTGAAGGGTTTTTGGGCGTGGATGCAGCCCCACGCCGCCCGGCTGTCCCTTCTGACGGCGGGGGTCGCTATCGGCTCGGCGGGTCTGTTTTTCCTGATGGGCGAGACGGATGTGACCGACGATTACCTGCCCAAACGCTGGAACGAATCCATCCGCCGGTTGGGTATCACGCCGGTCTACCCGCCCCAGGAGGACATTTACGTTGGCGATATCATCGCCGAGGTCGTAGATTCAGGCCACAAGTTCAAATCCCTGCCGGACGACCTCCAGAGCGAATCCTTCATCGGCCGCTACGTCAAGGTGACGCAGATACCGGATCTTCGACGATACCTTTCCCTGAAATCGGAAGCCCCTTATTTCGGCGACAATACCTGGCAGCAGAGTGAGGAAAAGCTTGCTCTTTCGCAGCCGCGCACCGAAGTCCAGAATAATGGCAAGACGTCGGGTCTCGAGGTGAAGGATGTGCTTTTCCCGGTTATCAAGATCGAGCGACGAGAAGGTATGGCCGGGCTCTGGAACACTATCGGTTTCGGCGGCGCGCGTGCGGATGTCGAGGAAATCGAGCTGCAGAACGTTCAGACGTACGCCATCAATCCTTTTCACGCTCAATACGCATTGATTCAGTTTTGTGCCGGCGAGAAAACGCAGCTTCTTTGTAACGATGAATATCTGCGGGAGAAGCTGTCCTATATTCTCGGCCGCGACATTTTGAGAAGTGCGGAAACCAAGGATTGCGGTCTGCGCTACATCTACGACATCCGGCTGCTTGTGGTGCGCCAGGCATTCCTGACGCGTGGTGTGAAGGTCACCAACGGCCGTGGCCGGTTGGTTGAGGCCAATCTGGCCGGTAGCAAGCCAGACATGAAGCAATTGCAGGATGCCGTGAATTCGGCGGCAACCGACCGACCCAAGGAAACCCCGGCGAACGCCGCCGTGAAGGAAAAGCTCGCTGCTGAAAATACCATCCGCAGCGCCAATAGTTCGGGCCTGTTCTCCGAACGTCGTTTTGCCCGGCCCCTCGTTATTGGTTTCAATTCCGTTTCGCTGGGTATGCGCGGCAGTACACCTGCCTGGAGGGATGATCTGGCAAAGGCAGCCGCCGATGAGAAAGTAAAAGGCACGACGCTGGCATGCGCGACATCAACGGAGGCGCAGAAATGAAAAACGCATCGATTTTGTTCGGACTTTTCTGCTTCTTTCTCGCCAGTACTCAAAATGCCCTCTCGCAGCCTGTTGGTGGCAACGGTTCCCCGATCAACGCCGATTGCCAATTTGAGATTCCGCCTTGCGAAACTCCAATCGTCAGTGTTCCAGGTAAGCCTCCGGTCTCTCCACCACCGGCAGCAGGGGGAGGAGGCATTCACAATCTGCCTGGAGCCTCCGTTTTCAAGGAAACGATAATTATTCCCGGCAACAACATGTTCGAAGAATTCAAACTGGATCAGCCCAAGATGCTTGAGATGCAGAAGCAGCTTCAGAATCGGTCACCCTGAATATCGGATCGATACTATCCAGCCTGTGTCGCCGTCTCCACAGGGGCGGCGGCAGTCGAACCAAAGCCCACCCCGGTGGAGGCAATTTCTTCCCTGTCGCAGCACCCTATGGCCATGTCGCAATCAGGCGGCTGAACGGTCGACAAGCGCTTCATATTCCTCCCATCCAATGTCGGCGGAATAAGGCAAGGCCGGCGCTTTTCAGGGGTTCTGTAAATGAAGACACATGCACGGGCGGTGGTGATCGGTGGCGGCGTCGTCGGCGTTTCGACGCTTTATCATCTTGCCAAGAAGGGCTGGAGCGACAGCGTTCTCATCGAGCGCAAGGAGCTCACCTCGGGTTCCACCTGGCATGCCGCCGGGCTTCTGCCGCTGTTCAACATGAGCTATTCGGTCGGCCAGATCCACAAATATTCCGTCAAGTTCTATGAGGAGCTTCAGGAAGAGACCGGCATGAATGTCGGCTTCTCCAAGGTCTCCAACATCCGTCTCGCCCGCACCAAGGATCGCTGGGACGAATATATGTATTATGCCGGCATTGCCGAGACCATCGGTGTGCGGGTCAACATGCTGACGCCGGAGCAGGTGAAGGAAATCTGGCCGCTCTGCGAGACGGACGGCCTGCTGGGCGCCATCCAGCATCCGGATGACGGTTATATCCAGCCCGCCGATCTGACGCAGGCGCTGGCCAAGGGTGCGCGTGATCGTGGCGCGACCATCTATCGCAACACCACCGTCACCGCCATCGAGCAGCTGGAAGACGGTCACTGGAAGGTGACGACGGATAAGGGCGAGATCATCGCCGAACATATTATCTCCTGCACGGGCTCCTTTGCCCGCAAGACCGGCGAGATGGTCGGCATCAACATTCCGGTCATTCCGGTCGAACATCAGTATATCGTTACCGAGCCGCACCCGGCCATTCAGGAACGTCGCCGCCAGGGCCTGCCGGAAATGGGCGTTCTGCGCGAATCCGACTCGGCCTGGTATATGCGCGAAGAAGCGGGCGGTCTGATCCTCGGTCCTTACGAAGTCGGCGCGCCGGTCTGTTATGTCGACGGCCCCTCCGACGACAGCGAATATGAGCTGTTCCAGGAAGAACTCGACCGCCTGATGCCGCATATCGAAACCGCCATGGTGCGTGTTCCGGCCTTCGGCGAAGTGGGCATCAAGAAGGTCTATAACGGTGCTATCGCCTATACGCCCGACGGCAACCCGATTGTCGGTCCCGCACCGGGCCTGAAGAATTTCTGGCTGAACGAAGGCCATTCCTTCGGCATCACCGCCGCCGGCGGCGCCGGCTGGCAGCTGGCCGAATGGATCGTCGACGGCGAGCCGACGCTCGACCTGATGGGTGTCGATCCGCGCCGCTTCGGGCCTTACGCAACGGAAGGTTACCTCATCGCCAAGAACGAGGAAGCCTATGCCAACGTCTTCACCATGCATTATCCGGATGAGGAGCGTTCCGCCGCCCGTCCGCTGAAGACCACGCCGGTTTATGACCGCCTGAAGAAGCTCGGCGGCGTGTTCGGCTCGGTTTATGGCTGGGAACGTGCCAACTGGTATGCGCCGGAA
Source organism: Agrobacterium sp. (assembly GCF_059499945.1). NCBI lineage: Bacteria > Pseudomonadati > Pseudomonadota > Alphaproteobacteria > Hyphomicrobiales > Rhizobiaceae > Agrobacterium > Agrobacterium sp. The sequence goes on along the minus strand of NZ_JCABZP010000010.1, from coordinate 319,747 downwards.
GGTTATTCGCTGCGCGAGGAAGACTTGGGCGTGGGGGCCGATGTCATCACCAGCCACAATCATGCGCCGGCTCTGGATGATGGCCGTATCGTTGAAAAATGGTCCTTCCGCCGCTCGAATTATTTCGAACATGTCGGCAACGAGGTGAAGAACGTTCACCAGAATGTCGGCGTGCTTGATATGTCCGCCTTCGCGAAGATGGAGGTTTCCGGCCCCGGTGCACGGGCATGGCTCGACAGCATTCTCGCCAACATCGTGCCGAAGAAGCGTGGCCGCATCGCGCTCACCCATCTTCTGACGCCGACTGGCGGCGTGAAGGCGGAATTCACCGTCTATGAGTGGGCGCCGGGCCGCTTCTACATGGTTTCGGCCGGTGGTCTCGAGACGCATGACCATGACGTGCTGCGCCGCCTTGCGCCCACCGACGGGTCCGTGGTGCTGCAGCCGATCACGCAGAAATACGGCGTGCTGGTTCTGGCCGGTCCGAAGTCGCGCGATCTCCTGAAGAAGCTTACTCGCACCAGCCTTGATAACAAGGATTTCCCCTGGCTCACCGGCAAGCAGATTTCCGTCGGCGTGGCGACGGCGCATGCGCTGCGCGTCAACTTCGTGGGCGAACTGGGCTGGGAACTACACCATCCGATCGAGATGCAGAACTACATCTTCGACCGGCTGATGGAAGCGGGCGCCGAATTCGGCATCAAGCCTTTCGGTATTCGCGCCATGGTGTCCATGTCGCTCGAAAAATCCTACCGCAATATGGGCCGCGAACTGTCGGTTGAATATAACGCCTATGAATCCGGCCTCGACCGCTTCGTGCGCCCGGAAAAATCCTTCATCGGCCGCGATGCGCTGGTGGCTTACAAGGAAGCCGGCGCGAAATGGGTGTTCTCGACGCTGACCGTATCAGGCAATACGGATGTCGATGCGCGCGGTTCGGAAGCAATCGTTGATGAAAACGGCGTGCTTGCTGGCCGCGTGACAAGCGGCGGTTTCGGCTGGCGCATGGGCAAGTCAATTGCGCTCGCTATGCTCAAGCCGGATTATGCGGCCGTCGGCACCAAGCTCAAGATCCGCATTCTCGGCACGTCCTATGATGCCGAAGTGGTTGAAGAGAGCCCGTTCGACACCGAAAATGCGCTTCTGCGCGTATAAGACCACATCCCCTCCCAAAGTCGGAATACGGCCCCTCGCGGGCCGTATTTCCTTTTAAGTAAGCATGTGCTCAACTGGCTTTCACGCAAAAGTGTTATTAATCATTCTGAAAAATGAGCCTGCTATCTTTCCCTGACATACGATGGGGGATCGGGGCAGAATGAATTTCCTGGGCATTACGGGCATGCAATATTCTGGCGTGCCTTTTACCAACAGCCGCATCTTGCTGGCGGAAGATACAAATGTGTTCACCCAGATGGTGAGCATGCGCCTGAATGAATTACTGGGCGTTACCGTGGAAGTGTGCCGCAATTTCGAGGAGTTGCAGGCCTGTTACGAACATTCTCCCGAACCGGTGACGCTGGCGATTTCCAACATCAACCTGCCGGGGGCGGAAAAGGGCGAGGCGCTGGAATATCTGATCGATCTTTCGATCCCGACCATCGTTTTCACCAGCACCTTTCACGAGGGGACGCGCGAAACGCTGATCGCCAAGGATGTGGTCGATTATATCCTGAAGGACAATATTTTCGCCGTGGATATGCTGACGGAATCCGTCTGCCGCTTTCTCACCAACCACCGCCACCATGTGCTGATCGTTGATGACAGCCCGACGGCGCGGGCGCTGCTTTCGAGCCGTCTCAAGCGCTATAATTTCCGCGTCAGCCTGGCAGATAGCGGCGCCAAGGCGCTCGAAATCCTGAAGGCCAATTCCGATATTGGCCTCGTGGTGACCGACTATAACATGCCCGACATTGACGGCTTCGAACTGACGCGGCGCATCCGCACCGTGCGCGGGTCGCATGAGCTGCGCATCATCGGCGTGTCTTCCTCCACCAACCGGCTGCTTTCCGCACGGTTCCTGAAGGCGGGCGGCAATGATTTCATGCTGCGGCCCTTCATCGACGAGGAGTTCTATTGCCGCGTCAATCAGAACCTCGATACGCTGGTTCAGATACGGCTGGCGAAAGCGGGGGGCAGGCCGGCGGCCTGAAGGGGAGCGGCGTGACGGCCTGTCAAAGCTGCGATTCAAACGGCAGGAAGCGCATGATACCGGCGACGATGCGGCGGCTGATGGCGGCGTCGGGTTCGCGCCGGTAGGTTTTCGTCCGCCCCTGTTCTTCCGTCATCCAGACAATGTGCCTGCCTTTGTCGATTTCCAGCTCGAAGCTCATGGTGCGGCGGATTTCGTCGGCGAATATCTCATCCATGCGGGCAACCAGCGGGGCTGAGTTGAACACGACGCCCATTTCCGTATTGAGCGAGGCGGAGCGTGGATCGAAGTTGAGCGAGCCGATATAGCCGCTCTTGCCATCACGGGTGAAGGCCTTGGTGTGCAGGCTCGCCTGTCCCGAGCCGCGCAGGGTGAAGTTCGACTGATCCGCCTGCGCGCGCAGCTCATGCAGATGCACCCCGCCGGAGAGAAGCGGTTTTCGATAGCGGGCATAACCGGCGTGAACGGCGGCAACATCGGTCGCCGCCAGCGAATTGGTGAGGATGGCGACTGACACGCCATTTTCGGCGAGTTGCAGGAATATTCCCACCCCCTGTTTGCCGGGAATGAAATAGGGGGAGGTGATGTGCAGGCTGTCACCCGCCGCCTGCATCAGCGGCAGCAGGCTCTCCATCAGGAAGTTATGACCCTTGCGGCGTTTGCCCGCCGCTTTCTCCGGCGGGTCGGCGAGGATATCCGCCGCCTCGACCCAGTGCAGACGGTCCGACATCAGGAAATGGTCGCGGCCATGCTGGCTTTCGACGCGTTCCAGATAGGGTTTGGCCGCCTCGCTTTTCGGCAGGGCATCCAGTTCGCGGCGCAATTTGGCGAGTTTGTTTGGCCGTCTTGCCAGAAGCGACCGCACGGGAACGGAAACGGCGCTGTTCCAGTAATCGTCGAATATTTCGGTGGCGTCGGCGACGATCCTGCCGAAACCGAGAATATCGAAATCATGGAAATTCGCGCGCTCGGCGGCATCGAAATAGGCGTCGCCAATATTGCGTCCGCCGACGATCACGGCCCGCCCATCGGCAATCCACGCCTTGTTATGCATGCGCCGGTTGACGCTTCGGAAACGCAGCACCAGTTCGATGCCTCGATGCAGCATGTTTTCCCGCGCCCGGGTGGGATTGAACAGCCTGAGTTCGATATTGGGGTGGCTGTCGATGGCGTGGAAGATACGGTCTGAGATGGAAACGCCGAGATCGTCGAGGAGCAGACGCACGCGCACACCGCGATCGGCGGCGGCGATGACTTCGCGCATCATCAGCCGTCCGGTCAGGTCGGCATTCCACATGTAATACATGAGATCGAGGCTGCGCCCCGCCGCCCGGGCCGCCGCCACGCGCACCGCAAAGGCATCGAGATTGGAATGTAAGAGGCAGAGCGCATTCTTCTCGTTCCAGCCGTTTCTGATCGATTGCCAGTGCCGGTCCAGCGCCGTTTCATCTTCGGCAACGGGCAGGGCGGTGGAAGGGCGCTTGGGAATGGCCTTTTCCCGCTGCTTGCCGATGACGACGAACAGGCTCGGTCCTATGACCAGGAGAAGAATGATGATGATGAAGACCGTAAATGCAGTCACTTGTTTTGATCGCTCCCGGCCCGAAGAGTATCAGGCGCAGTGAAAACGCGCGAGGGGAGAAAGCGTTCACGGAATTGGACGCTGTGGATGAAAAACGCTGCCTTCCGCCCGCCGAAGGGACTTGTGAATCAGATAAGTGTGTGCTTATGTGTTGTCATGACTGAGAACGATATTTTCCGTGCGCTGGCCGATCCGACACGCCGCGCCATTTTCGAGAAGCTGGCGGACGGCGCCATGAACGCTTCCGCCTTGCGCGAAGGCATCGAGATTAGCCAGCCGGCCATGTCGCAGCATCTTTCTGTCCTGCGCGGGGCGGGGCTGGTGGTTGAAAGACGGCAGGGCCGTTTCGTCAATTATGAGGTCGATCCGGGAGGATTGACCCGCATTGCGGCATGGCTCGCCAAATATCGCGCCTATTGGCCGCAGCGCATCGAGGCTCTGAAGCTCCTGCTGAAGGATATGGATCAATGAACAGGCAAATACCGGAAGCACCGAAAAACGGTCTGGAGCTTGAATATGATCTGGACGAGCCGCCGCAGAAAGTGTGGCGTGCGATCAGCATTCCCGCTTTTCGCGAACACTGGTTGCCGAGGCAAGCCCTGGCGGAATCAGAGGCGATAAAAACCACGCCGGGGCAGGAGGTCTGCTACCGGCTGCGGGAGGATCATCCGCCATTTCTGGAAAGCACCGTCACGTTCCAGATCGCAGCGAATGACCGTGGCGGCACCAGCCTGCGCATCATTCATGACCTGCCCGTAAATACCGGCCGCATGACGAAGGCCGCCGCAAACCACAACGGTTCGCCGATCAAGCTCGCAGCCTGATCCGGCACGTTTCCCAATATTCTTAAACGACAGGAGTTCGCCGATGCGCGAAACGATGCAACTCGTCCCTATGGTAGTCGAACAGTCGTCAAGGGGAGAAAGGTCTTTCGACATCTACTCCCGCCTGTTGCGCGAGAGGATCATCTTCCTCAACGGAGAGGTGAACGATACGGTTTCCGCGCTGGTTTGCGCGCAATTGCTGTTTCTTGAAGCGGAAAACCCGAAGAAGCCGATCCATCTCTACATCAATTCGCCGGGTGGCATGGTGACCAGCGGTTTCGCCATGTATGACACGATGCGTTACATTCGCGCGCCGGTGCATACCTTGTGCATGGGGACGGCCCGTTCCATGGGCTCGTTCCTGCTGATGGCGGGCGAACCCGGCACGCGGACGGCGCTGCCCAATGCCAGCATCCTCATTCACCAGCCATCAGGCGGTTTTCAGGGGCAGGCGTCGGACATGCTTATCCACGCCGAGGAAATCAGGCAGACAAAACACCGCATGACGCGGCTTTATGCCGAACATTGCGGGCGCAGCTACGAGGAGTTCGAGAGGGCGATGGATCGCGACCGCTTCATGACGGTGCAGGAGGCTCTGGAATGGGGCCTGATCGACCGCATTCTGGAAGTCCGCGAGGATGCGGCGGCATAGGGCCGGACTTACTCGGATTTCCGGCTGATATTGGCGCCTGCTGGCAGGACTTCCAGGCTGCACCGGGCAAGCTCAGCCACTACTTCCTCGAAACCGAAGCGGGATGTCCAGCCCAGCCCCTCTGCGGCGCGTGCGGGTGAATAGATCCGGTCAATGGTCGCCGGCAACGTCCACCCCATCTGCGCGAAAGTGGCGGCGAGGGCCGGGGTCCGCTGCCGCAGGATGAAGGCTGCATCCCGAGCGAGAATGTCGCAGTCATCAGCGGAAAACGGGGTCGCGGCCGATATGATATAGCGTTGGAAATCGTCTCCAGCATTGCTCAGCGCCTGCACATGGGCATCGGCGACATCGCGGATATCGACGCCGCGATGCAGCCGGTAGGCCGCCATCACATCGGCGGGCTCCGGGAAACTTCTGGACATGCGCAGCACGCGCACGGCGAGATGCGGGCCGGCCATCTCCGCCAGCACCTGCTCGGCTTCGAGCTTGGTGCGGTGATAGATGCTTTTCGGCCGGGGCGGCGTCTCTTCATCGATAAATGTGCAGGACCCTGCAGATACCGCCTGTCCGTAAAGCGCCGTGGTGCTGGTGAAAACCAGCCGTGGCACACCCGCCGCCATGGCCGCTTCCGCCAGCATGCGCGTCCCGTCGACGTTGATGCGCTGAAATTCTGCGTCTGGAACGATGCCGACATGCGGTGCATGGAGCGCTGCCGCATGGATCACCGCATCCGCTCGCTCCAGAGCGGAACGCAGCAGTTTTATGTCCGCGAAATCGCCGACAATGTGAGTGGTGGAAAAGGGGGAGCGGTCAATGCCGGTAACATCGTGCCTGCCGGCCAGGGCGCTGAAAATCGCGCGGCCGACCCGACCGGAACTGCCCGTCAGCACTATCCGCATGAGGTTCCCTCCACATCAACACAAAAGGCAGCGCCATGCGCTGCCTTTCAGGGGTGCATCCGGATGATCAGATATCCAGATTATCCGCGAAGGCCGCTCGTTCCTGAATGAAACGGAAGCGGGCATCGGCCTTGGTGCCCATCAGATTGTCGACGGCCTCGCGGGTGCCTTCGAAATCCACATCGTCGATCTCGACGCGCAGCAAGGTGCGCTTTTCGGGATCCATGGTGGTTTCCTTCAGCTGCTGGGCCATCATTTCGCCAAGGCCTTTGAAGCGGCCGATTTCGACCTTCTTGCCCTTGAAGACGGTTTCCATCAGTTCGGCGCGGTGGGCGTCGTCGCGGGCATAGGCGCTCTTGGCGCCCTGACGGATGACGTAGAGCGGCGGCACCGCCAGATAGAGGTGATTGCCGCGAATGAGTTCCGGCATTTCCTGATAGAAGAAGGTGATGAGCAGCGAGGCGATATGGGCGCCGTCGACATCGGCATCGGTCATGATGATGATGCGTTCATACCGCAGGTCTTCTTCGCGGTATTTGGTGCGGGTGCCGCAGCCGAGCGCCTGGATGAGATCGGCGATCTGCTGGTTGGCCGAGAGCTTTTCGCGGCTGGCGCTGCCGACGTTGAGGATCTTGCCGCGCAGCGGCAGAATGGCCTGATTGGCGCGGTTGCGGGCCTGCTTGGCGGAGCCGCCCGCCGAGTCACCCTCGACGATGAAGAGTTCCGCATTTTCCGCCGTGTTCTGGGCGCAGTCCGCCAGCTTGCCGGGCAGGCGCAGCTTGCGCACCGCGGTCTTGCGGTTGACTTCTTTTTCCTTGCGGCGGCGCAGGCGCTCTTCGGCGCGCTCGATCACCCAGTCGAGCAGCTTCGCCGCTTCGCCCGGATTGCCGGCGAGATAGTGGTCGAAGGGATCGCGCAGCGCGTTTTCAACGATGCGCTGGGCCTCGACGGTGGCGAGCTTGTCCTTGGTCTGGCCGACGAATTCAGGCTCGCGGATGAAGACCGAGAGCATGCCGGCGGCAGAGATCATCACGTCGTCGGTGGTGATGTCCTTGGCGCGCTTGTTCTGCGTCAGATCAGCGTAATTTTTGAGGCCCTTGGTGAGCGCGATGCGGAAACCCGCCTCATGCGTGCCGCCTTCGGGCGTCGGGATGGTGTTGCAATAGGAATGAATCTGCGTATCGCCGCCATACCAGGTGACGGCCCATTCCAGCGCGCCGTGGCCGCCGGTCTTTTCGGTGCGGCCAGAGAAAATCTCGCGGGTGACGGTGAATTCCTTGCCGAGCGTGGCGGCAAGATAATCCTTGAGGCCGCCGGGGAAATGGAACACGGCCTTCTCAGGGATTTCGCCGCCGGCCGGCACCATGCCGGGATCGCAACTCCAGCGGATTTCGACGCCGCCGAAGAGATAGGCCTTGGAGCGGGCCATGCGGAAGATGCGGGCCGGTTCGAACTTGGCGTGATCGCCAAAGATTTGCGGGTCCGGATGGAAACGCACGCGGGTGCCGCGACGGTTGTGCACGTCGCCCAGCTCCTCCAGCCCGCCGATCGGCGCGCCGCGCGAAAAACGCTGGCGGTAAAGCTTGCGATTACGCGCCACTTCCACTTCCAGAAGATCGGACAGCGCATTGACCACGGACACGCCGACGCCGTGCAGGCCGCCCGATGTCTCATAGGCCTTGCCGTCGAACTTGCCGCCGGCATGCAGCTTGGTCATGATGACTTCGAGCGTCGACTTGCCCGGAACCTGCGGATGGTTTTCCACGGGAATACCACGGCCGTTATCGGTGACTGTCAGGAAACCTTCGGTATCGAGATGGACTTCGATGAAGTTGGCGTGGCCGGCGACGGCCTCGTCCATGGAGTTGTCGATGACTTCGGCAAAGAGGTGGTGCAGCGCCTTTTCATCGGTGCCGCCAATATACATGCCGGGGCGCATGCGCACCGGTTCCAGCCCTTCGAGCACGCGGATCGACGAAGCACCGTAGTCGTCACCAGAAGGAGACACGGGGGCAGGCGGCGTGACGGCCGCAACGGCTGCGGGTTTCGGCTGCACATTCAGGTTGGCGGGCACGTTGGCGGCCGCGGTCGCCGGCGTCTTCGCGGCGTCCTCGTTCGTTTCCGTATCGCTGTTTCGTGCTGCCGGAAGACCGGAGAAGAGATCGTTGCTGTCGTCCATCATGTCCAAAGTTCAAAAGCGTGTGTCAGAATTTCGCCATGCGAATCATTATGCCAGTAGCGTCAATCATAACGCCAAACGCGGTTCCCGTCCGATTGAAGTGGGTCCGTCGGGCAAACGCGGCGCATCCTATGCCACGATTGTGTCAGGGTTTCGCAACAGGAGGATTGCGCTGCCGGCCTTGCAATGGCAAGTCTCGCAGCCACGAATGAACGGTTAGCCAAGGCATGTCCACAGCTCATTTCACGTTTTGTACTCTTTTCAGCCTGACTGTTGCGGCCATGCCGGTTGCGGCTTCGGCCTCCGACGGGCCGCTGCGCCCCTTCAAGGATGAGCTGTTTTCCGCCCAGACGTTGCTTTCCACCGGAGATGGCGGCGCATCCGAGGTCATCGACTATCAGGAAATGCGCGACATCAACGGCCGCGACGAAGTGCCGGAGCGGCGGGTGAAGCGGCAATATGTCGATATGACGCCGAAGAAGGCGCAGGCGCTTGAAACCGTGTCGGTCGAGGGCAGGGCGCTCGAGGTGGGGCGCGTCGGGCCGGCAAGCGGTCAGGCATTCACCGTCATCTTCATCCACGGGCGCGGCGGTGACCGGCGGCTCGGCATGAATGACTACACCTTCGGCGGCAACTTCAACCGGCTGAAGAATCTGGCCGTCGCCAATGGTGGCACCTATTATGCGCCGAGCGTGCGTTCCTTCGATGAGAACGGCGTTGCAGATGTCGCGGCGCTGATTGCCGATGCGGCCAAAAAATCGGGCGGGAAGCCGGTCGTACTGACCTGTGCCTCGATGGGCAGCTTCATCTGCTATGGCATCAGCCGCGACAAGGCTGCTGTCGCCAACCTCAAGGGCATGGCGATCCTCGGTGGTGCGGTCGATCCCGATTTTCCGAAAAGTGCCTTTGCCAAGGCCAGGAAGCCGGTGTGGTTCACCCATGGCAGCGCCGACAAGGTCTATTCGGTCGATCAGCAGGCGACGATCTTCCGTACCCTGCTGAAGGCCGGTGAGCCGGCGCGGTTCACGCGGTATGAGACCGGCAGCCACGGCACGCCGGTGCGCATGACCGACTGGCGGGCGGTTTTGAACTGGATTTTGAGCCGCTGAGGCCTCAATTTGGGTCAGCGGCGGTGAAATTTGCGAAATCGGCCGTCGTTTTGAACCTAAGGGCCGCTTTTTTGTACCATTTGCGGCCTTCTGCGGTTAAAGGAATATCCCGGGATTTCCGGCAGTATTTCTGTCGTGATTAAGGGCCGCTTGCGGCTGAGGGATGGGGCGCCGCCAAAGGCGGGGCCAGAGACAAAGGGAATGGATACGCATGACGCCGAATGTTCGACCGCTTGTTGCCGGAAACTGGAAGATGAACGGCACCCGTGCCTCGCTCGATCAGATCAAGGCCATGGCAGAAGGCGTCAAGGGCGCGCTGTCCGAAAAGGTGGATGCGCTGATCTGCCCGCCCTCGACACTGCTCTATGTCGCAACAGCGCTCTGTGATGACAGCCCGCTGATGATCGGCGCGCAGGATTGCCACCAGAACGCATCCGGCGCTCATACCGGCGATATTTCCGCCGAGATGATCGCCGACTGCTTCGGCACCCATGTCATCGTCGGCCATTCCGAGCGCCGCACCGACCATGCCGAGACGGATCATCTGGTCCGCGCCAAGACCTCTGCCGCCCATCAGGCCGACCTCATCGCCATCGTCTGCATCGGCGAGACGGCGGATGAGCGCAAGGCGGGCCAGACGCTCGATATTCTCAAGCGCCAGCTTGCCGGCTCGCTGCCGGATGAGGCGACGGCCGAAAATACCGTCATCGCCTATGAGCCTGTCTGGGCAATCGGCACGGGCCTGACGCCGACGGTCGAAGACGTGCGCGAGGCCCATGCCTTCATGCGCGACGAACTCGTCAAGCGCTTCGGCGATGCCGGCAAGACCATGCGCATCCTCTATGGCGGCTCGGTAAAGCCGGCCAATGCGCTGGAACTGATGGGCGTCGAGAACGTCGATGGTGCGCTGATTGGCGGTGCGAGCTTGAAAGCTTCCGACTTCCTTTCCATCTATGCGGCATACGAGCAACTGACGGCTTGATCCAAGCTTTCCTGCACGAGTGGCGGGAAAGGGGCTTGGAATAAGCCGTCGCCTCATGTAAAGAGCCGCAAAACCTTCTTTATGGTGCTCCGCGCGGGGCATGGAATGGATTGTCATGCAGACCGTTTTGATTGTTATTCACCTCATGATCGTGCTGGCGCTTGTCGGCGTGGTCCTGATTCAGCGTTCCGAAGGCGGCGGCCTCGGTATCGGCGGCGGTTCGGGCTTCATGTCCGCGCGCGGAACGGCCAATGCGTTGACCCGCACAACCGGCATCCTCGCCGCGCTGTTCTTCCTGACGTCGCTCGGCCTTGGTCTTATGACCCGCTACGAATCGCGCCCGACCGACATCCTGAACCGTATTCCGGCCACGCAGGGTCAGGGCAACGGCATTCTCGACACGCTCGGTCCGGCAACGACGCCGGCCCCGGCTCCGGCTGAAAATGGCGTTCCGACAAATAATGGTGCGGCCGCTCCGGCGCAGACGACACCGGCCCCTGCCGCTTCCGGCACGGCCGCCCCGGCACCGGCGCAGCCCGCCGATCCGAACGCAGTTCCGACCGGTCAATAAGCCCGGTTTTGATTTAACGCTCCGGCAGGCCAAAAGCCTGCCGGTTTTCTTTTGTTCGCATTCCGGCTCGCCCCATCGCGGATTCGTCAACAGCGAATTTTCGAAACCATTAATTTTGGGCTGGCGGAATCAGAGGTAAAAAGGTATCCGGTGAATCCCATGGCGCGATATGTATTCATCACAGGCGGCGTGGTCTCCTCTCTAGGCAAGGGCATCGCCGCGGCAGCACTCGGAGCTTTGTTGCAATCCCGTGGTTATCGGGTGCGGCTTCGCAAACTCGACCCCTATCTGAACGTTGATCCCGGCACCATGAGCCCGACACAGCACGGCGAAGTGTTCGTGACGGATGACGGTGCCGAGACGGACCTCGACCTTGGCCACTATGAGCGCTTCACGGGGCGTTCGGCCACCAAGACCGACAACATCACGACCGGTCGTATCTACAAGAACATCATCGACAAGGAACGGCGCGGCGACTATCTCGGCGCAACCGTTCAGGTCATTCCGCATGTCACCAACGAGATCAAGGATTTCGTGATCGAAGGCAATGACGACTACGACTTCGTCATCTGCGAAATCGGTGGCACGGTGGGTGATATCGAGGCGATGCCGTTCATGGAGGCGATCCGCCAGCTCGGCAACGACCTGCCGCGCGGCACGGCGATCTATCTTCACCTGACGCTGATGCCTTACATTCCGGCAGCCGGCGAGCTGAAGACCAAGCCGACCCAGCATTCCGTGAAGGAACTGCAGGCGCTCGGCATTCACCCCGACATCCTGCTTGTGCGCGCCGACCGGGAAATCCCGGAAGCGGAACGCCGCAAGCTTTCGCTGTTCTGCAACGTGCGTCCTTCCGCCGTCATCCAGGCGCTGGATGTGGCGAATATCTATGACGTTCCGATTGCCTACCACAAGGAAGGTCTCGATTCGGAAGTGCTGGCCGCCTTCGGCATCGAGCCGGCGCCCAAGCCGCGTCTGGAGCCGTGGGAAGAGGTCTGCAACCGCATCCGCACGCCGGAAGGCGAAGTGACGATTGCGATCGTCGGCAAATACACCGGCCTCAAGGATGCCTACAAGTCGCTGATCGAGGCGCTGCATCACGGTGGTTTTGCCAATCGCGTCAAGGTCAAGCTGGAATGGATCGAGTCCGAGGTCTTCGAAAAGGAAGATCCCACACCCTATCTCGAAAAGGTCAACGGCATTCTCGTGCCTGGTGGTTTCGGTGAGCGTGGTTCCGAAGGCAAGATCATGGCGGCGCAGTTCGCGCGTGAGCGCAACGTGCCCTATTTCGGCATCTGCTTCGGCATGCAGATGGCGGTCGTGGAAGCGGCCCGTCACCTTGCCGGCATCGAAAATGCCTCCTCCACCGAATTCGGCCCGACTTCCGAGCCGGTCGTCGGCCTGATGACGGAATGGGTCAAGGGCAACGAGCTGGAGAAGCGCTCCTCCAAGGGCGATCTCGGCGGTACGATGCGTCTTGGCGCCTACAAGGCGGCGCTGAAGAAAGATACCAAGATCGCCGAAATCTACGGCACCACGGATATTTCCGAGCGCCACCGCCACCGCTACGAGGTGAACGTGGACTACAAGGACCGCCTGGAAAATTGCGGCCTCGTCTTCTCCGGCATGTCTCCGGATGGCGTCCTGCCGGAAACGGTGGAATATCCTGACCATCCGTGGTTCATCGGTGTGCAGTATCACCCGGAACTGAAGAGCCGCCCGCTTGATCCGCATCCGCTTTTCGCCAGCTTCGTTGAGGCGGCGGTGGAGCAGAGCCGGCTGGTTTGACAGTTTGAATGAGATGAAGAGGGCCGCTTTTGCGGCCCTTTTGTTTGGTGATAATGGGCTTGGGACGCGCGGTGCGCTGCGATGCGCCCCATGCATCAGGTCAGAAAGCTGCGTTTCTTAAGCCACGCTTCGTACCATGTCGGCCATGCTTCGGTGAGAGTTCCGGGCTTGCCCATGCCAAAGCCGTGACCGCCGGACGCGATTGGATGAAACTCGACATCCGCGCCGGCCTTTTCGCAGGCCTGCTGCATGATACGGCTGTTGGCCGGATCGGAAATGCGATCGTCATCGGCCTGCGTCAGGAAAATCGGCGGGCAATCCTTTCCCACATGGCTTTCCACCGACCATTGCCGCGTTGCCGCATCCGTCGGATGTCTGCCGACAAGCGATTTGCGGGTCGAGGTATCGTCATAGGGAGCCGATAGCGTGATGACCGGGTAGATCAGCGCTGCGATATCCGGCCGGGCTGATTGCCTGTCGATATCATCGAGGGCATCGTAAGATGAGAAGGCGGAGCGGGCCGCAGTCAGGCCCATCAGGTGGCCGCCCGCAGAAAAGCCAAGCGCGCCGATCTTGTGCGTATCGATCTGCCATTGCGAAGCGCGGGCGCGGATGAGCCTGATGGCACGCTGTGCATCCTGAAGCGGGGCAAGCGGACCGGCGACCCAGCCTTCGATCGGCAGGCGATAGGTGAGGACGAAGGCGTGGATACCCCTTGCGGCAAGCCAGCGTGCTGCAGGATAGGATTCCTTGCCTTCTTCGATGCGTTTATATCCACCGCCACCCGCGATAATGATGGCGGAACCGTTTGGTTTCTCGGGTGCGAATATTTCAAGGCTCGGCAGGCTGATATTGCTGACCGCGCCTTTCCTGCTGATCTCCAGAGCGCCACCCGGACCGCTGCCGCCGGGAGGTGGGCCGGGCCAGAGAGGTATTTGCAGCCGCCTGTCCCGGGCCAAGACATCTGGGATTTTCAAGGCCGCCGCGAAAAGCGCGCCGCCCAGCAGGAGATTGCGGCGGCATATCATGGCGTCATCCTCATCGCGCTTGGGGTTTCGGCATTTGCGCCGGAGACCGGCTCACAAGGACGATCTTCAAAACGGCAGGCGAGGTCAATACCGGACCATCGCAGCCTGTCCAGCTTGGAGCCTGTCCTTATCCATCCGGCAATAAAAAACGGGCCCGAAGGCCCGTTCCAATTCCAGCGATAAATCCCGACCGGCTTATTTCGGGCCGATCATGTTTTCCGGGCGTACAAACTGGTCGAATTCCTCGTTGGTGAGGTATCCGCCACCGACCGTTTCTTCGCGCAGGGTCGTGCCGTTCTTGTGCGCGGTCTTGGCGATCTTGGCGCAGATATCGTAGCCGAGCTTGCTGTTGAGCGCAGTCACCAGCATCAGCGAGTTTTCGACGCCCTTCCGGATGTTATCTTCGCGTGCCTCGATACCGACAACGCAATTGTCGGTGAAGGAGACGGCCGCATCGCCCAGAAGCTGGACCGACTGCAGGAAGTTGTAGGCCATCATCGGGTTATAGACGTTGAGCTCGAAGTGGCCCTGCGAACCGGCAAACGAGAGCGCTGCATTGTTGCCGAAGATGTGGGCGCAAACCTGCGTCAATGCTTCCGACTGGGTGGGGTTCACCTTGCCCGGCATGATCGACGAGCCGGGCTCGTTTTCCGGCAGCGACAATTCACCGAGACCGGCGCGCGGGCCGGAACCGAGGAAGCGGATGTCGTTGGCGATCTTGAACAGTGCTGCAGCGGCCGCATTGATCGCGCCATGGGAGAAGACCATGGAATCGTGCGAAGCGAGCGCTTCGAACTTGTTTGGCGCAGTGACGAAGGGCAGGCCGGTGATCTTGGAGATTTCTTCCGCGACCTTCTCGGCGAAGCCGATTGGGGCGTTGAGGCCCGTGCCTACAGCCGTGCCGCCCTGGGCGAGCTTGGAAAGTGCGGGCAGGGTGGTTTCGATATTGGCGATGGCCGAGGAGACCTGCGCGGCATAGCCGGAGAATTCCTGGCCGAGCGTCAGCGGCGTTGCATCCTGGGTGTGGGTGCGGCCGATCTTGATGATCTTTTCGAACTGCTTGACCTTGGCTTCCAGCGCCTTGTGCAGGTGCTTCAGGCTCGGCAGCAGGTGGTGAACGATCTCTTCCACGCAGGCGATGTGCATCGCCGTCGGGTAGGTGTCGTTCGAGGACTGGCTCATATTGACGTGGTCGTTGGGGTGAACCGGCTTCTTGGTGCCCATTTCGCCGCCGAGCATTTCGATTGCGCGGTTCGAAATCACCTCGTTGGCGTTCATGTTCGACTGCGTGCCGGAACCGGTCTGCCAGACGACGAGCGGGAAATGTTCGGTCAGCTTGCCGTCGATGACTTCCTGAGCAGCCGCGATGATGGCGTCGCCGACTTTCGGGTCGAGGCCGGCCAGGGCCATGTTGGCGCGGGCCGCTGCCTGCTTGACGATGCCGAGCGCGCGAACGACAGAGGCGGGCTGCTTTTCCCAGCCGATCTTGAAGTTGCCGAGCGAGCGCTGCGCCTGCGCGCCCCAATAGCGATCGGCCTGAACTTCAATGGGTCCAAATGTATCGGTTTCCGTGCGTGTGGCTGTCATCAGTATTGCCTTTTTACTCGTGTTCCTCCGCCAAAACGGCGCCTTCGCCCGCCTTGCGCGGCCGATATATAGAATCATCGCGCCGGCAATGAAAGCGCTGCAATGGGGCGGAGGCAGATATTTCCCGCCGTGCAAAAGCGATTTTACCGTGTGGCGTGGTGCGCGGAGAAAAAGGCGTCGGCGTGTCATTTTTACTACGACGCGAAATGGCCGGAAAACCGGGCTTTACCGGGTGCGCTGACGCTCCGTTGGGGCAGGGTAAAGTGAATGAAATAAATAGAAATTTAACCATTCTCGCCAATTCTGGAAATTACGTTTTTATGGCTTTGGCTGTATCATAAGGTTCATTTCGGCACGGTTGTGGGCTTTGGGCGTTTTCTTTTCAACGGGCCGGCGATCGGCTAGACAGGCATGAAACTGATGCCCGCCCTTTGCTGGCGGTGCTGGGTGCTACGAGGATCAAATTGCAAGTCACATCTGGAAAATCATCGGCAGCGCTGGTGCTGGCTCTCGGTCTTTCCGTTTCCACCGCTCTTCCCGGCAGCGCCGGGGCGGTAACGCTGATGGACCTCCTGCGCGGCGGCCCCGGCAAGATCGCGCGTGATCGCGGTGAATTGCCGCCGGCCGGCATCGTCACCTCGCCCTCGACCGCTGGACCGGGCGCAGGACAGAGTGCGGACGCTTCCGACCCCGAGCCTTTGCCGCGCGTTTCCGGCCCGCGCTATTACGACTACAAGGCGGATGCGGCGCGTGCGGTAAACACCGCGAATTTCGGCGAAGGTCTCGCCAATCTGAAGTTCAGCGCCACGCCTGAGATCGCCAAGGCGCTGGAAGCCTATTATGGAGCCGGCGGCAAGACGCTGTGGGTTTCGGAAGGTGAGCTTACCGCGCGTGCCAATGCCGTCATCGCCTTTTTCGAGACGGTGGGCGAAAGTGGCCTCGATCCGGCCGATTACAGCATTTCCGCACCGGCAAAGGACGTGACCGCCAGCATCAGCAGCAATGCTGCAGGCACGACTGCAACGGGTACGCCGGTCGAAACGGCCTCGGCACCCGTATCCGACGCCTATCAGCGGGCGCAGATGCAGTTCGAGCTGGCGCTCTCCGCCAAGGTTCTTGCCTATGTGCAGGATACGACCCGTGGCCGTGTCGATCCGAACCGGCTTTCCGGCTACCATGATTTCAAGCGCAAGACGGTGAACCTCGCACCCGTGCTGAAGCTTGCGGGCCTCAGCCCCGATGTCGCCGCGTATCTGCGCAGCCGCGAACCGTCTAGCGCCGAATATCTTGCGTTGAAGACCGAACTTGCCCGCCTGCGCGGCGAGGGTGATGCGGCACATGTCGTGCGCGTTCCCGCCGATCTGGTGCTGAAGCCCGGCAACAGCAGCGCGGATATGGCCAATGTCGTCAAGGCCATCGAACATCGTGCTTCGCCCGCCTTCAAGGCCGAGCATGCGGCGATCATTTCCGCCTATCAGCAGACGCCGGATTATACGCCTGATCTCGTCGATCTGGTGAAGGCGTTCCAGAGCGAAAACGGCCTGAAGCCGGATGGCGTGATTGGCCGCGCGACCGTGCGCGCCATGGTCGGCGAAAGCAATGACGCCAAGATCGCCAAGGTGCAGGTGGCCATGGAGCAGGTCCGCTGGCTGCCGGCCGATCTCGGCCAGCGTTACGTCTTCATCAACCAACCCGCTTTCATGGCCTATTACCACAATGACGGCCTCGAGCAGTTCGGCATGAAGGTGGTGGTCGGCTCGAAAGCCAACCAGACCTATTTCTTCCAGGATGAGATCCAGACCGTCGAGTTCAACCCCTATTGGGGCGTGCCGCAGTCGATCATCGTCAATGAGATGCTGCCGAAGCTGCGCCGTGATCCGTCCTATCTTGACCGGCTGGGTTACGAAGTGCAGGTGGGCGGCCGTGCCGTTTCTTCCACCAGCGTCAACTGGTACGGCTCGACCAACGCGATTTCCGTTCGTCAGCCGCCGAGCAGCGACAATGCGCTGGGCGACCTGAAGATCCTGTTCCCCAATGCGCATGCCATCTACATGCATGACACGCCGGCCAAGAGCTTCTTCAACCGCGACATGCGGGCGCTGAGCCATGGCTGTATCCGCCTGGTCGATCCGCGCCGCATGGCCGCGGCCGTTCTCGGCACCAGCGTCGACAAGGTTGGCGAGCAGATCGCATCCGGCAAGAACCGGGCCGTGCAGGTGCCGGAGAAGGTTCCTGTCTATGTGGCCTATTTCACCGCGTGGCCGGACAAGGACGGCAAGGTGCAATTCTTCGACGATGTCTATGATCGCGACAGCTATGTGCAGAAGGCATTCGCCGTGACGACGAAGGCGCGGGCCGCGTCGATCTGATCAGCATACCATCAAGAGAAAAAGCGCCGGAGACGGCGCTTTTTTGTTTGAAGGAAAGGCCTTCCCGATTTGTTTGGTGGTAGGGTCCGCCTGCTACATTTGGCGTTAACGGCAACACCGTACTCTGTCACCCCGGACTTGATCCGGGGTCCAGCGCGATCAAGTCCTTGATCGCGAGAGACTCTTCTCGCGGTGCAAACGCGCCGTGGCTGGATGCCGGATCAAGTCCGGCATGACGGAAGAAGGGGCGCGCAACCCTCAATGTGGTTGAGTGTGCCGCTCCCTCGCTTTTTCCGCCTAGCCCACAGCCTCTCAGGCCGCAGCCGCACCCTTAGCAACCAGTTCTTCGAACAGCGCCGGCGTCAATTCATTGAAATCGTCGATCACGACATCCGGCTCGAGTTTCACCATCGGCACATCCGTATAACCGAAGGTGACGCCGATCGATGGCACGCCAGCGTTCTTTGCGGCGAGGATGTCGTTGATGCTGTCGCCGACCATGACAGTGCGTTGCGTGTCACCGCCGGCCTTTTCGATGGTGCCGAGGATGTGGCGCGCATCGGGCTTGCGGTACTCAAAGGTATCGCCGCAGGTGATGGCGGCGAAATAGGGCGTGAGGCCGAGTTTTTCGAGTAGCGGCACAGCGAGGATTTCGGTCTTGTTGGTGCAGACGGCAAGCGTGATGCCGGCGGCCTTTAGCGCGTCCAGAGCCGCGACGATGCCCGGATAGGGAAGGCTTTCGCCGGGCATTTCGGCGCGGTAATGGGTGATGAAGCGCTCATAGAGCGGATCGATCTCGGCTTCCGGCAGTTCCGTCTCGCGCAGTGCGAAGGCGCGCTTGATCATCACCCGAGCGCCCTGGCCGACGAGATGCGTCAGGTCGTCATAGGTAACGGGGGCAAGCCCGGCTGCAGCGATGGTGTGGTTAAGGCTCGAGACGAGATCGGCGGCGGTATCGACCAGCGTGCCGTCGAGATCGAAAATGGCGAGCGGGGAGAGCGTGCGGGTTGTCACGGGAACTGGCCTCTTGGAGAATGCGGATGCTGGGATATGGGTGTTTTCATTTGCGCCAAGCCTAGGCAAACGGGCCTGTCTTTGCAACCGCGTCACAACGTTCTGTTCGTTGCCTTGAAAAAGGCTTTCGTTTGGCTTTCGACCCGTGTAAACAGCACGGCGACGACAAAGCTACCGGAGTTTCAGGCACATGGATGCCCGCCAGATGAAGATCAAGGCCGCCGAGGCCGCATTGTCCCACGTGCAGGACGGGATGCGGCTTGGTATCGGCACGGGTTCGACGGCCGAGGAATTTGTCCGGCTTCTGGCCGAAAAGGTCGCAGCCGGTCTCAAGGTCGAGGGCGTGCCGACATCCGAGCGCACCGCGCGCCTGTGCGTCGAGCTTGGCGTGCCGCTGAAATCCCTCGATGAATTGCCGGAACTCGATCTGACCATCGATGGCGCTGACGAGGTCGATCATGCGCTGCGTCTCGTCAAGGGCGGCGGCGGCGCGCTTCTGCGCGAAAAGATCGTGGCTGCGGCATCTGCCCGGGTGATCGTCATCGCCGACCAGAGCAAGGTCGTCGAGACGCTTGGCGCCTTTCCGCTTCCCATCGAAATCAACCCGTTCGGCCAGGTGGCAACGCGCATCGCCATCGAAAAACTGGCGGCACGATCCGGCCTTTCGGGCGAGTTGACGATGCGCTCATCCGGCGATGGCGCCTTCATGACCGACGGTGGACACCTCATCCTTGACGCATCTTTTGGCCGTATTCCTGATGCAGAAGCGCTAGCACGCGAGCTGAACACGATTCCCGGTGTCGTCGAGCACGGACTTTTCATAAATTTGGCATCGCTTGCCATCATCGCGGGTCCTGAAGGCGCCCGCGTGATGCAGGCAGTATAACAGGAGCGAGATTTTCATGGTCAAACTAGCGGGACTGGGCAAAGCTGCCGCTGCTTCGATCCTCATTTCCGGCATCGTGTTCGGTACTGCCGCACGCGCTCAGGAAATTTCGGAAGCGCATATCGCTGCCGCACGGCAGGCTATCACCTCTCTTGGCGTTACCGACCGTTTCGACGACATTCTGCCTGGACTGGCGGAGCGTCTGAAAGCCGAACTCATTCAGGCCTCACCGAATGTGCAGGACGCGATCACCGAGACCGTTGACGCGAAGGCGCTCGAGCTTGCGCCGCGCCGCGCCGATCTGGAACGCGAAGCCGCGCTAACCTACGCGCGCGCCTTCACCGTTGAAGAGCTGAACGCCATTTCCACCTTCTACAGCAGCGAAGCGGGCAAGAAGCTCCTGAAGGACGGCCCGATCGCCACGCGCGAACTGATGAAGGCCGCCGACATCTGGGCCGCTGGCGTCAACCGCGATCTGAACACCTCCAGCATGGCTGAGTTGCAGAAGGTAGCTGGCGCCGATCTGAAGCCGCTTCCGGCAGATCAGACCAATACGGGCGGCGCTCCGGCTCACAAGCCCTGAGTGCGTGACATAGAGCATTGGGCCCAAAAAGCTCAGGTTCAGAAATATTCAAAGCCCGGTCGCAAGACCGGGCTTTTCATTTGTGCGTCGCAGCACCTATATGTGCCGTGAATGCGCCGCCACCCGTCTCGAGGCTGAGGACGGCGGTTTTGATCAGGGGTTTTGACTATGACAGCTTATGACTACGATCTCTTCGTCATCGGTGGCGGTTCTGGCGGCGTGCGCAGCGGCCGTGTAGCGGCCTCGCTCGGCAAGCGCGTGGCAATCGCCGAAGAATACCGCTATGGCGGCACCTGCGTCATCCGCGGCTGCGTGCCGAAGAAGCTGTTCGTCTACGCCTCGCAATTCCCGGAACATTTCGAGGACTCGGAAGGATTTGGCTGGAGCGTCGGCGAACGCAGCTTCGACTGGAAGAAGCTGATCGCGGCGAAGGACAAGGAAATCACCCGTCTCGAAGGGCTCTATCGCAAGGGTCTTGAAAACGCCAAGGCGGACATTTTCGACAGCCGGGCGGAACTGGTTGACGCCCACACCGTGAAGCTCACGAAAACCGGCCAGACGTTCACGGCCGAGCGTATCGTGATCGCCGTCGGCGGCACGCCGAACGAGCACAAGGCGCTGCCCGGCCATGAGCTAACGATCTCGTCCAACGAGGCTTTCGATCTGGAAGAGCTGCCGAAATCGATCCTGATCGCCGGCGGCGGTTACATCGCCGTGGAATTCGCCAATATCTTCCACGGGCTTGGTGTCGAAACGACACTGATCTATCGCGGTAAGGAAATCCTCTCGCGGTTCGATCACGACATGCGCAAGGGCCTGCATGAGGCGATGGAGGCCAAGGGCATCCGCATCATTCTGGAAGACATCATCGAGGACGTCAGCAAGGATGGCGCCGGTGGCTTCGTGGCGCGCACGAAGCAGGGCGGCTCGCTGCATGTCGGCCTGGTGATGCTGGCGCTTGGCCGCGATCCGAACACCAAGGGCCTTGGCCTCGAAAATGCCGGGGTTAAACTCGATGCGCGGGGCGCGATCATCGTCGATGATTACTCGCGTACGAACGTGCCGAACATCTTCGCGCTGGGTGACGTCACCGACCGGGTACAGCTGACGCCGGTGGCGATCCACGAGGCCATGTGCTTCATCGAAACCGAATACAAGAACAACCCGACCAAGCCGGATCACGAACTGATCGCGACGGCGGTGTTTTCGCAGCCCGAAATCGGCACGGTCGGTCTTTCGGAAGAGGAAGCCGGCAGGAAATATCCGGAACTGGAGGTCTATCGCGCACAGTTCCGCCCGATGAAGGCGACCTTATCCGGCCGTCAGGAAAAGACGATCATGAAGCTGATCGTCAATGCTGCCGACCGCAAGGTTGTCGGCGTCCATATTCTCGGCCATGAGGCGGGTGAGATGGCGCAGCTTCTCGGCATCACGCTGAAAGCCGGCTGCACCAAGGATGATTTCGACCGCACCATGGCGGTGCATCCGACAGCGTCCGAGGAACTGGTGACGATGTATTCGCCGAGCTACCGCGTGGTGAACGGCGAAAAGGTCTAGTCACCCTCCACTTCGGCACATCATTGATTTTCGCCCGATTATCACCGACGCCCGCTGAACAGGCTCTCGTTGCTCTTCAAAAGGGCAACGAGACGGTCTATGGCGAGCCGCATTTCAGCGGCATGCCGGTCGTCATCGTTGACGACGATCCACAGCGGATGGGATAATTCTTCGATCGCCTCGCCATCGCGGACAAGGCCGGGCAGGGCATCGCCAACGAAACACGGCAGGACGCCTTTTCCCGCGCCGCTCTGGATAAGGCCCGGTAAAAGTGAGGGCGCGTTCGTCCAGGTGTGGATAAGCGGTTCCCGATGACGGAATACCCATTTCTCCGCGTCGGACGCCGCCACCTCGGTTCCAATTGAAATCCATTGCGTGAACTCTTCGCCCGAACTGTCCTGCGGGCGATAGGCGCAATAGGCGACGTCGACCGATTTGCGCACGGCAAAATTTCCGGTGGCTGGCTTGTCGTGCCTTATCGAAATCAGGCCACGCCGATAGGTCAGTTCGTCTTCGTTCTCGCATTGCTTGCAGCACAGCCGAAAAGCGTCGGATGGGCCCCGGATGGCTGCTGTATTGGCCGCTATGAAGCCCGCAATCCAGATGTCGCTCGATATCGAAACAATCGGCAGCGAGAAGGCCTCACCGTGCCATTGCGCGATCTCTGCCGCGCTTTGCCGCATGATCAGAACCTTTTCGAGCAGGACCTCGCCATCCGGGGCGAGCCTGTATCCGTTCTGGCTTCGAATGAAGAGCGTTCGTCCGATCTTGCGCTCCAAAAGGAGCATTTTTCGGCCAATCGTCGGCGCGCTGAGCCCGGCTCTGCCTGCAGCACCGGCCAAACCTCCCTCTGTCGCAACAATGTCGAAAAGCTTCAGATCGTCCCAGTCCACTTCCTTCACGGCATCTTCTCCAAATCACCGCAGCACCTTATGCGCATCAGGGGCCGCTTTCTCCGTTTTTGTATGAAACGGGTCTTTCAAACGTGCATCTATGCTCTCCCGCCGGGTCCGCTTAACTCGTCTCTCCACACCAAGGAGACAAAAATGTTGCCGGAAACCATGTTCCTGATGGAAAAGATGAGACGCACTGAAGCACTGTGCAGGCAAGGCGGGGGCGATGATGAGTGGGAGACCTGGCCATCCTCTGCCATGGACCGACTGGCGGTCTTTCTCTTCCATCTGCCTCTTTCCTTGCGCCAATACATCCGCACAAAACGGGGAATTTCTTGATTGCACGGGAGCAGGCGGACACCATCTTGTGATATTTTAATCGTTTGAAACGATTTTTCTGCGTCAGACGGCATCAAAAGGGTCGGAAAGGGAGGAGCGGGTGCACGAGTGTCTATGCAAACTCGGCGCTTGGAGCTATAAGCCGCTCAATTTTTCGAGGCGGTCGCGCCGCTGTTGCGCGGGCGAGAAAAGGGTAAGAACATGGCACAGAATTGGACCCCCGGCAGCTGGCGGCAAAAGCCAATCCAGCAGGTTCCCGAATATCCTAACGCGGCAGCGCTTGCGGCAACGGAAGCCACGCTTGCGACCTATCCGCCGCTCGTTTTTGCCGGTGAAGCCCGTCGCCTGAAAAAGCAGCTTGCCAATGTGGCTGAAGGCAACGCCTTCCTGCTGCAGGGCGGCGATTGCGCCGAAAGCTTCCTCGAGCATGGCGCGGACAATATCCGCGACTTCTTCCGCGCTTTCCTGCAGATGGCCGTCGTGCTGACCTATGGCGCGCAGCTGCCTGTCGTGAAGGTAGGACGCATTGCTGGCCAGTTCGCCAAGCCGCGCTCTTCCAACGTGGAAGTGCAGGATGGCGTTTCCCTGCCGTCCTACCGTGGCGACATCATCAACGGCATCGAATTCAACGAGGCTTCGCGCATTCCGAACCCGGAGCGTCAGCTCGACGCCTACCGCCAGTCGGCGGCGACGCTGAACCTGCTGCGCGCTTTCGCGATGGGTGGCTATGCCAACCTCGAAAACGTTCACCAGTGGATGCTCGGCTTCATCAAGGACAGCCCGCAGGCGGACCGTTATCGCAAGCTGGCCGACCGCATCTCCGAAACCATGGATTTCATGAAGGCGATAGGTATCTCGGCAGACAGCAATCCGAGCCTGCGTGAAACCGACTTCTTCACCAGCCATGAGGCGCTGCTGCTCGGTTACGAAGAGGCGTTGACCCGCGTCGATTCCACCTCCGGCGACTGGTACGCCACGTCCGGCCACATGATCTGGATCGGCGACCGCACGCGTCAGCTCGACCATGCGCATGTGGAATATTTCCGCGGCATCAAGAACCCGATCGGTTTGAAATGCGGACCGTCGCTGACGCCCGATAACCTGATCGAGCTGATCGATGCGCTGAACCCGGCGAACGAGGCTGGCCGCCTGACGCTGATTTGCCGTTTCGGCCACGACAAGGTGGCGGACAGCCTGCCGAAGCTCATCCGTGCGGTGGAAAAAGAAGGCCGCAAGGTCGTCTGGTCCTGCGATCCGATGCATGGCAACACGATCACGCTCAACCACTACAAGACGCGTCCGTTCGAGCGGATCCTGTCGGAAGTCGAAAGCTTCTTCCAGATCCACCGCGCCGAAGGCACGCATCCGGGCGGCATCCATATCGAGATGACCGGCAAGGATGTGACGGAATGCACGGGTGGTGCGCGCGCCGTGACGGCGGATTCGCTGTCCGACCGTTACCACACCCATTGCGACCCGCGCCTCAACGCCGATCAGGCGCTGGAGCTGGCGTTCCTGCTGTCCGAGCGCATGAAGAGCGGCCGCGACGAGAAGCGTCTGGCGATTGCCAACGCCTGATCTAACGAAATAAACAAAAAAGCCGCCGGGAGACCTTCCGGCGGCTTTTTCGTGTGCGGTGCTGAACTATTGCACCAGCGCTGGTTGCTGGCAGCGGACATCCGTGACCCGCACATCGGCTTCGCCGATCTTGACGCCGAGAACCAGCAGCACGTTATAGAGCAGCTGATCGACGGGGGCTGTGACCACCGCAAGCGTGTTGGCAAGCGCCGCCTGAATGCCCGCCAGACCTCCGAGATCAAGGTTGAGGAAGAGAAGCCTGATATCCAGATTAAGGTTCTTCAGCAGTGAACTGACAAGAGTGGTAACGGTGTCCTTGGTGGAGACACTCTTGATCTTGGCCTGGGTAATATCGGACTGAGTGAAGGTCAGCTTGGTCTTGGTCATGTTGGTGGCGTTGATGAGGGCGCTGCCATTGATGGAGAGCAGCGCCGAATCCACGATCGCCGCCTTGGTGACGCGCGGATCCTTGCCGAAATTGGCAAAGGCCGTGGTATCGACATTGCCAAGAGCGATTTCCGCAACGCCGGGAACGACCTCGACATCGACGGTTCCCTGTCCGCCGCCCGTGCAGCGAATATCGGCAAGCCGCGCTTCGGCATGGGCGACTTCCACATAGAGCGGAAGATTGACCTTGAGGCCTGCTATGGCCTGAAGCCCGTCAACCACGACATTGACCGCAAGCCGGGTCTGTGCGGTGCGCACCACGGTGCCCTGACCTCCGACGGCAAGCGACGGCGTTTCGACCGGCGGTTCACCGATGGCAAGCGTTGCCTTGACCGAGGCGAGACCGAGAAGATTGGCGTTGAGATTGAGGCCCAGCTGATTGCCGCCATTGCCGGCTACCGCTGCGGCATTGATGAGATCGAAGACACCGGCGGTGACCTTGAGGTTTTCACCCGTACCGATCAGCTTGTCCGAGAACGGGCCGAGATTGAGGATTTCCTCCAGCTTTATCTTGACGTTGCTCTTGTTGACGGTTTTTTGCAGCGTATTCAGAATGTTGACGACCGCCGGCTGCAATCCCGTTGTTTTCGTCAGCACGTCGAGGAATTTGCCGTAGCTGATTTCGGTCTTCAGAACATCCTTGTAGGTGCCGGCGGTGAGGTTGAGATCAATGGCCAGCGCCTCGACGATCTTCAGTGCGTTGACATCGGCGGCGAGAAGCGCCTGATAATCCATCAGCTTCAACGACACCGTGGTGCCAAGCAGGCCGCCGAGAAGGCTGTTGAGAATTCCCTCATCGAGGCTGGCGAGCCGCGATCCCACCGAAAATGCCGCGATCTTCTGGGATGAGGCCGTTCCGACCGCCGAAACCTTTGGCGGCTTGGTGAAGGCGGAGGCGAAGAATATCTGCCCCTGTTCGACGATGTTCACTTTTATCGCATTGGTGGGCAGGGCGTTATCGACAAAACGCTGGCCGACAGGGACCGTCGCATCCGGCTCATAGTGACCCTTGATGACTTCGGCATAACCCTTGCTGCTGGCGAATTCATTCAGGGGATCGAAGGGCTGGAGCCCCTTGGCGGTCAAAATGCCCTGGGCCGTCCGGACGCCGAGATCCATGCCGTTGAGGGCAAAATATTGCTGAACCGCTTTTTCGGCATCGGTGGCGTTGGCTGCCGCCGAGATGGCGGCGAGGTCGGCGGTCTGCTGCAATTGCCGTTTCTGTAATGTCAGGTAACCGTAATCGACACCGAGCGCCAATATGCCGATGAAGAGCGGTGCGGTGAGCCCCGCCGAGATGGCGATGTTGCCCGTTCTATCCCTAAGGAAGCGGGGGAGCAGGGAATGGATATCTCGCATGTCATGCTCCTCCGATCCGGATGGTGGAAAAACGCCGGATGACCGGCTCGGGCAGGGTGTAGCTGTAGAGGCTCCAGATCGGCAGGTTGCGGGCGTCATATTCGACCTTGACCGTGAACTGGTTGGCATTGGCGGGATCGGTGGCGACGTTGACGGTGAAACGCGTCTTGTCCATGAAGGCGTAGCTGAGATCGCTTTTGCTGACGAAATCGCGGGCAAGCTGCTGGCGTTCGGTGGTGTTCAGTCCGGCAACGGCCGTTCTTGCCGCATCGGCGGCGATCTGCTGCACCGAATAGGCGGCCATCAGATAAATGCCGTAGGCGATCATCGTGAGCAGGACGAGAAAGAATATCGGTGCGACGATGGCGAACTCGACAGCAGACGAGCCGGATCTATCGCGAAAGAAACGCACTCCATTAAACATAAAGCACCCCCGTTCCTTCAGGCATCAAGGTTCGATGCCTTGATTTATTATTTTCGGAAATGCTAATTTATAGGTGTTAATTTTGTATTGATGCCGCCTCTATGGGTTGCAGCTCGCGTTAAACTTTCGCGTTTGCTTCAGATCAGCCGAAGGCCCTTGAAGCTGGCGTGGCCATCCTTGCCGATGATGATATGGTCGTGAACGGCGATGCCGAGCGGCTTTGCCGTATCGATGATGGTTTTGGTCATCTCGATATCCGCTCGCGAAGGGGTGGGGTCTCCACTCGGGTGATTATGGATTAAAATCAATGCAGTAGAGGATAGTTCAAGCGCGCGCCGCACGATTTCGCGCGGGTAGACCGGCGTGTGGTCCACGGTTCCCTGACCCTGTACCTCGTCGGCGATCAGGACGTTGCGCTTGTCGAGGAAGAGGATGCGGAACTGTTCCCGCGTCTCGTGGGCCATGGCGGCATGGCAATAATCGATGACCGACGACCAGGAGCCGAGAACCTGCTTGTTGCGGATTTCGCTTTTCAGCATGCGCTGGGAAACGGAGGCGACAAGCTTCAGATCAAGCGCCACGGCTTCGCCCACGCCCTTCACTTCCTGCAGCAAGGCCAGAGGAGCACCGAGAACGCCGCCAAGGGTTCCGAACCGGGCAAGGAGGGCCTTGGCGATGGGTTTGGTATCGCGCCGCGGGATCAGCCGGAACAGCAGAAGCTCCAGCAACTCGTAATCGGCAAGCGCTGCATCGCCGCCATCGCGGTAACGCGCCCGCAGCCTGTCGCGGTGACCGTGATAATGGGCCGCATCCGCTTCCTGTTCTGAGATGGCTGCGGCCCGCTCGGGTTTCCTGGGCGCATTTCGCGGTTCTGCAAAAAAGCCGCGCTCATCCGCCCCTTCAAAGAGATCGCCTTCGCCCGCCTCAAAGCCTGACGTCGTGGAAAGATCGGCGGAAGGCGAGGCGGGGCGTTTTGCCATAGGCGGTCTGGCCTTATGCGGGGGGAAGCGGCGGCAGGCCCGGACGATCAAAACCACCCGGTGACAGCGTGAAGATTTCGCAGCCGGTGGCCGTGACACCAACGGCATGTTCATATTGGGCGGAAAGGGAACGGTCACGCGTCACCGCGGTCCAGCCGTCCGAAAGCACCTTCACATGCGGTTTGCCGAGATTGATCATCGGCTCGATGGTGAAGATCATGCCCTCGCGGATTTCCGGGCCTTCATCGGGGCGGCCGTAGTGCAGGATGTTGGGTGTGTCATGGAACAGGCGTCCGACGCCATGGCCGCAGAAATCACGCACCACGGAGCAGCGTTCCGCTTCCGCATAGGCCTGGATCGCAGCGCCGATCGCGCCGGTGCGTACGCCGGGCTTTACGGCCGCAATACCGCGCAGCAGGCATTCATAGGTCACTTCCATCAGCCGCTCGGCAGCGCGCTTGATCTGGCCGACCGGATACATGCGGCTCGAATCGCCATGCCAGCCGTCAAGCACATAGGTCACGTCGATATTGACGATATCGCCTTCGCGCAGCGGCTTCTCATCCGGAATGCCGTGGCAGACCACGTGGTTGATCGAGGTGCAGACGGATTTCGTATAACCACGATAATTCAGCGTCGCCGGCAGCGCGCCATGGTCGGCGCCGAATTCGAAGACGAAGCGGTCGATGGCGTCAGTCGTCACACCCGGCTTGACGATGGCTGCCAGTTCATCGAGGCAACGCGCCGTCAGCTGGCAGGCCTTGCGCATGCCATCAAAATCCTCAGGCGTATAAAGGCGGATGACGCCGGTATTCTTGAGGGGGGCGGAGGCTGCGTCGATATAGGTGACCATCATAGTGCTTTCTGTCTCTTTACGTCCCTGTTCATAAAACAGCCGGACGCCATTCGTCCATCTTAACCGTTCCGCTGACTGAAATTTGTGCCGGGGAGACCGTGCATTTCACCGCATAGGCCTCCACGCCGCGCGCCATCGCCCGCTGAAACGCCAGCGCATAGACGGGATCGAGATCGTCGCAGATACGCATCCGGTCGCAATCATCGCGCTGGATGAGATAGAGCATCACCGTACGGTAACCAGCTTCCGCTGCGTCACCCAGTTCTTCGAGATGTTTCGCGCCGCGTTTGGTGGCGGTGTCAGGGAATTCGGCCAGACCTTTTTCGCGCATGAAATGCACGTTCTTCACTTCCACATAGGCATCCGGCCGGCCGGGTTCCGACAGCAGGAAATCGATGCGGGAATTGCGGCCGTATTTCTGTTCGCGCCGGATCGTCGAATAGCCGTCAAGCTCAGGAATGCGGCCGTTCAGGATCGCCTCTTCCGCCAGCCGGTTCGGCATGCCGGTATTGATGCCGACCACGGTGCCATCGGCCTCGACCATTTCCAGCATGTGACGGTATTTGCGGGTGGGGCTGTCGTGTTCGGAAAGCCAGATGCGGGAGCCCGGTGTCGTCAGCCCGCGCATGGAGCCGGTATTGGGGCAGGAGCCCGTGATCGTCGTGCCGTCTTCCAGAACGGCATCGAACAGGAAACGCTTGTAGCGGGAGATCAACGTTGCGGGAATAAGCGGGGGCGTGAAGAACATGGGGCCTGAAAGATTAAGAGGTAGCGGGCGTGATCAGGACAGGACATAGGTTCCCGGCGCATCGCCGAGCACCGGACGCCTGCCATCTCCCGGTTTTCGCGCCTTCACCTTTTCGGCACTCTGGTTTTCGATCCAGCTCTGCCAGTGCACCCACCACGAGCCCTTATGGGCCGTGGCGGCGGCCTGCCAGGCGTCGAAGTCCCCAGCTGGTGACGGCCCCGTCCAATATTGGTATTTCTCAAGCTGCGGCGGGTTGACGACGCCGGCAATGTGGCCGGAAGCGCCGAGCACGAATTCCACCGGCCCGCCAAACAACGCAGCGCCCGTGAAGACCGATTTCGCCGGCGCGATATGGTCGTCGCGGGTGGCGAGATCGTAGACAGGGATATTGATATCGCCGAGATTGATCCGTTTGCCGGCAACGCGCATCAGTCCACGCGCGAGATTGTTCTCGAGATAACAATTGCGCAGATAAAACGAGTGGCTGGCGGCGGTCACCCGGGTCGAATCGGAGTTCCAGTAGAGCAGGTCGAAGGGCAGGGGCTCGGTGCCGCGCAGGTAATTATCGACCACATAGGGCCAGATGAGATCGGAGGCGCGCAGCATGTTGAAGACGGTCGCCATGATCGAGCCGTCGAGATAACCGACCGCCTGCATGTGCTTGTCCAGCGCCGCCAGCTGGCCTTCGTCAATGAAGACCTTGAGGTCGCCGGCATGGATGAAATCGGTCTGGGCGGCCAGCAGCGTGGCGCTACGGATGCGTTCATCGCCTTCCTGCGCATGCAGCGCCAGCGCCGAGGATAAAAGCGTACCGCCGACGCAATAACCTATGGCGTTGATTTGCCTCTCACCGGTCCGCTCCTCGATGGTATCAAGCGCAAAATCGATGCCTTCGCGGATGTAATCGTCCCAGCCCTTCTCGGCCAGACGGGCATCCGGATTGATCCAGGAGACCATGAACACGCTGTGGCCCTGCTCAAGGCACCAGCCGACGAAGGATTTCTGTGGGTTGAGATCGAGAATGTAGAATTTGTTGATCCATGGCGGCACGATCAGCAGCGGCCGCTTGAAGGCCTTCTGCGTCGTCGGCGCATAATGGATGATTTCGCAGAGCGGGCTTTTCGCCACCACCTTGCCCGGCGTGACGGCGATATTCTGGCCGATGACGAATTTGCTGTAATCGGTCTGGCGCAGTTTCAGGTGGCCATTGCCGGCTGCGACATCTTCCGCCAGCTGCGCCATGCCCTTGACGAGATTGGCGCCGCTGGAAGCCACCGTCTCGCGGAAGACCTGTGGATTGGTGAAGACGAAATTGGCCGGTGAAAGCGCCTCCGTTACCTGCCGCATATAGAACAGCGCCTTGGTGCGGGTATGTTCGTCAAGGCCTTCGGCTTCCGTCACCATCCGGTCGGCAAAACCGACGGTGGTCTGGTAGGCTTTCAGGAGAAAATCGAAGAAGGGATTGGCCTGCCAGTCGGCATCGGCAAAACGCCTGCTCCTGCGTTCGGCAGGACCGCTTTCGGCGGGTTTTTCAGAAGCCGAATCGGCGTCGTCGGAAAACTGCGCCACCGATTTAGCCCAAAGATCGTAATAGCTGGAAAGCAGATGGGTCTGCGCTTCGAGCGAGCGCTTCGGTTCGGCCATCCAGTATTCGGCGACATCGGAGAGCGTCTTGACCAGATCGGTCACGGGATCAGCGCTTGCCTGGGGGATTTCGCCGCGTTCGCGCGGCGCCAGCCATTCGGAGGCGGCCTTGCCGAGATTCTCGAGCGCGCGGGCGATATTGATCGCGAAGGTTTCCGGGTCGCGGATCAGGTAGGCTTCGGCGGAAGTAGCGTCGAAACCGGGCGTTTTTCCACCCTTTTTCTCTGCCCCGCCGTCAACACCTGCCATGCGCCATCCTCCACCAAATTTGTGTTTGCACATTCTGCATGAAAACGAATACAAGTTCCACCAGCAAGGGGAGGCCGCAAAGGGCCGAACCGCAGTCGAATTCGATATCGGCGATATCCTTACAGGCGGAACATGACGATGGGCAAGCACATGGGCACATGGGGAACATATGCGGAAAACGCCGCGAGAATCGCTGTTCTTTCGCTCTCTGGCACCTTGCTCGTCACCGCGCTTGCAGCCTGCAAGGCACCGGAGCCGATCGTTGCGCCCGCCCATATGCGCCGTCCGACGACTGAAATCGTCGGTCCGCGCCCCGTCAGCGACAATGCGGTGAGCCAGAAGCGCGATACCGGCACCTATCCGACCTTTTCGCAGCCGCTGACGGCCGCGGGCACCCAGATGGGTGAGGATGAGGCCTCCACCATGGAATCGAGCCTGTCGCGCCTCGGTGCGGCACGGCGCAACGGCCAGATTTCGGAAGCCGAATACAAGCGCCGGGTGGCCGAGCTGCGGGCGCTTGCCGAAAACCAGAAGCCGGTTGCGACGCCTGCAGCCTCGCAGTGAGATCATGCCGCGTATTTGCGCGGTTTCAGAGACTGGCCAGACCATCTTTGTTGACAAGACATGCCCCCCAAACGGTCGATTCCCTATGGAGCGAGCGGGTGTGCTTTGTTTCTTCTCTCTGGCGGAGAGAAGAAACATGCGGCGATGCCGAGCTTGTAACCCCTTCTTTACCCTGCCTTTGAACCATCCGCTTACCCAAGATGTTAAGCGGATGGATGAGGTTTGCCGCTATGATGCAGCCATAACAAACAGGCCGCTGAAAAAGCGGGGCACGGGGTGAAATATCATGAAATGCATCGCCGCTTTGCTGGTTCTTGCCGGTTTTGCGCTCGCACCCGCACAGGCGCGGGCGCCGCACATCAATTTCGGGACACCTGCACTTCAGGGGCAGTGAGAGGGCAAATTCCGTCAGTCGTTGCCGGCGGCTTCGCTCAGCACGTCGAGATCAGGCACCGTGATGTGACGGTTGTTTTCGATGCGGATAATGGCTTCCTTGCGCAGCTTTGTCATTTGCCGGCTAACCGTTTCGATGGTGAGGCCAAGGAAATCGGCGATGTCGGCGCGTGAAAGCGGCAAGTCGAAACAGGATTTGTCGTCGTTTTCCGGGTCGATATGGGTGGCGATCATATAAAGGAAGCTGGCAACCTTTTCCTGTGCCGATTTGCGACCCAGCGTCAGCATCCAGTCACGCGCCTCGTCCAGTTCCTTCAGGGACTGGTTGTGAAGCTTGCGTTCCATGTCAGGCACTTCGGACACCATGCGGTCGACAACGCGGCGCGGAAAGAGACAAATCTCCACATCGGTTGCGGCTTCCGCCGTCATCTTGCTTTCCGCCAGGAACGGACGGCCGAGGAAATCCGGTGCGAATTGCAGGCCGACGATCTGCTGACGGCCATCCGACATCATTTTCGACAGCTTCACCACGCCCTTCAGGATATTGCCATAGGAGGTGACGAGTTCGCCCTGGCCGAGAAGCTCGTTGCCGGCTTCCAGCTTTTTGCGGCTGGAATGGCGGTTGAGATCGCAGAGCTGCTGTGGTGTCAGCGTGCTGCAAAGACCGCCGTGACGCGCCTCGCAGGAGCGGCAAACAACGGGCTCTTCCGAATTGTGGATGGTCTTCTGCAGCGTGTCCATAAGCCTTTTCCAATGCTGGCTTTTCGGGACGATTGCGACCGTGGGTATCAAATACGGTCTCTTTGAAGGCTTGCGCCATGTAGCCGTCGTCCCCGCGTCTACTTTAGCAAGAACTTATGGCGCAATTTGATTGAAGTCAAAGTTGCAAACTGTCGCAGCCGTTACTGAAAGAGAGGAAATCGACATTTTCTTGATAAAAGGCAAATCGGGTGATGAATACCGAACTTCTTCACAAATATTCGGGTGCAGTGCCGCGTTACACGAGCTATCCGACCGCGCCGCATTTCCACGAGGGAATCGATAATGGCACTTATCGCGGCTGGCTCGGCGCGCTTGGCTACCGGAATCGCATATCGCTTTATCTGCATATTCCCTATTGCGACCGGCTGTGCTGGTTCTGCGCCTGTCACACCAAGCACACGCTGAAATACGAGCCGATTGCAGTTTATCTTGAAGCACTTAAGCAGGAGATTGCGGCGGTTGGCGCGCTTGTTTCGCCTGATGCGGTGGTGAGTGCTGTTCATTTCGGCGGCGGTTCGCCCACCATGCTGAAGCCGGAGGACATGCAGAGCCTGATGGACTGTCTGCGGCGTCACTTCACCTTCGGGCTCGCACCTGAAATCAGCGTCGAGATGGATCCCAATGATCTGGACGACAGCCGCTATGATGCGCTTGCCGCCATCGGCATGTCGCGGGCGAGCCTCGGCGTTCAGGACTTCGATGACAAAGTGCAAAAAACCATCAACCGCATCCAGTCCTTCGAACAGACGAAATCCGTCGTGGATGCCGTTCGGGCGAGGGGCGTGCATTCGGTCAACTGCGACATCCTCTATGGGCTGCCGTTCCAGACCTGTGAGACATTGGAAAGGACCGTCAACCAGATCGTGTCGCTCGATCCCGATCGCATCGCGCTTTTCGGTTATGCCCATGTTCCCTGGATGAAAAAACACCAGTCGCTGATCCCCGAACACGCGCTTCCGGATATTGCCGAGCGCTACCGCCAGATGACGATGGCGGGCGAGATGCTGAAACAGGCAGGCTACAAGGCGATCGGCATCGACCATTTCGCCAAGCCGACCGATACATTATGCCAGACCGCAGAAGCCGGCGCGCTGCGACGGAATTTCCAGGGCTACACGACCGACACCGCCGATGCGCTGATCGGGCTTGGTGCATCGTCGATCGGCAGGCTGCCGCAGGGTTATGTGCAGAACATGGTGGCGACGGGGGAATATCAGCGCATGGCGGGCGAGGGCGGTCTTGCCGTCGTCAAGGGCATTGAACTGTCGGAGGAGGATCATCTGCGCTCGCATGTCATTGAACGGCTGATGTGCGATTTTTCGATCGATCTTTCGGAATTGCAGCACCGTTTCGGTAAGGTGAGCCATTCCGTGAGGAATCAGGCACAGCTGTTCGCCGCAGGCGACAGGGATGGCGTGGTGCGTCTGGATGCCGATATTTTTGCCGTGACGGAGGCTGGAAAGCCGTTCGTGCGTAACATCGCGGCAATCTTCGACACCTATCTCGGTAACGGACGCGGCCGTCATTCGGTTGCTGTTTAGGCAACAGTTTTGGGGCAAATTACAAAGTTACGTCACGAAACCATTGGCTTTTTTGTGCGACTTGCCTATGTGGTGCGTCAGACAGGATAATTCATACGAACGACAATAAGGATTATGGGCGTGACAGCTACATTCGACAAGGTTGCCGACATTATCGCCGAAACCAGCGAAATCGACCGCGAAACCATTACGCCGGAGAGCCACACGATCGACGATCTGGGCATCGACAGCCTCGACTTTCTTGATATCGTTTTTGCGATCGACAAGGAATTCGGCATCAAGATTCCGCTCGAGCAGTGGACGCAGGAAGTCAACGAAGGCAAGGTTTCCACCGAAGAATATTTCGTGCTGAAGAACCTCTGCGCCAAGATCGATGAATTGCGCGCAGCCAAGGGCTGAAGCAACGATGCCCGCTTCAGGCGGGCATTTTTCTTTCTGGACCCAGCCTTTAAAGGCGGGTCGCAACCGACCAGAGACGGGCCGGACAGATGCTGCTTGAATATTTTCAGATGATCGACAAGGTCGAGGCCGTGGACATGGCGACGCGCACGTTGAAGGCGCAGTCGATCGTTCCCGACCAGAGCCCGGTATTCGAAGGTCACTTCCCCGGCATGCCGCTGGTTCCGGGTGTGCTGCTGATCGAAACCATGGCGCAGGCTTCCGGCATGCTGGTTCTGGCCTTCAGCGATTTTGCGTCCATGCCGTTCCTGATGTCGGTCGACGGCGCCAAGATGCGCACCTTCGTGGAGCCGGGCGCGGTTCTCGACATCGAGGCCGTGCTGGAGCATGACGGTTCCGGTTTTGCCGTCACCAAGGCGAAAATCACCTCGGACGGCAAGAAGGTCTGCGACGCGCAGCTTAAATTGCGCACCATGCCGTTCAGCGAAATTCCGCTCGGGCCTATCGTCAAGAAGCGGGCGGAAGAAGTCGGCCTGATGGCGGCGATTGCCGCGGATGCGCAGAAATAAGCGTTTCCACCCGTTTCGAAGGAGAGCGTTTTTCCCGTCGGCCCGGTTTTGACGCACGAAATTCGTGGGCTCGCGACGGCGGATCGGGCCTTCACCATTGCCAATCCGCATCGCGCGCTTTATTCCGCAACGCATGAAGTGGTTGTTCGCAACCGCTGTGGATAGCCGTGACCGTTTCTGCGGGGCCGGCTGCAAAGGATGACAGACGATGAAATCTGACAATGATGTGGTGATAACAGGGGTCGGCATCGTGACCTGTCACGGCGTTGGCAGCCAGGCGCATGTGGCGCTTCTTTCTGGAACCGCCGCGCCGGCGACGATTGTCGAGACCGAAAAATTCAAACCCTATCCGGTCCATCCCATGCCTGAGATCGACTGGTCCGCGCAGATTGCGAAGCGCGGCGACCAGCGCCAGATGGAAAACTGGCAGCGGCTTGGCGTTTTTGCCGCCGGTCTGGCGCTCGATGATGCCGGGCTGAAGGAAAATGCCGAAGCCTGCGCCACAATGGACATGATCGTTGCCGCCGGTGGTGGTGAGCGCGACATCAATGTCGATACGCTGATCGTCGACGAGGCGCTGAAGCGCAATGACCGCGAAAAGCTGCTCAACGAGAAGCTGACGACGGAACTGCGCCCGACGCTGTTTCTCGCCCAGCTTTCCAACCTGATGGCCGGCAACATCTCCATCGTGCACAAGGTTACCGGGTCTTCCCGCACTTTCATGGGCGAGGAAGCGGCGGGCATTTCCGCCGTCGAAACCGCATTCCACCGCATTCGCTCCGGCGAATCGAGCCACGCGCTGGTGGGCGGTGCTTTCTCTGCGGAACGTCCCGACATGATCCTGCTGTTTGAAGCCATCGGTGCACATGCGCAGGGCGGCTGGCAGCCGCTCTGGTCGCGTGGTGACCAGGACGGCGGCGGCATGGTTTCCGGTTCTCTCGGTGCGTTCCTTGTGCTGGAATCGCGCAAGCACGCCAGCGAGCGTGGCGCGCGCATCTATGCCCGCATCGACGCCATCGAGGGTGATCGCGGCAGCCGTGACGAAGGCAAGATGGAAAAGCGCATGGAGCGTCTGCTTGCCCCTGCCAAGGACGGCGCAGCCACTGTCATCTTCTCCGGCGCAAGCGGTTATGACGGTGTGACGGCCCGCGAGAAGGACATTCTCGAAAAGGCTCTGCCAAATGCTGTCATCCGCGGTTTCGGCGGTATCACCGGCCACGGGCTGGAAGCGCAGTTCCCGCTTGGGCTGGCGCTCGCGGCGCTGACCCTTGAAAGCGGCGCGAAGGTGCCGGCTTTCGACGCGGCCGAGGAAAAACCCATGGGCGAGGCGGCCAGCGAAGCCGTCGTCACCACCGTCGGCCATGTGCGCGGCGAAGGTGTCGCCGTTCTGTCCC
Source organism: Agrobacterium sp. (assembly GCF_059499945.1). Lineage (NCBI taxonomy): Bacteria > Pseudomonadati > Pseudomonadota > Alphaproteobacteria > Hyphomicrobiales > Rhizobiaceae > Agrobacterium > Agrobacterium sp. The sequence continues at coordinate 282,849 of NZ_JCABZP010000010.1, read as the reverse complement.
GTGACGTGTGAGGAGAAAGACCATGACTTCCAACTTCAAGGATCATCTCGGTCGTCCCATCGTTGCCGTGACCGGCATGGGCATCATCACGTCGCTCGGGCAGGGGCTCGCCGATAACTGGGCGGCGCTGACATCAGGCAAATCGGGCATCCACAAGATCACCCGTTTCCCGACCGAGGGGCTTTCGACGCGGATCAGCGGCACGGTGGATTTCATCGATATCCCGGTTCCGAATTCGGTCGAGCGTTCCTATGCTTTTGCGCGTGAGACCACCATCGAGGCTCTGGCGCAGGCCGGTATATCAGGTGATTTCGACGGTCCGCTGTTTCTTGCAGCACCGCCAATCGAGCCGGAATGGAGCGCCCGTTTCGAGCTTGCCGACCGGTCGCCGCCGGCCGCCCAGCCGGGTGACGCCTATGAGCGGTTCCTGACGGCTTTCCGCCAGCGTCCCGATCCGGCATTCCAGGAAGCAGCACTTTTCGGCGCGATTTCCGAGCGTCTTTCCAACCGTTTTGGCACGCGCGGCCTGCCGGTCACGCTTTCGACCGCCTGTGCATCCGGCGCGACCGCGATCCAGCTTGGTGTCGAAGCAATCCGCCAGGGCCGCACCGAGCGGGCGCTGACGGTTGCGACAGACGGTTCGGTCAGCGCCGAAGCGCTGATCCGCTTCTCTTTGCTGTCGGCGCTTTCGACCCAGAACGATCCGCCGGAAAAGGCCTCCAAGCCATTCAGCAAGGACCGCGACGGTTTCGTGATCGCCGAAGGTGCGGCGACGCTGGTGCTGGAATCGCTCGAAGCCGCCGTTGCACGCGGTGCCAAGGTTCTCGGCATCATCAAGGGCGCCGGCGAAAAGGCCGACAGCTTCCACCGCACACGCTCTTCGCCCGATGGCGGCCCGGCGATCGCGACGATCCGCGCGGCACTTGCCGATGCGGGCGTGGCCGAAAGCGATATCGGTTATATCAACGCCCACGGCACCTCGACGCCGGAAAACGACAAGATGGAATATGGCTCCATGCTTGCCGTCTTCGGCGAGGGCCTGAAGAATATCCCGCTGTCGTCCAACAAGTCGATGATCGGCCATACCTTGACCGCCGCAGGCGCTGTGGAAGCGGTGTTTTCGCTGCAGACCATGCTGACCGGCACCCTGCCGCCGACAATCAACTACAACAATCCCGATCCGACCATCACGCTCGACGTGGTGCCGAATGTGAAGCGGGATGCTCAGGTGAGCGCGGTTCTGTCCAACTCCTTCGGATTTGGCGGGCAGAATGCAAGCCTTGTCATGACGCGGGAACCGGCCTGACCGGTTTCACCACTAACAGGAGCGTTTTCGCTTGAATTGCGAAAACGCTCTCGCTTCTTTGATTACGCATTCCGGCCGCAAAACCGTTACAGAGGTTTGCTGGAATAGCCCTTTAGATAAACGCCCTCGGGCGAAGGACTGATATATGCGCGCTCTTCAACTCGTGGACGACCGGAAGCTCGAAAAAGTGGACCTGCCCGAACCGGATGCTCCGGCACCGGGCGAGGTGACGCTGCGCGTCAAGGCGGTTGCGCTCAACCACATCGATGTGTGGGGCTGGCGCGGCATGGCTTTCGCCAAGCGCAAGATGCCGCTCACCATCGGTGCGGAAGCCTCCGGCGTGGTCGAAGCCATCGGTCCGGGCGTGTCGAACGTGCTGCCCGGCCAGCTCGTCGCAATCTATGGCGCGCGCACCTGCGGGCTGTGCAAACCCTGCCGCGAAGGCCGTGACAATCTGTGCGAACATGTGCAGGGCGTTCACGGTTTCCATCTCGATGGTTTTGCCCAGGAAAAGATCAATATTCCCGCCCGTCAGCTCGTGCCCGCGCCGCATGGCATCGATGCCGTTGCGGCTGCCCTTGCGCCTGTCACCTTTGGCACGGTCGAGCACATGCTGTTCGACAATGCCAAGCTCGAATCCGGTGAGACGATCCTCGTGCATGCCGGCGGTTCCGGCATCGGCACAGCGGCGATCCAGCTTGCCAAGAAGATGGGCTGCACCGTCATCACCACCGTCGGCTCCGACGACAAGATCGAACGGGCGAAGGCTCTGGGCGCCGACCACGTCATCAACTACCGGACCGACCGTTTTGAAGGCGTCGTGCGCAAGCTGACGAAAAAGAAGGGCGTCGACGTTGTATTCGAACATGTTGGCAAGGACACCTGGGCGGGCTCGATGTTCTCGCTGAAGCGCGGCGGCCGTCTCGTCACCTGCGGTTCTACGTCTGGTGTCTCCACCGATATCAACCTGATGATGCTGTTCCAGCAGCAGCTGAAGCTGCTCGGCTCGTTCGGCTGCCGCATGGAAAACATGGCCAACGCCATGCAGAAGATGGCGCGTGGCATCGTGCATCCTGTTATCGACACCGAAGTCACCTTCGACGATATCGACCGGGCGCTGGAACGTATGGAGACGCGTCAGGTGTTCGGTAAAATCGTTCTGCGGATGGATTGACCGTCTTGAAGCTTTTCCTGACACGGATCGTCCTGAAACTGGACCACTTCCGGCAGTGGCTGATCGCGACATTCGCCTTCGGCCTTCTCAACCTGCTGAAGCTCTTCCCCGCCGATGCGGGCATTCGCGCCGCCGACCGGCTGGCGCGCTGGGTGGGGCCGAAGACTGGTCGCCACAAGCTGATGCTTTATAATCTGGCACGCGCCTTTCCGGAGAAGTCAGAGGAAGAGCGGCTTGCGATCGCCATGGATAGCTGGGCCAATATGGGCCGGCTTGCGGCGGAATATGTGTTTCTCGACCGGCTGTTCGATTTCGATCCGGAAAAGAACGAGCCGGGCCGCATCGAGGTCGAGGGCACCTCGACCTTCCTCGAACTGCGCGACAATCCACGACCCTTCATCGTCTTTACCGCCCATAGCGGCAATTTCGAGCTGCTGCCGGTTGCCGGCTCGGCTTTTGGTCTCGATGTGACGGTGTTGTTCCGGCCGCCCAACAATCCCTTCGTGGCTGACAAGGTTTTCAATTTCCGCAAGGAGCGCATGGGTAATCTCGTGCCCTCGCATGCCGGCTCTTCCTTCGCGCTGGCGCGACAGCTGGAAAAGGGTGGCGGCGTGGGCGTGCTCGTCGACCAGAAATTCGGCAAGGGGCTGACGACGAAATTTTTCGGCCTTGAGGTTCGCACCAATCCGCTTCTCGCCAAGCTGGTGCGGCAGTTCAACTGCGATGTTTATCCTGCCCGCTGCGTGCGTCTTCCGGATAATCGCTACAGGCTGGAAATAGAGCCCAGGGTTGAAATTCCGCGCGATGAGAAGGGCAATGTCGATATTCAGGCGACGGCGCAGCTTCTGAACGACAAGGTGGAAAGCTGGGTGCGCGAATACCCCGGACAATGGCTGTGGTATCACGACCGCTGGGACGTGAAGCATCAGATTTGACGGGATCGTGTGCGGCCAGATTTTCGGTGATTCTCACGAAATTCGACGGGAAAATCGTGCGTTTCGGTACTTTTCCATATTTGCGGAACCTCATTTTTCGTTCATGGATTATCGAAATTGAAAAATTAGCGGCTGCTGTGATATTTTGAACAACAATCCTCGCGGCGTTCCTGCGTTTCGTTACGTCATTTTTAAGCGCAAAGACGCTACAATCAGGGGATAAAGGCTTAATCCGTTCGCATAGGTAGCGGGGTTATGCCCGTTCAGGGAGAGTTGGGTTGAAAGATTTGATTGAGTTGTTCTGGCTGCGTTATACGGAACTGCAATCTGCCGTTGGTAAAAACGAAGCCGACAAGATTGCCGTGCTGGAACGTGAACTGGAACAGCTCCTCGAGCGGGTTGTCGGACGCAAGACAGAAAACTCCGAAGATATCCGCGAGCAGTTCCGTTTTGCCATCGATCTCCTTAACCACGAGGCGGAAGACCTTGGCTGCGTGCAGCGCAACTCCGAGCTTCTTCGCACCCTTGTCGATCGCTACGTCGGCATGCCGTCAAAGGCGAAGGTCGTCGGTGACGAGGACGAAGACACTCTGGAGTGGCATCACCGCCATCTGATCCTCGATGAGGATATGCTCAACGATCTCGACGAGCCGGTGGTGATCGTTTCCCCTGGCTACCGCGTTTCCTTCGCCAATGCTCTCGATGCATTTCAGCGCAATGCCCCGGAAGGGCTTGTCGGCTGCCATATCGCCGAACTTGTCGGCGTTCACCGGTTCCAGAACAATCTCAGGGAAAAGCTCGACAATTGCTTCAAGGGCGATACGTCGAAATATACCTATGCGGAAGATCAGAATGGCCGCACGGTCGTCAAGTCGCTGGAAATGTCGCCGTGCTACTCGTCCGCCTACAAGCTCGTAGGTGCGATGGTGGTGATCCGCGAAATCGCCGATCGCCGTCGCCGCGCCGCTGGCTGAGGCAGCAGGGCGCCTTCCCATTGTCGGAATGACGGGAAAAGGCGCTCCACCATCCCTTATTTCGGGAATATGGTTTCCCAGACAGTGGCGATCGACCAGGCGGACGATGCGTCGACAAGAAGCTTCGTCGCCATGGCAAGGCATGACAGGACGAGCAGCGGGCGGATGATCTTTGCGCCGTTTTTCATCGCGAAACGGGATCCGATCTGCGCGCCGATGAACTGGCCGACCCCCATGGCCAGGCCGAGCTTCCACAAAACCGCGCCACCCATTGCAAAGACGAGAAAGCCGCCGAAATTCGAACCGAGGTTGAGAAGCTTCGTGTGGGCGGTCGCCTTCAGCATTCCGAAACCGGCAAGACCCACAAAGGCCAGCATGTAGAAGGACCCAGCGCCAGGGCCGAAAACACCGTCGTAAAAACCGATCAGCGGCGCGACCGCAAGCCCGAACACGAAGGGCGTGATGCGGCGGTGGCTGTCGACATCGCTGAGCTGCGGCTTGAAGGCAAAATAAAGCGCGATCGCAATCAACAGGAACGGCATGATGGCGCGCATGAGATCGGCCGGCACGAAGGCGGCTGTCAGCGCGCCGAGCATCCCGCCGGCCATGGCCATCAGCGCCATCGGCAATTGTTCTTTGAGATTCACATGGCCGCGTCTGGCATAGGCAAGGGTCGCAGAGGCGGAACCGAACTGCGCCTGCAGCTTGTTCGTGCCGAGCGTATCGAGTGGGGCGATGCCCATGATCATCATTGCGGGAATGACGATGAGGCCGCCACCACCGGCGATGGAATCGATAAATCCGGCAAAGATGGCGACGCAGAAGAGAACGATAAAAACGTTGAGGGCGATGTCTTGCACTGGGAATGTCCGGGCAGGCGAAGGAGAGGGCTTCTTCTTTCACCGAAAGGGCCACGGCGCAATCTCTTTCTGTGCGTTCAGCAGCGGGCAGGGGGATTGCGGTGTTGCCGCTTATCGTTATGTTTCCGTGGCGCGTCGCCGGAAGGACGGATGGCGCTTGAGACATATGGATGAGGGCATTATGCATAAAGTGATATTCGATACGGACCCCGGTGTGGATGACGCCATGGCGCTTCTGTTCCTGCACCGCCATCCCGATATCGATCTGATCGGCGTTACCACCGTTTTCGGCAATGCGCCCATTGATATCACCACCCGCAATGCGCTCTTCCTGAAGCGGGAATGGCAGATGACAGCACCGGTCGCCAGGGGCGCCGGCGTGACCTTCGATCCCGCCCGCAAGGAAGGCCACTGGCCGACCTTCATCCATGGCGAAAACGGTCTCGGCGATATCGATATCCCTGAGGCCATCGATCTGCCGCTCGACCCGCGCCCCGCACATCGTTTCATCATCGAGACGGTAAAGGCCAATCCCGGTGAGGTGACGCTGATTGCCGTCGGTCGCATGACCAATCTGGCGCTGGCGCTCAGCGAAGAACCTGACTTCGCGGCGCTGGTGAAGGAAGTGATCGTCATGGGCGGCGCCTTCGACATGAACGGCAATGTGTCGCCGGCGGCCGAGGCTAATATTCACGGCGATCCTGAAGCGGCCGATCTCGTCTTCACCGCGCCCTGGCGCGTGATCGTTGTCGGTCTCGATGTGACGATGAAAACGGTGATGACCAGCGCCTTCATGGCTGACATGGCAAAGGCCGGCGGCAAGCCGGTGCAGCTGCTTTCGGACCTGTCGCAGTTCTACATCGATTTCTACAAGACCCGCACCGGCGACGGCATGGTGGTGCATGACAGCTGCGCCTGCGTCTATCTTGTGGCGCCTGAGCTTTTTGAAACCCGCAGCGGCCCGGTACGCGTCGTCTGCGGCGGGCTTGCCGACGGCCAGACGATCCAGAAGCCGGATGGCCGCGCCTTTCCGCCCGGTGACTGGGATGGGCATCCGAGCCAGCTCGTCTGCACAAATATCGAGCCGGAGCGCGTGCTTTCGGTCATCCGTGCCGCAATTGTGACAGGGGAGCGCGGCTGAAGGGCGGGAATGGCCGTTCTTGAGCATGGCTTGCCTTGCATTTTCCAAGAATCTGGCGTTATGCAAGTTCCCTGATCGTAGTGCGCGATCCGCCATGCCTGAGGGGCTGAAAAGGCCGTGCCGGAAGGACGGGCGGATGGCCGCTATGCGGCGTGGGCCAAGAAAACCCCTGTAGGTTTTCCCGTGCTTTGCGCTACAATGAATAACGCCTGCCGGGTCGGTTCGTGTCGGCGGCGTTTAACAACAAAAAACGAACCTTCGTTATGGACCGGAAGAACCGGTCCATTCCCATGAGGAAAGAGATGGAAGAGTTTCATAAGGTCCGGCGTCTGCCGCAATACGTCTTCGAACAGGTCAACCGTTTGAAAGCGAGCGCGCGAGCGGCCGGGGCCGATATCATCGATCTCGGCATGGGCAATCCCGACCTTCCGACCCCCAAGGCGATCGTCGACAAGCTTTGCGAGGTCGTTCAGGATCCGCGTACCCATCGTTATTCCTCCTCCAAGGGCATTCCAGGCCTTCGCCGCGCGCAGGCCGGTTATTATGCCCGCCGTTTCGGCGTGAAGCTGAACCCCGATACGCAGGTCGTCGCGACCCTCGGCTCCAAGGAAGGCTTCGCCAATATGGCGCAGGCCATCACCGCGCCGGGCGACGTCATCCTGTGTCCGAACCCGACCTATCCGATCCATGCCTTCGGTTTCCTGATGGCGGGCGGTGTTATCCGTTCGATGAATGTCGAGCCTGATGACAGTTTCTTTGGCCCGCTGGAGCGCGCCGTGCGCCACTCCATCCCGAAGCCGCTGGCGCTGATCGTCAACTACCCGTCGAACCCGACGGCGCATGTCGCCTCGCTTGATTTCTACAAGGACGTGATCGCCTTTGCGAAGAAGCACGAGATCATTGTGTTGTCCGACCTTGCCTATTCGGAGATCTATTTCGACGACAACAATCCGCCGCCTTCGGTTCTGGAAGTTCCCGGTGCAATCGACGTTGCGGTGGAATTCACCTCCATGTCGAAGACCTTCTCCATGCCAGGCTGGCGTATGGGCTTTGCCGTCGGCAACGAGCGGCTGATCGCGGCGCTGACGCGTGTGAAGTCCTATCTCGACTACGGCGCCTTCACGCCGATCCAGGTTGCGGCAACGCATGCGCTGAACGGTGACGGCTCTGACATTGCCGAAGTGCGCAATGTCTATCGCCGCCGTCGCGATGTCATGGTCGACACGTTCGGCAAGGCCGGCTTCGAGGTTCCGCCGCCGGCGGCGACCATGTTCGCCTGGGCGAAAATCCCGGAAAAGTTCCGCCATCTCGGCAGCCTGGAATTCTCCAAGCTTCTGGTCGAGAAGGCCGATATTGCCGTTGCTCCCGGCATCGGCTTTGGCGAGATGGGCGATGATTACGTCCGTCTCGCGCTCGTGGAAAACGAGCACCGAATTCGTCAGGCAGCGCGCAATCTGAAGCGTTTCCTGTCGAGCGCAGACGAAACGATGCACAACGTCGTTTCGCTTAACGCCCACAGATAAGGGCAACCGAAGGCGGCCGGGCCTCGGCCGCCACCATCACCAGCAAATCAGGAACATACCCATGGCAGATTCATTGAGAATCGGCATAGCGGGGCTCGGCACTGTCGGCGCTTCGCTCGTGCGCATCCTCCAGCAGAGAAGCAACGAACTTGCGATTACCTGCGGACGCGCGATTGAGATTATTGCGGTGAGCGCGCGCGACCGTTCGCGCGACCGCGGCATCGATCTCAAGGGTATTACCTGGTTCGACACGCCGGAGCAGATGGCAAGCGAAGCCGATATCGACGTCTTCGTCGAACTGGTCGGCGGTGCTTCCGGCCAGGCGGAAAATGCGGTGCGGGCCGCACTCGCACGTGGTCTCCACGTGGTGACAGCCAACAAGGCGCTGCTGGCCAAGCATGGCGTCGAACTGGCGACCATTGCCGAAGACAAGGGGGCGCTTCTCAATTTCGAAGCGGCGGTGGCCGGCGGTATCCCCGTCATCAAGGCGCTGCGCGAATCCCTGACCGGCAACCATGTGTCGCGCATCTACGGCATCATGAACGGCACCTGCAATTACATCCTGACCAAGATGGAGAAGGAAGGGCTGTCCTTCGAGGCCTGTCTGAAGGAAGCGCAGCGGCTGGGCTATGCCGAAGCCGATCCGGCCTTCGATATCGAGGGCAACGACACCGCTCACAAGCTCGCCATTTTGACCACGCTTGCCTTCGGCAACAAGATTTCGGCTGATGACATCTATCTGGAAGGCATCACCAATATCTCCAGCGAGGACATTCAGGCGGCCGCCGAACTCGGTTACCGCATCAAGCTTCTCGGCGTGGCGCAGGTGACCGAATCCGGCATCGAGCAGCGCGTGCATCCGACCATGGTGCCGCTCGATTCCGTCATTGCCCAGGTGGACGGCGTGACCAATGCGGTGGCGATCGAATCCGACATTCTCGGCGAATTGCTGATGGTCGGCCCGGGTGCGGGCGGCAACGCCACGGCTTCCGCCGTGCTGGGCGACATTGCCGATATCGCCAAGAGCCGTCCGGGCGCCCAGCAGGTGCCTGTCCTCGGCCGTCCGGCGAAATCCCTGTCGGAGTATCGCCGCGCCAAGATGAAGAGCCATGAGGGCGGTTATTTCATCCGCCTGACGGTGAAGGACCAGGCGGGCGTCTTCGCCTCCATCGCCACCCGCATGGCTGACAATAACATCTCGCTGGAATCCATCGTGCAGCGCCAGCGCGTGCATGTGGAAGGCGCGCCGCAGACCATCATCCTTGTCACCCATGCGACGATGGAAGATGCGATCCGCAAGGCGGTAAAGGCGATCAAGAACGAGAAATATCTCGTCAGCGAGCCGCAGGTCATCCGCATCGAGCGGACCTGAGACGCTTCATTATTTTGATGACACCGAGAGCCGCGCTTCCATATGGAGGCGCGGTTTTTCGTTGTATGGCTGCCTGTATAGCGCCGGTGGTCCGGCGCCCATAAAATTTGAGGGGAAGGCGTCGGAAGCGCTGGAAAACAAGGCGATTCGGCACTATGGTTAATCCTGTTCACCAAGCGAGGGAGGCGTGGCCGTGACATCGATCATCCTGTTCAAGGACAATAAGCGCGCTGGCATTGCGGCGACCCATCACCGGGCGCGGCCTCACAATGCCAATGACAATATTCGCACTATGGAATTCGACATGGGGGAGCATGAGCGCAACTGGTGTTCGCTCGCCGTCTTCTCGCTGCTGCTGCTCGTTGGCGCTGTCTCGATCGTCAGCCCATTTTTCTCGATTTTTTCGGTGTGAAACCTCATATGCGCGTTTTTGCTTGAAAAACGCGCCACCGCCATTTAGCCCGTCTTAAGAGCGCGATCAGGCGCATGACAGGACGAATGGACAGGATGGCAATGATGGAGCCGGCCGATACCGTGGCCCGCGCATTTTTAAGCGTGGAGCGGTCGGCGACAGAACAGCGCTGGGTATCGCGGCTGGATCAGGCCGGGCAGAACCGCGCGCTGGCCATGTCCCAGATTCACGCCATTCCCGAATTGATCGCACGCGTTCTTGCCGGACGCGGGGTGGGTGTCGATGACGCCCTGGCGTTCCTTGATCCGACCATCCGCTCCCTGATGCCCGATCCGCATATGCTGACCGATTGCGAGAAGGCCGCCGAGCGGCTGGTACGCGCTATCGAGACCGGCGAGAAGGTGGCGATCTTCGGGGATTACGATGTCGACGGTGCAGCCTCTTCCGCACTGATGTATCGCTTTCTCGCGCATTTCGGTCTGACGCCGGAAATCTATATTCCCGACCGTATTTTTGAGGGCTACGGGCCGAACCCGGCGGCGATGCAGCAGCTTGCTGCCAATGGCGCGACGCTGATCGTGACGGTCGATTGCGGCTCAACCAGCCATGAATCGCTGCAGGCCGCCAAGGACGCGGGAACGGATGTCGTGGTGATCGATCACCACCAGGTCGGCACGGAGCTGCCGCCGGCGGTGGCGCTGGTCAATCCCAACCGCGAGGACGATCTTTCGGGGCAGGGGCATCTCTGTGCGGCAGGCGTGGTGTTCCTCGTGCTGGTCGCCACCCTGCGCCTATTGAAGGACAGGCGGAACCGGCAGGCCTTCACACTCGATCTGCTGTCCCTTCTCGATATCGTTGCGCTTGCCACCGTATGTGATGTGGTGCCGCTGAAGGGCCTCAACCGCGCCTATGTGGTCAAGGGGCTGATTGCCGCGCGCCACATGAACAATGCAGGTCTCGCTGCTCTGTTCAAGAAGGCGGGGCTTGGTGGCCCTGTCACACCCTATCATTTCGGTTTCCTGATCGGGCCGCGCATCAATGCCGGCGGCCGCATCGGTGATGCGGCACTCGGCAGCCGACTGCTGACGATAGATGATTCCTCGCAGGCCGAGGTGATCGCGGAGCGGCTGGATGAGCTGAACCGTGAGCGGCAGGCGATGGAAGCGGTGATGCTCGCGGAAGCCGAAGCGGAGGCTCTGTTCGAATATGGCGACGGCTCGGGTGCGGGCGTCATCGTCACCGCGCGCGAGAACTGGCATCCCGGCATTGTCGGCCTGCTCGCCTCGCGTCTGAAAGATCGTTTCCGCCGCCCGGCTTTCGCCATTGCTTTTGATCCCTCGGGCAAGGGCACCGGCTCCGGCCGTTCGATCAACGGTTTCGATATGGGGCGCATGGTGCGCGCCGCCGTGGAGGCCGGTTTGCTGGTCAAGGGCGGTGGGCATGCCATGGCGGCCGGTCTGACGGTTGAGCGCGCCAATCTCGGCAAGCTCAGGACCTTCTTCGAGGAGGCGGCCGCAAAGACCGTGAATGAGCTGGTGGAAAGCAGCGTGCTGAAGATCGACGGCGCCATCGGCGCCTCGGGCGCGACATTGCAGCTTGTCGACCAGTTGGAGCAGGCCGGTCCTTACGGATCAGGCCACTCGCAGCCGATCTTTGCCGTGCCGGCGCATCGCCTGCGCGACGTGCGGCTCGTGGGTACAGCTCACGTCAAGATCACGCTGGAGGCCATGGACGGCTCGCGGCTGGACGGTATCGCGTTTCGCGCTGCAGAAGCGCCTCTGGGGCAGATGCTGCTGAATGCACGCGGCAGGAACATTCACGTCGCAGGCACCGTGGGCGCCGATCTGTGGCAGGGCCAGAGGCGCGTGCAGCTGCGCGTTCTGGACGCGGCTTTCGCGCCCTGACGGGGCCTTGGAACTTACCCTGAATTTTGGGAACACTGTCTCTGACGAATGGCCGAGACACGCCAATGCGTCTTTACGCGATGCGTGAAGATTTTCGTGCAGACTACTGATTTTTATGGAGAAGCAAGTGGCACGCCCTAGGGGAGTCGAACCCCTCTTTTCAGAATGAAAATCTGACGTCCTAACCGATAGACGAAGGGCGCGTGCGCTTGTGGTGTGGCGCCCTTATAGTCAGGCTCCCGTTGCTCCGCAAGCGGAAAAATTGATTTTTTTCGCTTCACGACGAGTTTTTTTATGGAAGCCGAAAGGGCTGTGGAAAACTGAGCCGGGTCTGGCCAAGGCCTTGAAATTTCGCCGCTATCGCTGCGCGCCGGTAATGCCTTCATGCCTCGTGGAAGGCCGGGGGGTGCTTTTCCCAACCCTTAGCTGGCATCTGCCGCCCGCCGGAAAGAACCGACGCTATGACTTGTCTAAAGGGGGGAAAGGCAAGCCGGTCGATTTGCCCGCTGGCGCTTCATCCGGCTTGCCTTCCATCGGGGGGACAGCACTCTAACGTGCCGACCGGGAATCGGTTCCGGCGCATCGATCACGCGCGACGAATTCGCGATCTGTGAAGCTGCTTTATATTTTTGAAGAGGAAGAACACGAAGGCAAGTGGCACGCCCTAGGGGAGTCGAACCCCTCTTTTCAGAATGAAAATCTGACGTCCTAACCGATAGACGAAGGGCGCGTGCGCTTGTGGTGTGGCGCCCTTATAGTCAGGCTCCCGTTGCTCCGCAAGCGGAAAAATGCATGATTTGACAAAAAAATGACATGGACCGCCAGAAGCCCTGAGAAACAAGGATTCTTGTTTCGTAACAAATGGTTAAATGGTCGGGCTGTGGCTATTTTTGAGGCCTGTTGCTTTGGATGTGGGCTGTGAAACGACGACTCAGCACAAGCGTTGGCTTGATTGGAACTAACGGCGAGGCAGTGATGAGGTAGAACATATTTGCCGTCATCCTCGCCTCAGGGGCGAGGATGACGTTGGGTGTGGCCACTGTTTCTGCAATAAAAAACGGGGCCGAAACGGCCCCGTTGGATGATGCGTTGATGGCAAAAGTTCTCAGTGCAGAATCTGGCTGAGGAACAGCCGGGTGCGCTCGTGCTGTGGATTGTCGAAGAATTCGGCAGGCGAATTCTGTTCGACGATCTGGCCCTGGTCCATGAAGATGACGCGGTTTGCGACCTGGCGGGCAAAGCCCATTTCGTGGGTCACGCACAGCATCGTCATGCCGTCTTCGGCAAGGCTGACCATGGTGTCGAGCACTTCCTTGACCATTTCCGGGTCAAGCGCCGAGGTGGGTTCGTCGAACAGCATGATCTTCGGCTTCATGCAGAGCGAACGGGCAATCGCCACGCGCTGCTGCTGGCCGCCGGAGAGCTGGCCGGGATATTTATGAGCCTGCTCGGGGATCTTGACGCGCTTCAGATAGTGCATCGCCACTTCTTCGGCTTCCTTCTTGGGCATCTTGCGAACCCAGATCGGCGCCAGCGTGCAGTTCTCGAGGATCGTCAGATGCGGGAAGAGATTGAAGTGCTGGAACACCATGCCAACCTCGCGGCGCACCTCGTCGATCTTCTTCAGATCGTTGGTGAGCTCGATGCCATCGACATTGATCGTACCCGACTGATGTTCTTCCAGCCGGTTGATGCAGCGGATCATGGTCGACTTGCCCGACCCCGAAGGACCGGCGATGACGATGCGCTCGCCTTTCATGACCTTCAGGTTGATGTCGCGCAGTACGTGGAAGTCGCCATACCACTTGTTCATGCCGATGAGTTCGATCGCTACGTCCGTTGTCGAGACGGTCAGTTTTTTTGTTTGGGTTTCTGCCATTTGAGCGTCCCTTATCGTTTATGCCCGGTGTCGAGGTGCCGTTCCATGAACAGCGAATAACGCGACATGCCGAAGCAGAATATCCAGAATACGAAGCCTGCGAAAATATAGCCAGTCATGGCGGTGACGGGCGTCGCCCAGTTCGCATCCGACTGGTTGAGTGTGACAATGCCAAGCAGGTCAAACATGCCGATGATCGAGACCAGCGACGTGTCCTTGAAAAGACCGATGAAGGTGTTGACGATGCCCGGAATAACGAGCTTCAGCGCCTGCGGCAGCACGATCAGCCGGGTTTTCTGCCAATAGTTCAGGCCGAGCGAGTCTGCCCCTTCATATTGCCCCTTCGGGATGGCCTGCAAGCCGCCACGGATCACCTCCGCCATATAGGCGGACGAGAAGAGCGACACGCCGACCAGAGCTCGCAGGAACTTGTCGAAGGTCCAGCCGTCGGGAAGGAACAGCGGCAACATGATGCTGGCGAAGAACAGGACGGTGATCAGAGGAATACCTCTGATGACTTCAATGAAGAGCACGCAGAGCATCTTGATGACCGGCAGGTTCGACCGTCGGCCGAGCGCCAGGAGAATGCCGAAGGGGAGCGACACCGTGATCCCGAAGAAGGACAGGATGAGCGTCACCATCAGGCCGCCCCACAGCTGCGTTTCCACCTTCGGCAGGCCGAAGACGCCGCCGATGAGCAGGAAAAACGCAATGAAGGGCAGGATGATGAAAAGCACCAGCGCGTTGAGGCGCTTGAACGGCGCTTTTGGAATCAGCATCGGTATCAGCAGGATGGCGAACGTCACCATCACGAGGATGGGACGCCAGCGTTCGTCGATCGGATAGCGGCCGAAGACGAATTGTCCGAGCTTTGCCGAAACGAAAGCCCAGCACGCACCGGACTGGCCGTCCGGCAGCGCGCCGCCCTGCGAAGCGGTCAGGCAGGCGATACGATCGCTGCCGGTCCACACCGCGTCAATGAACAGCCACTTGATGACCGGCGGCACCAGATAGGCGAGCAGGGCAAGGGCGATCACCGTCAGGACCGTGTCCTTGGGGGTGGCGAAGAGTTTGGTGCGCAGCCAGTGACCGAAGCCGACGGCGCTCGAGGGCGCGGGTCTGGCGTCCTCGATGGTCTGCCGCACGAAAGCGTGATTGCTTGTTGTCATCGTCATCTCTCCACCAGGGCCATTTTCGCGTTGAACCAGTTCATGACCACGGCCGTGAGCAGGGACAGCGAGAGATAGATGACCAGCCAGATCGCAACGACTTCGACCGCCTGACCCGTCTGGTTCAGGATCGTGCCGCCGACGGAGACGATGTCGGCGAAGCCGACCGCGACCGCAAGCGAGGAGTTCTTGGTCAGGTTGAGATATTGACTTGTCAGCGGTGGGATGATGATGCGCATCGCCTGCGGAACGACGATCAGGCGCGTCGTGGTGCTGGAACGAAGCCCGAGCGCATCCGCAGCTTCCGTCTGGCCCTTCGCCACGGCCTTGATGCCGCCGCGAACGATCTCGGCGATGAAGGAGGCGGTGTAGAAGGAAAGCGCCAGAAACAGCGACATGAATTCAGGTGCGACGACCGCGCCGCCCGAGAGGTTGAACCGCCCGGCAATCGGGTAGTCGAAGGTCAGCGGTGAGCCGAGCGCGAGAAATGTCGCGGCCGGAAGGCCGATGATGAGAAGTGTAGCCGTGATCCCGGTGCGGAACTGCTGACCGGTCTTTTCCTGTCTCGCCTTTGCCCAGCGGTAAATGAAAAAGCTGATGACGATGGCGACCAGAAGGGCGAGCGGTATCAGCCACGTGCCTTCGCCCCAAAGGGGCTTCGGAAAGAAGAAACCGCGATTGTTGAGGTAGCTTCCGAGCGGAAGCTCCAGCGAATCACGCGCCTGCGGCAGGACTGAGATGACGCCCTTGTACCAGAAGAAGATGACGAGCAGGGGCGGGATGTTGCGGAAGATTTCCACATAGGCCTGCGCGAGCTTCGAAATCAGCCAGTTGCTGGACAGCCGGGCGATACCAACGATGAAACCGATGATCGAGGCGGCGATGATGCCAAAAAACGCAACCTGGATCGTGTTGAGAATGCCAACGAGCAAAGCCCGGCCATAGGTCGCGTCGCTGGTATAAGCGATCAGCGACTGGCCGATATCAAAACCGGCTCTTCCGTTGAGGAATCCGAAGCCGGACGAAATGTTTGACCGTTGAAGATTGGTGATCGTATTCGTCACGATGATCCAGACGAAGGCGGCCAGGATGACGACTGTCAGGACCTGATAGAAAATTCCGCGTATGCGTGGATCGTAGATAAGTGACGACGCGCTTTGCGAGCGCGATCGTTGCGAACTGACCGCGTTGCCTGCCATAGGCACCTTTCCCTTTTATATGCTCTTTGCGAGCTTATTTATATAATTTTAAAATGGAGGCCGGGCATTGCCCAGCCTCCTGTCATGATCTAGCCGATGATGGGGCCGATCAACGGACCGGCGGTGCGTATTGCAGGCCGCCCTTGGTCCACAGCGCGTTCTGGCCGCGCTCGATCTTCAGCGGAGAGCCTGCACCGACGTTGCGGTCGAAGACTTCGCCGTAGTTACCCACCAGCTTGATGATGTTGTAGGCCCAGTCGTTGGTCACGCCGAGATCGGTACCGATCTTGGTGCCTTCTTCCGTGCCGAGCAGGCGCTTGATATCAGGGTTGGCGCTGGTCTTCTGCTCATCGACGTTTTTCGAGGTGATGCCCAGTTCTTCGGCATTGACCATGGCGTAGTGAACCCAGGTCACGATGTCGAACCACTGGTCGTCGCCCTGGCGAACGGCCGGTCCAAGCGGCTCCTTGGAGATGACCTCAGGCAGAACGATGTTGTCGTCCGGGTTCTTCAGCTTGAGGCGGATGGCGTAAAGACCGGACTGGTCGGTGGTGTAGACGTCGCAACGGCCGGAATCATAGGCGGAGGTTGCGTCGGCTTCCTTTTCGAAAACGACCGGGTTGTACTGCAGATTGTTGGTCTTGAAGTAGTCGGCGAGATTGAGCTCGGTGGTCGTGCCGGTCTGAACGCAGACGGCGGCGCCGGAAAGCTCGAGCGCGGACTTAACATTCAAGCCCTTCTTGGCGATGAAACCCTGGCCGTCATAATAGTTGACGGTACGGAAGTTGAAGCCGAGCGACGTGTCGCGGCTGATCGTCCAGGTGGTGTTACGGGTCAGAACATCGACTTCACCGGACTGGAGAGCCGGGAAACGGTCCTTGCTCGAAAGGGCGACGAACTTGGCCTTGGAAGGATCGCCGAAAACCGCAGTGGCAATACCACGGCAATAGTCCACGTCGATACCGGACCATTCGCCCTTGTCATCGGGATTGGAAAATCCCGGAATGCCGGCGCTGACGCCGCAGGTGACGAAACCCTTGCCCTTCACATCCTGAAGCGTCGCAGCCGAAGCGACCGAGGCTCCTCCCAAAACTGCTGCGCCGATGGCGGCTGACAGAATTGCCTTTTTCATTTTTCCCAACCTTTGTTTGTTATCGTCACTTGGAAGAGGACCGGCATATTGTCTTGCCCCAGCTCCCCCTTCAGCGAGACCTTTTCGATCCGCTTTTTCTATCACAATCGCAATTGGCAGCGGGGTCAAGACGTGCGGGCAATAATTGTGCCTATAAAACGGAATTTTCCAAATTTTGGTCGGGAAGTGTGCAAAGGGTGAAAATATAAGCATATTTTTGCGAAAATTTGAACTTGCACAGTATTTGTATACTTGTTGTATGCTCGCTCTCGGCGGATCAATTCACCCTGTTTGACAGAACCCTGCGGGACTTGACCTTGCGGTCCGCTCTTAGCATTGTCGCACGCGTCAATGTTCCTTCGAAAGCTGATCTGAAATGACCAAGACAAATGACCTGCTTTCCGCCGCAGGTGTGAATACGCGCCTGACCCACGGCGGCAACGATCCCGCGGACTGCTTCGGTTTCGTCAATCCGCCCATCGTGCGTGGCTCTACAGTGCTTTTCCCCGATGCCGAGACGCTTTCGACCGAAAACCAGAAATACACCTATGGCACCCATGGCACGCCGACGACCGATGCGCTGTGCAGTCTCGTCGATGAGCTGGAAGGGTCTGCCGGAACCATTCTCGTGCCGTCGGGCCTTGCGGCGATTACCGTGCCGTTCCTCGCCTATCTCGGCGCCGGCGATCATGCGTTGATTGTCGATTCCGTCTATTATCCCACGCGCCGCTTCTGCAACATGATGCTGCGGAAGCTCGGCGTCGAGGTGGAATATTACGACCCGGCAATCGGCACGGGCATCGAGGCGCTGATCCGTCCGAATACCAAACTCGTGCATCTGGAAGCGCCGGGCTCCAATACCTTCGACATTCAGGATGTCCGGCTGATCACCGAGATCGCCCACAGGCATAATTGTGTGGTGACGATGGACAATACCTGGGCGACGCCGCTTTATTTCAGGCCGCTCGATTTCGGCGTCGATGTCTCCATTCACGCCGCCACCAAATATCCTTCGGGTCATTCGGACGTGCTGATGGGTTTCGTCTCGGCCAATGAAAAGCATTGGAAGACGCTTTATCAGGCCAATACCAATCTTGGCATCTGCGTCACCTCTGACGATGCCTATCAGATCCTGCGCGGCATGCGCACCATGGGAATCCGGCTGGCGCATCATCAGAAAAGCGCGCTTGAAATCGCCACATGGCTGGAGAGCCGTGACGACGTCATTCGTGTGCTGCATCCGGCCTTGCCGAGCTTTGCCGGGCACGAACTCTGGAAGCGCGATTTCAAGGGCGCAAGCGGTGTCTTCTCCTTCGTGCTGAAGGCGGAAGAGGGCAAATACAAGCAGACGGCGGCTGCCTTCCTTGATGCGCTGACGTTCTTCGGGCTCGGCTATTCCTGGGGCGGATACGAATCGCTTGCTGTTTCGGTGTCGCTTGTCGACAGGACCATCGCCAAGGGCCCCTCCGAAGGGCCGGTCATCCGCCTGCAGATCGGGCTCGAGGATGTCGCCGATCTCCAGAAGGACCTCGAAGCCGGGTTCGCGGCTGCCGCCGGAGTCTGATTTCAGACCCCGCACCCTTCAGCCCTTTGCGTGATAACCGTAGAGCCAGTCGAAGTCCTTCAGGAAGGCTTCCGTCGGACGTGTGGAAAACACGAAGTCCCGCGCGGTGCGGACCGGGCCTCTGGCATGATAGGCAAAACGATTGAGAGAGGCCCGCTTGCGGGCCTTTTCTATGCGCGGCAGGCGCAGGGCCTCGAAAGCGGCAAGGGCCTGCGGCACGGGCGGCGGGGCTCCGGCGTTGCTGCCTGCCATGGTTCCCGCAAGTTCAAACGCATCCTCGATCGCCATGGCCGCGCCCTGGGCGGCGAACGGCATCATGGCGTGCGCCGCGTCGCCGATCAGCACCGTGTCACGGCCGTTGTGCCAGCGGCCGGAGCCAGCCTGATAGAGCGGCCAGAAAGTCGGGTTTTCAGACGAATCAAGCAATCGGACGATGTCAGGGCTGAAGCCGCGAAACTGTTCCAGCAAGAGGGCTTTCTGCCGTCCGCTCGATTCCGCCCGCCATGTCGCGCCGGGGTCGGCGCCGAGCGCGATGGCGACGATGTTGAAGCCGCCGATTTCCTTCAGCGGATAGGCGACGATATGGCCGCCCGAGCCGAGATAGGCCGTGACGGCGCTTTTGTTGATGGCTGACGGCACGTCATTTGCCGTGACCGTGAAGCGCCAGGCCACATTGCCGGAGAAGGTGGCGGTGGGAGCGGAAGGCACGGCGAAGCGGGCCGCCGACCAGACGCCATCCGCGCCGACCATCAGATCATGGTCGCGGAAAGTGGTTGCGGCAATGATATCCGCTGTCGCATTTTCGATGCGTTTTCCGAGATGCAGGCGGCAAAGCGGGTTGCGTATCACCGCCTGGAGAAGTGCGTTTTGCAGCGTCGAGCGGTGCAGCACGCCATAGGGTGCGCCCCAGCGGCTGCGGGCCACCGCGCCCATCGGCAGGGAGAGCAGCGTGGCAAGCGATTTTCCGGAGGCGAGTTCGACGCTGAGAGGTTCGGTCCAGCGCGCCTCGATATCAGGCAGTACCCCGAGCGTGGCGAGAATGCGGGCGGCATTGGGGGAAAGCTGCAGGCCGGCGCCAACTTCCGCCAGTTCGCCGGCCTGTTCGATGATGTCACAGTCGATACCGTGCCGGGCAAAAGAAAGGGCAGCGGTGAGACCGGCAATGCCGGCACCGACAATGGCTACGGATTTTATGGGCATGGTGCGCCCCGATCAGAAAAGGTGGAAGGTCAGGCAGCCTTCACATGGAAGACGCAGCCCGGAGGATTGGTCTGCTCTGCCTTCAGCGACGGATTGTAGCGATAAAGGGTCGAGCAGTAGGAACAGACCTTCTCATTGTCGTCGCCCATATCGATGAAGATATGCGGATGATCGAAAGGCACGGAAGCGCCGGTGCACATGAATTCCTTGACGCCGATCTCGATCATGCGGTGTCCGCCATCGTTCTGGAAGTGGGGAATGGAATGGCCGGCCATGTTCGTCTCCAAATGCAACATCGTTATCGAGCCGCCGCTGGTTTTCGCGCATCGGCTCGTCGTTGCGGATATGTAGCCTCAAACGCATTGCATCTCCATAAAAATCGTCAGCAAAACATGTTCAACATTGCTAATTCCTGCCATATGGTCCGGCAAAAAGGATGTCCTTGATGAATCTCAACACGCCGCAGTTTTCCGATTTTTCCCATGACGGCCTTCGCCTTGCCTATTTCGACGAGGGTAATCCGGCGGGCGATCCGGTTTTGCTGATCCACGGCTTTGCCTCCAGCGCCAATGTCAACTGGGTGCATCCCGGCTGGCTGAAGACGCTGGGTGAAGCGGGTTACCGGGTGATCGCCATTGACAATCGTGGCCATGGCGCAAGCGACAAGCCGCATGATCCGGAAGCCTATTATCCGCCTGTCATGGCCGGCGATGCGGTGGCGCTGCTCAATCATCTCGGCATCGCCGAAGCCCATGTGATAGGATATTCCATGGGCGCGCGCATTTCCGCCTTCCTTGCCATGGCCCATCCTGAGCGTGTGCGTTCGCTGGTCTTCGGCGGGCTCGGCATCGGCATGGTCGAGGGTGTCGGCGACTGGGATCCGATTGCCGAGGCGCTTCTGGCACCTTCGCTCGATGTCGTGACGCACGAGCGCGGCCGTATGTTCCGCGCCTTTGCCGACCAGACGAAAAGCGACCGGCTGGCGCTGGCCGCCTGCATCGAGACATCGCGGGTTCTCGTCACGCGCGAACAGGCGGAAAAGATCGACGCCCCGACGCTGATCGCAGTCGGAACGAAAGACGACATCGCCGGATCCGGCGCGGAGCTTGCGGCGATCATGCCGCATGCGCGGGCAATCGATATTCCCGGCCGCGACCACATGCTGGCTGTCGGCGACCGGGTGTTCAAGGCGGCGGTGCTGGAATTTTACCGCTCGCTATGAGCGTGATGGCAAGAAACGGTTTTTCATGCTGCATGAAGAAAAACTGAAGCCTTGCCGCCTTTAAAGTCGTCATTCGAATCCCATTTCTAATGCACGTCTTTTTCTGTATAAAGAACGACTACTGCAAACGAGGAGACCATTCATGGTCGCACGTACCGAGGCCCGTCAGCCCGAACAGCTGGCGATCGTCGATCCGATCTGGGGCAGCCTGCTGCATGAGGCGCGTAGCGCCGCGGCACAGGATCCGCTGCTTTCGGCCTTCCTTTATTCGACGATCCTCAATCACCGGTCTCTCGAAGAATGTGTGATCTACCGTATCTGTGAACTCCTCGATCATCCCGACATGCAGGCCGTGCTTCTGCGCCAGACCTTCCAGGATATGCTGGATGACTGGCCGGAATGGGGAAGCGTGCTGCGCGTCGATATCCAGGCCGTTTACGACCGTGATCCGGCCTGCACGCGCTTCATGGAGCCGCTCCTCTATTTCAAGGGGTTCCAGGCCATCCAGACCCATCGCCTTGCCCATTGGCTGCTGCAAAAGGGCCGCAGGGATCTGGCGCTTTATCTGCAAAGCCGCTCATCGAGCATCTTCCAGACCGATATCAATCCGGCCGCGCGCATCGGCAAGGGCATCTTCCTCGACCATGCCACCGGGCTGGTGGTCGGCGAGACGGCCGTCATCGGTGACAACGTCTCCATCCTGCATGGCGTCACACTTGGCGGCACCGGCAAGGAGGGGGCGGATCGCCACCCGAAGATCGCCAATGGCGTGATGATCGGGGCGGGGGCGAAAATCCTCGGCAATATCGAAATCGGCAGCTGCTCGCGCATCGCCGCCGGTTCGGTGGTGCTGAAGCCGGTTCCGCCGAAGACTACCGTTGCCGGCGTGCCGGCGCGCGTGGTGGGAGAAGCAGGGTGTTCGGAGCCCTCGCGCCTGATGGACCAGCTTATCGGAGCCGATATCTGACCGGCCCTGTCGCGCTCTGATGGGGCCGGCATTTTCACGGTCGTCCGTGTGGAAGACGCGGATGACTTGCCGCTTTCACTTTACTTTGGCCTTTGTCCCATGCCAAAAGCGGCTCAACGCGAACCGCACAGGAGAATAGTGGTGAAAGCCGACGAAATCAAAAAACTCGACGCCTATTTCAAGCGCACCTTCAATGAAAAGATGATTGTGAAGGCGCGTCCGCGCAAGGACGATTCCGCCGAAGTGTATCTTGGCGAAGAGTTTCTCGGCGTCGTTTATATCGATGACGAAGACGGCGACCGTTCCTACAACTTCTCCATGGCGATCCTCGACGTCGATCTCTGATCGTCACCATTCGGTGACGGATGGAGTTTCGCACTAAATCAGTCGCCCGCGGTGGTTACGCCGCGGGCGATTTGTTTTGTCGCGGGCTCACCTGCATCATCAGGCGGTTTTCCGGCCGCAAGGTGACCCGCATCAGCGGCTCCGTATTTGCCGG
Source organism: Agrobacterium sp. (assembly GCF_059499945.1). Lineage (NCBI taxonomy): Bacteria > Pseudomonadati > Pseudomonadota > Alphaproteobacteria > Hyphomicrobiales > Rhizobiaceae > Agrobacterium > Agrobacterium sp. The sequence continues at coordinate 260,417 of NZ_JCABZP010000010.1, read as the reverse complement.
GCTTTTGTTCTTGAGGTGGACGTCCTGCAAAAGCACGGCAAGGATTGCGACAGCCTCCATCATGGCAAAGGCGTTGCCGATGCAGACGCGCGGGCCCGCGCCGAAGGGCATATAGGCGTAGCGGTGGCGCGCCTTGATCTTTTCGGGTTCGAAACGTGACGGGTCGAAGCGGTCGGGTTCGTCCCACAGCGTGGTGTGCCGGTGGACGGCGTAGATCGGCACATAAAGAACGGTGCCCGCCGGGATATCGTGTTCGCCGAGCCTGAAGTCCTGCAATGCGGTGCGTGTCACGACAGGGGCGGGCGGGTAGAGCCGCATCGCTTCCGAAAATACCTGTCTGGTATAGGTCAGGCGGGCGATATGATCCGCCGCCACCGGTTCGCCGGCGGTAGCGGTTTCAATCTCGTCGATGACCTTGCTTTCCACGTCGCTGCTTTGGGAGAGCAGATGGAAAGTCCAGGCAAGGCCGAGGGCCGTGGTTTCATGACCGGCCGTGATGAAGGTCAGGAGATTGTCGATGATTTCCGTGTCGCTCATCATGCGTCCGGTTTCCGGGTCTTTCGCTTCGAGCAGCATGGAAACCAGATCGTTCCTTTCGATCGGATTCTGCCGTCTTTCGGAAATGACGGTCGCAAGGCTGGAACGAAGATAGCCGACCGCCGCGCGGGCCTTGCGCCGGCCCGGATGCGGAAGCCATTCCGGTGCGCCCAGCATGGCGAGCGCGAAGGTCCAGCCCGTGGGTTTCAGATAATCGGTGATGCTTTGCTCGACACGTCCTATATCGATGCCATGGCCGCCGGACATCATGGTTTCGACAATGATATCGAACGTCGTCCGCATCATCTCATGGCCGATATCGATATCACCGGCAGGTGAGCGCCAGCGCCCTTGCGTGCGACGCGCGGCGTCGATCATGACCGGTAGCAATTCCAGCAGCTTCTCGTGCCGAAAGGCCGCGGCGACGGATTGCCTTTGCCACTTCCAGTGATCGCCGTCGGCCGTCAGCAGGCCCTGGCCGAGTGCGGGGCCGAGGGCGCGGCGTACATCTTCGCCCTTGCCGAGCAGATGGGCGTTCTTGACCAGAGCTTCATGAATAAGTGCGGGGTCGGCAAGATGAACCCGCATGACACCGCCAAGGCGCGTAAAGACCGCCGGCTCGCTGAAAATTTCCGGCGGCAGAGCCTTCAACGGATTGCGGATGAGCGACAGGGCGACGCGTACCGTCGCGAATTTGGAGACGGGAGCGGTTCCGGGCGTATCGGGGGAGGCGGTGCGAATGTCGGTGCCGGTCATTTACAGGTCCTTTGTCCGCGTTGAACACTTACATTTTCTGTTAAGGTGTATACCTTATTTTTGGTATTTAAGGTGCATGCCTTAGGTTTCAATGGTTGGGTTCGACATCAATGAAAAAAATCAATACCGGACGCACGTCCGTTCGTCCCACGCGCCAGAGAATTCTCGACGCCGCACTTGTGCTGTTCAACGAGCGCGGGCCCGATCATGTGACGACGGCCGAAATCGCGCGAGCGGTAGAAATCAATGAGGGCAATCTCTATTACCACTTCCGCACCAAGGAAGCGCTGTTTCTGGCGCTGTTTGCACGATTCGAGGCCGATGCGCTGGCGATTGTCGGAAAGATTGACGGGGCGGATGAGGCGGCGGCGGCAACCTATGCCGGTTTTCTGCGGCTCTGGTTTTCGCTTGTATGGGACTATCGTTTCCTGTTTCGCGATCTGGTCGGCCTTATCTCTTCCGCCCCGGCGCTGGTGGAGCCTGTGCGAACCATAAGCGCCGCCATGCGTCTCGCTGTCGGCGATATCGTCGCCCGCATGGAGAAAGCGGGCCTGGCAGTTATTCCCGAGGAAGAACGGTCGGCCGTCCTGACAAATCTCTGGATCGTCTCCACCTATTGGGCGGCCTATCTCAACCTTCAGGAAGGTATCACCGAATTTGGATCGCAGCAGCTAGACTGGGGATTGGAGCAGGTCTCAAGCCTGTTCAGCCCCTATCTCTCCCCGGAAGCGAAAGCCGAACTGGAAGCGATGCTGATAGTGGAACCGTAAGTTTCACCTGACGGTGACAGGACGGGAAACAAAGACGCCCGCGACGATATCCGTCGCGGGCGCTTTTACGAGTATCAGCCGGGTGCCGCTGAAGTATCAGGCAGCCTTCAGCAGATCGCCATGCGGATCGAGGACGAACTTGGTTGCCGCACCCTGGTCGAAGCTTTCATAACCCTGCACGGCGTCATCAAGCGCGATGATCTTGGCGTTGACGATATCGGCAATCGGCAGGCGGTCATGCAGGATCGCCTGCATGAGCTGGCGGTTATATTTCAGCACTGGCGTCTGGCCGGTGTGGAAGGATTGCGCCTTTGCCCAGCCGAGGCCAAAGCGCAGCGAAAGGGCGCCCTGTTTTGCCGCATTGTCAACCGCGCCGGGATCTTCTGTGACATAAAGCCCGGGGATGCCGATAGAGCCGGCGGCGCGGGTGATTTCCATCATCTGGTTGAGAACGATGGCTGGCTGTTCACCGCCGGAATGGCCGCGTGCCTCGAAACCGACGGCGTCGATTGCACTATCAACCTCATTGGTGCCGACGATCTCGGCGATCATGTCGCCCAGCCGGTCGCCCTTGGAAAGATCGACGGGTTCGAAGCCGACTTTTGCTGCATGGGCAAGGCGATCCTTGTTGAAATCGCCGATCATGACGACGGCAGCACCCAGAATGCGGGCGGAGGCGGCAGCGGCGAGACCCACCGGGCCGGCGCCTGCGACATAGACCGTAGAGCCGACGCCGACGCCCGCCTTGACCGCGCCGTGGAAGCCGGTCGGCAGAATGTCCGACAGCATGGTGAGGTCGCGGATTTTCGACATCGCCTTGTCGCGGTCCGGGAACTTCAGCAGGTTGAAATCGGCATAGGGGATGGTGACATAGCGGGCCTGTCCGCCGATCCAGCCGCCCATATCGACATAACCGTACGCGCCGCCGGCGCGGGATGGGTTCACCGTCAGGCACACGCCGGTATCCTGCGACTTGCAGCAGCGGCAACGGCCGCAGGCGACGTTGAACGGCACGGATACGATATCACCGACCTGCAGCATCTCGACGTCGATGCCTTTTTCGATGACTTCACCGGTGATCTCATGGCCAAGAACGAGGCCCGGCATTGCCGTGGTGCGGCCGCGCACCATGTGCTGGTCGGAGCCGCAGATATTGGTGGAAATCACCTTGAGAATCACGCCGTGCTCGATACGGCGGCCATCCGGCGCCTCAAGCTTCGGGTCGTCGATGTCGCGGACTTCGACCTGACCCGGCCGCATGTAGACGACGCCTCTGTTCCTGCTCATATCCATCTCCTCCGTGGTTTGAACACCGTGCCTGTCCGCTCCTCCGCGGGCAGGTGACTCCATGGGTGCAGCAAACCATGTGAGGGGAGATGTGGCGTTCGGGAATACGACACTGGTTGTGGCCGTAACGACACCGGCTTTCATCCGGTGTCACGGTGGCGTTATCTGTCGAGTGGTTTTCTGAGGCGGCCGGCGGCATCCTGAATATATTGCCAGGCAACGCGGCCCGAGCGGCCGCCGCGGGTGGCTGCCCATTCCAGCGCTTCACGATGAAGCGTTTCGCGGTCCAGACCCAGATCGAAATGCGTGGCATAGCTGTCGATCATCGTCAGATAGTCTTCCTGGCCGCATTTGTGGAAACCGAGCCACAGGCCGAACCGGTCCGAAAGCGACACTTTTTCCTCAACCGCTTCCGAAGGGTTGATGGCGGTGGACTGCTCGTTTTCCATCATGTGGCGCGGCAGAAGATGGCGGCGGTTGGAGGTCGCATAAAACAGCACATTGTCCGGCCGTCCCTCGATGCCGCCGTCGAGTGCTGCCTTCAGCGATTTATAGGCTGTATCGTCATGGTCGAAGGAGAGGTCATCGCAGAAAACGATGACGCGCTGGCCTGACGCCTTCAGGATGTCGAGCAGGGCGGGCAGGGTGTGAATGTCCTCGCGGTGCACTTCCACCAGTTTGAGCGAAACGCCGCTTGCCGCGCGCACATCTTCGTGAACGGCCTTGACCAGCGAGGATTTACCCATGCCGCGCGCGCCCCACAGGAGCACGTTGTTGGCGGCAAAACCTTCCGCGAAGCGCAGCGTGTTTTCATGCAGGATGTCACGCACATGATCGACGCCACGGATCAGCTTCAGCGCGATGCGGTTGGGGCGGGGAACCGGCTGGATAAAGGAGTTGGTCGGCACCCAGACGAAACAATCGGCCGCATCCCAGTCGTTTACGGCGGGCGCGGGGCCGGCCAGCCGCTCCACGGCGAGGGTGAGCCGGCGCAGTTCTGAAAGAAGCAGGGAGGCCGTTTCTTCTCGAATCATGGTGTTTCTTCCGCTTGTCTGGTGTTCAAAACTCTGTTTTGCGCCCGGCCTAGCATGGTGTTTGGCGCCCATAAAGGTTAAGAGGTCCGGAATCGGTACGGCGTGGGCCCTGCATCTGTTGCAATCCCGGCGTTCCCCACTATATTCCGGCGGCTTGAAAGCTGGGGCGGCATCCAAGGTCGTGCCGTAATTCTGAGGAGTTTTATATGTTCATTAGTCAAGCTTTTGCCCAGGACGCAGCAGGCGGCGCATCTGCCTTCGGTTCCGGCCTTGAAATGCTTTTCCTGTTTGCGCCGCTTATGGTGGTCTGGTACTTTTTCCTTATCCGCCCGCAGCGCGCGCAGATGAAGAAGCGTCAGGAAACGCTCACCAATATTCGCCGTGGCGATCAGGTCGTTCTTGGTGGCGGCATCGTTGGCAAGGTGACCAAGGTCATCGATGACAATGAACTCGAAGTCGAAATCGCCGAAGGCGTGAAAATCCGTGCCGCCCGTGCTTACATTGCCGAAGTGCGCGTGAAGGGCGAAGTGGTCAAGACGGAAACCGCTTCCTGATCCTGCCGGACAACCGAATGCCCGATTGCGAATTTTGACGGGTTGCGCGGAGCGCGACCCCAACCCTGACCGAGATCGAAATGCTTCATTTTTCCCGTTGGAAAACAGTCTTCATCTGGCTGCTTGTGCTGGCAAGCGTCTTCATCGCCTCTCCCAACCTGTTTACGGACAAACAGCTGGAGGGCATGCCTGCCTGGTACAAGGACAACAAGGTAACGCTCGGTCTCGACCTTCAGGGCGGTTCGCACATCATGCTCAAGATCGAGCGTTCCGACATCGTCAAGGAACGGCTTGAAACGATCGTGGGCGATGTGCGCACGCAGCTTCGCGACGCCAACATTCGCTATTCGGGGCTCACCGGCAACGGCCAGCAAATTCAGGTCCGCATCAGCGATCCCGCTCAGGTGGAAGCCGCAAAGAACGCGCTTCGTGACCTGACGCAGCCGGTGTCCGCCGGCACGCTGGTCGGCGGCTCCATCACCGAAGTGACGATGAATGACGGCGGCGACAATCTGCTCCGGCTCAATCTGACGGATGAAGGCATCGATTACCGTCTGTCTTCGGCCGTTTCGCAGTCCATCGAAGTCGTGCGCCGCCGCGTTGACGAAGTCGGCACCACCGAGCCGCTCATCCAGCGTCAGGGTTCCGACCGCATCATCGTGCAGGTTCCGGGGCTTCAGGATCCGCAGCGTCTGAAGTCGCTTTTGAACCAGACGGCCAAGCTCTCCTTCCGCATGGTCGACACGACGATGCCGGTGCAGGAAGCCATGAACGGCCGTCCGCCGGCTACATCAGAGGTTCTGTACTCGCAGGACGATCCGCCGGTTCCCTATCTGGTGGAGCGCCGCGCGCTCGTTTCCGGCGACAATCTCGTCGACGCGCAGGCAAGCTTCAACCAGCAGACCAACGAACCCGTCGTTACCTTCCGCTTCGACAGCCGCGGCGCGCAGCGCTTTGCGCAGGCGACGCAGCAGAATGTCGGCAAGCCTTTCGCCATCGTGCTTGATAATCAGGTCATTTCCGCGCCTGTCATCCGCGAACCGATTATTGGCGGTTCGGGACAGATTTCAGGTAATTTCTCGGTGCAGGGCGCCAACGACCTTGCGGTTCTGCTGCGCGCCGGTGCACTGCCGGCCACGCTGACCGTGGTTGAAGAACGCACTGTCGGTCCGAGCCTTGGTAACGACTCCATCACCGCCGGTCTGACGGCCAGCGTCATCGGCGCCGTCGGCGTCCTCATCTTCATGTTCGTGTTCTATGGCTTCTTCGGCCTGCTCGCGAACATCGCACTCATCGTCAACGTCGTCATGCTGCTCGCTGTCCTCAGTGTGATAGGATCAACGCTGACCTTGCCAGGTATTGCCGGTATCGTTCTGACGATCGGTATGGCGGTGGATTCCAACGTTCTGATCTATGAGCGCATACGCGAGGAGGTGAAGAGCGGCAAACCGCTGATCCAGTCACTGGATAACGGCTTCACCCGCGCCTTTGCGACCATTATCGACGCCAACCTGACGACGCTGATCGTGGCGAGCGTGCTGTTCTACATGGGCACCGGCCCGGTCAAGGGCTTCGCGGTCACGCTGGCTGTCGGTATCATCACCACCGTCTTCACGGCCTATACGCTGACGGCGTGGATGTTCGGCTACTGGGTTCGCCGCAGCCGTCCGAAACATCTGCCGAAGGGTGTCCGCACCGCCATGTTCGACGGCCGCGACATTCCGTTCATGCGCTACCGTCGCGTGGTGTTCATGATCACCGGCGTCGTCATGCTCGCCTGTGTCGGTGGCTTCGTGGCCAAGGGCCTGAACCTCGGCATCGACTTCCAGGGCGGCTCGGTCATCGAAGTCCGCGCCAAGCAGGGTGAGGCCGATCTCGCCGATATCCGTGATCGCCTGAACCAGCTCAACCTCGGTGAAATCCAGGCGCAGAACTTCGGTACGCCGCAGGACGTTCTCATCCGCATCCAGGCGCAGGACGGCGGCGAAAATGCCGAGCAGTCTGCGATCACCATGGTGCGCGGCGAGCTTGAGGACAAATATGACTTCCGCCGCGTGGAAGTCGTCGGTCCGGCCGTTTCGGGTGACCTCACCTTCACCTCCACGGTTGGCATCCTGCTCGCCATGACGGCGATCATGATCTACATCTGGGTTCGCTTCGAATGGCAGTTCGCCTTGGGCGCCGTCATTTCGATGGTGCACGATGTGGTCTTCACCATCGGTCTCTTCGTGTTCCTGGGGATAGAATTCAACCTCACCAGTATCGCGGCGATCCTGACGATCATCGGTTATTCGCTGAACGACACCGTCGTCATCTATGACCGTATCCGCGAAAACCTCAGGCGTTATAAAAAGATGCCGCTGTCGATGATCATCGACGTGTCGCTGAACCAGACGCTGTCGCGTACGATCCTCACCGGTCTGACCGTGCTTCTGGCGCTGCTGTCGCTCTACCTCTTCGGTGGCGAAGTCATCCGCTCCTTCACCTTCGCCATGCTGTTTGGTGTCGGTATCGGCGTGTTCTCGTCGCTCTACATCGCCGCACCGGTGCTGATCGCCTTCAAGCTGCGTCCCGACAGCAAGGATGCGGAAGACGAGAAGGACGACAAGAAAGAAAACAACACCGGCGCCATTGGCGGCAAGCCTGCCGTCTGATGGCCGGCGGGATCGAAATACGCCCGGCCCATTTTCCCGGCCGGGCGCCCATCGATGCCTATGGTAATGGCGGTTTTCGCTTTGCCGACATGTCGCATCGCGGCTCTCTTCTCCTCCTGCCTTCGGGCATTTACGGGTGGGAGCCGGTTGATGCAAAAGAACTGACCGTCGGGCATTTCGAAAAGGTTCTGGCGGAAGCACAGGATATCGAAGTGCTGCTGATCGGCACGGGTGACGGCATGCGGGTCCTGCCGAAAGAACTGCGCGCCGCCTTTAAGGAGGCGGGCATTTCGGTTGATCCGATGAGTACGGGTGCTGCGGTGCGCACCTACAATATCATGCTTTCGGAATCGCGCGCCGTGGCCGCGGCGCTGATTGCCGTCGAAGGCTGACAGGACGTTTCGCGCGGGGAACCATGGCACCCACAGAAAATCTCGACGTCAGCCTCGCGACGCTGCGCGATACCGATCGCGACCGTTATCTTGCCTGCCTTCTGTCGCCTGCCGACAGGCGTAATGCCCTTGCCGCGCTTTATGCCTTCAACGCCGAAATCGCCCGCATCCGCGATTCCGTGCGCGAGGCGTTGCCCGGCGAAGTGCGCATGCAATGGTGGCGCGACCTTATCGATGGCAATCCGCACGGTGACAGCCAGTCCCACCCGGTGGCTGCAGCGCTTCTGACAACGATCGAGCAATATCGCCTGCCGCGCCCGGTTCTGGCCAATATGATCGAGGCCCGGATCTTCGATCTCTATGACGACCTGTTCGAGGATCGCAATGCGCTGGAAGGTTATGCTGGCGAAACCGCATCCGCTTTGATCCAGCTTGCAAGTCTCGTGCTTTCCGCTGAAGACGCCGCATCCAGCGCGGAAGGGGCAGGTCATGCGGGCGTCGCGCAGGCCATGGCCGGCATGTTGCTGCTTATGCCGCTGCACCGGCGTCGCGGGCAGGTCTATATTCCCGCCGATATGCTGGCTGCGGCCGGGCTCGACCGCGAGACTTTTCTGGAAGGTAAGGACAGGCAGCGCATCGGCATTGCCATCGAGATTTTTGCGACCCATGCGCTGGATCATATGGAGAGGGCACGACGCGCAAAGATCTCGAAAAATGTTTTTGCCGCCTATCTTCCCGTCGCCCTGTCCGGCCCTGTCATCGCTGCGGCGAGAAAGGCGGGGAGCGGTGTATTTGACGGCGACCTGCAACTGTCGCAGCTTCGCCGGCAATGGCTGCTGGCAAAGGCCTCCTTCCTCAAGCGTTTCTGATTGCGCAGACCGCGTAGCGCAGCGAAACGACGTCGATCCGGCAGAGCCACACTTCACACAAGCCTCGGTCTGTATGAACCTGAGCCGGGTTCGCGTCTTTTCGATTCGCGAATCGTGATGTTTCGATGCTGAGGGAGCGCCCCGGATGAGTATTGCGATCTGGATTATCGTTTTCGTGCTGCTTTCGGTCTTCGCTGTCTACGCCTGGCGCATGACGCGGGCGACGGATGAGGATAACAGTCATGATGTGGGGCAGGCGATCATGGATTTCGCCCGTGCCTTTCCCAATGAGGCGATCAGAAGTCTGCACATGACGGCGGATGGTGGTGCTGCCTTCGTGCGGCTGCACGACAACAAGGCCGGCTTCATGCGCAATATGGGGTCGCATTATGTGTGTGTGATGATCGATCCCGAGCGCATCAGGGTCGAAAGTCTGGAAAGCGGTGACGGTTTCGTCGTCACCTTTTTCGATATGCCGAAATATAGCGGCTCATACCGGTTCAAATCGGCCGGAGAGGCGGCCGAGGTTTCCCTTTGGCTGCTTGGCAGTCTTGTGGAGGCGCAGGATCATCACGACGACGGGCCGCCGCCCTCGGATAGTTGAGAGACGGCTAGGGTTGGCAGTCATTGCCCGTCAAGCGGCGGGTTTGCGCCGGTTTGCTGGCGCTCGCGCCAGATGATGAACAGGCCGGATGCGACGATGATGAGAATGCCGAGCCATTTTGATGGCGTCGGGAAATCGGAAAACAGCGCATAACCGAGGATAGTCGCCGAGATGATCTCGAAATACTGGAACGGCGCCAGCAGAGAAAGCGGCGCCAGCCGGAAGGCCCTGACGATCAACAGGTGCATGTAGCCGGATATCGATCCCAACAGGATTAGCAGGGTGAGGGCAAAGCCGGATTGCGGAAGCGAGACGGCAAAATCCTTGTCGCCGAGTGCATCACCGGCAAGAAGGGCCGCCCCCATGAACACCGTACCGGCAATGCCGGACATGGTCTGCATGACCAGCGGGCTGTCGGCATCGCCGATGGCGCGGTTCAGGAACAGGTAAAGTGTGTACAGAAAGGCGCAGGCAACCGGCAGAAGCGATGTCCAGCCGAAGATTTCGAAACTCGGCTGAATGACGATCAGGGCGCCGCCGAACCCGACTGCGATCGCCGTCCAGCGCTTCCAGCCCACCTTGTCGCCGAGGAAGATCGCCGACATCATCGTCAACATGAATGGTTCGACGAAATAGATCGCGAAGACATCCGCAAGCGGCATGTATTTGACGGCGGCGAAGAACATCAGGCTGGCCGAGGCGTGCAGCACACCGCGCAGGCAGTTCATCCATGGCCGTTTGGCGCTGAACAGCGCCCTGGGTGACACCACGAGCAGCAACGGCAGGGTGCAGAGCACCTGGAAAAAGAAGCGGTAGAAGGTCACTTGCGCCGGCGACATGCCGCCACTGACCGCCATGTATTTGGCGATCGCATCCATGACCGGCAGCACCAGCATGCAACCCGCCATGATGGTCATGCCCTTGGCGATATCGTTGAAACCGGTCTGGCTGGTCATGGATCAGGCTGCGCTTTCGACCCAAAGGTCCAACGGGAGAGGGGACGCCTGCAAGGTCGCCCCCCTTCAGGGGTCAGGCGGCCTTCTGGCGCGGCAGGCTCTTCATATCAATGACGAAGCGATAACGCACATCGCTTTTTATCATGCGTTCATAAGCGTCGTTGATCTGATCGATATTGATCATCTCGATCTCGGCGGTGATGCCTTTTTCGGCGCAGAAATCCAGCATGTCCTGCGTTTCGGGAATGCCGCCGATCATCGAGCCGGCAAACGTCTTGCGGCCGGGAATGAGACTGAAGGCCATCACCGAGAGCGGCTTTTCCGGTGCGCCCACCTGCACCAGCGCGCCGTCACGTTTCAGCAGTGCGAGATAGGCGTTGATATCGTGGTCGGCGGCCACAGCGTCGATGATGAGATCGAGACTGGAAGCGGCCTTGTTCATCTGTTCGGCATCACGCGAGATGATGACCTCGTGGGCGCCGAGTTTTTTAGCGTCCTCCGCCTTGCCGGGCGACGTCGTGATCATCACGACAGTCGCGCCCATGGCGTTGGCGAGCTTGACCGCCATATGGCCAAGGCCGCCGAGACCAACGACGCCGACACGCTTGCCGGGACCGGCATTCCAGTGCCGCAGCGGCGAGTAGGTGGTGATACCCGCGCAGAGCAGGGGTGCGGCGGCGGCCGGGTCGAGGCCTTCGGGAATGTTGAGGACGTAACGGTCATCGACGACCACATGGGCGGAATAACCACCAAGCGTATGCGCGCCGCCGCCCATCGCCTTGTCAGGCGAATTATAGGTGCCGGTCATGCCGTTTTCGCAATATTGCTCCAGACCTTCGGCGCAGCTCGCGCATTCACGGCAACTGTCGACGATACAGCCGACGCCGACGCGGTCGCCCACCTTGAATTTGGTGACCTGCGCACCCACCCGGCCGACACGGCCGATGATTTCGTGGCCGGGAACGCAGGGGTAGAGGGACCCCGGCCATTCGCTGCGGGCCGTATGAATATCGGAGTGGCAGACGCCACAGAATTCGATCTCGATTTCGACATCGCGCGGGCCGGGATCGCGACGCTTGATGGTCGCGAGCTTCATCGGCGAAGAACCGTCGTCGCAGGCATAGGCGGACGTTGTGAACATGGTCGTTCCTCCTCTTGTAGTGATCGATGCTGGAAACACCGGACTGCGGCAAAGGTTGCGCTGCAATCAGCCGCCAGCGCCGGTTTCGGGCACTGCAGGGCCAAAGACCTCCTCGAAGGCCTCGCGCAGCAGAACGTCGACGTCGCCGATCATAACCGGCAATCCGAGATCGACAAGGCTGGTGACGCCATAGGCGCTGATGCCGCAGGGAACGATGCCGGAAAAATGCGTGAGGTCGGGATCCACATTGATCGACAGCCCGTGAAAGCTCACCCATTTGCGCAGGCGGATGCCGAGCGCGGCGATCTTGTCCTCGGCCATGCCGCCATCGGGCAGAAGAGGTTTTTCCGGACGCCTGACCCAGACGCCGACGCGGTCCTCGCGCCGCTCGCCCCGGACATTCATCTTGTCGAGCGTGCGGATGATGACATCCTCCAGCGCCGCCACATAGGCGCGCACATCCTGCCGCCGCCGCTTCAGGTCGAGCATGACGTAGACGACCCGCTGTCCCGGCCCGTGATAGGTATATTCACCGCCGCGACCGGTGGCGAAGACGGGGAAACGATCAGGCTCAATGAGATCAACGGCATCGGCGCTTGTGCCCGCGGTATAGAGCGGCGGATGTTCCAGAAGCCAGACGAGTTCGTCAGACTCCCCGCTGGCAATGGCGGCCACTTCGCGTTCCATCTCCTCGATCGCCAGTTCGTAAGGCACGAGACCTTCCGAGATTCGCCAGCGGACGGGCGGCGAACCGGCGGCGGGAAGCATATTTGTCTCGATATCGGTGCGTGTGAGCATGAAAAAGTCCTTTCCACAGCCTTCTCGCAAAATGGCGACAGGGCCGCAACCCCAGCATTTCCGGGCTTCCTGCATATAGGATGGTGCAGTGCGATTTTTAATTTCAAAAAACTGTCACGACGCTCTTGTGCACCGAAAATCCTTTTGCTACATGCACCCCCGTCGGCGCAAGTCGACGCCTACCACGATGCGGTCGTGGCGGAATTGGTAGACGCGCAGCGTTGAGGTCGCTGTGGGGCAACCCGTGGAAGTTCGAGTCTTCTCGACCGCACCAAAAAAACCCGCTTCGGCGGGTTTTTTCTTTTTTAGCCAGTCGTTTAGCTAGCTCTCCGTTTTCTGCCCCGGGTTCGTTGGGCCGTATTGGAAGTCACCCGGGCTGCGTCGATGTGATTTGCGCCACTGCCCGGGCTTTATAATTTCGGTTCGGAAATTCCCGACTTGCTGCTACTTCAGCATAGTCGTCGCGATTTAGCGTCGAATGATATTTGAGGCCGTACCGTTTTCCTGATGGTTGCCATCTCCGACGCGATAAGGGTCCCCGTCCATGACCTGGTCCATCCGCCATCCGCTTCCGCGATATGGACTTTCCCATGTCTGGCACCCAGCGAGAACGACAGTTACCATCAGTAGTCCGAAAGTGAGAGCGGTTCGCAGCATATTGGCCTCCTTTGAAATTTCATCACAGCGCTATGTAGGAACAGGTTGGTGGCTTTGCGATATCTCTTAGGAACTTATCGCTCCTTTGAGCCCTTACTCCGATCAGGCCGTCATGAAATTTCGGTGGATATCAATGCACGCTCTGGTGGACGGCAGCTTCTCCCTAAAAAACGAGGGGTGGAATATTAGAGGTCTGATGTTAGCTTTTGTCAGGAAAAATGTCTGGGGGTTTTCGTGCTGGGGGACAAAACGGATTCAGACAATGCGCTCGGCTATTACATGTGGAGCATTTCCGACAACAGGCTGATCATGGATGCTGTCACCGCGGAATGTCATGGGTTTCCCGAACCAGTTGCGTCGCGCGGGGTGACGATTGAGGAGATTCTCGAAAGAATCGATGTCGAAATGCGCGATCAGGTGGCGCAGGCCATTTTTGAGAGCATCACCACCGGCGTGTTTTTCGATCAGCGCTACAAGGTCAATCTGCCGGATGGTTCAAGCCGGTGGATCGTGGCGAAGGGCAGGGCGATTTTTGATGCCGACAATACGCCGTTTCTCGGCATTGGCAGCGTCCGGGATATTACACTGAAAAAAGCCTATCAGTTCGAGCCTCGCCAATAGCGATCAGGCAGGTGAAAAACGCGCATAAAAAGAGGCGGCTTTCGCCGCCTTTTTCGTCTGCACTACGCCGGGACATCAGAAGACGGCGAGATATTTCAGCAGCGAAATAATGCCGATGATGATGACGATCACTTGAGCGATCTGTTTCGCACCGCCGCCGACCGGCAGTCGTGCGATAAGCCACAAGACAAGCACAATCACCAGGAAGGTGATCAGAATGCTGACGAGCGTAGATGTAACCATATGTCCCAGCTCCCTTTTTAATCAATATTCGACGGTCGTTCACCGTTGCGTGAGTAAAAGCGCGAGGTTAATTTTGGTTCCATCGGTGTAATCGCGGTGTGAGGTCGGGTGTGAATCAGTTCAGGGTTAAAAAGCGGCCGACAGGGGCTGTCGTTACACTTGGCCGCCTTGGGCATCCCGACGTCGTCACGGCCACCGGAGGCGCCCTGACGGTGGTGACGGGGGCCTCAGAGCCGGGTTTCAATCCGCTCGATCTTCTTTATTCGTCGCTGGCGGCCTGCCTGGCGCTTAGCGCCCGGATTGCGGCGAGCCGCATGGCTGTGCTCGACCGGTTCGAAAAGGTCACGGTGCATGTGTCGGGCGAAAAGGCCGATGAGGAGCCATCGCGGATCGTGCGTTTCGATGTCCGGATCGAGATAAAGGGGGATTTCGATGAGGCCACCCGCAGCGGCATCGCCCATATGGCCGAGGATATCTGTACCGTCAGCAACACGCTGAAGGGCGATGCGGAATTTGTGCTGTCGGTTACCGGCTGACCATCAAGTTTTTCGGGATTTTTCCCATTTTTTTACCAGCCGGTCGCGCTTGAGTTTCGAGAGGCGCTTCAGCCAGAAAATACCGTCCAGCTGGTCGATCTCGTGCTGGATACAGATGGCGTGAAACCCCTCGGCGTTCTGCCGGTGTTCGCCGCCGGATATATCCTGAAACCTCACCTCGACTTCGGAAGGCCGCTCAACCTCGTCGGTAAAGCCCGACATGGAGACGCTTCCTTCCATATGCCGCATCGTCTGTGCGGATTGGCTGACGATTTCAGGGTTGACGTAGGTGAGGACAGTTCCCGGCGTCAGCTCCAGAACGAAAACGCGCTGCTTGACGCCGATATGGGCGGCGGTGATGCCGACGCCGGGCGCGGCGCGCATCGTGTCGATCAGGTCGGTGACCAGATCGTGCAGCTGCTCGTCGAAAACCGTGACCGGCGCGCAGATTTCGGACAGACCGGGATGGGGATAGGGCAGGATCGGCCTGATTGCCAAGGAATGCTCCGTTCGTTTCAAATCCGGGATGAAGAGGCGGCGGCGAGCGCCTGTCCTTCTTCAGTCGTCTCTAGAAAGCTGCGCTGGGTGCGGGCGTCGCGTTTTATCACCCGTACGAAACGCGGTGACAGGAGAGTGATTTCGCGCAGAATAAGGGCGTGTGCAAGCCCAAGCCGGTTGGCGATGCTGCGGCTGTCGGCGGCGATGTTCAGATAAACCGCCAGAAGGATCGCCGCGCCCGTGGCCGTCAGCGCCTGTGAGGAGCTTTCCTGAACCCGCTCCACCGCCGCCATGAACGCAGCGGCGGATTGCTCCTCTTCCATCAGGAGGCGTTCGGGCGCAGGCGAACGGAGACGAGCACCGATTTCGATGTCGGCGTGAAGCTGCCTTCGCCATAGCTCGACAGCGGCACCAGCACGTTCAGTTCCGGGTAATAACCGCCGACGCTGCCGCGCGGGATATTATAGGGCACCAGTCGGAAATCTTCCGCGATACGCTCCATGCCATCGCCATATTCGCCGATGACATCAACGCGCTGGCGGGAATGGGCGCCGAGCGCTTCCATATCTCCAGGGTTCATGAATATGACGTGGCGTTCGCCATAGACGCCGCGATAGCGGTCATCCATGCCGTAGATCGTGGTGTTGTATTGATCGTGGCTGCGGAATGTCTGCAGCACGAAGAGGTTATCACGCATCAGCGCCTGCTGGTGTTCGGTCTGTTCCGGCAAGGGGCCGCTATAGAAGGTGGCCTTTTTTGCCGGCGTGTTCCATTCCCGTTCGGCCGCCGCATTGCGCAGATGAAAACCGCGGGGCACACGGACGCGTTCGTTGAAATTGTCGAAACCGGGAATGACCCGCTCGATCATGTCGCGGATGAGATCGTAATCATCGGCAAGCGCCTTCCAGTCGAGATGCGCATTGCCAAGCGTTGCTTCGGCGATGCCGGCAACGATGGCGACTTCCGAACGCAGCTCCTCCGAGGCCGGCGGATTGATGCCGCCGGAACCGTGCACCATGCTCATGGAATCTTCCACCGTAACGATCTGCGAGCGGCCGGCCGAATTGCGGTCGATTTCCGTTCGGCCGAGGCAGGGCAATACGAAGGAGGTTTCGCCCGGCACCAGATGCGAATGGTTGAGCTTGGTGGCGATGTTGACGGTCAGCTTCTGCTTTTCGAAAGCCTTGATAATCAGCGGGCTGTCGGGTGTCGCGCGCATGAAATTGCCGCCAAGCGCGATGAAGGCCTGAGCCTTGCCCTCCAGCATCGCGGCGACGGCTTCCACGGTATTGTGGCCGGGTCTGCGCGGCATAGGGGCGCCGAGTTCCTTCTCCAGCGCGTCGAGAAGCGCCGGCGGTGCTTTTTCGTCGATGCCGACGGTGCGGTCACCCTGCACGTTGGAATGGCCGCGCACCGGGCAAAGGCCAGCGCCGGGACGGCCGACATTGCCGCGCAGCAGCATGAAATTGGCGATTTCTCGAACGATGATGACGGAGTGACGGTGCTGGGTGACGCCCATGGCCCATGTGGTGATGACCGAGCCGGCATTCATGTAGATACGGGCGGCTTCCTCGATCTCCGCGCGGGTGAGGCCGGACTGGTCGAGGATGCTTTCCCAGCTCGTCGCTTCAACGGCGGCGCGATAGGCCTCGAACTCCGCCGCATGTTCGGCGATGAAGTCATAATCGATAATGGTAGGCTCGCCGGCCGCCCTTGCGGCCTCGTCGGCGGCGAAGACCGCCTTGCTCATGCCGCGCACCGCCGCCATGTCTCCGCCCTGCCGGGGCTGGTAATAATTGGTGGCGATGCGGGTGCTGCCACCGGTAATCATCTCCACCTTGTCCTGCGGGTCTGCAAAGCGCTCCAGACCCTTTTCGCGGATGGGGTTGAAGACGGCGATCCGGGCGCCGCGAAGGGCGGCGCGGCGCAGGTCGCCCAGCATGCGGGGATGGTTGGTGCCGGGATTTTGCCCGATGACGAAAATGGCGTCGGTCTGCTCGAAATCCTCAAGCAGCACGGTGCCCTTGCCGACGCCGATCGATTCCTTCAGGCCGACGCCGCTCGCTTCGTGGCACATGTTGGAGCAGTCGGGGAAATTATTGGTGCCGTAGAGCCGGACCATCAACTGATAGAGGAAGGCGGCCTCGTTGGAGGCGCGGCCGGAGGTATAGAACTCCGCCCGGTCCGGGCTGTCGAGACTGTTGAGGATGTCACCGATTTCGGCGAAGGCATCGTCCCAGGAAACGGGCAGATATCTGTCGCTTGCCCGGTCATAACGCATGGGATGGGTCAGGCGGCCCTGTTTTTCCAGATCGTAGTCAGACCAGCTGCGCAGTTCGGAGACGGTGCGGCTGGCGAAGAAATCCGGTGGTACGCGCGCCTCCGTCGCTTCCCATGACACTGCCTTGACGCCGTTTTCGCAGAATTCGAAAGAGGAGCCGTGTTCTGGGTCACCCCAGGCGCAGCCCGGGCAGTCGAAACCATCCGGCTGGTTGGTCTTCAAAAGTGTGCGGGCGCCGGAAATCGGTGCGCCGGATTCCAGAAGGCGTTTGCCGACGCTTTTGAGTGCGCCCCAGCCACCTGCGGCGGAGGATGCCTTGCCTATGAAATCCGTCTTGCTCATGGTTGTGATTCCCGGGATATGTCTTCTCGCGCCCGCCTGCCGGCGCTTGTCGTTTGTCAAAAGCAACTTCAAAAGCGCTGATCCACACCGCCTGTCAATGTCTTAATTGTGCATTGCGGTGAAACCCTTATTTGCCCGTTCGACATTTGAAATGGGAACGGCGTAAAGGGGGTGGACGTTGTCGCAAAGCAAGCCGCAAAGATTGGCTAAACATGCTTATGGCCGCTGGCTGAGACCCTGCCGGCCAATAGGAAGAGGAATGTTGAATGGATTTTGCGCCGCAGTCGGAAAGCTTGTTCATTTGCCGCTATCCGGTTGTTGACAATATACCTTTTAACGCCATTCTGCCTGCGCATCCGTGCACTGCGGCATTTGAATACGAGGGGACGCCAGATGACAGACCGTGACGACGATCCTGTCGCGCCCGAGGACGTGAAGCCGACGGAAGCGCCCTCCGATATTTACGCCGAAGATGGGTCTGTGCGCTCCGACTTTCTGACGATGGTGGGTGCGGCGATCGCTGACCGCGATCTGCTTTTCCTGCGCAAGAATGTGGCGCGGCTGCACGAATCGGAACTCGGCGACCTCCTGGAATCCATCCTGCCTGAACAGCGCCATGCGCTGGTGCGGCTTCTTGGTTCCGATTTCGACATGACGGCGCTGACCGAGGTGGATGAGGGCATCCGTCTCGATATCGTCGACCAGATGTCGAACGAGCAGATCGCCGCCGGTATCGGCGAGCTGGATTCGGACGACGCCGTCTATATTCTCGAGGACCTCGACGACGAAGACCGCGAGGATATTCTCTCGCAACTGCCGTTCACCGAACGCGTGCGGTTGATGCGGGCGCTGGATTATCCGGAAAGTTCGGCCGGCCGCCGCATGCAGACGGAATTCGTGGCCGTGCCGCCGTTCTGGACCGTGGGGCAGACCATCGATTATCTGCGCGAAGAAGAAGAACTGCCGGAATCGTTTTCGCAAATTTTCGTTATCGATCCCACGTTCAAGCTGGTCGGTGCGCTTGATCTCGATCGCGTGCTGCGCGCCAAGCGTCAGGTGAAGATCGAAACGATCATGCACGAGACCAACCACTCCATTCCGGCCGAGATGGACCAGGAAGAGGCCGCGCAGCTTTTTGAGCAATACGACCTTCTCTCCGCAGCCGTAGTCGATGACAACGGCCGGCTGGTGGGCGTGCTGACCATCGATGACGTGGTGGACGTCATTCAGGAAGAGGCCGAAGAGGATCTGTTGCGCCTTGGCGGTGTCGGTGACGAAGAGCTGTCTGATAGCATTGTCAGCACCTCGCGCTCGCGTGTGCCCTGGCTTGCCGTCAATCTCCTTACCGCCTTTCTGTCCGCCTCGGTCATCAGCCTGTTCGATGCGACGATCCAGCAGATTATCGCTCTGGCGATCCTGATGCCGGCGGTGGCCGGTATGGGCGGCAATGCCGGATCGCAGACCATGACGGTGTCGGTGCGGGCGCTCGCCACCAAAAGCCTCGATATTCACAACGCCGCCCGCATCATCAGGCGCGAGGCGGGTGTGGGTATCCTGAACGGCATGCTGTTCGGTTGCGCCATCGGCATTGTCGCCGGTGTCTGGTTTCAGGATATCCATATCGGTGGCATCATCGCCACGGCCATGTGTCTCAACATGCTGGCGGCGGCGCTGGCGGGCATTCTCATTCCGCTGGTGCTCGACAAGTTCGGAGCGGACCCGGCCGTCTCCTCGGCAGTCTTCGTCACGGCGGTGACCGATATTGTCGGCTTTTTCGCCTTTCTGGGGATCGCGACCTGGTGGTACGGTATTTCCGGATAGGGGAAGCGGGCGAAAATTGACTTTTACGTGAAGGTCAAATAATATTATCCGGTTATGAATCGGATAGGCCCTTGGACAAGTATTATAGCATAACCGAACTGACACGCGAATTCGGTGTTTCCACCCGTACCTTGAGATTTTATGAGGACGAGGGGCTTATTCACCCTGAGCGTCGTGGGCGCACCCGGCTTTTCAGGGCTGCGGACCGCCGCCTCATTCAGGAAATCCTGCGCGGCCGCCGTATCGGTTTCACCATCTCCGAAATTCGCGAAATCATTCACGTCTACAAGGAGCCGCCGGGCGAATCGGGCCAACTGGTGCTTCTGATGAAGAAGGTCGATGAAAAGCGCGCCGATCTCAGGCAAAAACGCAAGGACATCGAGGAGACGCTGGCGGAACTCGACAATGTCGAAGAAGCCTGTCTGACGCGGCTTGCCGAAATCGGCGTGGGGACGTGAACCCCGCCCTGTAGCGGTTTGGCTACTCCGTTAACGTAACGTCGAGAATGGCTCTGAAGTCTTTCCACTTTTGCTGCATATGGAACGAGCGGGTTTCGCTCATTTCTTCTCCCCACCGGGGAGAAGGTCGCGGCAGCGGGATAAGGGGCGAGGGTAAAGATAGTTCGGCGAGGGTTCCCCCTCATCCGGCCCTTCGGGCCACCTTCTCCCCGGCGGGGAGAAGAAATGGATCGTAAGCCCTGACGTTTATCCCTATTGCGCCTCAGCCGTACACTGCTGCGCCACTTCGCTGACCTTCGTCTGCTGATCCGCGCTGAGTTTGCCTTCCATCATCATATCGAACAGGTCTTCGGCCTGCAGCTTCTCCAGCGTGCAGCCGCAGAAACGCTGGCATAGTTCCAGCCCGTTTGCCTGCTCGACGCAGCTTTTTTCACAGCTCGATTTGTACAGCTCGACCTGATCGACAGGCGGAGGCGGAGCGATGAGCGACAGGGTGTAAACGAGGCCGATCAGCACCGGCTGGTGGATAAGGTAAAAGGCGAGGCTGTGGCGGCCGGCGCTGGCGATCAGGTTGCGAGGTGAACTCGGGCTTCGAAAGCGATCGAGCCAATCGCGCGGCGTGACGAATTGCGAAACCGCAAGCCCGGCGAGGAAGGGCGCAAGCCAGGGCAGCAGTGGAACATAATCGTTCGAGCGGGGCGGCATGGTGGAAAAACCGATCCAGGCCAGCCATTTTGCGTTGAACAGTTCGGATTGCAGATATTGCGGCAGGATGAAAGCGATCACCGCAAAAAGCAGCGTCACGACTGCAGGGGCTCGCAGGAACAGCAGCCCCACGAGGCTTGCGGCGGCGATATTGTGCAATATACCGAAGAAGATGAAACTGTCCGGAAAGGCAAAATAGGTCGCGACGGTAATGAGCAGCGCCGAACCGGCCACCATCGCAAAACGTTTGCCGAAAGACGGCCAGTTCACGCCCTTGCCATGGGCGAGAAACAGGCTGAAACCGGCCAGGAACAGGAACGAGCTGGCGATGCCGCGCGCATAGAGTTTCCACAGGCCTGTCGTCGCCGTGCCGGGTTCGAGATAGCCGAAATATTCCAGGTTCCATGTGAAGTGATAGGACGCCATGGCGATGAGGGCCAGCCCGCGCAGGGTGTCGAGACCGCCGATGCGGCCCTTGCGGCGGTTTTCGTTTGCGGCTGCGTCTGTGTCCATGTTTCCCGCTTTTTTCAGCTTTCGAGGGAGCTAACATTCACTTGGATTCGCTCGAAATGACCCGAGGGCTTGGCCCTTGAAGTGCGGCTATTTCAAGGCTGGTTTTCTTCCATGATCGCGCGCCGGGCCTCGGAAAAGAACTGGCGGCGCAACAGCGCCACGATGATGATGACCGTACTGGCAATGAAGACATAGGGGCTGATGAACCAGCCGAGATAACCGATGGACAGAAAGATCGTCCGCAGGCCGTCATTGAAGTTCTTAGCAGCGATGATGTTCATCTTTATGACGTTTTCGGCCGCCCGCTCCGCTGCCTCGCGATCCGCGTTGACATCGTGGACCATGGGGATGGCGCCGAAAAGGATTGTGCAATAGTTGAACAGGCGGTAGGACCAGCCGAATTTGAAGAAGGAGTAACCGAAAAGACAGGTGAGCCCTATGACCTTCAGTTCGAAGGCCGTGCGCCCGGCATAATGCACGAAAGGCATGTCGCGAAACACCGATTCGACCTGTTCGGTCGCGCCCAGAAGAGCGAAACATCCACCGATG
Organism: Agrobacterium sp.; assembly: GCF_059499945.1. NCBI lineage: Bacteria > Pseudomonadati > Pseudomonadota > Alphaproteobacteria > Hyphomicrobiales > Rhizobiaceae > Agrobacterium > Agrobacterium sp. Next base: position 238,841 of record NZ_JCABZP010000010.1, on the reverse strand, counting down.
GCGAAGATGGAGGTGGAGGCGAAAAAGGCGGTGCCGTTCTGCAGGCCGGCCATGATCTGCGTGTCGATCATCTTCAGGTCGCGCTTCAGCGAATTCATAATCCAGTGGCGACGGCGCTCGGCCATGGCCTGATTGAGGCTGGCTCTCGAAAACAGCCTCGTTCCCGTCGTTACATGGGTATAGATGGCCCATAGCAGGATGAAAACGACGATCGAGATATAGTCCATGACGGTCATCACGGGCAGGCCACCTTACTGTTTGCGAATCTTCGAAAGCATATTGATTTGAAGGCCATGGCAAGGCAATGGCGGTGACTGCCGTCACTCGATATTCTCCTTCGGCGTTGCGGTTTCATCATTCGGTTTTTCGCTAACTTTCCGGTAACCAAGTCGCTTTATCAATCCACTTGCGGACGACAGGTCTGCCGGTTCCGGGTAAGGTTTTGCGTACCGGTTCCGCGTAAATCCCGGCACGGTCACCCGCCGATTGACAGGATGGCATTTCGCACCTAGCCTTTCATCAGGACCGGTGTTTCCGGTATCCGGGGTAATCAGGGCTTTCCATGTCCCGCATCCTGCGGGCAGGTCTTGTTTCTCCGGTCCGGTATCAGCGGCAGTCCGGCATGAACAACCGGGGGACGCCTTTTTCTACGAATCGTTCCCTTCATGACCGCCTGTCCCTGGCTTGCGTCACCGCAAAGATGCCGGTCCGATTCATTCTTTTCCTTCAGGTTTCCCATGACAGATAAAAACCGCTCCGTTTTCATTCTTGGCGGCGCGCGCTCCGGCAAATCGCGTTTTGCCGAGGAACTTGCGGGAAAATCCGGCGGACGCCTGCATTACCTCGCCACCGGGCGAGCATGGGATGACGAGATGCGCGACCGCATCAGCCATCATCAGGAGCGGCGCGGCGGGGAATGGACCACCCATGAAGCGCCGGTCGATATCGCCGCCGTTCTGCAGCGGCTCGACGACGCGGGAAATGTCATTCTCATCGACTGCCTCACCCTGTGGCTCACCAATCTGATGATGGAGAATGCCGATATCGAGGCTGCCTTCACCGCAGTTGAGGCGGCGATCATATCGTCGCAGGCGACGCTGATATTCGTCTCCAATGAAGTGGGTCTCGGCATCGTGCCTGAAAATCGCATGGCGCGTGAATTCCGCGATCACGCCGGCCGCCTGCATCAGCGAATCGCGGCAATTGCCGGCGAGGTCTATTTTGTCGCCGCCGGGCTGCCCCTGAAGATGAAGGGCTGAGACGACACCCTGGTCGATATCGCCCTGCGTTTTTTGCTTTTACGCAAATTCCTCTCGTAGAGCCGCGCCCTGTTTTGCCGGGGCTGCGACAGCTTTGCATTCTTGATCTGGATCAAGGTGGGCTTTCCCGCGCGGTGGCAATGCTCCAACCGACGCAAAGGCGCGTTCCCGCTCTCCCAGGCGCGTGCCGTGCCTTTCGTCGGTCGGCTTGCACGTTGGGGGAAACCAACAATGAATTACACGTTAGAAACCGCGATCGTGGCCCTCGGGGCCTTTCTCGCGTTGCTCGGGGCAGCCTTTGCCCATGACAGTCTTTTCGCTGCCCATATGTGGGTGCTGTTCTTTACACTTCTGGTCAGCACGGTGCTTCTGCTGCGCCGTGTCTCCTTTGCGCCTGTCGATCAGGCGGCGCGTGCGCGCCTCAAGTCGGAATATTTCGATGAGGTGGTGAAATACGGCGTCATCGCCACCGTGTTCTGGGGTGTCGTCGGTTTTCTGGTGGGTGTCGTGGTGGCGCTGCAACTCGCCTTTCCCGATCTCAACATCGCGCCCTATTTCAATTTCGGCCGCATGCGGCCGCTGCACACATCAGCGGTGATCTTCGCTTTCGGGGGAAATGCGCTGATTGCCACGTCTTTCTACGTGGTGCAGAGAACCTGTCGCGCGCGCCTCTTCGGCGGCAATCTCGGCTGGTTCGTGTTCTGGGGATATAATCTCTTCATCGTCATGGCCGCCACCGGCTACCTGCTCGGTATTACCCAGGGTCGCGAATATGCGGAGCCGGAATGGTATGTCGATATCTGGCTGACCATCGTCTGGGTTGCCTATCTCGTCGCCTTCCTTGGCACGATCTTCATGCGCAAGGAGCCGCATATCTATGTGGCGAACTGGTTCTACCTGGGATTCATCGTAACGATTGCCATGCTGCATATCGTCAATAATCTCGCCATTCCGGTCTCGTTCCTTGGCGTCAAGAGCTACTCGGCCTTTTCGGGCGTGCAGGATGCGCTGACGCAATGGTGGTATGGCCACAATGCCGTCGGCTTCTTCCTCACCGCCGGCTTCCTCGGCATGATGTATTATTTCATTCCGAAGCAGGTGAACCGTCCGGTCTATTCCTACCGCCTGTCGATCATTCACTTCTGGGCGCTGATCTTCATGTATATCTGGGCCGGCCCCCACCATCTGCATTATACCGCGCTGCCGGACTGGGCGCAGACGCTCGGCATGGTGTTCTCGGTCATGCTGTGGATGCCCTCGTGGGGCGGCATGATCAACGGTCTGATGACGCTTTCGGGCGCATGGGACAAGATCCGCACGGACCCTGTCGTGCGCATGATGGTGATGGCCGTTGCCTTCTACGGCATGGCGACCTTCGAAGGTCCGATGATGTCGATCAAGGCCGTCAATTCGCTCAGCCACTATACCGACTGGACCATTGGCCACGTGCATTCCGGCGCACTCGGCTGGAACGGCATGATCACCTTCGGCGCGATCTATTACCTGACGCCGAAACTATGGGGCAGGGAGCGTCTCTACAGCCTGCAGCTGGTCAACTGGCACTTCTGGCTCGCCACGCTCGGCATCGTCGTCTACGCCGCCGTCATGTGGGTGGCCGGCATCCAGCAGGCGCTGATGTGGCGCGAATATGATAGCCAGGGCTTCCTCGTCTATTCCTTCGCGGAATCGGTCGCAGCGCTGTTCCCCTATTACGTGATGCGTGCATTGGGCGGCCTGATGTTCCTCAGCGGCGCGCTGATCATGGCCTACAACGTCACGATGACCATCCTCGGTCATCAACGCGACGAAGGCGTCCGCAAGGATGCCGAAGTTTCGGCGCAGCCCGCCGAAACCCGTTCGCTGCAGCCTGCTGAATAAGGAGAGGCCGATGTCCATACTCGACAAACACGGCGTCATCGAACGCAACGCCACGCTGCTTCTGGTCGGCTCCCTGCTGGTCGTCTCGATCGGCGGCATCGTGGAAATCGCACCGCTCTTCTATCTCGAAAACACCATCGAGAAGGTGGAGGGCATGCGGCCCTACACGCCGCTGGAGCTGGCCGGGCGCAACATCTACATCCGCGAGGGATGTTATGTCTGCCACAGCCAGATGATCCGTCCGTTCCGCGACGAGGTGGAGCGTTACGGGCACTATAGCCTGGCGGCGGAATCCATGTATGACCATCCGTTCCAGTGGGGTTCCAAGCGCACGGGGCCGGACCTCGCGCGCGTCGGTGACCGCTATTCGAACGAATGGCACGTGCAGCATCTGGCCGATCCGCGCTCGGTGGTGCCGGAATCGATCATGCCGTCCTATGCGTTCCTCAAGACCACGCCGCTGAAGATCACCGACGTCTCCATGGAGCTGAAGGCCAACCGCGCCGTTGGTGTGCCCTATAGCGACGAGATGATCGAGAAATCCGCGGCCGATCTTGCCGCCCAGGCCGACCCGAATGCGGATTCGTCGGAACTCCTGGCGCGGTATCCCAAGGCGAAGGTGGGCGATTTCGATGGCGACCCGACCAAGCTTACCGAAATGGATGCGCTGGTCGCCTATCTGCAGATGCTCGGCACGCTGGTCGATTTTTCGACCTATGACGATGCCGCCGGATACCGGTGAGGAGGTGTAAGCCATGGAAACCTACACGGCCATGCGCCACTTCGCCGACAGCTGGGGCCTGCTTGCCATGACCCTGTTCTTCGCCGGCGTCGTCGTTTTCACCCTTCGCCCCGGCTCGAAGAAGGCCGCGGACGATGCCGCCAGCATTCCGCTCAAGGAGGACTAGGATATGTCCGAAAAACACATTGATGACATCAGCGGCGTCGAAACCACCGGCCATGAATGGGACGGTATCCGTGAGCTGAACAATCCCATGCCGCGCTGGTGGGTCTGGACCTTCTACTTCACGATCCTCTGGGCCATCGGCTATACCATCGCCTATCCGGCATGGCCGCTGATCAACGGGGCGACGCAAGGGCTGCTCGGTTGGAGCAGCCGTGGTGAGATCGCCGCCGAAATCGCCGATGCAAAACAGTCGCAGAGCGTTTTTGTCGACAAGATCGCCAAGTCGTCGCTTGCCGATATTCAGGCCGATCCGACCCTGATGCAATTTGCCCTTTCCGGCGGTGCGGCCGCTTTCAAGGTCAATTGCATTCAGTGTCACGGTTCTGGTGCGGAAGGCGGGCAGGGTTATCCCAACCTCAATGATGACGACTGGATGTGGGGCGGCAGCGTTGACGACATCTACACGACGGTGAAGCACGGCATCCGTTTTGCAGATGATGCTGACACGCGCGCGTCGGAAATGCCGGCCTTCGGCGATATTCTCAAGTCGGACGAAATCCGCGAGGTTGCGGCTTACGTCGTCAGCCTGACGGGAAAGCCCGCCAACCCGGCGCTGGTGGAACCCGGCAAGCAGGTCTTTGCCGACAATTGCGCTTCGTGCCACGGCGAGGATGCCAAGGGTAACCGCGAGTTCGGTGCACCGAACCTCGCCGATGCGATCTGGCTGAAGGCGCATGGAGAAGAGGGCATCGTCGCGCAGATCCGTTCGCCCAAGCATGGCGTCATGCCCGCCTGGGGTGAGCGCCTTGGCGATACGACGGTCAAGCAGTTGGCGATCTTCGTGCATTCGCTTGGTGGGGGCGAGTGAAGCAAGCGGAATGTAAAGAAGGGGCGCCGGGGAGGCGCCCTTTTTTATTGTTTAGATCAGGCGTTTTCCGCCCGTCCATCCGGATATTCGGCTGGTCCCTTCAACTCGATCTTGTTGCCGAAGGGATCACGGAAATAGAACGAATGTCCCATTCCTCTCGCGCCGCCGTGAAAGGCTTCCTGTTCTATCGTGACGTTAAATTTCGCCAGATGTGCGCGAAGTGCATCATGGTTCAGAGGACCGGTCGCTATGCAGATGTGATCGACATTACGTCCTCCGGCGACGGGCGGAGCAGCCTTTGTGCCACCGGGATGCGTGACATCCCACAGCACGATCAAGGCATTTCCGCACCAGACTTGTTCCATCCCGAGAGCAGGGTAAGAGTAACCATCCCTACACCCCAGCACGTTCCGGTAAAAATCGAGCGCCCGCATCATGTCGTCGACGATGAAGACGATATGATCGATACCGACCAACGAAAAAGGCGGCGTTGTCAAAGTCATGACGGGCTCCTGCCAATCAGTTTTTCGACCAGACTGCTAGTTCGTATCCATCCGGATCGGTGAAATGAAAACGGCGTCCGCCGGGAAACTCGAAAAGCGCGACGCTGATCTGGCCGCCGGCGGCCTCGACGCGGCGCTGGGCATCCTCGATATCGGCGGCGTAGAGAATCACGAGCGGCCCGCCTTTGGCCGAGACGGGTGCCGTGGTGGTAAAACCGCCGGTCAGCCGGCCGTCGGAAAACTCGCAATATTGCGGACCGTAATCCTTGAAGGACCAGCCGAAGGCGCCGCCGTAAAATTCCTTGCTGCGCTCGATATCGGTGACGTTGAATTCGACATAGTCGATCCGCCGGTCGTTTGTATTCGTGGTCATCGTTCCTCCATCAGTCCTTTTCGAGCAGCACCTTCAGCGTTTCGAGATCGGCCGTGATCGCTCTTGCATCCTGCTCGAAATCCTCGTCCGTCATGTCCTGAAGGCGAAGGAGGGTGAAACTCACCTCCGTACCGCTGCCGTTCGGCGTCACCCGTAGCGCGTTATAAACCTTGATGCCATCCGGCAATGTCACGACATGGTCGATGACGCCGAATTCGTTTGCGGGCGCAAAATTGACGCGCACCTCGCCAAGCGGTCCGCCCTCGGCGATCCAGTCCTCGCCATCGGATTTGAGGCCGCCCGCAAGGCCTGCGGCCCAGCTGGGCATGTTCTGCGGGTCGGAGGCGAAGTCGTAGACCTGGGCCCAGGGTTTTTCGATCGACAGATGAATGATTCTCGACTGCATGACAGGCATTTCATCCTCCCTTGGCGGCGCGTTCCCATACTGCGCCACTTTGTCGTCACTTGATGTAAGTCAAGGATGTTTCACCGGGGAGATGGGAGAAAGCAAGGAGATAAAAACGGACATCTTACCATGAACATCTATCGCGCCGGACAGGACAGCCCGCAACAGCCCGTCGAAAGGCTGGAGGCGGAAGCCGTCAATTCCGCAAAAACGCGCAAACCGCTCTACGAAGCCCGCAAGAAGATTTTTCCCAAGCGCGCGGAAGGTCGGTTCCGGCGGTTCAAATGGCTGGTGATGCTCGTCACCCTCGGCATCTATTATCTGACGCCGTTCCTGCGCTGGGACAGGGGGCCTTATGCACCCGATCAGGCAGTGCTGATCGATATCGCCAACCGGCGCTTTTATTTCTTCTTCATCGAAATCTGGCCGCAGGAGTTCTTTTTCGTTGCGGGATTGCTGGTCATGGCGGGGCTGGGGCTGTTTCTCGTCACCTCAGCCGTGGGGCGCGCATGGTGCGGTTATACCTGTCCACAGACCGTCTGGGTCGATCTGTTTCTGGTGGTTGAACGGGCGATAGAGGGTGACAGGAACGCCCGCATGAAACTGGACGCCGCGCCCCTTACATTCGGCAAATTGCGCAAGCGCGTGCTGAAACATGCGATCTGGCTGGTGATTGGCGTTCTGACCGGCGGCGCCTGGATTTTCTATTTCGCCGATGCGCCGACGCTGGCGATGCAGTTCATGACGGGACAGGCGCCGATGATCGCCTATTCGACCGTCGCCACGCTTACCGCCACCACCTATGTTTTCGGCGGGCTGATGCGGGAGCAGGTCTGTACCTACATGTGTCCCTGGCCACGCATCCAGGCGGCGATGCTGGATGAGAATTCGCTTGTTGTCACCTATAATGACTGGCGCGGCGAACCGCGCTCGCGGCACGCCAAAAAAGCCGCTGCGGCGGGCGAGAGCATCGGCGATTGCGTCGATTGCAACGCCTGTGTCGCCGTCTGTCCCATGGGCATCGACATCAGGGACGGGCAACAGCTGGAATGCATCACCTGCGCGCTCTGCATCGACGCCTGCGACGGGGTGATGGACAAGATCGGCAAACCGCGCGGGCTGATCGCCTATGCGACGCTTGCGGAATACCAGTCCAACATGGCGCTGGCGACCGGCAACGGTGCGCACGCCATCCGGCCTGCCAATGTGCGCGAGGAGGATGGCAGCTTCAGGAAGAGCATCCGCCACTTCAACTGGCGCATCGTCTTCCGGCCGCGCACGCTGCTTTATACGGCCATCTGGTCGGCGGTCGGCATCGGCATGCTGTTTGCGCTGGTGACGCGCGAGCGGCTGGCGCTCAACGTCCTGCACGACCGCAATCCGCAATATGTGCTGGAATCGAACGGTTCGATCCGCAACGGCTATACCGTGCGCATTCTCAACATGGTGCCGCAGCCGCGCATGATGAGCCTCACCATCGAGGGCATCCCGAATGCGGTGATGAAGATAAACGGCATGCCGGATACGGTCTCGCGCACTTTCAACGTTACGGTCGAACCGGATGAGGCGACGACGCTGAAGGTCTTTGTCACCCTGCCTGGCAAGGATGTCGCGCGAACGGCTGAAAATTTCGAATTCATCGTCAGCGATACGGGCGGCCATGAGACGGCCCGTTACGATGCTGTCTTCAACGCTCCGGGAGTGAAAAAATGACCGTGAACAATCGCCAGACATCCGGCTTCACTTTTACCGGCTGGCACATGCTCGGCGTCATGCTGCTGTTCTTCGGCACCATCATCACGGTCAACATGATCATGGCCTGGAATGCGGTGAACAGCTGGAGCGGGCTTGTCGTGCCCAATACCTATGTCGCCAGCCAGCAGTTCAACGCCAAGGCGGAAGCCGCCAAGGCACGGGCCGCGACTGGCATCAAGGGCAAGCTCGTGGTGGACGAAAAGACCGTACGCTATGAGGTTTTCCATCCGGATAAGGGGCCCGTCGATACGGATACGGTGACGGCGCATTTCCGCCGGCCGGTCGGTGAAAGCCAGAATTTCGACATGGAGCTCACCCCGCTTTCCACCGGCGTCTTCACCGGTGTGCATGACATGCTGCCCGGCCAGTGGATCGTCGAGGTCACCGCCGTCAAGGATGGCCGGATCATCGTGCATGAGGGGACGCGGATCGCCGTCATCAGGGGGCGCAAATGAGCTGCTGCGCACCGGGAACGGAAGGTTCGCTTCAGCTTGGCGAACCGGTCAATCCACCATCGTCGGAGGAATTGCTGCTGGCGAGCCGCGATCTGGGGCAGGGGCTGCGGCAGACTGATCTCAGCGTGCCGGATGTCTATTGCGGCGCCTGCATCACCACCATCGAAACCGCGCTTAGCCGTCTCCGCCAGGTGGAGCGGGCGCGCGTGAACCTGTCGTCCAAACGCGTCGCAATCGTCTGGAAGGAAGAGGTCGATGGCGTCAGGACCGATCCTTCCGATCTCGCCCGCGCCATTCTTTCGACCGGATATCGCACGCATCTTTTCGCCAGCGGTCAGGATGCTTCCGACGCCTTGCGTTCGCAATTGATCAGGGCGGTGGCGCTGTGCGGTTTTGCCTCCGCCAATATCATGCTCCTTTCCGTCTCCGTCTGGTCAGGCGCGGATGCGGCGACGCGCGACATGTTCCACTGGATTTCGGCGATGATCGCCGCGCCGGCGCTGATCTATGGTGGCCGCTTCTTTTACCAGTCGGCCTGGAATGCGCTGAAACACGGCCGCACCAATATGGATGTGCCGATTGCGCTCGCCATCACGCTCTCCTATGCCGTTTCGCTGTGGGAAACGATCCATCACGGTGAACATGCGTGGTTCGACGCGACCGTGTCGCTGCTGTTCTTCCTGCTGATCGGCCGCACGCTTGACCATATCATGCGCGACAAGGCGCGTTCGGCCATTGCCGGGCTTGCAAGGCTTTCGCCGCGCGGCGCGACCGTGATCGGTGAGGATGGAACGCGGGAATACCGCCAGCTTGCCGATGTCCAACCCGGAATGTCGATAACGATTGCCGCCGGGGACCGTGTGGCGGTGGATGCCGTGGTCGTCTCCGGCAGCAGCGATCTCGACATGTCCATCGTCAACGGCGAAAGCGCACCGCGCCGCGTTACGGCAGGTGACAGCCTGCAGGCCGGTACGCTCAACCTCACCGGTTCGCTGATCGCGCGGGTAACCGCCTCGGCAAAGGAGTCCTTCCTGTCGGAGGTGATCGGGCTTATGGAGGCGGCGGAAGGCGGCCGGGCGCGGTATCGGCGCATCGCTGATCGCGCCGCGAGCTATTATTCGCCCGTCGTGCATCTTCTCGCGCTGGTGACATTTCTTGGCTGGGGCTTTTTCGGCGGCGACTGGAAACAGGCGATGCTGATCGCCATAGCGGTTCTCATCATAACCTGCCCCTGTGCGCTTGGCCTTGCCGTTCCCGTCGTGCAGGTGGTGGCGGCAGGCAGGCTCTTCCGGCACGGCATCATGGTCAAGGAAGGCTCGGCCATGGAGCGGCTGGCCGAAATCGATACCGTGCTGTTCGACAAGACAGGCACCCTGACCGTTGGAAAGCCGAGACTGGTCGAGACAGGTGATGTGAAGCCGGCCACCATGGCGATTGCTGCGGGGCTTGCCGCCCATTCGCGCCATCCCCTCTCGAAAGCCCTGTATGCCGCCTATAACGGCGCCATGACGACCTATGAGGCAGTGCGGGAAATTCCCGGCTCCGGCGTTGAGGCTGAGACGGAAGCCGGAACCTACCGGCTCGGCAATCGCCGTTTCGCCTGCCCGGATGACGACGCGGGCGTCGACAATGGCGATGCGCGGTCGGAAGTCGTGCTGTCCCTTGACGGCCGGCATCTGGCGAGCTTCGGCTTCGAGGACAATCCGCGCGCAGGTGCAGTTGCGGCATTGCGCAGCCTCTCAGTGCGGGGCCTTGCGCAGGAAATCGTCTCGGGTGACCGGGCGGCGGCTGTCAGCGCCATGGCGCAGCGGCTGGGGATCGGCAACTGGAGTGCAGACCTTTCGCCGAGGGACAAGGCGGCGCGCTGCGCTGCGCTCGCCGGCGAGGGTCGCAGGGTGCTGATGGTGGGAGACGGCATCAACGATGCGCCGGCGCTTGCCGCCGCCCATGTTTCCATGGCGCCCGCCACCGCCGCCGATATCGGCCGGCAGGCCGCTGATTTCGTGTTCATGCAGGAGGATCTCGATGCCGTGCCCTTTGCGATCGAGACGTCGCAGCGGGCCGGAAGGCTCATCCGGCAGAACTTCGCTCTCGCCATCGGCTATAATGTCATCGCCGTGCCGATTGCGATTGCCGGTTATGCGACGCCGATGATCGCGGCCATCGCCATGTCGACATCCTCGCTGATCGTCGTCGCCAATGCGTTGCGTCTTGCCGGCACGGCTGAAACCGTGCGTCCTCGGAACAACGTAAAAACAGGATATGCGGGAGAGGGGGCGCAACTGGCATGAACATGCTGATCTATCTCATTCCGGTCGCGCTGTTTCTGGGGGCGCTCGGCCTTTTCGCCTTCCTCTGGTCGGTGCGCTCTGGCCAGTATGAGGATATGGACGGGGCCGCCTGGCGTGCGCTGGATGACGGCGACGACCGACCCCGGCGATCATAGGAGGCGAGGTGGGCCTGTCGTTTAGAGCCGGCTCTGACCTGTCGCAAATATGCAAAGCTGATTTGCGTCATCAAAATTTAATCGTTTCAGTCGCGGCTAGCCTTGCCGTTTGTTCATTACAGTGCCACAACACGACCACCTTAAAGCAAGATGGAGGCACATCCGTGGAACAGGCAGAAATCGGTTTGATCGGTCTCGGCGTCATGGGCTCGAACCTGGCGTTGAACATCGCGGAAAAGGGCAACAAGATTGCCGTATTCAACCGAACCCCTGAAGCGACGAAAAAATTCTACGCTGAAGCCGGGGACTTGCAGGGACAGCTGATCCCCTGCGAAACCATCGAGGAATTCGTCGCCGCCATTCGTCCTCCGCGCCCGATCATCATCATGATCAAGGCTGGTGACCCTGTCGACCAGCAGATGGAAATCCTTAAACCCCATCTTTCTAACGGCGACATCATGATCGATGCGGGCAATGCGAATTTCCGCGATACGATCCGCCGTTTCGACAATCTGAAGGATAGCGGCCTGACCTTTATCGGCATGGGTGTTTCCGGCGGCGAAGAAGGTGCCCGCCATGGACCGTCGATCATGGTTGGCGGGACCGAGGATAGCTGGAAGCGTGTCGAGAAGGTGCTGACCTCCATTTCCGCCAAGTACAACGATGATCCGTGCGTGGCATGGCTCGGCAATGACGGCGCCGGCCATTTCGTCAAGACGATCCATAACGGCATCGAATATGCCGACATGCAGATGATCGCCGAAATCTACGGCATCCTGCGTGACGGCCTTGGCATGAGCGCAGTCGAAATCGCCGACGTGTTCGCCGAATGGAACAAGGGCCGCCTGAACTCCTACCTGATCGAAATCACCGAGAAGGTTCTGCGCGCCGCCGATCCGATCACCGGCAAGCCGATGGTCGATCTGATCCTCGACAAGGCCGGCCAGAAGGGCACCGGCAAGTGGTCGGTCATCGAGGCGCAGAACATGGGCGTCGCCGCAACCGCCATCGAGGCGGCTGTGGCTGCCCGTATTCTCTCCTCGCAGAAGGACGAGCGCGAAGCTGCCGAGAAGATCTTCGGTCTACCGACCGTTGCACCGGCACCCGCTGACAAAAAGGCCTTCATCGCCGATCTCGAAAGCGCGCTTCTGGCCGCCAAGGTCGGCGCCTATGCGCAGGGCTTCGCCATCATGTCGGCCGCATCGAAGGAGTTCAACTGGAACCTGCCGATGCCGACGATCGCCCGCATCTGGCGCGCCGGCTGCATCATCCGCTCGGAATTCCTCGATGAGATCACCTCGGCCTTCACCAAGGACCCGCATGTGGCCAACCTCATCGTGACGCCGGCCTTCTCCGGCATCGTCAAGGATACCGACGCACCGCTGCGCCGTGTTGTTTCCTATGCCGTTCTCTCCGGCCTGCCGGTTTCGGCACTGGCTTCGGCGCTTGGCTATTTCGACGCCTATCGCCGTGGTCGCGGCAGCGCCAACCTCATCCAGGCGCAACGCGACTTCTTTGGCGCACATGGTTTCGAACGCACCGACGGCGTCGACAAGCCGCATGGCCCGTGGGGCAGCGGCGCCGATATCTTCTGATCGGCTGAAACTATAAACGACAAAAGGGTCGGCTTTGAGCCGACCCTTTTTGCTTGGTGGATATGTCGAAACCTCTCCTTCGTCATTCTCGGGCTTGACCAGAGAATCCACAGCCCATTGCGATCAATGGATCCTCGGGTCAAGCCCGGGGATGACGTCGAATTTGGAGCGATATTCGCAAGAATTATCAGGCCCGCATAAGCGGGCCTTTTCCACGGCATCCGATGATTTCACTCAGCGTGCGGCAGAGAGGCCGACGATCAAGCCTGTGACGGCGTTGATGAGCAGGAACTGGTTGTCGACGCGCACCCAGCGCTGGTCACGGCGCGGCTCGGCAAGACGGTAGCGGCGATAGTCGCGGCGGTCGACCGTGTGGCGGCGTTCGCCTGCAGACAGGCGCTGGCCGCGATCCCAGCGGTGCTTCTTGACGATGACCTTTTTCGTGGTGATCTGGCGCTCGACGGTAACGCCACGGTGGCGATCGTCATGACGGCTCTGTGCCTGCGCCATCGGAGCAGCGAGAACGGTGGCAGCCAGAAGAATGGTGATGAACTTTTTCATGAATGTTTCCTCGTGTTTCGATGAGGAGAACTTACGAATAAACGAATGAACGGAAACTGAATTTAAAATTACATTTATGTAATGGTTGTTAATGGTTAGGAGCGTGAGTTAATCTTTTATTTTGAGTTTTTCGGGGTAGCCAGACCGCCCGGCGGAACCGGGCGGTCTCTTCTGCATCAGATGCGTTCGGCGGATTTTGCCCAGAGGTTGATATCCGCTTCCTTGGCATAACGGTCGATTTCCGCAAGCTCTTCGGCCGTGAAATCCGGCCGCTCAAGCGCCTTCACGCAATCCTCAACCTGTTCGACGCGGCTTGCCCCGATCAGCGCCGAGGTGATGCGGCCGCCGCGCAGAACCCAGGCAATCGCCATCTGCGCCAGCGTCTGGCCGCGCCGCTCGGCAATGCTGTTGAGCGCCCGGATGTTCTCGACGTTGCGTTCGTTGAGGAAGGCCGGGTTCAGCGACTTGCGCTGCGCCGCGCGGCTGCCATCAGGCACGCCGCCGAGATATTTCGTCGTCAGCATGCCCTGCGCCAGCGGCGAGAAGACGATGGAGCCGATGCCCAGTTCTTCCAGCGTATCGACGAGACCATCCTCTTCGATCCAGCGGTTGATCATCGAATAGCTCGGCTGGTGGATGATGCAGGGCGTGCCGAGGTCCTTCAGGATGGCGGCGGCTTCACGGGTGCGCTTCGAGTTGTAGGACGAGATGCCGGCATAAAGCGCTTTGCCCGAGCGCACGATCTGGTCCAGCGCGCCACAGGTTTCCTCAAGCGGCGTGTTGGGGTCGAAACGGTGGGAATAGAAGATATCGACGTAATCCAGACCCATGCGCTTCAGGCTCTGGTCGCAGGAGGCGATTACGTATTTGCGGCTGCCCCATTCGCCATAGGGGCCGGGCCACATGTTGTAACCAGCCTTGGAGGAGATGATCATCTCGTCGCGATAACCTCTGAAATCCGTCTTCAGGATTTCACCGAAGGCGGTTTCGGCGCTGCCGGGCGGCGGGCCGTAATTATTGGCGAGATCGAAATGGGTGATGCCGAGATCGAAGGCGCGGCGGCAGATGGCCTGTTTGGTCTGGTGCGGCGTGTCGTTGCCGAAATTGTGCCAGAGGCCGAGCGAAATCGCCGGCAGTTTCAGGCCGGTCTTGCCGCAATGATTATATTTCATGGACGCGTATCGGTTTTCGGCCGGTTGCCAAACCATGGGTCTTCCTCCACTTGCTGATGACTGGCTGCCGGAGAACCCGGCAACTTTTTGAAGCGATGAAAACAGGCGCAGGTTCACCTGTCATTCCCGAGAGGGATGGTTATGCCTTTCTCCGCATGGTTTCAATGCGAGGATTGGCAGGTATGAAGATCGAAGATGCGGAAATGCGGCTGGGGGCCGCCCGCCTTCGGCGTGAAGATGATACGGCGCGTTTCGCCGGCGGCCAGATCGAAGAGATTGTCGGAATAACGGCCGGGCTGATCTGCCTCCAGCATGACGAAGAGCGCGAGACCTGCAGCGGCGACATCGATTTCGTACTGGCCGTTTTTCAACGGGCCGACGGAAAATTCGAGCCCTGCAGGCTGAAGCTCCAGCGCCTTGTAGGTGTCGCGCACATGGTGGCCTTCGCCGGTCATACCGTTGGAAGCGATGAAGCTCCAGGCGAGGATGGCGCCGTCGGGCAGGCTATCCATGTCTATCTCGGTCAGCGTTGCGGCCCTGTCCGTTGCGCAGGTGCCGTTGGCGGATTTCAGCGGCACGCGGTTGCCGTCCATGGTCAGCGCAACGATGTTCATGTCGATTTCGACGTCTTCCGCCGTGTCGTTGACCATGGAGAAGCTCACCCGGCGCCCATCCTCGGAGGGAATGGCCGAGACGGTCACCGCCTGGAAGAAGCGGCGGGCGGCATAATGCAGCGCTTTCCAGCCGCCGCCATAATCGAGGCTGGACCATGAGGCTACCGGCCAGGTGTCGTTGAGCTGCCAATAAAGCGTGCCCATGCAATGGGGCTTCAGCGAACGCCAGTAGTCCACAGCCGTGCGGATGGCGAGCGCCTGCTGGACCTGGCTCAGATAAACGAAATTCTCGAAATCCTTCGGGAAACGGAAATAGCGGAACATGGTGCCGGCGATCCGCTCATTGCCGCCGACATTCTTCTGGTGCAGCTCAATGACCGGGGAGGCGATGTTCATGTCCTTTTCTTCCGCATAGGTGCGGATGACGGGCATGGATGTGTAGGACTGGAAACCGAATTCGGAGCAGAAACGCGGCTTGACCGAGCGGTAATTGTCGAACGACTTGTTTTCGTGCCAGACGGACCAGTAGTGCATGTCACCGGAACCATCCGCGTGCCAGGCGTCACCATAATCGAGATAACCGGAGGCCGGGCTGGAGGGCCACCAGAGCGCTTCCGGTGCTGCTTTTTTCAGGGCTCTTTCGATCGTGCGGTTCAGGCGGTCGTAAGCCACGAGATAACGGTCGCGATTGTTGCGGGATTCATCGAACCAGGTCAGCGCACCCACCAGCTCGTTGTCGCCGCACCAGAGCGCGATGGACGGATGCGAGGAGAGGCGTTTCACCTGGTAGTCGACCTCATGTTCGACATTGTCGAGAAAGTCCTCGCTGCAGGGATAGAGATTGCAGGCAAACATGAAGTCCTGCCAGACCAGCAGGCCGAGCCGGTCGCAGAGATCGTAGAACCAGTCCTCCTCATAAAAACCGCCGCCCCAGACGCGGATCATGTTCATATTGGCCTCCACCGCAGAGCAGAGGAGATCTTCGGTCTTTTCCCGGCTGGCGAGCGAATAAAGTGCATCTGCGGGGATCCAGTTGGCGCCGCGGCAGAAGATCTCGCGGCCGTTGATGCGGAAGGCGAAGCGGCTTCCGGCTTCGTCCTTGTCCGTCAGAAGCTCGATCGTCCTCAAGCCGATCTGGCGGGTGACGGTCTCATCAGGCAGTTCCACCGTCAGCTTGTAGAGCGTCTGTTCGCCACTGCCGGCCGGCCACCAGAGCTCCGGATTCTCCACAAAGAAGACGTGGCGCACCACCGTTTCGCCGGTACCGACGCCGCAATCGAGTCTCAGCCTTTCATCGTTGAGGGACAGGTAGACCGGCAGGCTCGCCGGTCCCTCGGCAAACAGCGTGACAGCCACATGCAGCTCGACGCCGCCTTCGACATGGTGCTGTGAGGTGACGACATGTTCAATGCGGGCCGTATCGAGCCGCTTCAGCAGGATTTTGCCGTAGAGGCCGAGCGGCGCAATTGCGATGTTCCAGTCCCAACCGAAATGGCATTGCGGCTTGCGCAGCATGTTGCCGTTGGCAATGGGTGAATTGCCGGGGTGATAGGGGATGTAAAAAGGCTGCCGCGCCTGCCGTTCTGCGCCGGCCGCGATGTTAGAATGGAAATGGATGCGGATGGTGTTTTCACCCGGCCGCACCGCGCGTGAGATATCCGGGCGGTAGCGGCGGAAGCAATTGTCGGCGGTCAAGACCGGGACGTCGTTGACGAAGACGATGGCGACGGTGTCGAGGTAGTCGATATCGAGATACCAGCTGGAATCCGCCTCATCGAGAATGAATGTGCGCTCGATGAGCCAGTCGCGCTCAGCCACCCATTGCACCACCTTTTCATTGGCGCCGTGATAGGGATCGGGAATGATGCCCGCATTTTTGAGCGCGCTGTGAATATCGCCCGGTACGGAAAGCTGGGTGGTATGGTCTCCTTCCACCGAGGTCAGGCGCCAGGGCCCAGCCAGATCAATGACAGTTTCGGGCGAGGAAGAAGAAATCATAATCGGACCCTGCATAGTATGAATTCGAAGAAGACTGGCCGGCATTATGGTGCAGGCTTGTGTCAGAATCTGGGGGAATGGATGCCCGCAAAGCGGCTGCGACACGCTTATCCGGCTTTGCTATTTCCTCCCTCCGGCAACGTTACCGTAAAACAATCGTTCCGTCATTCCTTTGAGTGACAACGAGCGACATGAATAATGACGGGCACATCTGCGTCGGGATGACCAGGTCAAATCCCAAGAAAAATTATAAACTTTATATTTTTATATCAGTGATTTGCATCAAGATATTAATCTTGTCAGTTAAGATGTGTATCCGTGGATTTCTGGAAATTCTGTGCCGGAAGAAGGGGGAAGTACCGTGAAATATTTTCCGGACCTATATCGTTTTAGCTGAATTGGCGGATAGTCGGACAAGACCGGCCGTTGACCGCGGACCTTTGCCTTTGCAACAGAGAAAAAGCTATCTATGATTATCGTTCGGTAAAGCGTGGCGAAATGACATGAACGATACTGGCAAATCCGGCGGGGGCGAAACTCCTGCAACGACGGGCGAGCGTCCGACCTTGAAGACGATCGCCTATATGACGGGTCTTGGCATCACCACCGTCTCGCGCGCGCTGAAGGATGCGCCAGACATCGGCGCTGAAACCAAGGAGCGTGTGCGGCTGATCGCCCGGCAGATCGGCTACCAGCCAAACCGCGCCGGCGTGCGCCTTCGCACCGGCAAGACCAATGTGATTGCCCTTGTTCTGAGCGTCGATGAAGAGCTGATGGGTTTCACCAGCCAGATGGTATTTGGCATCACCGAGGTTCTTTCCACGACACAATATCATCTGGTCGTGACGCCCCATATCCACGCCAAGGATTCGATGGTGCCGATCCGCTATATTCTCGATACCGGTTCGGCGGATGGGGTCATTATTTCGAAGATCGAGCCCAACGATCAGCGCGTCCGTTTCATGACTGAGCGTAACATGCCCTTCGTCACCCATGGGCGTTCGGATATGGGTATCGAACACGCCTTTCATGATTTCGACAATGAGGCCTATGCCTATGAGGCGGTCGAGCGGCTGGCGCAATGCGGACGCAAAAGGATCGCGGTCATCGTGCCACCATCGCGGTTTTCGTTCCACGATCACGCCCGCAAGGGGTTCAACAGGGGGATCAGGGATTTTGGTCTTACCGAATTCCCGCTGGACACCATCACCATCGAAACGCCGCTTGAGAAAATCCGCGATTTCGGTCAGCGGCTGATGCAGTCGGATGACCGCCCCGACGGTATCGTTTCGATCAGCGGTAGCAGCACCATCGCGCTGGTGGCCGGTTTCGAGGCGGCGGGTGTGAGGATCGGTGAGGATATCGATATCGTTTCGAAACAGTCCGCGGAGTTCCTGAACTGGATCAAACCGCAGATCCACACCGTCAATGAGGATATCAAACTGGCGGGCAGGGAGCTTGCAAAGGCCCTTCTGGCGCGCATCAACGGCGCGCCGCCGGAAACCTTGCAGAGCATCAGCAGCCCGGTCTGGTCTTCGATGGCGCCGAAGCCGTAGATGGCTCGCTTCGCAATAGGTGCTGCAAGTCTTGACCCCGTTGCGTTCGCGGCTTTTTTAAAGTTTGACTTTAATATGTTGGCGTAAGATGTTGGTATAAATGATATTTTTATCGTGCGCTGACTGGCTTTCGGCTGAATGCCCGGAATGACAGCCGGGGCGTCAGCGCACGACAATACGCATCAGGACAGGCAATCCTTCAGAGAGCCCGCAATGCCGCGCATCAGCTTGAAATAGAGATCGGGACCGGGCTCCAGCGTCGCTGCCTCCGGGTCGAGCGTCGCCGATTTTGCTGCAGTACCCTCAGTGATGACCGAAATCAGCTTCGGCTCGAATTGCGGTTCAGCGAAGACGCAGGTTGCGCCGAGCTGACGGACCTTTTCCTGCATCTGTTTGACACGGTCAGCACCTGGAAGGGTTTCGGGGCTGACGGTGATCGATCCCGCCGTCTTCACACCGTAACGGTGCTCGAAATACTGATAGGCATCGTGGAAGACGATGAAGGGCTTGTCCTTCACCGGCTCGACCGTTTCCTTGAGTTCGGCATCGAGCGCATTGAGATCGTCGATCAGTTTTTTGGTGTTGGCCTGATAGGTCGCGGCATTGCCGGCATCGGTTGCAATCAGCGCGGTTTCTATCGTCTGCGCCATGGCCTTGGCATTGGCGGGATCGAGCCAGAGATGGGTGTCGTATGCGCCATGGTCATGGTCCTCGTGACCCTCCGCATGGTCGTGTCCATGATCGTGTGCGCCTTCCTCTTCGGCGTGACCGTCATGCGCATCATGGCCTTCGTCGCCATGGTCATGTGCTTCAAAGGGGCCGCCTTCGCGGAAGGGCAGCTTCTCCAGCCCCTTGGCGTCCTCCAGTTCCACCACGGTTGCCTTGCTGGCAAGCGCTTCCAGCGGCTTTTCCAGGAACGCTTCAAGGCCCGGCCCAACCCAGAAGACCACATCCGCCTTTTCCAGCTTGCGCGCATTGGACGGTCTGAGATTATAGGTGTGCGGAGAGGCCGCGCCGTCGACGATGAGCTGGGGTTCGCCGACGCCCCGCATGATTGCGGCGACGAGGGAATGGATGGGCTTGATCGAGACCACGACATCGGGCGCGGCGGTGGCGCCGGAAGCGGCGGCCGCTATTGCCACCGATGCCATGAGCGGGATCAGGAACGATTTCATGAAATGCACTCCACTTGAAGAAGTATAGTTATGTTATTACATTTATTGCGTTACTCTATAACGTATGCAATAGCGGTAAGCAACATCGCCGAACGGACAATCCCATGCTTCATTCCGCCCATCGGGGCAACGAGATACTGGTTTCCCTTGCCAATGCCGGCGTGCAGCGCAACGGCCGCTGGCTGGTGCGCGGCGTGGAGTTTTCCGTCAGCAAAGGCGAGATCGTCACGCTGATCGGGCCGAACGGTTCCGGCAAATCAACGAGCGCAAAAATGGCGATCGGTGTGGTGAAGCCGACCGAGGGCGAGGTCTCGCGCATTGTCGGTCTGAGGGTTGGTTATGTGCCGCAGAAGCTCTCCGTTGATTGGACCATGCCGCTTTCGGTGCGCCGGCTGATGACGCTGACCGGGCCGCTGCCAGCCCGTGAAATCGACGCGGCGCTGAATGCGACTGGCATTGCGCATCTCGCCAACGCCGAGGTCCAGCACCTTTCTGGCGGCGAGTTCCAGCGCGCGCTCCTGGCCCGCGCCATCGCCCGCAAGCCCGATCTGCTGGTTCTTGACGAGCCCGTGCAGGGCGTCGATTTCTCCGGCGAGATAGCTCTCTATGATCTGATAAAAAATATCAGAAATTCAAATAATTGCGGAATTCTGTTAATCTCGCATGATCTGCATGTGGTGATGGCGGAAACCGACACCGTCATATGCCTGAACGGCCATGTCTGCTGCCGGGGCACGCCACAGGCGGTGAGCCAGAGCCCGGAATATATGCGGCTGTTCGGCGGCTCGGCAGCCAAGGCGCTTGCCGTCTATAGCCACCATCACGATCATACCCATTTGCCCGATGGCCGGGTGCAGCATGCGGATGGTTCCGTAACCGATCATTGCCACCCCGAGGATGGCCACCACCATATGCATGACCATGGCCGCCATCATGACGACCATGGCGAATGCGGCTGCGGCCACCAGCATGAGCATGAGCATGAGGATCATATTTCCTCCAGCCAGCGGCAGGGAGAGCGCCATGTTTGACGATTTCTTCATTCGCGCCATGGTCGCCGGTATCGGCGTCGCGCTCACTGCCGGTCCTCTCGGCTGTTTCGTCGTCTGGCGGCGCATGGCCTACTTCGGTGATACGATGGCCCATTCGGCGCTGCTCGGCGTCGCGCTGTCGCTGCTGTTGCAACTCAACCTCATCGTCAGCGTTTTTCTGGTGGCATCGGCCGTTTCGATCCTTTTGATTTTCCTGCAACGCCGGCAGGCTCTCTCCTCCGATGCACTACTTGGCATATTGTCCCATTCGGCGCTGGCGATCGGTCTTGTCATCGTCGCTTTCATGAGCTGGGTGCGTATCGACCTCGTCTCCTTCCTGTTCGGCGATATTCTCGCCGTCACCCGCAGCGATATCGCCCTGATCTGGGGCGGTGGACTGGTGGTCATCGTTTCCATGGTCTTCCTGTGGCGGTCGCTGCTCGCCTCCACCGTCAATACAGAATTGGCTGAGGCCGAGGGGTTGAACCCGGAGCGCGCGAAGCTGATCTTTACGCTCTTGATGGCGCTGGTGATCGCCATTGCCATGAAGGTGGTCGGCATCATGCTCATTACCTCGCTGCTCATCATACCGGCGGCGACCGCCAGACGTTTTTCCGCGACGCCTGAGGTGATGGCGGTGGTGGCTTCGCTGATCGGTGCTGTTGCCGTTGTCGGCGGCCTGTTCGGCTCGCTCACCTACGATACGCCGTCCGGCCCTTCCATCGTGGTTGCCGCGGTGATCCTCTTCGTTATAAGCCTGTTGCCGGCGCCGGGTTTTTCCCGCGCCGCGGATGAAGGAGGCAAGTCATGAATGTGCAGACCCAGCAGAACCTCACCAAGAACCAGTCGCTGGTCATGAATGCTCTCTCAAACGCGCATCAGCCGCTCAGCGCCTATATGATTCTCGACAAGCTGCGCGACGATGGTTTTCGCGCGCCGCTGCAGGTTTACCGGGCGCTGGAAAAGCTGGTGGAATTTGGTCTCGTGCACCGGCTTGAGAGCCTCAACGCCTTTGTTGCCTGCACCCATACGCAGGCGGAGTGCTGCTCGCACCACCATGGGACTGTCGCTTTCGCCATCTGCGAATCCTGCGGGCAGGTGACGGAGTTTCACGATCATGAGATCGACCACCGCCTTGAGCGCTGGGTAAAGGACAGCAAGTTCAAGGCGGAAAAGACAACCATTGAAATTCGCGGTCTCTGCGCCGCCTGCTCGGCTTAGTCTCGAGGCGGGGCGGGCGTGGATGCCCGCCGTTTCCTATCCCTCGACGATCGCCAGATCCTTCGAAAAACGCTTCCAGTTTTCGATGTATTTTTCCGCCGAGCGGCGGAGCCCTGCGACGGCTTCATCGTCCAGCGTCCGGATGGCGCGCGCCGGCGAGCCGACAATCAGGGAATTGTCCGGGAATTCCTTGCCCTCCGTCACCAGCGCATTGGCGCCAACGAGGCAGTTGCGGCCGATCTTTGCGCCGTTCAGGATCGTCGCCCCCATGCCGATGAGCGAATTATCGCCGATGGTGCAGCCATGTACGATGGCGTGGTGGCCGATGGTGCACATTTCGCCGATGACAGCGGCAAAGCCGGGATCACTGTGCACCATCACGCCTTCCTGAATATTGGTGCCGCGCCCGACGCTGATCGGCTCGTTATCGCCGCGCAGCGTTGCGCCGAACCAGATGCCGACATCATCGCCGAGCGTGACCGAGCCGATGACATTGGCGTCGGGCGCTACCCAGTAGCTATCCGGGGCAGGGGTCTGCGGCACCCGGTCGGCAAGGCGGTAAAGCGGCATGGTGGTGTCCTCCCTTTTGGTTTTTTCTGACTGCGGTCAGGCAACCGTCACGGCAAGTGTGCCGACACCCTCGACGCCGCATTCGATCCGGTCGCCGCGCACGATGGGGCCGACGCCGGCCGGCGTGCCGGTCATGATGACGTCACCGGCGGCAAGCGTGAACAGCTTGGAAAGCTCGGCAATCACTTCCGGCACTTTCCAGATCATCTGGGCGAGGTCGCCCGTCTGCTTGCGTTCGCCATTGACGTCGAGCCAGATCGCACCGGTAGCGGGATAGCCGATCTTGTCTGCGGGGACGATGGCCGAAATCGGCGCGGAATATTCGAAAGCCTTCGCGCCTTCCCAGGAACGCCCCATCTTCTTAAGACCGTCCTGAAGATCCCGACGGGTCATGTCTATGCCGACGGCGTAACCCCAGACATGGTTCAGCGCCTCGTCCGCCGGAATATCAGCGCCGCCGCTTTTCAGCACCACGACGCATTCGACTTCGTAATGTACGTTGGATGACAGCGGCGGATAGGGGAAATCCCGTCCTGATGGCAGCAGATTGTCCGGGTTTTTCTGGAAATAAAAGGGCGGCTCGCGCGAAGGATCGTGGCCCATCTCTATGGCGTGATCGGCATAATTGCGGCCGACACAATAGACCCGCCGTACGGGGAACAGGGCGTCCGTGCCTTCAACGGGCAGGAGAACGGGTTTCGGAGCGGGGATGACGGTGGCGGCCATGTGGATTTCCTGTCGTCTTTTTGGGTGCAATTCTTGTCCCGCAATTCCGGGGCGATTTCCAGTTCAAAATGACCCTGCCTGCAAAACTGGCTTTTTACGGTCCTTTGCTGTAGAAGCCGCCGCAAAGAGGTTAATCCATGTACAGACAAGCGCTTGCAAGCGGCGAAAAAATCTTCGCCGTTGCCCCCATGATCGACTGGACCGACACGAGGTGCAGATTTCTGCACCGGCAATTGTCGAAGCGTGCGCTGCTTTATACCGAAATGATCGTCGCCGACGCCATTATCCATGGTCAGCGTGACAGGCTGCTCGGCTATCACCCTCAGGAACATCCCGTCGCGCTGCAGCTTGGTGGGTCTGATCCGGCCAAGCTTGCCGAGGCGGTGAGGATCGCCGGGGACTACGCCTATGATGAGATCAATCTCAATGTCGGCTGTCCCTCGGATCGGGTGCAATCTGGTACCTTTGGTGCATGCCTGATGCGCGAGCCTGATGTGGTGGCGCAATGTGTCTCGGCAATGAAGGCTGTCGCCCGCGTGCCGGTTACGGTGAAATGCCGGATCGGCGTGGATGATCAGCAGCCGGAAGCGGTTCTGCCGGATTTTCTGAAGCGGGTTGTTGCGGCAGGCGCGGACGCCGTCTGGGTTCATGCGCGAAAAGCCTGGCTGCAAGGGCTTTCGCCGAAGGAAAACCGCGAAGTGCCGCCGCTAGATTATGATCTCGTCTATCGCATGAAGCGGGAAAACCCTGACGTCTTTATCGGCATCAATGGCGGTATCGCCGATCTCGATCAGGCGAGCGGGCACCTCCAACATATGGATGGTGTGATGCTCGGCCGGGCGGCCTATCATAACACGTCCATCCTTGCCGATGTCGACCATCGCATCTATGGCGAAGAGGCCCGGCAGCCGGACTGGATGGCGCTGCGTGACGCCATGATGGCCTATGCCGCCGACTATATCGCCGCGGGTGGACGTCTCAACCACGTCACTCGCCATATGGTCGGACTGTTTCAGGGCATGCCCGGCGCGCGCCGTTTCCGGCAAATCCTCTCCAGCGATGCCACCCGGCCGGGGGCTGGCCCGGAGGTGATCGAGGCCGCTTTCGCGGCCATAGATTTCAGCCCGACGAAAGAAATGGCGGGCTGAAAGCGCTCAGACCGCCTTTTGCAGTTCCTGCGCACCATTGGGCGCATTGACCTTGCCGCCGGTGATGAAGAAGGCGAAGACGTCGCGCGGTGTCTTTTCGACTTTTCGCTCGGCGGCGATCAGCGGTAGATCGTCCGGCATGCCGCCCTTGGCATAGGTCTTTACCCGCTCGGCCCAGTGGTCGATTTCTTTTTTCGGATAACAGGTCTTGATGTCGTCCTCGCCCTTCTGCAGGCGGCAATAGACGAAATCGGCCGTCACGTCAGGCAGCATCGGATAGTCATGATGGTCGGCGCAGACGACGGCGACCTTGTGCTTGGCGAGAAGATCGATGAATTCCGGAACCTGAAATGTCGGGTTGCGCACCTCGACGACATGGCGAAGACGAATACCGTCCTGCTTCTCAGGTAACAGGGACAAAAATGCGCCGAAATCCTCCGCGTCGAATTTTTTCGTCGGTGCGAATTGCCAGAGGATGGGACCGAGATGGGATCCGAGTTCGGTCAGCCCCTGCGTCAGGAACTTCGTCATCGATTCACCGGCTTCGGCCAGAACCCTGCGGTTGGTGACAAAGCGGCTTGCCTTTAGCGAGAAGACGAAATCCTCGGGCACTTCGGAAGCCCATTTGGCGAAGGTCTCCGGTTTCTGGCTGCTGTAATAGGTGCCGTTCACCTCAATGGCCGTGAGCTGCCGGCTGGCGTGCTCCAATTGGCGCTTCTTCGGCAATTTTTCGGGGTAAAACGTGCCTTCCCAGGGCTCGAAGGTCCAGCCGCCGATACCGGTGCGGATCGTGCCTGATGTCGACATATGCTGTTCCTCCTCCGGCCTTCGGCCTTTCGAACCTTTGCGACGAAAGCTGCGGATTACTCCGCAGCCTCCCGTTTTCCGGCCGGCCGGCGCTCCAGAAGCTCCTTCAGGAAGTGACCGGTATAGGAACGCTCGACTTTCACGATGTCTTCCGGCGTACCGGTCGCCACCACTTCGCCGCCGCCCGTGCCGCCCTCAGGCCCGATATCGATGATCCAGTCCGCCGTCTTGATGACTTCGAGATTGTGCTCGATCACCACGACGGAATTACCCTGTTCCACCAGCGCATGCAGCATTTCGAGCAGCTTGTTGACATCGTGGAAATGCAGGCCGGTCGTCGGCTCGTCGAGAATGTAGAGCGTGCGACCGGTGGAGCGCTTGGACAGTTCCTTGGCGAGCTTGACGCGCTGCGCTTCGCCACCGGAGAGGGTATTGGCCTGCTGGCCGACCTTGATATAACCGAGGCCGACATCGAAGAGCGATTGCAGCTTGTCGCGCACAGCCGGCACGGCGGCGAAGAATTCCACACCTTCCTCCACCGTCATATCCAGCACATCGGCGATGGATTTGCCCTTGAAGGTAACGTCCAGCGTTTCGCGATTATAACGCTTGCCGTGGCAGACATCGCAGGTGACGTAAACGTCAGGCAGGAAGTGCATCTCGATCTTGATGACGCCGTCACCCTGGCAGGCCTCGCAGCGGCCGCCCTTGACGTTGAAGGAGAAACGGCCCGGCGCGTAACCGCGCGCCTTGGCTTCCGGCAGACCGGCGAACCAGTCGCGGATCGGCGTGAACGCACCGGTATAGGTGGCCGGGTTGGAACGCGGCGTGCGGCCAATCGGCGACTGGTCGATATCGATCACCTTGTCGATGAATTCGAAACCATCGATGCGGTCGTGCTCGGCCGGGATTTCGCGCGCACCCATCACCCGGCGCGCCGCCGATTTATAAAGCGTCTCGATCAGGAATGTGGATTTGCCGCCGCCCGAAACGCCGGTTACGGCAGTGAAAACACCGAGCGGCACAGCTGCCGTGACATTCTTCAGGTTGTTGCCGCGCGCGCCAAACACCTTGATTTCGCGGCCCTTCTTGGGCTTGCGACGCTCAGCCGGCACGGCGACGCCGAGTTCGCCCGAAAGATATTTGCCGGTCAGCGATTTCGGATTGGCCATCACCTCCTGCGGTGATCCTTCGGCAATCACCTGACCGCCATGAATGCCGGCGGCCGGGCCGATATCGACCACGTAATCCGCCGTCAGAATGGCGTCCTCATCATGTTCGACCACGATGACCGTATTGCCGATATCGCGCAGATGTTTCAGCGTATCGAGTAGACGGGCATTATCGCGCTGATGCAGGCCGATCGAGGGCTCGTCGAGAACATAGAGAACGCCCGTGAGGCCCGAGCCGATCTGCGAGGCCAGACGGATACGCTGGCTTTCACCGCCGGAAAGCGTGCCGGAATTGCGCGACAGGCTGAGATAATCCAGCCCGACATCGTTGAGGAAGCGCAGGCGCTCACGGATTTCCTTGAGGATTCGGACCGCGATTTCGTTCTGCTTGGCGTTGAGGCTTTCCGGCAGCACTTCAAACCAGTCGCGCGCCATGCGGATCGACATTTCGGTGACTTCACCAATATGCAGCTTGTTGATCTTGACGGCGAGCGCTTCCGGCTTCAGGCGATAACCGGCGCAGGCCGGGCAGGGGGCCGCCGACATGTAGCGTTCGATTTCCTCACGCGCCCAGGCGCTGTCGGTCTCTTTCCAGCGACGCTCGAGATTGGGCACGATGCCTTCGAAATTCTTCACCGTCTTGTAGGAGCGGGCGCCGTCCTGGTAGTTGAATTCGATCTTTTCCTCGGTGCCCTGCAGGATGGCGTTCTGTGCGTCCTTCGAAAGATCGGACCATTTGCTGGAGAGCTTGAAGCCGAAGGCCTTGCCGAGCGCTTCCAGCGTCTGGTTATAATAGGGCGAGGAGGATTTGGCCCAGGGCGCAATCGCGCCGTCGCGCAGCGTGCGGGCGGGCTCCGGCACGATGAGGTTTTCATCCACCTTCTGCTGCGAGCCGAGACCGTCACAGCTCGGGCAGGCGCCGAAGGGGTTGTTGAAGGAGAAAAGCCGCGGCTCGATTTCCGGAATGGTGAAGCCGGAAACGGGGCAGGCGAATTTTTCCGAAAACAGCACCCGCTCATGGGTCTCGTTGAGCGATTTGTTGGCGGAACCGCCGGCGGCGGTTTCTTCCGGCGGCAGGGGCTTGTCAGCAAATTCCGCAATCGCCAGCCCGTCGGCGAGCTTGAGGCAGGTCTCGAGACTATCGGCAAGGCGTGCTGCCATGTCCGGGCGCACGACGGCGCGATCGACCACCACGTCGATGTCGTGCTTGTATTTCTTGTCGAGAGCAGGAACGTCGGCGATTTCGTAGAACTGGCCATCCACCTTGACGCGCTGGAAGCCCTTCTTCATCAGATCGGCGAGTTCCTTCTTATATTCGCCTTTGCGGCCGCGGACTATCGGCGCAAGAATATAAAGACGCGTACCTTCCTCGAAAGCGAGAATGCGATCGACCATCTGGCTGACCGTCTGGCTTTCGATCGGCAGGCCGGTGGCTGGCGAATAGGGGACACCGACACGCGCGAAGAGAAGGCGCATATAATCGTAGATCTCGGTGACCGTGCCGACCGTGGAGCGCGGGTTGCGCGAGGTGGTCTTCTGCTCGATGGAGATTGCCGGCGACAGGCCGTCGATCTGGTCGACATCCGGCTTCTGCATCATCTCCAAGAACTGGCGCGCATAGGCCGAGAGGCTTTCGACATAACGGCGCTGGCCTTCGGCATAGATCGTATCGAAGGCAAGCGAAGACTTGCCCGAGCCGGAAAGGCCGGTCATGACGATCAGCTTGTTGCGCGGCAAATCCAGATCGATGCCCTTGAGGTTATGCTCGCGGGCGCCACGGATGGAAATCGTCTTCAGTTCACTCATGACAAGGCTCGGACAAAAATAACAGGCTTGATGGCAGCGCGTCCTTATGTAGTGACGCAGCCGGGTGTGTCGAGGTCTATTCCCTCTCGGTCGCAGCTTTTCGGAAAGCTTGACTCGAAATCTGCGATTTAATAGAACAAAAAAGGAACGAAATGCAAGCGCGAATGTCCGCTCCCGCAGCTTAAGATTATTCTTTGTGGATAGTTCCATGCTTGCGGTGCCCTTTGCGGGCGGCGGCAGCTATTGTGTGGCAAATTTTTTGAAATGCAATTGCCGGTCATGATGGCCGGCGGACAGGATGACGAGATGGCTGGTAGCGTAAACAAGGTAATTCTGATCGGGAACGTGGGCGCTGATCCCGAAATCCGCCGGACGCAGGATGGCCGCCCCATCGCCAACCTGCGCATCGCCACCTCGGAGACCTGGCGTGACCGCAACAGCGGCGAGCGCAAGGAAAAGACCGAATGGCACACCGTCGTGGTTTTCAACGAAGGCCTGTGCAAGGTCGTCGAGCAATATGTCAAGAAGGGCGCCAAGCTCTATATCGAAGGCCAGCTGCAGACCCGCAAATGGCAGGACCAGACCGGTAACGACCGTTACTCCACCGAAATCGTGCTGCAGGGCTTCAACTCCACGCTGACCATGCTTGACGGTCGCGGCGAGGGCGGCGGTGCTGCCCGCAGCGGCGGTGGCGATTTCGGCGGCGGCAACGATTATGGCAGCGGCGGCGGCTCCAGCTATGGCGGCGGTTACGACCAGCAGCCCTCGTCGCGCGGCGGCTCTGCCCGTGGCGGCAGCCAGCCCTCCGGCGGCTTCTCCAATGACATGGACGACGACATCCCGTTCTGATCGGACGGTGGATCCAGAAACGCGTGACAGGAGGTGAGCTTGACTGACGAAACCGTGCAGCCGAAACAGCCCGCCACCTGGCGCATCATTCTCGCTTTTTTCCTCGATTTCTGGACGGCGTTTTTCGCCGCCGGATTTCTGGTCGCGACGGTCGCGGGTGGGCGAACGCCTGAAGGTTTTGCCCTCAACGGCGCGCCCGCCTTTATCGCCTTCGCGCTGATCATCGCCTATTTTGTCGTGCTCGGTCGGTTCTTCGGCGGCACGCTGTGGCAGCGCCTGCTGAAGGCGAGACGCTGACTTCAGGCTTTGCCGGTTCCTCCTGAGAGGAGGATACTTCCACGTCGCGGCAAGCTATGCCGCGACTTTGTCCGCCAGCATCGCGACCATGACATCGGATTGCGACACGATGCCCACCATCTTGCCCCTGGCATCGATCACCGGCAGATAATGCAACCCTTCCTCCGCAAAGCGGATGATGGCTTCCTCGATGGAGGTTTCCGGTCGCACGGTTTTCACCGGTGATGTCATGATGTCCTTGACCGTATCATTGGGTGCGCTTGCGCCGGACAGGATGAGGCGCAGCCGCTGCAGGAAACCGATGGAGGGACGACCGTTTCTCCAGCTCGCCTTTTCCAGAAAGTCCGTCTGGGTGACGATGCCGACGATTTCGGCCCTGTCATTGGTGACGGGCAGCGCCTTGAAATGATGGCTGTGCATCAGCGCATGGGCGTGGCGCAGGCTGTCGTCAGGAGCAACGCCGACCACGTCCCGCGACATGACGCTTTCGCAATCGAGATGCAGCGCGCGACGCCGGTAGGAACGCAACTCGGTCCTGCGCAGGATGGTTTCCAGCGCATCGCGGTCGATATCGATGAACTCGTCATATTCCTTCAGCACTTCGTCGAGATCGGTGGAGGAAAAGCCGATTTTCTGGATGGGTGTCGGATCCGTGGTGCCGTGGGCGGCCTTGCCGAGCTTCAGGCCGTGCGGATAGGCGCGACCGGTGGCATTGTTATAGGCGAGGGCCAAAGCAAGAAGGATCAGCGAGTTTCCGGCGACCGGCCACAGCAGGAAACCATAGCCGAGGCTGTGCACGGCAGGGCCGCCGAGGACGGCAGTCAGTGCGACAGCACCGCTTGGCGGGTGCAGGCAGCGCAGCGCCATCATGGCGGCGATGGCGAGGCTGATGGCGAGCGCGCTGGCAAGAAACAAATCCGGAACCAACAGCGCCACGGTCACACCAACGAAAGCCGAAACGAGGTTGCCGCAGAGGATCGACCATGGCTGCGCCAGCGGGCTGGAGGGCACGGCAAACAAAAGCACGGCCGAAGCGCCCATCGGCGCGATCATGGCTGGCAGGGTGGGATCGAAACGGAGAGCGAGACTTCCCAAAAGGCCGGTCAGCAGGATGCCGACAAAGGCGCCGGTTGCGGAGCGCAGCCTTTCCCTGTTGCTGACGGGTGCGGCATCCGGGATGAGGCGACGCAGCGTGGAACGCATGGAGATAACTTTCGAATCCGAAAAAACATGCGTCTTTTAGCCGAAGCAGAGGGCGGATTTAAAGGGAGGATTTTCCGGCATTTCAGCGGTTGGCGGGAATTTATTGCGCTGGTGTCGCGAAACGCCTCAGAAAGCGAAGGCTGATTTTATGCCATCGACCACGAATTGCACGGAAAGCGCCGCAAGCAGAACGCCGAGTAGTCGGGTAAGGATCGCGCGGCCGGTATTGCCGAGAAAGCGGTCCATCCGCTCCGAAACGATGAGCGCGGCATAAACAAGGGCCATGGCGAAAGCGAGGATCAGGATGAGCACCACCATCTCGACGGTGGTCTTCATTGAGCCGGCAAGCAGCACGGTGGCGGAAATGGCGCCTGGTCCGGCGATCAGGGGCAACGCCAGCGGAAAGACCGCCAGATTGTGGAGGTGGTCCTTGGTGATGGCGATTTCGGAGGTCTTTTCCTTCCGTTCCTGGCGCTTCTCGAAAATCATCTCGAAGGAGATCCAGAACAGCAGAAGGCCGCCGGCGATGCGGAAGGCGCCGAGCGAAATGCCGAGCAGGTTGAGGATCGCAAGGCCGAAGAGCGCGAAGACGGCGAGAATGCCGAAGGCGATGATGGAACCGCGCAGCGCCACCTGGCTGCGCTGGTCGCGGTTCATGCCGGCGGTGAGCGCCAGGAAGACGGGGGCGAGACCCGGCGGATCGAGTGTGACCAGAAGTGTGGTAAGCGCGTTGATGAGCGTTTCGCTGCTGGCCATTTTTTCCCCGCTTATTGCCTTTTTGCGCGTGAGACTACGCAAGTCGCAATCGCTTTAAAAGGGAGTGGCGACGCTTTTGCTGACCTAAATGGCGAAAAGCGGTGTATGTCTTGCAAATGACGCAAAAGACTGTTCAAAACTCGCCGGGAAATTGGCTTAACGTGGCTGTTTCCGCTATAAAAATCCATCCGATTCTTAACAGAGAATGTGATCCGTTTTGACTGACCAGAGCCCCCCCGGCGGCGGAAAACTTCCGCCAGGCATTGAACCGATTTCCATCATGGAGGAAATGCAGCGGTCGTATCTCGATTACGCCATGAGCGTTATCGTTTCCCGCGCGCTTCCCGATGTGCGAGACGGCCTGAAGCCGGTTCATCGCCGTATTCTTTACGGCATGTCCGAACTCGGCATCGACTGGAACAAGAAATACGTCAAATGCGCCCGCGTTACCGGTGACGTGATGGGTAAATTCCATCCGCACGGCAATTCGGCGATTTATGACGCGCTGGCGCGTATGGCGCAGGACTGGTCGCTCCGCCTGCCACTGATTGACGGGCAGGGTAACTTCGGCTCCATCGACGGGGATCCGCCGGCGGCCGAACGTTATACCGAATGCCGTCTGGAAAAGGCCGCCCATTCGCTGCTCGACGATCTCGACAAGGAAACGGTCGATTTCCGCGACAACTATGACGGCACCTTGCAGGAACCGGTCGTCATTCCGGCCAAGTTCCCGAACCTCCTGGTCAACGGGGCAGGCGGCATCGCCGTCGGCATGGCTACCAATATTCCGCCGCACAATCTGTCCGAAGTCATCGACGGCTGTATCGCGCTGATCGAAAATCCGGCGATCGAGCTGCCCGAACTGATGCAGATCATTCCCGGCCCGGATTTCCCGACCGGTGCTCTGATCATGGGCCGCTCCGGCATCCGCTCGGCTTACGAGACGGGCCGCGGTTCGGTCATCATGCGCGGCCGCGCGACCATCGAACCGATGCGTGGCGACCGCGAGCAGATCATCATCACCGAAGTTCCCTATCAGGTGAACAAGTCGTCGATGATCGAGAAGATGGCTGAACTGGTCAAGGAAAAGCGCATCGAGGGCATTTCCGACCTGCGCGACGAATCCGACCGCCAGGGTTATCGCGTCGTCATCGAGCTGAAGCGCGACGCCAATGCCGATGTCATCCTGAACCAGCTTTATCGCTACACACCGCTGCAGACCTCCTTCGGCTGCAACATGGTGGCGCTGAACGGCGGCAAGCCGGAACAGATGACGCTGCTCGACATGCTGCGCGCTTTCGTCTCCTTCCGCGAGGATGTCGTCAGCCGCCGCACGAAGTACCTGCTGCGCAAGGCGCGCGAGCGTGCGCATGTGTTGGTCGGTCTGGCGATTTCCGTCGCCAATATCGATGAGGTCATCCGCGTTATCCGTCACGCTCCCGATCCGGCTTCGGCCCGCGAGGAGTTGATGACCCGGCGCTGGCCGGCGCAGGAAGTGGAAAGCCTGATCCGCCTGATCGACGATCCGCGTCACCGCATCAATGAAGACGGCACCTACAATCTCTCCGAAGAGCAGGCGCGCGCCATTCTCGAATTGCGCCTTGCCCGCCTCACCGCACTTGGTCGCGATGAAATCGGCGACGAGCTGAACAAGATCGGCGCGGAAATCAGCGAATATCTTGAGATCCTGTCGTCACGCCTGCGCATCATGCAGATCGTCACGGAAGAGCTCATCGCGATCCGCAACGAGTTCGGCACGCCGCGTCGTTCCGAGATTGTCGAGGGCGGCCCCGACATGGACGATGAAGACCTCATCGCCCGCGAAGACATGGTCGTCACCGTTTCGCATCTCGGCTACATCAAGCGTGTGCCGCTGACCACCTACCGGGCGCAGCGTCGCGGCGGCAAGGGCCGTTCTGGCATGGCGACGCGCGACGAGGATTTCGTCAATCGCCTCTTCGTTGCCAATACCCATACGCCGGTACTGTTCTTCTCCTCGCGTGGCATCGTCTACAAGGAAAAGGTCTGGCGTCTGCCGATCGGCACGCCGCAGTCCAAGGGCAAGGCCCTGATCAACATGTTGCCGCTGGAGCCCGGCGAGCGCATCACCACCATCATGCCGTTGCCCGAGGATGAGACCACCTGGGAAACGCTTGACGTGATGTTCTCGACGACACGCGGCACGGTTCGCCGCAACAAGCTCGGCGATTTCGTGCAGGTCAACCGCAATGGCAAGATCGCCATGAAGCTGGACGAGGAGGGCGATGAAATCCTCTCCGTCGAAACCTGTACGGACCGCGATGACGTGCTGCTGACGACCGCGCTCGGCCAGTGCATCCGCTTCCCCGTGGACGATGTGCGCGTCTTTGCCGGCCGCAACTCCGTCGGTGTGCGCGGCATCAACATGGCCGAAGGCGACCGCATCATCTCCATGACCATTGTCGGGCATGTGGAAGCGGAGCCGTGGGAGCGTGCAGCCTATCTGAAGCGCTCGGCTGCTGAGCGGCGTGCCGCAGGCGTCGATGAGGACGATATCGCACTCGTTGGCGAGGAAGTGACGGAAGAGGGTGAACTGAGCGAAGAGCGTTATCAGGAACTGAAGGCACGTGAAGAATTCGTGCTGACGGTTTCCGTGAAGGGCTTCGGCAAGCGCTCCTCCTCTTACGACTTCCGCACCTCGGGCCGCGGCGGCAAGGGTATCCGCGCCACTGACACCTCGAAGACCAACGAGATCGGCGAACTGGTTGCGGCCTTCCCCGTGGACGAAGGCGACCAGATCATGCTGGTGTCCGATGGCGGGCAGCTCATCCGCGTGCCGGTCAACGGCATCCGCATCGCCAGCCGCGCCACCAAGGGTGTGACGATCTTCTCTACCGCGAAGGATGAGAAGGTGGTTTCCGTGGAGCGCATCAACGAGCCGGAAGGCGACGACGAAGCAGAGAACGGTAATGGCGAAGATGCCGCCGACGATCTGCCGGATACGCCGGAGGCACCGGAGAACGAGGCGTAAGCCGCCTCGTCATCTTCGGGTACCAATCAAGAAAAACCCCGCGGTGCTCAGGCTCCGCGGGGTTTTTCTTTTGTCGTATCAGCTACGTTTGATTTTCAGCGAATCCGAATATGGACCGGAGCGCGACCCGAACGGCTCGCGACATGAAGGTGGATGTTTGCTTCCGGCTGATTGGAGCGCCAGGCGCGGGCGCCATGCGACAGAAGCAGCGCCACGAGATCGCGTGTTTTTGCCTTGGAACGGTTGAGACCGAGATCGGCGATACGCATTGCCGCCTCGTGAATGGGATGCAGAACCGACAGGCTGCCATGCCCATTGCCAGACGCAATGTCCGAATAATTCTCGTTGACTGCCATCTTGGAAAGCCTCGCTACTCATTACACAATTCGAGGAGACAGGCGATGTTTCGACAATGAAGCACCGCCTGCGGAAACATCAGTTACTGGAGTGACGCCCAGCAGCTGACGCCTTTCTTTTTCAGTACATTACATGCAT
Source organism: Agrobacterium sp. (assembly GCF_059499945.1). Lineage (NCBI taxonomy): Bacteria > Pseudomonadati > Pseudomonadota > Alphaproteobacteria > Hyphomicrobiales > Rhizobiaceae > Agrobacterium > Agrobacterium sp. The sequence goes on along the minus strand of NZ_JCABZP010000010.1, from coordinate 204,229 downwards.
TCACCGCAGCGTTCTGGCCATCAAAGCCGCCGAAACGGGCGCGGTAGATCTGGGAGCCGTCCTTGCTGAAGGCGACCGTGAAGGGTTTTGCGGAGCGCAATGCCGCGCCGCCTTTTTCCTGCGCGTTCTGCAACAGGCCGCGGGCGGAATTTTCGTCCGGTGATGCGCCGATCTGGATTACCCAGCCGCCTTGCGGAGCCTCGGATCGAGCCGAAACAGAAGGGGCGGAGGCGACAGACGCCGTGGTAATATTGTCCACCTTGGTTGAGTTGGTGATCAACTTGCGGTCCGGTGCAGCGGGTGCCTGAGCAATCGGATCCTTGCCCTTCTGCCAGGTGGCGGCTTCCATGGCCTTGACGGCTGCATTGGAAGAGGAGCCCGCAAAGGCGGTGACCGGCGCTTCCTCGTAACGGGTTTGCGGAACGGGACCTGCATGCGGAAGACCGGAATCGGTCGCTGCGACGGCCACGGAAGGCACAGCTGCAGCCACGGCAACGGGTTCTTCGACCGGAGCAGAACGCGTCTGCGCGATCAGGTTGCTGTTGCCGCCGCGCGATGCCTGCGGCAGGTAAGTAGCAACAAGCTTGCGCATGGTCGCGTCACGGGCAGCACTCGAACGGCCGCCGAGAACGACAGCGACGATCGAGCGACCGTCGATCTGCGCCGACGTGGCAAGGTTGCTGCCGGCTGCGCGGGTGTAGCCCGTCTTGATGCCATCCACGCCCTTCACGGTTCCGACGAGGCGGTTATGGTTGCCGATAACCTGCTTGCCGAAGTTGAAGGTGCGGGTGGAGAAATAGCCGTAATATTGCGGAAAATGCTGGCGAAGGGCGACGCCGAGGCGGGCCTGGTCGCGTGCCGTCGTCATCTGCGCCGTGTTGGGCAGGCCGTTGGCGTTGCGATAGGTCGTGCGGGTCATGCCGAGTGCACGGGCTTTGGCGGTCATCATTCTGGCAAAGCGGTCTTCCGAGCCGCCGATATATTCGCCGAGCGCGGTTGCCATGTCATTTGCAGAACGGGTGACGAGCGCAAGGATAGCCTGTTCCACGGTGATGCTGCCGCCGGCGCGCACGCCGAGCTTGGATGGCGGCTCCTTGGCGGCATTGGCGGAAACCGGCACCTTGGAATCAAGCGAGATGCGTCCGGTATTGAGTGCTTCGAACGTCAGGTAAAGCGTCATCATCTTCGTCAGCGAGGCTGGATAACGCAGGCCGTCAGGATCCTCACCATAGAGGACCTTGCCGGTCTTGGCGTCGATGACGATACCCGCATATTTCGGGTCGGCCTTTGCGGTCTGAACGGATGTTGCGGTTATGAACGCCGCAGCAAGGGTTAACGCAATAAACCTCACGAAAGACGTTGCACCCGCTTTGCGCGAATGTGCTCCAGATAGACTTTTCAACACTGCTGAACTCTTCAATCGCATATTTATGTTCCGCTCGGACACGCCCCGCCCGATGCTCCGAGACGAAACTTTATCGGGATGGCGTTACCAAGTGGTTTATGAAAGGTGTCTGCCTTCCATAAAATGCGACTTTTCGCACACAATCTGTGCCGTGCCGTGTCACGGATTTCCGTCTTTTACGAGGCGTCGCTCGATATAGTTTTTCACATCCGCATCCAGCTTTTGCCATTGTGGCAGCAGGGCGGAGGAGAAACGGTAGAACAGGCTGAGATCCTGTCCTGTGTGAATATCCCTCTGGCAATCGCTGCCAGTGGCCTCCTGCGGCGGTTGCGGCAGGAGGCAGCGCACCACATAGGCGTTGCCGCCATCACGCTCGCCCGTCAATATGACTTCCTTGCCGTAGCCGGAATCGGCGCGCAGACGGTGCAGCACGAGGCCGTGCTTCAGCGGCACCGTCTCTCCCTCTGTCAGGCGTGAATAGATCGGCGCGAAGCGACCGGACATATCCTCCGACATGGTGCTTTGCGAAAGCTGGATGAAAATCAACCCCGCAGCCTGCGTCGGATCATCGAAAACAGAGCGATTCGCATCCTCATAGCCCCTGAGGTCCGGCCAGCTTAGATAAAGATCGACGCGTTCGCGTTCTCCGCTGAGGCGCTCGGAAGGCGCTCGTAGGGTGTTTTTCGCAAGCTTCAGCCGGTCGTTGCCGATGACGATCTCCACGTCCTCGGTGGCCGTCGTATGGCCCGCCTGGAGAATCCGCTCGCCGTACCATTTGATGCCGACATTGAGCGCGCCGAGAAAGATGAGAAGAATTCCGGCGATGAGGGCGGTCCGGAGCATGACTGACGATGAAAGCAGGGGTTTCTGGTCTTTCATGGACTTCCATATTCGGTTGGCCGCCGGATGATTTTCCGGGACGGGAAATAGCCGTGCAAAGCTTTAACCTGAGGCGATCGGCATTGAAATGATGTTTTGCCGCTGCTACCTGATAACCACCAAGCAAAGGACGGCATATGGCAGCGCGCGACAGATATTCCCGGAAGCTCGAATGTTCCAAATGTGGTCATCAGGGTTTTGCCGAAGCGTCGGAATCGGATGACAAGAGCCGCCGGGACGTCGATTTTCGCATCGATGAAATGCCTAGGGGATTTCGCGCTGAGCGCGTCTCGGGCGATCCGACGGATTTCATGATCCGCTGCGCCCAGTGCGGCAATATATTCCGTTTCCTGCAGAAAACCGCCTATGCGCCGGGAGGCGAGCCGCGCGTGAAGGCCTGAACGGGAGGTGCCCGCATGACTTTACCGCAACAACCTGATGGAGCGCCGCAAAGGCGCAAACCGATCTGGCCGTGGATTCTGCTTCTGGTGCTCACACTCTGCGCCATCTATTCCTATAATCGCGCCAATGAAATCATCGCGGAATTGTCAGACACCTTGCCGCCCGCTCTGCTGAACCTGTTCGAGGATATTCTTCGCGGCGACGGCCGGCAGGGCAATGGCGGGCCGGGTATCGGCGTCTGAAGCGAGGACGTCTGGCGCGTAGCCGGCCCCTCGGGCGTGCTTCAGCTTCTGTGATCGCAAATAAAAAAAAGCCCCGCAAATAGGCGGGGCAGGTTGATCGCTCGGGGAAAGTTGGGCAATGCCCGGGAGCGATGGCTTGATATAAGTGACAAGAGTGCTGACGCGATAGGCCACTTCCGACCCAAACAGTACGCTCGCGCATAAATTTTGTTCAATCAGCAGATTTTCAAAAGATGAGCTCGGTAAATCTGTAAGACAACTTGACAGACTTTCCCCTTATTCTTTGCATTGCCTCGAATTGCACATATTCGCCTTTAACATAACGTGACATGAGCAGACGCATGGATAAATCCGGAATTTTCTTCGTGGCGCTTTTGCTAGTGCTGATCGCAATTGTTTTGAGCCTGACGCTGTTCGATTCGGCCCAGCAGGTGCCGTCGATACCTTCAGGCGACGGATCCCTGCTGCCGCCGGCAACGACCCCGGGGCAATGATCTGCCAACCATAAAGAGAAGGACGACGCCGCTCGCCCGGGCGGGATTGACGGCCTTTTTCAAACCGCTATAAAGCCTCACCACCGATGGATGGGTGTCCGAGTGGTTTAAGGAACCGGTCTTGAAAACCGGCGTGCGTGAGAGCGTACCGTGGGTTCGAATCCCACCCCATCTGCCATTCAGTCCGAAAATGATTCTAAAAGAGCAGCGACGAAGGATGCTTCGATCGCGTTGCTTTGCTTTGGAATGGCTGGAGATCGGCGTGAATGGGAAACCCGCCTTTCGGCGGGTTCCGAGCGGCTAATTTGATCAGATTTCCGGACAACCCCGTTCATTCGCGAAGGTGATGCGATCCGGTCCCCGGCGCGTGAAGCCTTCAACGACGACACGACCCGGCGTGACGCGTACGACCTCGGGATCGCGTAAACCTGCCTCACGGGCAGCGGCACGGGCTTCGCGTTCGCTGCAACCGCGCATGCGGGGCGGGCCACGGCGGTCCATATCCCGGTCACGATCTCGGATGACGGGGCGAACGCCGTCAGGGCCGATTCTGAGCTCCATGTCCTGTGCACCTGCAGGGATTGGTGCGGCGAAGGATACGAGGGCGATGCCAATCGCCAGACCTGTGGTTTTCATAAACTTGATCATGTTTCCTCCCTCAGCCGAAACCGGCGGAAGCTCGTTGTTTGCGGGGAGAAAACGCGGTCGTCGTCCGTTTGTTCCTTGAGGATGCGGTCGGGAAGGGAGGCCGAGGTGGGTAGATTGGGCCCGACAGGCGGGCTTAAAAGATAGAAATCATTAACCACGTTCGTTACAATTTTATCGAATTTGCAGAAGTCGTTCGCATTTTCGCCACGTTATGCACAAGATTAAGCGACTGTTAGGTGCTTCGATGGCAGGGGCAATTATCGAGGCAAGTGAGGGTGCGGTTCTCCGAGCCAATAGCAGCGTGGGGCAGACGATTTGAATTCTTCGGTCAAGAAACTCGGCATCAACGCCAGGTCGGGCGTGAAGTGGCTCGCAATTTCCGTGCTTTGCGCTGCGACTGCATCGTGTTCCACGACGTCCGAGACCAAGCCTAAACCCAAGCGCAGCAAGGAATATTTTTCCGAATCCGAATATGGCGTCAAAGCCAGCCCGCGTGTGGCCGATGGCAAAAGCATTCCCAAGGGCGGCGGGCGCGAGCTGGTCGGCAATGCCTATACCGTCAAGGGCCGCCGTTATTTCCCGAAGGAAGAGCCGGGTTACAACAAGACCGGTCTTGCTTCCTGGTACGGTTCCGCCTTTCATGGTCGCCTGACCGCCAATGGCGAAGTCTACGACAAAGAACATCTTTCTGCCGCACATCCGACATTTCCCCTGCCGAGCTACGCGCGCATCACCAACATGGAGAATGGCGCTTCGGTTCTCGTGCGCGTCAACGATCGCGGACCGTTCCATGAAGGCCGCCTGATCGACGTTTCCAGCAAGACGGCCGATCTTCTGGACATGAAGGCCACTGGAACGGCGAATGTGCGGGTGCAATATGCCGGCCGCGCACCGCTTGACGGTCACGACATGCCCTATCTGATGGCATCTTACATTCCGAAGGGATCGCGTTCGCCGGGTGTAGCACCGGAAGGGCAGATCGCAACGGGCGTGATGGTGGCTTCGGCCTCTCCGAATTTCGTTCCCGCGCCCACCTCCAACCCGAATTATGGCGGCTCTACCCAGACGGCGCTCGTCGGTTCCAAGAAGAATGCGGCGCTTCAGGCCATGCCGCTGGTCAATGGCCCGGCGCCGGTTTTCGAACAATTCTCGATCCTGCCGGAAATCGGCCCTATCCTGGCCGAGCGTCCGGAAGGCAATTTCATGCGTGAGCCGGCTGCCCCCGGCGGCAATTATCTGCGCGTGCCGACGCCGTCTTCCAAATTTGCCGCGGCCTATTCCGAAGAATCTGCTACGGTTTCCAGGACCGCGAGCGCCTTTGACAGCGTGCTCGTCGATCGTGGCGCGCTCAATGAGCAATCGATACTCGCCCATGTGAAGCGTCAGCAGGCGAAGTCGCGCTGACGGATTGAAGGATACGGCCGGCCTCTCGCCTTTATCGCGGGCAGCCGGTTGCGGCAGGCAGGACTGGGCGGTTTCATGCGCAAGGCCATTCATCGCTCCTATTGTTCGGTCGTCACGGCGGCTGCGCTTGCGTTTTTCAGTGCAGGCCCGGCGCAATCACAGACAGCCCCCTTCATCGCCAAGGCCGAACAGGCCTATATGATCGATGCCGAAACGGGAACGGTGCTTCTTTCGCAGAATGAGAATCAGCCTTTTCCACCTGCATCGCTCGCCAAGCTGATGACGGTGGAGGTGGTGCTGGATGCGCTGTCCAAGGGGCAGGTGACGCCTGAGACCGCTTATCCAGTGTCGGAATATGCCTGGCGCACGGGCGGTGCGCCGTCGCGCACCTCGACCATGTTCGCGGCGTTGAAATCCTCCGTCAGCATCAATGATCTCTTGACCGGCATCATCGTCCAGAACGCCAATGATGGCTGCATTGTCATCGCCGAAGGCATGACGGGCTCGGACGCCGCCTTTGCCAAGCGCATGACGGCGCGGGCGGGCGAACTTGGCATGAGCCGCAGCACCTTTACTAATTCCACGGGGCTTCCCGATCCCGACAACCAGACGACGGCCAGGGACATGGTGCGCCTTGCCCAGCATCTGCATGACACCTATCCCGACCGTTACGGGCTCTTCACCAAGCCGGATTTCGAATGGAACCGGATTTTCCAGCGCAATAAAAACACGCTGTTGATGCCGGGCAGCGGTATCGATGGTCTCGGGCTTGGTTTTGCCGAAGGCAGCGGTTTTGCCGCCGTCGTCTCGGCCGAGAGGGAAGGCCGCCGGGTCTATTTGGCGCTTTCAGGCATCGTGGACGACAAGACGCGGCAGGAAGAAGCCCGCCGGGTGGTGGACTGGGGCCTGACGGCCTTTGAGAAACGCCATCTTTTCAGCAAGGACGAGGCTGTCGGGTCGGTCAGCGTCTATGGCGGCGATGTCGCGCATATCGATCTTTCGCCGAAGGAAGATGTCAGCGTGCTGGTGCCGGTCAATAATCCGGAGCGTATTTCCGGACGAATCGTCTATCGCTGGCCGCTGAATGCACCTTTGGACGTTGGCGCAAATGCCGGAACGCTCAGGATTTTTTCGGGTGAGCGCCTGTTGCGGGAGGTTCCGCTTTATACGAAGGCGGCGGTCGGCAAGGGATCGCTTACCCAGAATGCAACGGGTGCGCTGAAGGAACTGCTGCTGTTCTGGCTCTGAAAGCCTGCTCCACGCACCGCCTTGTTCCTATGCTTTTGTTCAGGCACCGGTTTTTCTGAAAAGCGCTTCACACATTTCGGTTCGATGCTGTAAACAGGCATTTCGAATTCCAGAAAACCTGTGCAGGACGTGACATTGGCCGAAAAGACCGGATTGTTCATCAGCTTCGAAGGCGGCGAAGGCGCCGGCAAGTCGACGCAGATTCGCATGCTTGCAGAGGCGCTTCGCGGCCGTGGTTTCGAGGTGGTCGTGACGCGTGAGCCGGGTGGCTCGCCGGGTGCGGAGGCTGTCCGGCATGTGATCCTGTCGGGTGCGGCCGAATCCTTCGGCGTGCGCATGGAAGCAATCCTGTTTGCGGCTGCCCGCAACGACCATGTCGAAGAGGTCATTCGCCCGGCGCTCGCGCGCGGCGAGATCGTCCTCTGCGACCGGTTTCTCGATTCTTCTCGCGTTTATCAGGGCACGACCGGCAATCTGGAGCCGGACTTCATCGAAACCCTGCAACGCATCGCGATTGACGGCGTCGTGCCCGAACTGACACTGATTTTCGATATCGCCGCCGAAAAGGGGCTCGCCCGCGCCAGAAAGCGTGCGGATGAGGGCGCTGCGCCTGATCGGTTCGAGAAAGAGGAAATCGAAACCCACGAGAAGCGGCGGGAAGCCTATCTGGATATTGCGCTCGCCGAACCGCGTCGCTGCCGAATTGTCAATGCCGACCAGCCGGAAGGAAAGGTGGCGGAGGATGTCCTGTCCTTCGTCGAGCCTTTGCTTGAACAGCTGGGAACAGCAGCGGGCGCGGCGCATGAGTGAGGTTCAGGGCGTTCTCGACGGCGCGATTGCACCGCAGCAGAACACGAAGCTTTTTGGCCATGACGAGGCGGAAGCGTTTCTCACGCAATCCTATCGCTCCGGCAAGGGCCATCACGCCATTCTGATCGAGGGGCCGGAGGGGATCGGCAAGGCGACGCTTGCCTTCCGTTTTGCCAATCATGTGCTCAGCCATCCCGATCCGTTGCTGGCGCCGGATTTTCTTGCCGATCCCGATCCGCAATCGCTGGTCAGCCGGCAGATCACCGCAGGCGCCTCGCATAATCTCCTGCATCTCACCCGTCCGGTGGACGAAAAGACCGGCCGCGTGAAATCAGCCATCACCGTGGACGAGGTGCGGCGGGCAGGGCACTTCTTTTCGCAGACCTCGGGCACCGGCAACTGGCGCATCGTCATCATCGATCCCGCCGACGATCTCAACCGCAATGCCGCGAATGCGATCCTCAAAATACTGGAGGAGCCGCCAAAGCGGGCGATGTTCCTCGTCCTGTCGCACGCGCCGGGAAAATTGCTGCCGACCATCCGCTCGCGCTGCATGCCGCTCAGGCTCCTGCCGCTTTCCGACGCGGCCATGGTGCAATCGCTCGATCATCTCGGCATCAGCCCATCGGGTGAAAAACGCGACGCCCTGCTTGCCGCCTCCAAGGGCAGCGTCGCGCAGGCGCTCAAGCTGCTGAATTACGGCGGCTCGGACATCGTCGAGGCCTTTGCCGAGGTCATGGGAGCCGAAGGGCCGGGCGCGCGCAAGCAGATGCACAAGCTTGCCGAGATTCTCGCGCAGAAGGACGGCGACATCGTCCTCGGCTTCTTCATGGAGCATGTGACGGAAGAGCTGATGGAGCGCGCACGGGCAGCGGCGGTGGCAGGCGATATCGCGGCGGCGGAAAAGCATGCGCGGCTTTCCTCGGCGCTTTCGGAACGCATTACCGTGGCGCAGGCCTATAATCTCGACAAGAAGCAGATGGTGCTCTCCATTCTGGAAGATATCCGTTCGGTTTAGGTGCCGGGATCAGGAATCATACCCGAAATGGGGAAGTTGTTGTTTCGCTGCTGCGCACAATGGTTTAAGAGCGGTCTATCCAAAAAACAGCCTGTAAAGTCGATAGACCGTCATGACAGACAAGACACCATTCTACATCACCACCGCGATCTCCTATCCTAACGGCAAGCCGCATATCGGCCATGCCTATGAGTTGATTGCGACGGACGCCATGGCACGCTTTCAGCGCCTGGATGGAATGGATGTTTTCTTCCTGACCGGCACCGACGAACACGGCCAGAAGATGCAGCAGACAGCGCGGGCGGAAGGTATTTCGCCGGAAGAGCTGGCGCAGCGCAATTCCGATCAGTTCCGCGAGATGGGCAAGCTGCTCAACGCCTCGAACGATGATTTCATCCGTACCACGGAAGAGCGTCACCACGAGACCTCGCGCAATATCTGGAACCTGATGGCCGATAGCGGCGATATCTACAAGGACAGCTATGCCGGCTGGTATTCCGTGCGCGACGAGGCCTATTACGGCGAGGACGAGACGGAAGTGCGCGCGGACGGCGTTCGTTACGGGCCGCAGGGCACGCCGGTCGAGTGGGTGGAAGAGGAAAGCTACTTCTTCAAGCTCTCCGAATATCAGGACAAGCTGCTGAAGCTTTACGAGAAAAACCCTGAATTCATCGGTCCGTCGGAACGACGCAACGAAATCATCTCCTTCGTGAAATCCGGCCTCAAGGACCTGTCGATTTCCCGCACCACCTTCGACTGGGGCATCAAGGTTCCGAACGACCCGAAGCACGTCATGTATGTCTGGGTCGATGCGCTGACCAACTACATCACCGCCACCGGTTACATCGAAGACAAGAACGGTCCGCGCGCCAAATATTGGCCTGCCGACGTGCATATCATCGGCAAGGACATCATCCGCTTCCACGCGGTCTACTGGCCAGCCTTCCTGATGAGCGCCAAGTTGCCGCTGCCCAAGCGGGTCTATGCCCATGGCTTCCTGCTCAACAAGGGCGAGAAGATGTCGAAGTCGCTCGGCAATGTCGTCGATCCGGCCAATCTGGTGAACCATTTCGGTCTCGATCAGGTCCGTTATTTCTTCCTGCGCGAAGTCTCCTTCGGCCAGGACGGCAGCTATAGCGAAGAGGGTATCGCCACCCGCATCAATGCCGATCTCGCCAATGGCATCGGCAATCTCGCCAGCCGTTCGCTGTCGATGATCGTCAAGAATTGCGACGGCCAGATACCGACACCCGGTGAGTTCACCGATGAAGACAAAGCGATGCTCGCCTCCGCCGACGGGTTGCTGGCGATTTGCCGTGAGGAGATGGGCAAGCAGCTCATCCACCGCGCGCTTGCGGCCATTATCGCCGTCGTCTCGGAAACCGACCGTTATTTCGCGTCGCAAGAGCCTTGGGCGCTGAAGAAGACCGATCCCGAGCGCATGGGAACCGTGCTTTACGTGACGGCGGAAGTGGTGCGCCAGATCGGCATTCTCTTGCAGCCCTTCATGCCGGAATCCTGCGAAAAGCTGCTTGATCTCGTTGCGGCTCCCGCCGACAAGCGTGATTTCGCTGCATTGGGCGAAGCCGGCCGTCTGGTTCCGGGCACGCCGCTCGAAGCGCCGAAGCCGGTTTTCCCGCGTTACGTCGCGCCGGAAGCGTGAAGGCGACAACCATGCTGATCGATACCCATTGCCATCTGGATTTTCCCGATTTCGAGGCTGAGCGCGACGATATCATCGCCCGCGCCCATGCTTCGGGTGTCAGCCAGATGGTGACGATCTCGACCCGGGTGCGCCGGCTGCCCGAACTTTTGAAGATCACGGAAAAATATCCGTCGGTCTTCTGCTCGGTCGGCACGCATCCCAACAGCGCGGCCGAGGAACTGGATATCTCTGCTGATGATCTGGTGCGGCTGGCGGAGAGCCACGACAAGATTGTGGCGATCGGCGAGGCGGGTCTGGATTATTTCTACGACACGCAGAAGCCGGAAGACCAGAAGACCGGCCTCATCCGCCATATCGAGGCGGCAAGGAGAACGAAGCTGCCGCTCGTCATTCACAGCCGCAGTGCCGATGACGACATGGCCTCTATTTTGCGCGCCGAGAGCGAAAAGGGAGCATTCCCCTTCATTCTGCACTGCTTCTCCGCTGGTCCTGAGCTGGCGAAAACCGGTGTCGAACTCGGCGGTTATGTTTCCTTCTCCGGCATTCTGACCTTCCCGAAATCGCAGGATATCCGCGACATCGCCGCCACCGTGCCGCTGGACCGTCTGCTGGTGGAGACGGACGCGCCTTATCTTGCGCCGAAGCGCTGGCGCGGCAAACGCAACGAACCTTCCTACGTGGTCAACACCGCGGAGGTTCTGGCCGAGGTACATGGCGTTTCCTATGAGCGCATGGCCGAAATCACCACCGAAAACGCCTTCCGCTGCTTTTCGAAGATGACAAGGGTGTAGGCGTGGCAATCTACCGTCGCCGCTTCACGGTTCTCGGATGCGCGTCGTCGCCCGGCGTGCCGCGCATCAACGGCGACTGGGGTGCCTGCGACCCTGACAACCCCAGGAACAGGCGCACGCGCACCGCCTTCATGGTGGAGCAGATCGGCCCGGATGGCGGCAGGACAACTGTCGTCATCGATACCGGCCCGGATTTTCGTGAGCAGATGATCGCGGCGAAGGTGGAGGCGGTCGATGCGGTGCTTTACACCCACGCCCATGCCGACCATCTGCACGGCATCGACGATCTGCGCATCTATTTCGCCATTCAGCAAAACCGCATTCCGATCTATGCCGATCCCGTCACCATGGCGCGCATATGGGACGGTTTCGCCTATTGCCTGGAGACGCCGCCGGGCAGCAGCTATCCGCCCATCGTCGAACCCCGGATCATCGCGGATATCGACGCGCCTGTTATCATCGACGGGGCAGGCGGGCCGATACCTTTTGGCGTGCATATGCAGCAACATGGTGATGTGCATTCGCTGGGATTCCGCATTGGTGACGTTGCCTATTGTACCGATGTCAGCGATTTTCCGGCCGAGAGCCTGCCGAAGCTTGCGGGTCTCGATGTCCTCGTCATCGACGCGCTGCAGCACCGTTACCACCCCAGCCATCTTTCGCTGGAGCAGGCGCTCGGCTGGATCGAGAAATTCGCACCCAGACGGGCGATCTTGACCCACATGCATATTCCGCTCGATTATGACACGGTGATGCGTGAAACGCCTGATAATGTTGAACCGGCTTATGATCAGATGCGTTTCGAGATCGAGATCGAAGCAGCCTGACGCCGCCTGAAAAGGAACAGCATGTCGACCAAGCCTTTCCGTGCACCCAGTATGGCGAGCTTCTTCGACAATCTGCGCGCCAGCCGGTTGCGGGCCATGTTCCGCCGCGGCGAACTGGGGCTGGTGAGCCTCGCCGTTTTCATCGGCATCGCCGCGGGTCTCCTGGTGGCGCTGATCGGCGCTCTTAGCACGGCGCTGCATGTGCTGGTCTTCGGCGTCGAGCGGCTGAGTAGCAGCGATCTTTCCGGGCGGATCGTCCTCGCTGGCCCGATAATCGGCGGCATCGTGCTTGGCCTGATCATCTTCATTCTATCGAAGACCCGCAAGAAACCCATGGTCGACCCGATCGAGGCGAATGCGCTGCATGGCGGTCGCCTGTCGCTGACGGACAGTATCATTGTCTGCGTGCAGAATATCGTCTCCAACGGTTTCGGCGCCTCCGTCGGGCTCGAGGCCGGTTACACCCAGATCGCCAGCGGCGTTGCCTCGAAGATCGGCATCAAGCTGAAACTGAGGCGAGGGGACATGCGCATCCTCGTCGGCTGCGGCGCCGCAGGGGCGATTGCAGCAGCGTTCAATGCGCCTCTGACCGGGGCGTTCTACGCCATTGAACTCATCATAGGCACTTATACCGTCGTAACGCTTGCGCCGCTCATCGTTTCGGCGCTGGTGGCGACGACCGTTATCGGTGTTATCGGCGGCCATGGCCTCTCCATCGATATTGTCGATGCCAGCCGCGTGACGCCGGCGGATTATGTGCCTGCCATCTTTCTCGGCGTCGTGTGCGCGGCCATCGGCATCACGCTGATGCAGGCGGTGTCCTTCATCGAGGAGACGGCCCGCAAAAGCGCCATTCCCGGCTGGCTACGCCCTGCAATTGGCGGCGTGGCGGTGGGTGGGCTTGCGCTGATTTCACCGCAGGTGCTGTCGAGCGGCCACGGCGCGCTGCATCTCAATATCGACGCAGAACTGACGATATACGGGCTGGCCGGACTGTTCCTGCTGAAGGCGGCGGCCAGCGCCATTTCCATCGGTTCGAATTTCCGCGGCGGCCTGTTTTTCGCCTCGCTGTTCATGGGATCGCTGCTCGGCAAGATTTTCGCGCTTTGTGCCCCCTATATCGGTTATGGTTCGACAGCACCCATCGTTTATGCCGTGATCGGCATGAGCGCCTTTGCCGCCGCCATCATCGGTGGCCCGCTGACCATGACGTTTCTGGCGCTGGAACTGACCGGTGACTTCCAGATCACGGCTCTGGTGCTTGCCGCCGTCATCACCACCTCGCTCGTGGTACGCACCACGTTCGGTTACTCTTTCGCCACCTGGCGTTTTCACCTGCGTGGCGAGAGCATTCGCAGCGCCCACGATATCGGCTGGATCCGCGACCTGACGGTCGGCAAGATGATGCGCGCCGATATCCGCAAGGCCAATGTCAGCATGGGGCTTCCGGCCTTCAGGGAGAAGTTCCCGCTCGGTTCAACGCAACGGGTAATCATGACCCATGATGACGGGCGTTATGCTGGCGTCGTCCTTGTCCCGGAAATCTATGCCGACCCGATGGATCGCGACCCCAGCAAGATCAGCCTCGAAACCTATCTGCACTACAAGAACGACGTGCTGCTGCCGACCATGAATGCCCGTCAGGCGGCGGCGGCCTTCGATGCGGCGGAGAGCGAGGCGCTGGTGGTCGTCAATGACAAGATCGAAAATCGGCCGGTGGGCCTGCTCACGGAAAGCCATACATTGAGACGTTATAGCGAAGAGCTGGATCTTAGGCGTCGCGAGGCATCCGGTGAATTATAATATACATTAGGAAATTTATTTAAATTATTGATAATATTAATTTTTGCATTCATTTCTGCTGTCTCGTTTGTTTTCTTGACAATCCTTTTGTATCCGTTATTCTGGATATATGGATAATTTAACCGCAATAACAGCGCTTGGCGCTTTGGCTCAATCCACCCGTCTGGAGACATTCCGGATACTCGTGCGGCACGAGCCGGACGGCGTTCCCGCCGGTGAACTTGCGCGCCTTATCGATGTTCCCCAGAACACGATGTCGGCGCATCTCGCCACGCTTTCGCGGGCGGGTCTGGTCAAGAGCGAGCGGCAAAGCCGGTCTATCATCTATCGCGCCGATCTAGACGGGTTGCGCCTGTTGACCCTGTTTCTGCTGAAGGATTGCTGCGGTGGTTCGACCGAACTTTGTGCACCGCTGATTGCCGAACTGACACCCTGCTGCAGCCCGGAGGCGACACCATCGCCGGGCCTGTAAGACCACCGATCTAACCACGGACCGAAACCATGACCGACAAGATTTATAACGTGCTCTTTCTGTGCACGGGCAATTCCGCTCGTTCCATTCTTGCCGAATCCATTCTCGCGAGGGAAGGTGAGGGGAGGTTCAACGCCTATTCGGCCGGCAGCCAGCCGAAGGGGGAGGTGAACCCTCACGCCCTGAAGGAACTGGCGGTGCTGGGTTATCCTGCTGCTGGTTTCACCTCGAAAAGCTGGGATGTTTTTGCCGGGCCCGATGCTCCCCAGATGGATTTCATCTTCACGGTCTGCGACAGCGCCGCAGGTGAAGCCTGTCCCGTCTGGATCGGTCATCCGATGACGGCCCATTGGGGTATAGAGGACCCCGCCGCCGTGGTCGGCTCTGAGGCCGAGGTTCAACGCGCCTTTGCGCAGGCTGCCCGTTTCCTCAAGAACAGGATCGCGGCTTTCGTCAGCCTGCCCCTGCAATCGATCGATCGAATGGCGCTGGAAACCAGGCTCCGGCAGATCGGCGCTTTGGAAGGAACCACCAATCGTGAAGGAAAATCGGCCTGATGTCCGTCTTCGAACGTTATCTGACCGTCTGGGTGTTCCTGTGCATCGTTGTCGGTGTCGCGCTCGGCCATTGGATGCCCGGCGTCTTTCAGCTCATCGCTGCTGCCGAGATCGCCAGGGTGAATATCCCGGTTGCGGTCCTGATCTGGCTGATGATCATCCCGATGCTGCTCAGAATCGATTTCCGCTCCCTCTCGCAGGTCGGCACATTCTGGCGCGGCATTGGCGTGACGTTGTTCATCAACTGGGCCGTCAAGCCGTTCTCGATGGCGCTGCTCGGCTGGTTTTTCATCGGCTGGCTATTCCGTCCTTATCTTCCGGCTGGTGAGATCGACTCCTATATTGCCGGGCTGATCATCCTTGCCGCTGCTCCATGCACCGCCATGGTCTTCGTCTGGAGCAACCTGACACGGGGTGAACCGCTGTTTACATTGTCGCAGGTCGCGCTCAACGATGCGATCATGGTCGTGGCCTTTGCTCCCATTGTCGGGCTGCTGCTAGGCCTTTCGGCCATCACCGTGCCCTGGGATACGCTCGTTCTCTCTGTCGCGCTCTATATTGTCGTTCCCGTCATCCTCGCGCAGCTGATCAGGCGGTGGCTCATGACTGACGGAACGTCACGAATGCTGGATCGCGTTCTTGCAAGGCTGCAGCCGTTTTCGCTGGTGGCTTTGCTTACGACGCTGGTTCTTCTCTTCGCCTTCCAGGGCGAGCAAATCATCGCCCAGCCAGCCGTCATCGGTCTGCTTGCCATCCCGATCCTCATCCAGGTCTATCTGAATTCGGGGCTTGCCTACCTCCTGAACCGGATGACGGGTGAGCGCCATTGCGTCGCCGGGCCTTCGGCCCTCATCGGCGCCAGCAATTTCTTCGAGCTGGCCGTCGCGGCCGCCATCAGCCTGTTCGGCTTTCAATCAGGCGCGGCACTCGCAACCGTTGTCGGTGTTCTCATCGAAGTCCCGGTCATGCTTTCGGTCGTCTGGATCGTGAACCGCTCGAAGGATTGGTATGAGGCTGCCCCCGCCGTTTCCCGAACGATAATGACTGAAAGGCAATGACCATGGATGCCACGATTTTTCACAATCCGTCCTGCGGAACGTCTCGCAACACGCTGGCGCTGATCCGCGCGGCAGGGATCGAGCCGACCGTGGTCGAATATCTGCGGGAACCGCCGACGCGCGAACGGCTCGCAAAAATGATAGCGGATGCGGGCCTGACGGTGCGCGAAGCCATGCGCGAGAAGGGGACACCCTATACCGAACTCGGTCTCGACAATCCTGATCTGACCGACGATCAGCTGCTTGATGCGATGATAGAAACACCGATCCTCATCAATCGCCCTTTCGTGGTGACACCGCTCGGCACCAGGCTCGCCCGTCCGTCGGAAGTCGTGCTGGATATTCTGCCCAAGACTTTCAACGGACCGTTCTTCAAGGAGGATGGTGAGCAGGTCCTCGACAATGAAGGAAAGCGCATTGCCTGAGACATTTCCCGCGTTGCAGGCGCAACACCTGCACAGCATTGACCCGGATGCACTGCGTCCGGCGTTTTCGACCCACAAGCCGCGCATCCTGATCCTTTACGGCTCGCTGCGCGAGGTTTCGTATAGCCGTCTGCTTGCATTCGAAGCCGGGCGGCTGCTCGAACGGCTCGGTTGTGAGGTTCGGATATTCGATCCGAAAGGCCTGCCTTTGCCCGATGAAGCGCCGGCCAGCCACCCGAAGGTGAAGGAGTTGCGTGAACTCTCCCAATGGTCGGAGGGACAGGTCTGGGTAAGTCCCGAACGCCACGGCGCGATGACCGGCATCATGAAGTCGCAGATCGACTGGATTCCTCTCGCGGTCGGATCGGTCCGGCCAACACAGGGCAAGACGCTCGCCGTCATGGAGGTTTCCGGCGGAAGCCAGTCCTTCAACGCGGTGAACCAGATGCGAATTCTCGGCAGATGGATGCGGATGATCACCATCCCAAACCAGTCCTCGGTGGCAAGGGCCTATCAGGAATTCGATGCTGAAGGCCGGATGAAGCCATCATCCTATTATGACCGGGTCGTGGATGTCTGCGAGGAACTGGTGAAATTCACGCTACTGACACGTGACGCTTCCAGCTATCTGACAGATCGCTACAGTGAACGCAAAGAGCAGGCAGAGGAGCTTGAAAAACGAGTCTCGCTAAAATCGATCTGATCGGTTGGCGCTGGTGGTGTTTCGTGCTTTTCAGATATGATCACATCGATCGCGCAGTGGCATCTGTAGCGAGCAACAACCGCACAAATCCAAAGCCACACCACCAAATAAGTTCCATAATATATGTTATGCGATTATTGTGTGTAGCCGCAAAGTTAGAATGTCCTGTTTCTGCAAAGTTGGAATGTCACACTCCCCTGGTCTGATTGACGTCTGGGAGATTGCAGATGGGATTGATTACGATGACCGAGCGTGATCTGCAGCGGATCGAGACTTTGTCGAAGGTGATTGCCGGTCGGATGACTATGGTGTCGGCGTCGCATGTGCTTGATCTGAGCGAGCGCCAGGTCCGCCGTCTTCTGGAATGGTCGGCTTTCAGCCGGAAGCCGCAGCCTGTCGATGGCGAAGGCCCGGTTTCAAGGTTCGCGGCGCGGGCCGCTCATGTCGCATTGCTGTTCCTTACCCTTGCCGTTCCCCTCGCCGGCTGGGCCGTCGCTTTGACGGCTCCCCTGCAAATCCCAAGTTACGTCTTCGATCTCGTGGTCGTGCCGGGGTTGCCTCTGGCGATTTCCGATCAGGCGGAGGCGTTCTGGACAGAGGTTCATGCCACCCTCGCCTATCTCGCCGTAGCCATCGTATTTCTACATGTGACGGCAGCGCTATGGCACCATTTCATCCGCAAAGATTCAACCCTCCGGCGTATGCTTCCGTCTCCGGCAGCCGCGAATAACAGGCGCAAAACTGTGTCCTCCCGGAAATAGAGTCGCAGCCCATCTGGTGACATCGTTTTGACCGCGGAATGGGCAGGCTACCCGAAGTTGCGCAAAAGTCACATCGCAGTGGCTTTCGGCCGCTGAGCGCGCCGCATGCTTCCATTTCTGACCGATCATTTGTTATCGTTACCGCCGAAGAGCATTGGCGCATCGAGGTAGACTTTGCCTAAGTAAATACCGGTCTCAATCCAGTTTCACCCGTACTGCGGATGGCCACAGGCTGTCGGCGTATGATCACGTTCATCGGGTGGTGGCAAGAGACCGGTCTGGCATTGTTAAAATGTGCCCTGCGCAGCTTTGCTGTCTCAGCTCTTCACCCACCCGAAACATCGCCACGCCGTTCCCGTCAGGGTTTTCTCCTGCACCATCTTGGTGGACTTCCAAATGGAAGACCAAGACAATATGTGCAATGTACTTCGGGTCCAATGGACCATTACACCACGAACGGCGCCCCAGCCCTGGCTTGCATGCAGCGGATGTGGCGACCTGAGGGCGTTTCAAGCCAGCGGCAAGATCCGGCTTAATGCCAACGGCCGCAAACTGGATGCCTGGCTCATCTATAAATGCCTGATCTGCGACAAAAGCTGGAACCGGCCGATTTTCGAGCGGCAGAACGTCCGCGACATCAGCCCTTCCGTTATGGAAGCGCTGCAGTCGAACGATCCGCAATGGATAAGAGCGGAAACATTCAACCTCGAAGCCCTGAGACGCAAATCGCAACGCATCGACGAGTTTCCCGAGTTCGATATCGAGAAAAAGATCAAGGACGAACCTCCCGACTGGACCAAGGCCGAGATTGATCTCACGGTTCCGCTCCAGACCGGCATACGCCTTGATCGTCTGCTGGCGTCCGAACTGGGGCTTTCACGGTCGATGCTGCAGAAGCTTCACGATGGCGGCACCATACGGGCACCATCCGACCTTCTGCGGCGACGTCTCAAGAACGGCACCCGCATTGTGATCGAGTGCTGCGATGGTTTCGATCGGGAGCTATTCTTGAAACCCGTGACGGTGGGTTTCTAAAGGTGTCGCGAGGGTCTGTTAGGTCAGACCCTCGCGCTGAGACTGGGTTAGACCGCAGCGGCAGTCTTTCCGACCGTCGCTCAGCCGTTCGACGCAGCCTTGAAAATCGCCAATTGGTCGGCAAATGCGCGTTTATAGGCGGGGCGCGCTTCGCCCCGGGCGACGTAGGCCGAGAGGTTCTCATATTCGTCGAGGATGCCTGAGCTTTTTATCCTTTGCAGCACGGACACCATCAGCAGATCGCCGGCGCTGAATCCGCCGTCGAGCCAGTCGGCGTCACCGAGGCGGTGGGACAGTTCGCCAAGCCGCTTGCGAATACGGTCATGGACGATCTGCAGGCGCTCGCTGTGCCAGCTCTTGTCCCTTTCGAGAAAGCCGGCGACAAAATGCTCGACGATGGGCGGCTCCATCGTGCTGAGTGCGGCGAACATCCACATGATCGCACGCGCCCGCGCATCCGCATCCTCTGGCAACAGGCCGGCATGACGTTCGGCTATATGCAGCACGATCGCCCCGGATTCAAACAGGACGAGTTCACCCTCCTCATAGGTCGGGATCTGCCCGAAGGGTTGAAGCGCAAGGTGCGCCGGCTCCCGCATCGCCTTGAAGGAAAGAAGGCGGACATCATAGGGCTGGCCCACTTCTTCGAACGCCCAGCGGACGCGCATATCGCGGGCGAGACCCTTGCCGCCATCGGGCGAGTGTTCAAAGGCGGTAATGGTGATTGTCATTGCTGTTCTCCATCACTCCCTGTGCGGAAACGCCCCGGAATGCCGTCGCCTGACGTGGCGTCACAATATGCGCTGGGATGAGCGAAAACAACGCCGGGATCGCCTTTCGAGTAATCCTGTCCTCCTGAAACAATCAACCGGGTGGAAATCACGCAACTGCGACAAACGATGGAAATCAGGGTCATCAAATCTCTGTGGGGCTGAAGCAAACGCCACTGAGGCCAGATGAAAAGGCTGGCCATTTCATGCAAAAACTCTAAGCTCCAGCGCCGGACACGAATTGTCGAAAACCATCAGATTTTCACTTCAAATCATCAGGGAGAAAGCATCAGATGAGCCTGCGTATCAACGATATAGCACCAGACTTCACCGCCGAGACCACCCATGGTCCGGTGAGCTTTCACGACTGGATCGGCGACGGTTGGGCGGTCCTGTTTTCGCATCCGAAAAATTTCACGCCCGTCTGCACGACGGAACTTGGCGCGATGGGCGGCCTGCAGCCGGAATTCGAAAAACGCGGCGTGAAGATCATCGGCATTTCGGTCGATCCGGTTGAAAGCCATGAAAAATGGAAGAACGACATTCGCACCGCGACCGGTTTCAACGTCGATTATCCGCTGATCGGCGACAAGGACCTGAAGGTCGCGAAGCTCTACGACATGCTGCCGGCCGGCGCCGGCGACAGTTCCGAAGGCCGCACGCCTGCCGATAACGCCACCGTGCGCTCCGTCTTTGTCATCGGTCCCGACAAGAAGATCAAGCTGGTCCTCACCTACCCGATGACCACAGGCCGCAATTTCGAGGAAATTCTCCGCGCCATCGATTCCATTCAGCTCACCTCCAAACACCAGGTGGCGACACCTGCCAACTGGAAGCAGGGCGAGGATGTCATCATCACCGCAGCCGTTTCCAACGAAGATGCGATTGCTCGTTTCGGCTCCTACGACACGGTTCTTCCCTATCTGCGCAAGACAAAGCAGCCCGGCTGATTTTGAAACCTGTGATGGGGCGGTGAAAACGCATCGCCCCATCCGTTCCTGGGTATGACGGCGCGCCCTAGCCGGCTTCCTGCTTCGCGACGAGCAGCATTGGCCGGTCATCGAGTTCGGCGGGGGTGAAACGCGCAAGAAGATCGAACGATGTTATGGCTTCACCGGCGGCGAAGCGTCGTCCGTTGACGACGAGATGCCCGAGGCCGAATATCGTAAGAAGCGCTTCCGTCGCATCTCCCGACGAGCTGTCGAAAAGCAGATTTGTCTGGCCTAAATGCTCCAGACCCGTTGTCCAGGCCCTGATCTTTTCCCCCTCCTCCGTCACAAAGGCTCCGAAGGCCAGCATCGTCGCCATTTGCTGCGGCTGATCCAGATGGCTGTTTGCATAGTTCAGATAGTCATCGAGATTGGCGCGGCCGACGATCATGTCCAGATAATGCAACGCAACCGCCCGCATGGGGGCGAGCTGGTGGATGCCGAGCAGGGTCGAGGCGATCTCGTTATGTGCGATTTCTGGATCATCCTCATCCGCCAGGATGAGAAATCTGAACTCGCATTGGTGTGTCGCACGGGTGAAATCGTCATATGCCGCTTTTGCATCGATACAAAAGGTCTTTGACCAGTCGACCCTCGCCCTCGCAACTGCCGGATATTGGGCCGGCGCAACCGGCGTCGCCACGACCGGCTCGGGAGTACCGACAAAAACCCTGGTTGCACCGCGCAGTCCGTCAAAAACGCCTTTTTCGCCCACCCGCTCGCATTCATATCCCTCCTCGCCCCACGCTTCTATCAGGGTCATATCCGAGATCGCGGGTTTGCTGTCGAAATAGAGTGTCGCCTTGAAAAATTGAGCGTCGCCATTTGCCATTGTAGTTCCTGTCCATGGCATTTCTTGCGCTCTATGGCTTTATGATCCCGCCATGATAGTCAAGCCGGTATGTCTCGACATGTCCGCGGTAAATGCGCTCGACGCCGGTGAAGGACCGGAATTCACCCGCATTCGTATCGACATAGACCAGATTTTCCACCGGGTGGGTGAAGCCGCCGAGAAAGCGGCCCTCCCGATAGAGGGTGGAAAGCGACTGCTGAATGACCATGCCGGCTGTCGCGCCGTCGATCATATCGGGCCGGAGGATACGGCCGTAATAACTCATCGCCCAGAGGGCCGTCCCCTGATGCCAGACGACCTCCTGACCGATGAAATCGGTTCCCCCGAAATAGCTGTCGATATAGTGCCAGTCGCCGTTCTGATAGCCGAGATCGTGCGATCCCTTGCGCGTGGGCGTCGCGGATTTGTTACCGCCGCCAACATACGTGGCAGACTTGGCCTGCACGATGAACTCTTCCAGCATGGTATCCCTCGAAAACAAGAACATAAAGGGAACATATGCCGTTTTTACGATCGTCGCAAGTACCACCTGCGCCCACCATCCATCCCGTATTTCAGCTGTCGTGGGCTTGGTAATCGCGGCATTTGCGCTTAGAAGCGTGGCAGGAAATATCCGAAAAGAGTGTCCATGCCGCAAAACCCGCAAATCTATGTCGATGCCGATGCATGCCCCGTGAAGCCGGAGATTCTCAAGGTGGCGGAACGGCATGGGCTGGAAGTGACCTTTGTCGCCAATTCCGGTCTGCGCCCGTCGCGAGATCCCATGGTGAAAAACGTCATTGTTTCCACCGGTTTCGACGCTGCGGACGACTGGATCGCCGATCATGCCGGCGAAAACGATATCGTCATCACCGCCGATGTGCCGCTCGCTGGACGCTGTGTCGCCAAGGGTGCGTTGGTCACCGGGCCGACGGGTCGCGTTTTTGACCAGTCGAATATCGGGATGGCGACGGCAATGCGCGACCTTGGTGCACATCTGCGTGAAACCGGTGAAAGCAAGGGATATAACGCGGCTTTTTCACCGCGCGACCGCTCCGCCTTTCTGGAGACGCTTGACCGTTTCTGCCGCCGTGTCAAAAAGTGACGGTGCCAACAGAAAGATGCCGCCCATGACCACGGCCAATATGAAAAGCAGCAGCTATCGCCGCCATCAACCTTTCGTCATTGCTTTTCTCGTCGGCGCCATAGGCCTTGGGCTGGCTCTGGTTCTGGCGCCACCGCTGGCGATCGAGATCGCGGCCGTTCTGTTCTTCCTGACCTATCTCACTTTGATTGGCTTTCGCCTGTCGGGCCTGACGGCGCAGCATCTGAAGGCCCATGCCGATAGTGACGATCTGCCTGCAGTCGCCATCATCGCCGTCACGCTGCTAGCCGTCGCTGTCGCTGTGGTATCACTGTTCCAGGCGCTCAACCACACAGGCGAGACGGTCTGGACGCTGCTCATCGCCTTTGCCTCGGTGATCTTGGGCTGGCTGACCATCCACACCATGACAGCCCTGCACTACGCTCATCTTTACTGGCGGCCTGCCACGGTGGACGGCAAGCGGCAGCATCGCGGCGGCATGGATTTTCCGGCGACCAAGGAACCCTGCGGTTACGACTTTCTCTACTTCGCCGTGGTGATCGGCATGACGGCGCAGACATCGGATGTGGGAATAACCACGACCGCCATGCGGAAGGTCACGCTGCTGCATTCCATCGTTTCTTTCTTCTTCAACACGGTTCTGGTGGCGGCGGCGGTCAATGCCGCGGTCTCGCTTGCGGGCTGAGCCGGATTTTTTCACAAGGAATGTCTTCATGAACATCATTTCGCAAAATACGGCCTTTGGCGGCATGCAGGGCGTATTTTCGCACGTATCGGAAACCCTGAAATGTGAGATGACCTTTGCGGTTTACGTGCCGCCGAAGGCGATCCATGAGCCCTGCCCCGTTCTGTGGTATCTTTCCGGCCTCACCTGCACCCATGCCAACGTCATGGAAAAAGGCGAATATCGCCGCATGGCCGCCGAACTCGGGCTCATCATCGTCTGCCCGGACACCAGCCCGCGCGGCAATGACGTGCCGGACGAACTGACCAACTGGCAGATGGGCAAGGGCGCCGGATTTTATCTCGATGCCACGCAGGAACCCTGGTCCGAGCATTACCAGATGTACAGCTATGTCACGGAAGAACTACCCGCCCTCATCGGCCAGCATTTCCGTGCGGATATGAGCCGCCAGAGTATTTTCGGCCATTCGATGGGCGGCCATGGCGCGATGACCATGGCGCTCAAGAATCCCAGCCGTTTCAAAAGCTGCTCTGCCTTTGCACCGATCGTGGCTCCCTCGTCAGCCGACTGGTCAGAACCGGCGCTGGAAAAATATCTCGGTGCGGACAAGGCCGCATGGCGTCAATACGACGCCTGTGCGCTGGTCGAGGATGGCGCGCGTTTTCCCGAGTTCCTGATCGACCAGGGCAAGGCTGATAGTTTCCTTGAAAAAGGCCTGCGTCCCTGGCTCTTCGAAGAGGCGATCAAGGGCACGGATATCAGCCTGACGTTGCGCATGCATGACCGCTACGACCACTCCTACTACTTCATTTCCACCTTCATGGATGACCATCTGAAATGGCATGCCGAGCGGCTTGGATAAGGGTGGAGAAGCAAGCCGGCGGCGCCCTGTGAGCGCCGCCGTTTCAGGTTTGACCCGCTATTAAGGGATACGGGCAATGACCTTGATCTCGAAATCGAAGCCCGCGAGCCAGTTGACGCCGACAGCGGTCCAGTTCGGGTAAGGCTTTTGGCTGAAAATCTCCTGCTTGACGGTCATGATCGTTCCAAACTGGTTTTCCGGATCCGTGTGGAACGTCGTGATATCCACAATGTCGTCGAAAGTGCAGCCCGCCGCCTCGAGCGTTGCCTTGAGATTTTCGAAGGCCAGCCGGACCTGCCGTTCAAAATCAGGTTCAGGCGTTCCATCGGCACGGCTGCCGACCTGGCCGGAAACGAATAGCAGATCACCGGATTTGATGGCAGCAGAGTAGCCATGCTCTTCGTAAAGCGCGTGCCTGTGGGCGGGAAAAATTGCTTCGCGTTTACTCATTTCCATCTCTCTTTCAGCTGAGTGACGATGCCGCGCTCTATAGCGTCAGCGTCCAGTTTACATACGTTGCGTATGCGAGATAGGAACATACACTGCGTATGTCAAATAAATATACGCAATGTATGTGAGTGCGACGCGGAACCAATGGTGGCGCGACATTGAGAAACGACGCATCGTGATTGTGCCACCGCTTCCGCGGACGTTACGGGAAGAGCGCCGTCGCAAGCGTCGTCGGGCCGGATCGGCTGAGCCTGAATTCGCGGATCACCCGTTCTGCAACGCCATAGGCGAGTTCCTGCTCGATAGACTGATTGTCGAAGCTGACGACAGTGGCGGTGAATTTGGCTTCGGCGATCACTTCTCCCGTCGCCACGGCGGCGGCGCGGACGATGACCTTGGCCGACGCCCTTTCTCCGAACAGGAAGGGGCCGCGCGTAACGGATGCGAGACGGATGGTCAGCACCACGCGCGGGCGGGTCTCTCCACGCGCCGTGGTCTTGATCGCATTCTGCACCTGCGCATGAATGGACTGCATCAGCGCCGGAGCGACATCCGGGCGGGCGGCGACGAATGCGCCGCGCACATCGTAAAGCAGCCGGTCGGTATTGGTCGCTTGCGGTTCCAGCCTGAAAGACATGAGCGTGAAACACGCCAGCACAAGAATGCCAAGGCGTTTCAGCGTGGTGATCATGATCAGCGGCTCCCCTTACGTGAGGTAACCGCATATTCGGCCATCAGGGTTAGAAAAGCGTTAAGAAGCGCTCTTCAGGGACTCCAGAACATTGAGTGCCGCGCGCATGTCGACAAGCCTCACGGCGCGGCGCTCCAGCGCCTCCTCGTCCTCCCCCCATTGCTCGGCGGTCCAGTCCTCATCGAGATGGGCAAGCGCCCATGCTTCCTCCTGCGTCAGCTGCCCTTCCGCCAGCGCAAGCGCCAGAATGGCGGAGCCGGTCAGCGACGTCATGGTGTGAAGAGCGGCAAGTGCGATCGGTGTGTCATATTTCTTCAGCGTTACCGCGAAAGCCGCGATGGCTTCGCGTGGCTGGTCTTGATGCATTACGCCTTCAACGAGAATGAAGCGCGCGCCGAGCACATTGGCCGCCCAGTCCAGCACGGGATCCCAATGGTCCGTCTGTCGCGCAACCAGCGCTTCCGGGTCACCGGCGCGGTAACAAAGAAGATCGGAAGAAGAAAACCGGAGGATATCCTCGAAAACCGCCTGGGTGTCGTTGGCGACGCCATCGATGGCGGTATTCACATGGCGCGATACCGGCATGACCACCGGGTTCACCACCTCCTTCTGGGCATCCCACTCATCGCGAAGCAGTTCAGCCAGCGCGTGCGACGGGACGGTCAGCGGCTTCTTGGCGGGCGTGCGCAGCGGCTTGCCATCGAGAAGGATGGCAAAGCCACCCTCCTCCACCTCTCCGACGGTGACATCCTTGTAGAACCGCTTCGGCAAAGGTTTCTGCATCTGGATTTGCGCGCGCAGGATCGGGTCGGGGTGGCTCAGGCCCTCCGAAAGGTCGTTCAGGAGATCACGCATGGCACGTCCTCATCAGTCGGATAGAAAGGTTAGAGATTATCGGCAGGAACATAGGCCGGAATTTCACGCGGATGGCTGACTACCGCATCTGCGCCCGCCGTCCAGAGTTCATCGACGGAAGCATAACCCCAGGCGACGCCGATCGCTTTTGCGCCCGCAGCCTTGGCCATCTGCATGTCATAGACCGCATCGCCGATCACGATAGTATCGGCCGGAACCATGCCGGTTTCGTGGCAACACTCCATGACCATGGCCGGATGCGGCTTTGACGGGCAATCATCCGCCGTGCGCGAAACGATGAAGTGCTCGGCAAAGCCGTGGGTTTCGAGAATATGGGTGAGCCCGCGCCTTCCCTTGCCGGTCACCGCGCCGATCAGCACGTCGTCCCGTTTCGACAGTGTGTCGATCAGCGGCGCGATACCGTCGAAGAGCGGCGTCGTCATTTCGGGACGCTCGCGCAGGGGATGATAAACTTCCCTGTAACGCTGCGTCATCGCCTGCGCCTCCTCATCCACATGCGCCTTGCCGAGCATGCGGGCGATGGCGATATCCAGCGTCAGCCCGATGATTGCCTTGGTCTGTGAGATATCAGGCCGCGGCTTGCCAAAATCGGCAAAGGTTTCGACCATGACCGCATGGATCAGGCCGGCGCTGTCCACCAATGTGCCGTCGCAATCGAAAAGAACGAGCTTCATAGCTTTCAGTCTTCCCTGTCGCCATCGGCCACGTCGAGGCCGAGCAGGTTCCAGGTCTGCACCATATGCGGCGGCAAAGGTGCGCTGACCCGAAGCCGGCCCCCATTCGGATGCGGAATGTCGATATGGCGCGCATGCAGATGCAGGCGCTTCTGGATGCCGCCTGGGAAATCCCAGTTCGGATCGTCGATATAATATTTGGGATCACCGATGATCGGGTGGCCCATATGCAGCGCGTGAACGCGGAGCTGATGGGTGCGGCCGGTATAGGGTTCCATCTCCAGCCAGGCGAGGTTCTGCGCGGCGGTATCGATGACACGGTAATAGGAAACGGCGTGATCGGCCCCCTCCTCGCCATGCTTGGCGATACGCATGCGGTCGCCATCCATGGTCTGTTCCTTGACCAGCCAGGTAGAAATCTTGTCCTGGTGCTTGCGCGGAACGCCTTTGACCAGCGCCCAATAGGTCTTCTTGGTGTCGCGCTCGCGGAAGGCGGCCGTCAGCTTCTGCGCAGCACCGCGGGTGCGGGCAACCACCAGCACGCCGGAGGTATCGCGGTCGAGGCGGTGCACCAGACGCGGCTTTTCGCCCTTAGGGCTGGTCCAGGCTTCCAGAAGCCCGTCGATATGGCGGTTGACGCCGGAACCGCCCTGAACGGCAATGCCGGCCGGCTTGTTGAAAACGAAAACCTTGTCGTCTTCATGCAAGAGCATGCGCGCCAGAAGTTCCGCGTCTTCCGAATGTTTGAGATCCCTTGATCCGATCGGTCCGCTTTTGACCTTGAGATCGGAATCGACCGGCGGCACGCGCACCATCTGTCCCGGCTGCACCCGCGCATCCGTCTTCACCCGGCCGCCATCCACGCGCACCTGTCCGGATCGCAACAGCTTCTGCAATTGCCCGAAACCAAGTCCCGGATAGTGAATCTTGAACCAGCGATCGAGGCGCATACCGGCCTCGTCGGCCCCTACCTTGATATGCTCGATACCTGCCATGAAATTTCCAGTCTCTCTGTCTTGATCGCGCGCCCGTTGTTCGGCGCGCCGTTTGGATCAAGCCTTTAGAACAAGTTGCGGCCCAAGGCCAGCCCGGCGAAAACCGCAGCAATGGAAACCACAAGACTTGCAAGGACGTAAACGGCCGAAAGGCCGAGCGCACCGCGTTCGAAAAGCGCCACCGCATCGAGCGAGAAGGACGAAAATGTCGTGAACCCGCCGAGCACGCCGGTGACGAGAAACAGGCGCATTTCCATCGAGGCGTTCAGCCGCCGCGCCACAAGCTCGACCAGCAGACCGATGAGGAAAGACCCGACCACATTAACCGCAAGCGTTCCCCAGGGGAAATTGGGCCCGGCCAGCCGCACGCTCCAGACGCCGACCAGATAACGAAACACGGAACCGATGGCGCCGCCTGTCGCGACAAGAGCGATATTGATCATGGGAATGGTATCTCCGGAAATTGCCGGACCTGTGAAGTCCGACGCATTTCTAGACCAAGGGCACAGCGGACGAAAGCCCTTTGGCAGGCGTCTTCGTCCACTAAAATACGATTAAATTGCAGCGTCGCGATTTAGCCTTCCAACAAGATGCGGCTGCTAATCTCGTTTTTTTAAGGGTCGGCGACAATTGCCGGGGGTTGGATGACACAGGTTCTTTCTGTTTCCGCGAATACGGCAGCCTATGCGCTGGAAGCCGTGAAGCCATCGCAGCGCGTTCCGCGCAAAAGCGAAGTGGAAGAGGCCATTCACGAATTGGCGCGCAAGGCCGAAGGTGGGGATGACTTCCAGCTGCGCGGCATGATGACGGTGATCAAGCCACCCGCCCTGACGCTCTATTTCCTGACCGTTGCCAGCCAGCGCCACGAGCCGCAGGCGACACTGGAGCAGGCCGTTGAGGCCTATGAGGAAAACAGCACCACACAAAAACCAAGAAATGACGTGTTAGATCATACCGATATATAGGTATCTTAATTTGGTTTCTCGGTCTCTTGACCACGTCGAACGGACATTCGCGTTCAGCTTGGTGTCAGCTTGATTTTCTAGATATTTTCGACCGAATTCGGAAAATCGCGATGGCAGATGCCCTCTCCCTTTTTTCATCATGGCGCTGAAGAACAAATACAATATATGAAAAATCTTGCGGCTACCGGACCTGTCACGCGTTCCGGTAGCCGCTTTTCATTGGTCAATTATGCTTGTGGTCGCTGCCGCCCTTGGCTGCGCCAGTGGAGAGCACGATCTCGACCTTGCCGGCCTTTTCGAAGATCAGCGTCACCGGCACCTTGTCGCCTTCGGCAAAGGGCTTCTTTACGTCAAAGAACATCATGTGCAGGCCGCCGGGCTTCAGCTCCACTGTCTGCCCTGCGGGAATGACGATGCCGTCATCCAGCTTGCGCATTTTCATGACGTCGTTGACCATGGCCATCTCATGGATTTCGGCACGACCGGCAGCCGAGGATTCAACGCCGACCAGCTTGTCGTCGCTATCGCCGGTATTCTTGATCGACACATAGCCGCCGCCCACGGGCTGGCCCGGCAACATGGCCTTGGTCGTGCCGCCAGACACTTCGAGACTGCCGCCCTTCACGACATCCATATCCATGCTCATGCCGGCATGATCGTGGCCGCCCGCATGCGCCTTGGCCGCAACCTTGATGGTCGGCGCCGGGCTTTTCAGGGAATGGGGATCGACGCCGGCCGCCGCTACCTCATCCCAGGATACCTTGCCCTTGTCACCGCAAAGCTGTGTTACCTTGAAAGGCAGGTCCTGCCCCGCTTCGATACCGGAAATCTTACCCTGTACCGCGAAGGTATCGTAAAACTCGTCCGGCAGGTTGCCGCCCTTCCAGCGGATTTCGATCGGGCCGCTTTTGATCTCCTTGCCGTGGTTCTTATAGGCCTTCTGGTAGTCGCCCTTGATGATCTCCAGCTCCCAACCGGCCTTGGGCTGCGGCTTGGCGGAAATGAAGCCTTCCGGCAGCTTGATCTGTACTTCGGTGGTGGCGAGCCCGCCGTCACAGCCATGCGGCACCTGAAGGGCGGCAATGACGGTGCTGTCCTGTTCGGCCGAACCCTCAACGAATGTGGCATGGGCAAAAGCCTGTGCAGTCGAAACCGAGGCGACGAAAAGGCCGCAGGTGATGATCTTGGTGGTTTTCATTTGCTTGTCCCTGCGACTGCTACCCTCTGGGTCTGCGCAGCCGCTCCGTGCCGCCAAAGACGGCGATTATCCCGTTAAAACGAAAAATCAGGCGGACTGGGGTGGCGGGCCGCGCGCGGCGGGTTGCTGGATCGTCAGGACGGAGCGGAAGCTCCATTCCGCAGAGAGACGATTGTCGAGCCAGGCAAATTGGGTCTTCAGCCAACCTTCCGTATCGGGCATGGGCAGAAGAATGGACGATGCCAGCAGGCACGCCTCGCAGAAGAGGATGGCGTCACCCGAATGGGTCGGGCTGTCCTTGGTGTGGGAGGCATTCAAACCGCCGGCGTGGCCGAGGCAGATTTCGGCAAAGGTGCCATCCGGAAGCCGGTAGCTCTCGTCGAGGACAACCTCCGGGGCGACGGCAAGTGCGGGCTTGTGGGCAAAACCGAGCGACAACATCAGGGTCGCGCAGAAAATGCGAAGCACCTTCTCCATCCCTGTCAGCCATCGTTTTTGATTTGCATCCATAATCCCATGCGATATCCCGCTTTCCTGCCGATTTCAAAGGGGAATTTTGCCGCAGGCTTAACAGTTGCAAGGGAACAATCGCCGCAAGGCGGCATTTCCCCGTCGGAACCACCGTTTCAAGGGAGATCCGACATGCCAGCCAAATCGAAAGCCCAGCAGAAAGCCGCCGGCGCCGCACTCGCCGCCAAACGGGGTGAGACGAAGAAATCCAGTTTACAAGGTGCTTCAAAAAGCATGGAGAAGTCCATGACAGAAAAGGAACTTGAGGATTTCGCCTCGACGAAACGCAAAGGCCTGCCGGAGAAAAAATCCGATTAGCGCCGCCCCTTCCAGCCAGCCTGAAGCCGTACGCTGAAAAAGCCTCGTCGCGCCCATGCGAGCCGCATCGACCGGACTACTCCGACGAGTACGAAACGCGGTCTTAAAACCGTTATACCGGACAGGATAGATGTTGATGGCGCAGATGGAGCAAGAATCTGTTCAGATGCGTCATTTGGTCCTTGCCAATAGCGGGCCTTCGAAGATAATGAGCGTCGCATCATCGTTGGGAGAAACCGCTTCAATGCGGTGCCGAAGGAGCAACCGCCCCGGAAACTCTCAGGCAAAAGGACCAGCGGTGAAGACGAAACTCTGGAGAGAAGCCACCTTTAAACAGGACGGCTCGCCGAAGGGATAACAATCTCAGGCGACAAGGACAGAGGGGGCTCTTGAACCGGCGCTTCGCGCCATGACCTGAGCCCGCGCGATCATTCGCGCAACCCTGGAGGCGTCCTTGGACGATAACGCCGAGCTTCAAATCACGCCGCTCAATTCCCTGCATATTTCGCTTGGCGCCCGCATGGTGCCTTTTGCCGGTTACGATATGCCGGTGCAATATCCGGCCGGCGTTCTGAAGGAACATCTTCAGACCCGCACCTCAGCCGGCCTGTTCGACGTATCCCACATGGGCCAGGTGATCGTGAAGGCGAAGTCCGGCAACAATGCCGACGCAGCGCTTGCACTGGAAAAGCTGGTGCCGGTCGATATTCTCGGTCTCAAGGAAGGCCGCCAGCGCTACGGTTTCTTCACCGATGAAAACGGCTGCATCCTAGATGACCTGATGATCACCAATCGCGGCGATCATCTTTTCGTCGTCGTCAACGCGGCCTGCAAGGACGCCGATGTCGCTCATATGAAGGCGCATCTTTCCGGCGACTGCGAAATTACCCTTCTCGATGATCGGGCGCTGATCGCGCTGCAGGGACCACGCGCGGAAGCGGTTCTGGCCGAACTTTGGGCCGGCGTGTCTGAAATGAAGTTCATGGACGTGCTGGAAGTTCCGCTGCACGACGTCCCCTGCATCGTTTCCCGCTCCGGTTATTCCGGTGAGGACGGTTTTGAAATTTCCGTGCCCGCCGCAAAGGCGGAAGAGATTGCCAGGGCCCTGCTCGAACATCCCGATTGCGAGCCGATAGGTCTTGGCGCGCGCGACAGCCTGCGTCTGGAAGCCGGCCTTTGTCTTTATGGCAATGATATCGACACCACGACCTCCCCCATCGAAGCTTCGCTCGAATGGGCGATCCAGAAGGCGCGCCGCGCCGGTGGCGATCGCGAGGGCGGCTTTCCGGGTGCGGAGCGCATTCTCGGCGAACTGAAAGACGGCACATCACGCCGCCGTGTCGGCCTGAAGCCCGAGGGCAAGGCGCCGGTGCGCGGCCATTCCAAGCTTTTCGCGGATGCCGAGGGCAAGACGGAAATCGGCGAAGTGACTTCCGGCGGCTTCGGCCCGTCGGTCGAAGGTCCCGTCGCCATGGGTTACGTGCCAACGGCCTATACGGCTCCCGGTATGGCGATCTTTGCGGAAGTGCGCGGCAAATATCTGCCCGTCACCGTCGCTGCCCTGCCCTTCATCAAGCCCACCTACAAACGATAATCTTCATCCCATCTCCGGAGAAAATACGATGCTGAAATTTACCGCAGAACACGAATGGCTGAAGTTCGAAGGCGATATCGCCACCGTTGGCATTACCAGCCACGCCGCTGAACAGCTTGGCGATCTCGTCTTCGTCGAATTGCCGGAAGTGGGCGCCACCTTCTCCAAGGATGGCGACGCGGCGACCGTTGAATCCGTCAAGGCGGCTTCCGATGTCTATTGTCCGCTGGATGGCGAAGTGGTGGAAATCAACCAGGCCATCGTCGACGATCCCTCGCTGGTCAATTCGGACCCGCAGGGCGCCGGCTGGTTCTTCAAGCTGAAGCTTTCCAACGTCGCGGATGCCGATACGCTGCTCGACGAAGCAGCCTACAGGGAGCTGATCGCGTAATGACGACGCCCACAGAATTCCATTTCACCGACTATCAGCCCTATGATTTCGCCAATCGACGTCACATCGGGCCGTCGCCGTCGGAAATGGCTGACATGCTGAAGGTCGTTGGCTACAAGAGCCTCGACGCCCTGATCGACGCCACCGTTCCCTCCTCCATCCGCCAGAAGGTGCCGCTGACCTGGGGTGCAGCGCTGACCGAACGCGAGGCGCTCGACCGCCTGCGCGAAACGGCCAACAAGAACCAGGTGCTGACCTCGCTGATCGGCCAGGGCTATTACGGTACAATCACCCCGCCGGTGATCCAGCGCAACATTCTGGAAAACCCGGCCTGGTACACCGCCTATACGCCTTACCAGCCAGAAATCAGCCAGGGCCGTCTTGAGGCGCTGCTGAACTACCAGACCATGGTCTGCGATCTGACCGGCCTCGATGTCGCCAATGCATCGCTGCTCGATGAAGCGACCGCCGCTGCCGAAGCAATGGCCATGTGCCAGCGCGTTGCCAAGTCCAAGGCGACCGCCTTCTTCGTGGACGCCAATTGCCACCCGCAGACTATCGCGCTGATTGAGACCCGTGCAGCCCCGCTCGGCTGGAAGGTGATCGTTGGCAACCCGTTCACCGATCTCGATCCGGTCGACGTGTTCGGCGCTATCTTCCAGTATCCCGGCACCCACGGCCATGTCAGCGACTTCTCGGGCCTGATTTCCCGCCTGCACCAGACCGGTGCCATCGCCGCCGTCGCCGCCGATCTTCTGGCGCTGACGCTGTTGAAGTCACCCGGTGAAATGGGCGCGGATATCGCCATCGGCACCTCGCAGCGTTTCGGCGTTCCGGTCGGTTACGGCGGTCCGCATGCGGCTTACATGGCCGTCAAGGATGCGCATAAGCGCTCCATGCCTGGCCGTCTGGTCGGGGTCTCGGTCGATGCGCGCGGCAATCGCGCCTATCGCCTGTCGCTACAGACCCGCGAGCAGCATATCCGCCGCGAAAAGGCCACCTCCAACATCTGCACCGCACAGGTGCTCTTGGCCGTCATGGCGTCGATGTACGGCGTCTTCCACGGCCCGCAGGGCATCAAGGCCATAGCCCAGCAGACCCACCAGAAGGCCGTTCTGATGGCCAAGGGGCTGGAAAAGCTCGGCTACGTCATCGAGCCGGAGACCTTCTTCGACACCATCACCGTCGAAGTCGGTCATATGCAGGGCGTCATCCTGCGCTCTGCTGTTGCGGAAGGCGTGAACCTGCGCAAGGTCGGCGCGACCAAGATCGGCATGAGCCTTGACGAGCGCACGCGCCCTGCGACGCTTGAGGCCGTCTGGCGCGCATTCGGCGGCAATTTCTCGATCTCGGATTTCGAGCCGGAGTATCGTCTGCCGAAGGAACTGCTGCGCACCAGCCAGTACATGACGCATCCGATCTTCCACATGAACCGTGCCGAAAGCGAGATGACCCGTTACATCCGCCGTCTTTCGGACCGTGATCTGGCGCTCGACCGCTCGATGATCCCGCTCGGTTCCTGCACCATGAAGCTGAACGCAACTGCGGAGATGCTGCCGATCACCTGGCCGGAATTTTCCGACATCCATCCCTTCGTGCCGGCCAATCAGGCGCTCGGCTACAAGGAGATGATCGATGACCTCTCGGAAAAGCTGTGCTCGGTCACCGGTTACGACGCCTTCTCCATGCAGCCGAATTCCGGCGCGCAAGGGGAATATGCGGGGCTCCTGACCATCCGCAACTACCACATCGCCAATGGCGGCGCACATCGCGACGTTTGCCTCATTCCAACCTCGGCGCATGGCACCAATCCAGCCTCCGCGCAGATGGTCGGCATGAAAGTGGTGCCGGTGAAAGTGCGGGAAAATGGCGATATTGATATCGACGATTTCCGAGCAAAAGCAGAGCAGTATGCGGAAAACCTCTCGTGCTGCATGATCACCTATCCGTCCACCCATGGCGTGTTTGAGGAGACGGTTCGCGAGATTTGCGAGATCACCCATAAACACGGTGGTCAGGTCTATCTCGACGGCGCCAACATGAACGCCATGGTCGGTCTTGCCCGTCCCGGCGATATCGGTTCCGACGTCAGCCACCTCAACCTGCACAAGACCTTCTGCATCCCGCATGGCGGCGGCGGTCCGGGCATGGGGCCGATCGGCGTCAAGGCGCATCTTGCTCCCTATCTTCCCGGCCATCCGACGACGGACGGTCGTGAAGGTGCGGTTTCGGCTGCCCCCTTCGGCTCGCCGTCGATCCTGCCGATTTCCTGGAGCTACTGCCTGATGATGGGCGGCGAAGGGCTGACGCAGGCGACCAAGGTTGCGATCCTCAACGCCAACTACATCGCCGAACGGCTGAAGGGCGCTTACGACGTGCTCTACAAGTCCGAAACGGGACGTGTGGCGCATGAGTGCATCATCGACACCCGCCCGCTGGCAGACAGCTGCGGCGTGACGGTGGACGACGTTGCAAAGCGTCTCGTCGACTGCGGTTTCCATGCGCCGACCATGAGCTGGCCGGTTGCCGGCACGCTGATGATCGAGCCGACGGAATCCGAGACCAAGGCGGAAATCGACCGTTTCTGCGATGCCATGCTGGCGATCCGCGAGGAAGCCCGCGACATCGAGGAAGGCCGTGCGGACAAGACCAACAATCCGCTGAAGAACGCGCCGCACACGGTGGAAGATCTCGTCGGCGAGTGGGATCGTCCCTACAGCCGCGAACAGGGTTGCTTCCCGCCCGGCGCCTTCCGCATCGACAAATACTGGTCGCCGGTCAACCGCATTGACAATGTCTATGGCGACCGCAACCTCATCTGCACCTGCCCGCCGATGGAGGCTTATGCCGAGGCCGCCGAATAAAGGCATCGGTACGAACGAACTTATGAAGGCCCGGAGCGATCCGGGCCTTTTTCGTTCCGGACACAAGCCCCAAGACTGCGCTACCACGTCACATGCGATTGATCGTAACCCGTTCCATGCTAAACCGGATGCTGCAATTTAAGCGGTGATGGAGTTTGAATGCGTTTGATTTGCCTGAATGGTTGGGGCGGAAAGCTCCATGACGAGCTTGTTCCCTATATCTCCGCGTCCGATCCCGACATTCTATGTTTGCAGGAAGTGGTGCATACACCGGCAGCCGAAGAGGACTGGCTGAGCTATCGCGATGACGGTAGGGACCTGCCACAAAGGGCGAACTTCCTTCGCGATGTCGAAGAAGCCCTACCCGATCATCTTGCAATCTTTTGCCCGGCGGCACAGGGTGACCTCTGGCACGGGGAGACACGATATCCCTCACAATGGGGGCTGGCGACTTTCGTGCGTAAATCCATCGCGATTGTTGCGCAGGCTCAAGGTTTTGTGCACGGCTGCTTTTCTGCGAATGGATACGGAGATCACCCGCGTTCGCGCACGGGCCATGCTGTCAGGGTTTTCGACTTCACGACCGGCCAGCCAGCCGTCATCGCCCATATGCATGGGCTGCGTGACCCCAACGGTAAACAGGATATTCCCGCCCGTCTGATGCAGGCAAAACGCCTCGTGAAACTCGTCAAAGACATCGCGGAGGATGGTGACCGGATCATCGTCTGCGGCGATTTTAATGTTCTGCCTGAGAGCGACACCTTCACGGTATTGAAGGAACTGGATCTCATCGAACTCGTCACAACACGTGGTTTCACAGACACGCGCACCTCGCACTATGCCAAACAAAACCGTTTTGCAGATTACATGCTGGTCAATCCGGTTGTGCAGGTCGATCACTTTGATGTGGTGAGACAGCCAGAAGTCTCGGATCATTGCCCCTTGCTGCTCGAATTCAGCTAGAGGCTTAAGCCGCCTTATCGGTCGTTGCCTCACGTCGCGGCTGGGTCAGCGCACCAGCCGGATATCGCTCGTCACCACCGTCTTGCCGCTCCTGCCGTCCTTGTCGGTCGTGCGAAGCCGCAGGCCGTTTTGCCCGACTTTTTCGATTGTCATGGCTGCGACGCGGTCACCGTTGATGTCGCGGTGCCAGCGAACCGTCAGATTGATTGCATTTCCCTGTCGCGTACCGGAAAGGGCAGACGGTCGGCCGGAGGGTCCGGTGTAAGCGCCGCTGTAACGTCCACCTTTCTCCGACAGGTCGGCCGCAATTGCGCGCCTGACCACCAGAAGGCCACGGCATGTGCCGGACATATTGAGCGACGAGGTCCCCGCTTTGGAATTCAGCGTACAATTGACGTTGATTGGCGGCGTGCCAATCCGGGTGATCACGGTTCCCTTCCCCGCCCATGTGCCTTTCAGCGACGAGAGGAATTCGCGTTCGTCCGCTAATGCCGGCTGCACACCGAGCAGCCCTGCAAAAAATAAACTCGTGATAGCCTTCGTTTTCATGGCGCGTATCCAATTTTTCACGAAGACTAACTCGCTTGCGCCGTCAAACGTTCCTCCGGTTTATTTAGCAACTGTCAAAAAATTCGAGAGGCTCATGTTTCTGTCGTGCCGATGCAACCAAATGCAGGCATAGATGTTTCTCGCCAGCGTCGATCAATTTCTGATCACCTACCGCATATTTTTCGGAGCATATTTCATGACGACGATCGGCGTTTTGGCACCGCGCGGCAGCCTCCCCTCCGGCGGTCTGCCTCGCAGCGGTGGTATGTCAGACCGCACGCTTTTTGCCCTTGCGGCGCTTAATTTCTTTCTGGCCGATGCCCGCGACGGGCTAGGTCCGTTCCTGGACGCATTTTTGGCGACACAGGGCTGGTCATCGCTTTCGCTGGGGATGATCGCCACGGTCGGCGGCCTCGTCGGTCTGCTTGCCACACCGCTCTGCGGCGCGTTGGTGGACGGCACGACGTGGAAAAGAACGTTGATTGCCATCCCCGTCGTTCTCGTGACCGTCGGAGCGCTGATTACGCTGATTTTTCCCGATGCGTGGATCGTCTGGACCGGCCAGATCATGACTGCGGTTGTCGGCGCCGTCGTGGGACCGGCTCTGGCCGGACTGACGCTTGGTCTGGTCGGTGAACGCCTGTTCTCCCGTCAGATATCGCAAAACGAATTCTGGAACCATGGCGGCAATTTCGCATCGCTCTTCGCCACTTACGTTGCCGTTTCCTTCTTCGGCCTGCATGGCGTCATCGGACTGATGCTTCTGACGGCTGCCGGCGCACTTGTTGCCGCCGCCGCCATCGACCCCGACAGGATCGACCACAAGGTGGCGCGAGGCCTTGGCGAAGACAAGGGCGAACCGGGGCCCTCAGGCATCAACGTGCTGCTTCACGAACGCGGTCTGATATTCCTCGCGATCATTCTTCTCATCTTCCACTTCGGCAACGCGCCGATGGGGCGGCTTATCGCGCAGAATTTTGCCATCGAACTGCAGACACCATTCCGCACGACAGCGATCATTACTGGCGTCGCGCAATTTGCCATGATCTTCGTTGCGGCCCTGGCGCCGTGGCTTATCCGTCGCTTCGGTCTTGCGACGGTGTTCCTGATCGCGCTTGCGGCCCTGCCGATCCGCGGTCTGCTGGCTTCCGCCTTCACCGATTTCTGGGTAATCTTTCCGGTACAGTTGCTTGATGGTATCGGTGCCGGCCTTCTGGGCATCGTGACGCCTGTGGCCGCCGAACGCATTCTCAAGGGAACCGGCCGGTTCAATGTCGGCCTTGCAAGCGTCATGATGGTGCAAGGCATTGGTGCGTCCCTCAGCAACGTCGTTGCCGGCTGGCTGGTCACCAAAGGCGGTTACGCCCTTTCGCACTTGGTCGGCGGCGGCATATCGGCCATCGCTATCGCCCTCTTCTTCATCTACCGAAACGAGATCGCCCCGAAGCAGGCCGACGAAGCACTGCCTCAGTAAAACCGTACAAATAAAAAAGGAGGCCTCACGGCCTCCTTAATCCAACCCGTGCAAATTTCGGTTTTACCCGACGAAAGCGCGCTCGATGACGAACTCGGCAGGCTTGTTATTCGCACCTTCGTTAAGGCCGGCCTTTTCAAGAAGCTCCTTCGTGTCCTTCAGCATGGCCGAAGAACCGCAGATCATGCCGCGATCGATCGCGGGATCGAGTGCGGGAACACCCAGATCCGCAAACAGCTTGCCGTTCTCAATCAGCGAGGTGATGCGGCCCTTGAAGGGATAATCCTCGCGCGTGACAGTCGCATAGTGCTTGAGCTTGTCGCCGACGATCTCGTTCAGGAATTCATGGTTCCTGATTTCCTCGACCAGGTCGAAACCGTATTTCAATTCGGCCACATCGCGGCAGGTATGGGTGAGGATGACCTCTTCAAACTTTTCATAGGTCTCCGGATCGCGGATCAGGCTTGCGAAAGGTGCGATGCCGGTGCCGGTCGAGAACATATAGAGCCGTCTGCCTGGTGTCAGCGCATCCAGAACCAGAGTGCCTGTCGGCTTCTTGCGCATAAGCACGGTGTCGCCGGGCTTGATCGCCTGAAGATGCGAGGTCAACGGGCCATCCGGAACCTTGATCGAGAAGAATTCAAGTTCCTCGTCCCAGGCAGGGCTGGCGATGGAATAGGCGCGGTAGATCGGCTTTTCGCCGACCATCAGGCCGATC
Source organism: Agrobacterium sp. (assembly GCF_059499945.1). Lineage (NCBI taxonomy): Bacteria > Pseudomonadati > Pseudomonadota > Alphaproteobacteria > Hyphomicrobiales > Rhizobiaceae > Agrobacterium > Agrobacterium sp. Next base: position 165,108 of record NZ_JCABZP010000010.1, on the reverse strand, counting down.
ATGGCGAATTCGCCGGAGCGGAAGCGGAAGCCGGCCGGACGCGTCATGCGGAAGCGGAACAGGTGATCCGTATAGTGTTCCACCGACAAAACTGTCTCGGCGTAAACACCATCGGGTATCTTGATCGCGAAATCTTCCGTCTTGGCTGGCGCGTTCATTTCAGGTTCCGTCCATTCATTCGATAAGCGACATTCTTCGACCGGGCAATTATACCATTTTTGCCGCGGTTTGAAGGCATGAGAATATCAATACTGCCATGCGCGCAGAAAATATGCATCTAAAACTCATATTTCCGCGCAACGCGTCATTGGGCCGCACGGCGGCGCCAGCTATAGGCCTCTCCACCGTTGGCCGGAAGGGCCGCCGGCTGGTAATAGACCGGGATTTCCGGCAGGCGATTTTCGGACAGGCGGCGGATCGCCGTCTCGTTCGTGACCGCAAAGCTGGTGAAGCCGGTGCGCAGCATCAGCGGCACCTGGTCGATCAAAACATCGCCAACCGCCCTCACCTCGCCGGCAAAATCAAGACGGCTGCGCAGCAACGAGGCATGGCTGAAACCCCGCCCGTCATTGAAGGCCGGGAAGCTGACGGCGACAAGGTCGATGCGGTCGAGATAGGGCTCGAGCCGGGTGACATCGTCGGCAGGCGCAATCAGAACGCCGAGGCCGACATCATTGCTTTCGGCCGCCCGGACAAGGAAATCAGCGAGCGGCAGCACCGGTTTCTGCTCGGCAGTTGCGTTCACTTCTTCCGTTTCGATCACCCAGGGATCGTTTTCCACGAAGCCGTCGCGGTTCCAGATTTTCGTCATGGCAATCTCCTCAGGCGGCTTCAGCGGCGGAACCGTAGAGCGCATCCTTGAACGGCTGCGGTCCGACGCGGCGATAGGCTTCGAGGAAGGTTTCTTCCTTCGAAAGACGCAAGCCCAGATAGGTGTCGACGATGGTTTCCACCGCGTCGGTGACTTTTTCCGGCTCGAAACCGCGGCCAATAATCTCACCAATCGAGGTGTTTTCATCACCCGATCCGCCAAGCGTGATCTGGTAGAGTTCCGCACCCTTCTTCTCAACACCCAGAAGGCCGATATGGCCGACATGGTGGTGGCCGCAGGCATTGATGCAGCCGGAAATCTTGATCTTAAGCTCGCCGATTTCCGCCTGACGTTCCGGCGCGCCAAAACGGGTAGAGATTTCCTGCGCCACCGGAATGGAGCGCGCATTGGCAAGCGCGCAATAGTCCAGCCCAGGACAGGCAATGATATCGGTGATCAGCCCGGCATTGGCAGTCGCCAGTCCGGCTCCTACAAGTGCGCGATAGACCGGCTCGAGATCGGCCAGCGCCACATGCGGCAGGATGATGTTCTGCTCGTGGCTGATGCGGATTTCGTCAAACGCGTATTCGGCGGCGATATCGGCGACGAGTTCCATCTGCTCGTCGGTCGCATCGCCGGGAATGCCGCCAATCGGCTTCAGGGAAATCGTCACCATGCCGTAGTCCGGATGCTTATGCGGCTGGACGTTCTGCTCGACAAAACGGGCAAAACCTTCATCCGCCCGCTTCCAGCGCGCCAGGCTCTCCCAGCCTTCAGGGCGGTCCTTCAGTGCTGGCGGTGCAAAATAGGCGGTGATGGCTGCAATATCGGCATCCGGCAGCTTCAATTCCGTGTTTTTCAGCTCCGCGAATTCAACCTCAACCTGGCGGGCCAGTTCTTCTGCGCCGGTTTCATGCACGAGGATCTTGATACGCGCCTTGTATTTGTTGTCGCGGCGGCCGTGCAGGTTGTAAACGCGCATGACGGCCGTGGTATAGGACAGCAGGTCTTCTTCCGGCAGGAAGTCGCGGATCTTCTTGGCGATCATCGGCGTACGGCCCTGCCCGCCGCCGACATAGACGGCAAAACCAATCTCGCCCTTGTCGTTCTTTTTCAGATGCAGGCCGATATCGTGAACCTGAATCGCGGCGCGGTCGCGCTCGGCGCCCGTTACAGCGATTTTGAACTTGCGCGGCAGGAACGAGAACTCCGGATGCACGGAAGACCATTGACGCAGGATTTCCGCATAAGGACGCGGATCGGCGACCTCGTCTGCGGCGGCGCCCGCGAAATGGTCGGCGGTCACGTTGCGAATGCAGTTACCCGAGGTCTGCAGCGCATGCATTTCCACGCTTGCCAGTTCGGAGAGGATATCGGGCGTGTCGGACAGGCGCGGCCAGTTGTACTGAATGTTCTGGCGGGTGGTGAAGTGGCCGTAACCCCGGTCATATTTGCGGGCGATATGGGCCAGCATCCGCATCTGCTGCGAATTCAGCGTGCCGTAGGGAATGGCGACGCGCAGCATATAGGCATGGAGCTGGAGATAGACACCGTTCATAAGGCGCAGCGGCTTGAACGCGTCCTCGGCAAGCTCGCCGGACAACCGGCGCTCGACCTGATCGCGAAACTGTGCCACGCGGCCTTCAACAAATGCGTGATCGAACTCGTCGTAACGGTACATATTCTTCCTCAGACTGCGATGAATGCTGCATCGGCCGGCTTGAAGCCGTTGGCATAGTGCATGGTCGGGCCAGCGGCGCGAATACGCTCACGAAGCCGCGTCGGCCAAAGCTTGCCATTCTCCTCCACCACGTCGATGACATTCACGTCAACGACCTTGTTGGCGGAAAAATCCCGCTTGCCGATTTCCTCGAACGAAGCGACGGCCTCTGCGTGGCGGGCGACGATTGCGTCCTGCAGGTTCTCCGTCCATTCGCCATTGGCATCGAGCCATACAGCGATCCCATCGCCCAGGCGGTTGGCGGTCAAAACCTTGTCAGCCATTTGCATACTCCCTTTTAAGGTTCGCTGGCCGCGCAACAAGCGCGAGCGCCTCGGACCTGTCAAAATTGGCGCCCGCCACCGCATCGCCGATGATGACCATGACCGGACCGGTCAGTTCGTCGCGATGTTCGAGGTCGGGCAGATCGTTCAAAGTGCCATGCAGCAGGCGGCGATCCGCGCGGCTGGCATTTTCGATGACGGCCACCGTCGTTTCCACGCCGAGACCTGCCTCGATCAGCCTTGTCGCGACCGAAGCGGCAACGCTGCGGCCCATATAGACGGCAATCGTCGCACCAGAGACGGCAAGACGCGCCCAATCGGGCAGGACATCGCCGGTCAGATCGTGGCCGGTGGTGAAAATCAGCGACGAGGCGACACCGCGCAGCGTCAGCGGCAATTCGAAATCCGCAGCGGCGGCAAAGGCCGAAGTGATGCCGGGCACGATCTCGTAACCGATGCCAGCGTCACGCAACGCCGCCATCTCCTCGCCCGCCCGGCCATAAACCAGCGGATCACCGGATTTGAGGCGAACGACGCGCTTGCCATCCTTGCCGAGACGCACCAGCAGGTGGTTGATCTCATCCTGCGACTTCGTATGGCAGCCCTTGCGCTTGCCGACAGACAGTCTTTCGGCATCGCGGCGACCCATATCGACGATCGCCTGCGGTACCAGCGCATCATAAACGATGACGTCGGCCTCCATCAACACGCGCTGCGCGCGCAGCGTCAACAGGTCTTCCGCACCGGGGCCAGCGCCGACAAGCCAGACGCGGCCTTCACTGCGTTCGGGCGATTGCAACAGACGGTTGGCGGCATCGCGGGCGGAAAGCGTATCGCCGAGAGCGACGGCATCTGCGACAGCACCGGAAAAGAACCGCCGCCAGAAATTGCGTCTCAATGCTCCCTTGGGCACGTTTTTTTCCGCCGCATCACGATACTGCACCGCAAGGCGGGCAAGCTTGCCAAGCGACGGTGACAGCATCTGGTCGATACGCACGCGGATCATCTGGGCGAGAACCGGCCCTGCCCCTTCGGTGCCAATGGCGATGGCGACGGGCGCGCGGGCGACAAGCGCCGGGGTGAAGAAATCGCAAAATTCCGGCTGGTCCACCGCATTGGCGGGGATTTTCTTAGCGCGCGCAGCCGTAACTATCTCGCGGTCCAGCGCCTCGTCCCCGGTGGCGGCAAAAACCAGCGTCGCGCCTTCGATCAACTGGCTGGAGAAACCCAAAGCCCGATGATCAATGCCGTTCTCGCGGAGATAGCGCACAAAATCCGCTTCCGGCTTGTTGGCATAGGCAATGATATGCGCATTGGTATTGGCGAGAAGCCTCACCTTCGCGAACGCTTCATCACCATTACCGAACACAGCGACCTGCCGTCCCTCAACCCGGAAGAAGGCGGGGAAGGTAGAAAGGCGGTCGCCAGCAGCGGAAAAATCATGTTCGTTGTGCATTGGACATATATCTCGCATTGCGGTGCAAGATTGAAGAAACAGAAATTCAAGCCTTTCCGACACCTGGATTTTTATTTCTCGAAGACCCCGGTTTTGGAGGAAAACAAACCGGTAGCCCTTTTTCGCGCCTGCGCGAGGCCTGAGAATCCACTCAGAATCCCTTGACAAAGCGGGTACCCGCGCCGAACAAGGAGCAACGATTACCAGTCGATTTCTCCATGCGAAGACCGCTTTTCCTTGAGGCGGCACGAAGGATCAGACCCTTGACCAGCCACACCCTCGCCAACCGCCTTCTTGATGTCATCGAACACGATATTCTGCCCTTGACGGCGCGCGGCGTCAGCCTCGGCAACAAGGTCTTCGGTGCGGCTATCCTGCGCAAATCCGATCTGTCGCTGGTGATAGCGGAGACCAACAACGAGCTGGAAAATCCGCTCTGGCATGGCGAGGTGCACACGCTGAAGCGGTTTTACGAACTCGGCGAAAAACCGAACACCAAGGACCTGATTTTTCTTTCCACCCATGAACCCTGCACCATGTGCATGTCCGCCATCACCTGGGCCGGTTTCGACAATTTCTATTCCTTTTTCAGCCATGAGGATTCCCGCGACGCTTTCGCGATCCCGCACGATCTGAAAATCCTGAAGGAAATTTTTGGGCTGGAGCCGGGCGGATATCGCCGCAGTAACGCCTTCTGGAACTCTTTCTTCATCGCCGATCTGGTGGAGGGCGAAGATGATCCGCTCAAAACCACGCTGAAGGCGCAGACGGCCCGTATCAAGGCCGCTTATGACGATCTTTCCACCAGCTATCAGTCGTCAAAAAGCGGTAACGACATTCCGTTGAATTAGAGCCCTTCCAGGCGGTTTTCCGTCAGGATAATGCGCAAAAAAGCGAAGAACGAAGGTTTGAGACATATGGAAGCCTCGAAGGATATTTCCCGCCTGATCGAGATCATGGAAGCCCTGCGCCGGCCGGAAACCGGTTGCCCGTGGGATGTTGTGCAAACCTTCGAGACGATCAAGCCCTATACCATTGAAGAAGCTTATGAAGTCGCCGACGCCATCGAGCGCAAGGACATGGACGATCTTTGCGAGGAACTGGGCGACCTTCTCTTGCAGGTGGTTTTCCACGCCCGCATTGCCGAGGAACGGGGTGAATTCGCCTTTGGCGACGTGGTTGAGGCCGTCACCTCGAAGATGATCCGCCGCCATCCGCATGTCTTTGCCGTTTCCGAGGCCGATACACCTGACAGCGTCAAGCTGCAATGGGACCGGATCAAGGCCGAGGAAAAGCGCGAACGGGCTGAGCGCCGCGCGCGGCGGGGCATCACCGAGGATTTCAAGGCCGGGTTTCTGGGCGGCGTGCAGCGCAGCCAGCCGGCGCTCACCGAGGCCCTGAAGCTGCAGGAACAGGCCGCGCGCGCCGGTTTCGACTGGTCAGATCCCGCTCCCATTCTCGACAAGATCGAGGAGGAAATCGCCGAATTGCGTGAGGCGCTGGCGGAGGGGAAACCGGAGAAAGTTTCGGACGAACTCGGCGATCTGATCTTTGCCCTCGTCAATATTGGCCGGCATGTCAAAGCCGATCCGGAAGATGCGCTGCGCGGCACCAATACGAAATTCCGTAGGCGTTTCAATCACATCGAAACGTCGCTCACCGAAAATGGCGAGACGCTGGAAGAAGCGAGCCTTGAGCGGATGGAAGACCTGTGGCAGGCGGCAAAACGCATCGAGCGCTCGCTCGATACCGTTTCGTCCTAATCACCGGATATGCCCGAAAAATAGGAGCGCCCGGCGCTCCCGAGACTGGTGACGTGAGGGAAGCTCCGCCATCGTTCTCGAAGCCCTCAGCGCTCCCAGTCCTCGCGTTCGCGGATGGTAACTTTACCAAGCTTGCGCTCCAGCTCGGCGGCCTGCGTTTCCGACAGGCGCACATCGAGCGCCACCGATCCGTCCTCATGGTCTTCACGGGCATCCACGATGGAATTGCTGTAGACCCAGGAAATCAGCGACAGCTGCTCAACGGAAAGCACGACGGTCGTTTCCGTCAGCACACCGGAGAGGCGCTTTGAAATCTCGTCCATCAGGGCATCGACGCCCTCACCCGTGATTGCCGAAACGGCGCGAATATCCGAGCGGCCTTCGGCGCGCTGCATGATGGCGTCATGCGCTTCCGGCTCGAGACGGTCGACCTTGTTCCAGACCTCGATGATGCGCTTTTCGGCCTCCTTCTCGTCAATGCCGAGATCGCCGAGAATACGTAGCACATCCGCAGACTGTGCGGCATTATCCGGATCGGACATGTCGCGCACATGCAGAACGAGATCGGCTTCAAGCACTTCTTCCAGCGTTGCACGGAAGGCGGCGACGAGATGCGTCGGCAGGTCGGAAATGAAGCCCACCGTGTCGGACAGGATGACGGTGCGGCCATGCGGCAGCTTCATCCGGCGCAGCGTCGGATCGAGCGTCGCGAACAGCATGTCCTCCGCCAGAACGCCCGCGCCGGTGATACGGTTGAACAGCGTGGATTTACCGGCATTGGTGTAACCGACCAGCGCCACGATCGGATGCGGCACCTTGCGGCGCTTGGCGCGGTGAAGCTGGCGGGTGCGCACCACCTGCTCCAGTTCCTTCTCGAGCTTGACGATGCGATCCTGCAGCAATCGTCTGTCGGCCTCGATCTGAGTTTCACCCGGACCACCCATGAAGCCCGCACCACCGCGCTGGCGCTCAAGGTGGGTCCAGCTCCTGACGAGGCGGCCCTTCTGGTAGTTCAGATGCGCGAGATCAACCTGCAACGTGCCCTCCTTGGTGGAGGCGCGGCGGCCGAAGATTTCAAGGATGAGACCCGTGCGGTCGATGACCTTGGCATTCCACTGCTTTTCGAGATTTCGCTGCTGCACCGGGGTCAGCGGATGATCGACGATCACCAGGCCGGAATCCGTCTCATCGAGCAGATGGCCAATTTCCTCGATCTTGCCGGTGCCGAACAATGTCGCCGGGCGCGGCTGGTTCACCGAAACGATGAGACCCTGCGTCACCTCCAGATCGATGGCGAGCGCCAGACCCTTGGCTTCCTCAAGCTTGGCTTCAACGGAACGGCCGGGAGCGACGGGGCCTGCCGCCGCATCGCGATTTTCGCGCTGCTGCTTGAGGACGGGCACGAGGACAACCGCGCGCATGTCGTCGCGGCGCTTTTCCTGCTCCGGAATGATCGATTCGTTCGAAGTGTCGCGCGTCGAAATGGGCTCAGCCTTATCCAGAAAGAAGATTGCGGCCGACCGCATCCGCGCGGGCGGCCATGGGAATTAACCTGACGGAACGGGAAATGTTCCCGGTCCGGGTCAGTCTATATCGAATATCCGTCGAGGGAGCCGATCAGGCCGCGCCTTCTTCGCTTTCGAACATCTGCATCGGCTGGCCCGGCATGATGGTGGAGATCGCATGCTTGTAGACCAGCTGCGAATGACCGTCACGGCGCAAAAGCACGCAGAAATTGTCGAAGGAGGTGACAACGCCCGTCAGCTTGACGCCGTTGATCAGGAAAATCGTGAGCGAAATCTTCTGCTTACGAACGGTATTGAGGAAGAGATCCTGAAGGTTTTGAGAACGTTCCGCCATAGCGCCGCTTCTTTCTTTTTTGCCGGCAGGGATACCGGAAAATAATCAATCAATAATAAGCCGGCCAAGTCTTGTCCCCCGCTTGGCTGACCTCAAACTCTGGTATCAAATCATGTTCCGTTCCGCAACGGTCAAAACAGCCTGACGGGTACGAGTATTGACCCGCATTTTCGATTCGGGACAGTCAAAAATATTGTATCGAAACACGGAAAAGTTGTTCCACGTCGCGCACCGCATCGGCGGATGCAAAGAGCACGACACGGTCCTTCGCCTTGATTTTCGTGCTGCCGTCAGGACGGATCACCACACCGTCGCGATAGATCGCGCCGATGCGCACGCCTTCGGGCATATCGATGTCGCGGAAGGATTGGCCGACCAGCGGCGATGTCTCCAGCGCCTCCGCCTCGATTACCTCCGCCGAACCGCGCTGGACGGCGTAGACAGAGCGGATGCGACCCTTGCGCACGTGCTGAAGCACACGGGAGATCGTCACGGCCCTGGGGTTGATATAGGCATCGAGCCCCAGAGAACGGGCGACATCGTGGAATGACGTGCTGTTCAAGAGCGCCAGATTCGATTTGCAGCCGAGCTGCTTTGCAATGACGGCGGCCAGAATATTGGTCTGGTCATTGTTGGTGAGCGTTACAATCAGGTCGGCGTCCTGAATATCGGCCTGCATCAGGATTTTCTGATCGAGCGCCGAACCATGCATGACGATGGTGTGGCTCAACTGCTCAGATGCGGCAACCGCCCTGTCGCGGTCCGACTCGATGATCTTCACCCGCGTCTTCGGCTGCATCTCCTCGATCTTGTGCGCGACGAAATGGCCGATATTACCGGCACCCGCAATCACGATGCGCTGCGCTTCCTGCTCCTCGTGACCGAAGAGGCTTAAGGTACGGCGGGCGTGCTGGCGCTGGCAGATGACATAGGCAAGGTCGCCCACCCGCAACTGTTCCGAAGAATGCGCCACCTTCAGAATACCATCCCGGTAAACGCCAACCACTGTGGCGATAAGGTCGGGAAAGAGGCTGGAGAGTTGCTGCAGCGGTGTGTTGATGACAGGGCAATCTTCCATGCACTCGATGGCCAGCATGTAGATCGTATCTTCCGCGAACCGCACAACGTCGGTTGCGCCCGGAAAAGCGATACGCCGCAGTACCATCTTGCCGACTTCAACTTCCGGAGAAATCGTCACATCGATGGACATGTTCTCGCGGCTGAAGAGATCGGCATATTCCGGCTTCAGATAGCTCTGGTCGCGGATGCGGGCGATCTTGGTCGGCACGCTGAAGAGCGCATGCGCCACCTCACAGGCGACGATATTGATCTCGTCATGCAGCGTAACGGCGATGATCATGTCGGCCTGGTCGGCACCGGCCTTGGCCAGCATGTCGGGATGGGCGCCATGGCCGACATAACCGCGCACGTCCAGCGTCTCGGTTATGGCGGTAATAAGCGGCGCAGCGGTATCGATGACCGATACCTCATTATCCTCCCGTGACAATTGTTCGGCGATGCCGTAACCCACCTGCCCTGCGCCGCAAATGATGACTTTCATGCTGTCTCTCTGACGGAATAATCGGTTACGGCAAAGCGCCTAGATTCCTTATACGCCGAGAGATTTCAGTTTGCGATGCAGCGCCGACCGTTCCATGCCGACAAATTCCGCCGTGCGCGAAATATTGCCGCCGAAGCGGTTGATCTGGGCCATCAGGTAGTCCCGCTCGAACATTTCACGCGCTTCGCGCAGCGGCAGGGTCATGATGTGCTGATCGCCCTGCGCCGAAATCTTCGGCAGCATGTCGCCAATATCCGCCGGCAGCATGTCGGCCGAGATCGGCGCTTCGCCGCCTTCGGGCCGCGCCAGAATCATCAGCCGCTCGATATTGTTGCGGAGCTGGCGGATGTTGCCCGGCCAGTCATGGGTCTGGAGAACGGCCATGGCGTCATCCCCGATCTTGCGCGGGCGAATGCCAGCCTGTTCGGAAATCTGCCGCATGAACATGTCGACGAGGAAGGGGATATCTTCGCGGCGCTCGGAAAGCGCCGGCACCTTCACCGGCACCACCGCGAGGCGATGATAGAGGTCCTCGCGGAACTGGCCTTCGGCGATCAGGCTTTCGAGATGGTGGGCGGTCGAGGAAATGATGCGCACATCCACCTTCACCCGCTTGCCGCCGCCGACACGCTCGAATTGCTGGTCGACCAGCACGCGCAGGATTTTGTTCTGCGTCTCGCGCGGCATTTCGCCGACTTCATCGAGATAAAGAACGCCGCGATGGGCTTCTTCCAAGGCGCCTACCTTGCGTGGCTGTCCGGGCAGGCCTTCCGTGCCGAAAAGCGCGATTTCCATGCGGTCGGGCGTGATCGTCGCGGCATTGAGCGCCACGAAAGGTCCTGTAGCGCGCGAGGATTTCTTGTGCACCATGCGCGCCACCAGCTCCTTGCCGGAGCCGGAGGGGCCGAGGATCATGATGCGGCTGTTGGTGGGGGCCACCCTGTCAATGGTCTGGCGAAGCTGCGACACGGCAAGTGACGCACCAACGAGTTCAACCGCGTCACCGGTGCGTTTCTTGAGTTCCTGAACCTCGCGCTTCAGCTTGGAGTTTTCCAGCGCCCGCTCGGCGATCAGGATCAGCCGGTCGGCCTTGAACGGCTTTTCGATAAAGTCGAAAGCGCCACGCTTGATGGCGTTGACGGCGGTTTCGATATTGCCGTGACCGGAAATCATGACGACAGGAATTTCGGGATGGCGGCTCTTGATTTCGTCCAGCAGCGCCAGACCGTCGAGCTTCGAACCCTGCATCCAGATATCGAGAAAGATCAGGCGCGGCACCCGTTCCGAAATGGCGGCCAGCGCGCTGTCGCTGTCGAACGCCATGCGGGTCTCGTGTCCCTCGTCGGAAAGAATGCCCGCTACGATTTCGCGAATGTCCGCCTCGTCATCCACGACCAGAATATCAGACGCCATATGCTGCTTCCTTGTTATTTTCGCTGCCGACCGCCTCGATATAGGGCAGCAGCACTCGGATCATGGCGCCATGGCCATGGTCGAATTCGGCCGGGGCATCATGGAGCTCCAGATACCCGCCATGTTCTTCGATGATTTTCTTGACGATGGCGAGGCCGAGGCCTGTGCCCTTGTCCCGCATCGTCATATAGGGTTCGAGAATGCGGTGACGGTTCTCGACGGGAAGGCCGCGGCCATTGTCGATGATGTCAGCCACGAAACGGGAATTGGCTTCGTCGAAGGATGCACGCACCAGGATTTTACCCGGACGCTTGTCGCCTTCCACCGCCTCGATGGCTTCCGTCGCATTCTTGATGAGATTGCCGAACGCCTGTCCCAGCATGCGGGCATCGAACATGCCCTCCAGCGGGATGTCGCCCAGTTCCGTTGAGAATTTCGTGTCGGCGGCGCTGATTTCGCGCAGGAACGCCGCGTCCTTCAAAATCGAACGCAGGTCCGATTTTTCCTTCGTTGGTTTGGGCATACGCGCAAAAGCGGAGAATTCATCCACCATCCGGCCGATATCACCGACCTGCCGGACGATGGTGTCCGTACACTGGTCGAAAATGGCGCGGTCACTCTCATCGATCTGCTTGCCGAAACGGCGCTTGATGCGCTCGGCAGAAAGCTGGATCGGCGTCAGCGGGTTCTTGATTTCATGAGCGATGCGCCGCGCCACATCCGACCATGCGGTGGAGCGTTGGGCGATGACGAGATCGGTGATGTCGTCGAGCGTGATGACATAGCTGTCGCGGCTGTCGCGGGCGTCCTCGCGGGTCACCTGCACATTGAGGGTACGCTCCTTGCCGCGCCGCATGATATTGATCTGCTTGCGGAAGTTGCCGCGCGACCAGGTGTTGGCCTCGGTCACGACCTCTTCGATTTCAGGCGCAATCTCCGACAGTTGCGCACCGATAAGCTGCTCGGAGGTCTGCGCCAAGAACTCTTCGCCCGAGGGATTGACGATGGTGATCTTGCGGTTCTCGTCAACGCCGATAACAGCGGCGGTAACGCCCGACAGCACCGCCTCGATGAAGCGGCGGCGATCGTCGATATCGTCTTTCGCCTCGATGATCTGTTCCTGCTGGCTGCGCAGTTCCGAGACCATCTTGTTGAAGGTGCGCGACAGACGCCCGACGTCGCCATCAACGGCGCGAACGGGCACCAGCACATGCATGTTGCCGGTGGCGACACTGTCTGCGGCGCTGATGAGAAGCCGGATCGGGCGCACGATACGGTCGGCGACTGCGATCGCCGTCCAGATCGCCGCCAGAAGCACGATCAGCGCAAAACCGAGATAGAGGATCGCAAAGGCGATCTGCAGCGGCGCACGGCCTGCCTCCATCGCCTTGTATTCGGCGCGGTTCTCTTCCATCAGCCGCATTGCGCCCATGACCTTGGGATCGACGGCGCGTACCGTGTAAAGGAAGGTTCCGCTAATGCCTTCGAGCTTGATAATCGCGCCAACGAGGTTGGTGATGCCAGGCGGGATCAGCGTCGGCTGACCGGCGGCGGCCTTTTCAAGCGCGTCATGCGGAATGGCGGGAAGCGGTTTTTCCGTCTTGATATCGGCCTGCGCGACGGCGTCGCCGTCTTCCTGCACCAGAAACGCGCCAAGCAGGCCGCGTCCCTTGGCCTGACGGGTCATGAGATCAACGAAGCCGGTGCGGTCTAGATAAAAAAGCGCGCGGTTGCGGTCGAGGTCGGTGGCCATCGACAGGGTCTGACCCTGAAGATAACCGGCATTTTCCATCATATAAGCTTGGGCGATGTTGCTCGACGAATCGACGATCGACTGCGTGCGCAGCGAAAACCAGCGGTCGAGACCGACATTCAGCGTCAGGCTGGCGAAGATGGCGACAAGCACGGCGGGCGTGATCGCCACGATGGAGAAAAGCACGACGATGCGCACGTGCAGACGCGCTGCCGCCCTGCCCTTTTTCCGGGCTTTTAGCAGGCGGTTGATTTCGCGGCCGATCAGAAAGATCAGGCCGATCACGAAGATCGAATTGATGACGACGGAAGCGATGACGACGTTGGATGTCGGCGCAATCGGGGTCACGCCGAGCAGCACGAAGAGGGTAATGATGGCGCAGACGAGGGCGACGCCGGCGAGCACCAGCCCCGGCAGAGCGAAAGACATCCTGCGATCGGCAACCACCATGCCCGCGGCTTCGTCAGCAACGGCGTTTTCGGCGGCGGGTTTCCGCATCAACTACTCCCAATCGCTGGCCAGCCAGCACCACATTCCTGAAGTCAGGCAAGATTCACCGCAGTTCGGCGAATCTCCCTCCCTCCTAGTGTTTTCCAAGCAACACAATGTGGCGAAAATGCAACGACAGATGCGGCCTTGTCAACATTCTCAGCTGGGGCGGGAGCTGCGATACACGGAAACTCCAAGCTCGCGGATTTTCTTGCGTAGCGTATTGCGGTTGAGGCCAAGAAGATCAGCAGCCTTGATCTGGTTGCCGCGTGTCGCCGTCAAGGCGGCGAGAATCAGCGGATATTCCAGTTCGCGCAGCACGCGGTCGTAAAGACCCGGCGGCGGCAAGCCATCACCAAAGCTTGAGAAATAATCCCGCATGTTTTCCTCGACCGCCTGCGAAATGGTGAGCGAGCCGGTACGGACCGCCATCTTGTCGAGCGGGCTGTCCGGGACATCCGACTGCAATTCCTGCTCGATGATTTCGCGGGTGATGACTTCCTGCGGATAAAGCGCCATCAGGCGGCGGATCAGGTTTTCCAGTTCACGCACGTTGCCCGGCCAGGCATAGGCCTTCATGACTTCCAGCGCCTCGGTCTCGAAACGCTTGCCTTCCAGACCTTCCTTTTCACCCTGCTGGATGAAATGGCGCACGAGATCGGGAATATCCTCGGCGCGGTCACGCAGCGGCGGCAGCCGAAGCGGCACGACGTTGAGGCGATAATAGAGGTCCTCGCGGAAGAGGCCCTGATTGATTGACTGCTTCAGATCCTTGTTGGTGGCGGCAACGATGCGGACATCGGTGCGGATCGGCGTGCGCCCACCCACCGTCGTATATTCGCCCTGCTGCAACACGCGCAGCAGGCGTGTCTGGGCATCCATCGGCATATCGCCGATTTCATCGAGGAACAGCGTACCACCTTCGGCCTGTTCAAAACGGCCGGTCGAGCGGTTCTGCGCACCAGTGAAGGCGCCCTTTTCATGGCCGAAAAGTTCGGATTCGATCAGGTCGCGCGGGATTGCCGCCATGTTGATGGCAACGAAGGGGCCGTTGCGGCGCTTGCCGTAATCATGCAGCGCCCGCGCCACCAGCTCCTTGCCGGTGCCGGATTCGCCGGTGATCATCAGCGTCAGGTCGGTCTGCATCAGGCGGGCGAGAACGCGGTAGATTTCCTGCATCGCCGCGGAACGGCCAACGAGCGGCATGCCGTCCTGCATGTCGTCATCAAGCTTGGCCGGCTTGCGCTTCGGCTCCGACAGGGCGCGGCCGATGATGGCGATCAGTTCCGTCAGGTCGAAGGGCTTCGGCAGATAGTCGTAAGCGCCTTTTTCCGAGGCCTTGATGGCGGTCATGAAGGTGTTCTGCGCGCTCATGACAAGAACCGGCAGGTCTGGACGGGCCTTCTTGATGCGCGGCAGAAGGTCGAAGGCGTTTTCATCCGGCATCACGACATCGGTCACGACAAGATCGCCCTCGCCCGCCGAAACCCAGCGCCAGAGCGTTGCGGCATTGGAGGTGATGCGCACGTCGTAACCGGCGCGGCTCAGCGCCTGGTTCAGAACGGTGCGGATTGCGGCATCATCATCGGCGACGAGGATCGTAGCTGTCATAGGTCATTTCCTGTCGTGTTCGGCAAGGTGATGTCGTCGAGCGCCACTTCCGGCGAGACGGGCATCAATACGCGGAAAGTCGTGCGATGGTTCTGGCTGTCGCATTCGACGATGCCGCCATGGGCGCCGATCAGCTTGGCGACAAGCGCTAGGCCCAGGCCCGAACCATTCGTCTTGGTGGTGATGAAGGGATCGAAGAGATGCGGTAAGAGATCGGCCGGAACGCCCGGGCCATTGTCATGCACGCAGAATTCAAGCGGCAGCGAAATGCGCTCGCGGCTGCCGGCGACGGAAAGCCGCATGCCGGGACGGTAGGCGGTGGTCAGCAATATCTCGCCATCCGACTGGTTGCCCACGGCTTCCGCCGCATTCTTCACCAGATTGAGGAAGACCTGAACCAGCTGGTCGCGATTGGCATAGACCGGCGGCAGCGACGGGTCATAGTTCTCGGAAATCTTGATATTGCGGGCAAAACCGGCCTTGGCGATTGCCTTCACATGATCGAGCACGGAATGGATGTTGACCGGTACGCGATCTACCGGCCGCTCGTCGGAAAACACCTCCATGCGGTCGACCAGCGAAACGATGCGGTCGGTCTCATCGCAGATCAGCCGCGTCAGCGCCCGGTCCTCATCGGCAACCGATGTCTCCAGAAGCTGGGCAGCGCCGCGAATGCCTGACAGCGGGTTCTTGATCTCATGCGCGAGCATCGAGGCAAGGCCGGTTACGGAACGGGCAGCCGCGCGATGGGTCAATTGCCGGTCGATCTTGTCGGCCATCGACCGCTCCTGAAAGACGACAACAACCGAACCCGGCTCGCTGACAACGGGCGCCACATAGAGATCGACGAGCTTGTCCTGTCCAAGCCGTGGCGAACTCAGATCGACGCGATATTCATTGACCGGCGCGCGGCGCTCCCGCACCTGATCGATCAGCGCCAGAAGCGGGCTGCCGAAGGGAATGAAGGTGGAAACGCGGTAGCGGGCGAGATGGGAGGCGCTTGCCCCGAAAAAGGCTTCGGCTTCCCAATTGGCAAACGCGATGAAACCTTCGGCATCCACCAGAATGACGGGGTTCTGCACCGCGTTCAGAACCGCCATGGCGAGCGGGTTTGCATCTGCCGGGCTGTGTTTGTCAGCGCTCATGCGGCCTTCCTTGCGGCTTCGCCCGCATTTTTGCAAAGGGCGGAGCGCAGCAGATCGGCCACCTCCACCGTGTCACGCGATGTCATGATTTGAGCCTTGTCGGGCGTGGCGATCTCTGGCGCGAAACGGTCGAGATACCAGCCCAGATGTTTGCGGGCATGCCGGAGACCGGCTTCCCTTCCGTAAAATTCCAGCATCATCTCGTAATGCTCGATGGCAATGGCGGGAATATCGTCGCGGTGCGGCGCTGCATGTCCGGCGAGCACTGCCGGCAGCCAGGGTTGTCCCTGTGCGCCGCGCCCGACCATGACGGCATCCGCACCCGAACGGCGCAAGATTTCGCGCGCATCTTCGGCCGTCTCCACATCTCCATTGGCGATGAGAGGCACGGAAATCACCTCGCGCACGGCGCGGATGGCGTTCCAGTCCGCTCGTCCCTCGTAAAACTGCATGCGGGTGCGCCCATGAATGGTGATGAGCTGAACACCTGCCGCCTCGGCGCGGCGGGCGATATCAGGCGCATTGATGGTGTTTTCGTCCCAGCCGAGCCGCATCTTCAGCGTCACAGGCACGTCGACCGCATTGACCGTCGCCTCGATCAGCGAGAGCGCATGATCGGGATCGCGCATCAGCGCCGAGCCGGAATAACCGCCCGTTACCTTCTTGGCCGGGCATCCCATATTGATATCGATGATGCCGGCGCCGTTATCGGCCGCGATCTTCGCCGCCTCGGCCATGAAATGCGCCTCACGCCCGGCAAGCTGCACCATATGCGGAACCATGCCGGCATTTTTCAGCCGCGCCCAGGATTCTCCCCTGTTAGCGACAAGTTCGCGGCTCGCCACCATTTCCGTCACGACGAGACCCGCACCATAACGCCAGGCAAGCTGCCGAAACGGCAGATCCGTCACGCCCGACATGGGCGCCAGCACGGCACGATTACGGATCGTAACTGAGCCGATGCTGAACGGTTCTGACAACTCCGGAAGATGCAATTGATGATCTTTCATGCAGAAGGGTTATTTGCATTATTTTTAGACAGTGTTTGCGCGGTTGCCAAGCACTTTTAGAGGGTTGCACCTTTTATTTGCTGGGCGACTGCCTGCCTGTTTTGCTGTCGGCAGCAATTTGTGCAGGTTCAAAGGCCAATGATGATCGATCCTGCGTCATGCAGGGGCGAATGCGCGTCTTATCGGGCTGGCCATCCGGGTTTTGAAACGCTAGAGCAGGACTGTCAACCGCTAAGGGTTGCGCGCAAAGCATATGACCAATGCAGGAAAGTACTATGAAACTCGGCATCGTCATCGTCGCCGCGGGACGCGGTGAAAGGGCAGGCTCGCCCGAGGAAGGGCCGAAGCAATATCGCCCGATCGGCGGCAGGGCCGTGATCGAGCATACATTGGCGACGTTCCTCGGCTGGAATGGCGCCTCCCCCATCGTGGTCGTCAGCCATGCCGACGATACAGCACTGCTGTCACCAATTCTGCAGCGACTGGATGCGGGTGAGCGGATTGTCACCGTAACAGGCGGCGCGACGCGCCAGCAATCGGTGCTGGCCGGGCTGGAGGCGCTCGCCTCGGAAGAGCTGACGCATGTTATGATCCATGACGCCGTGCGGCCTTTCGTCGCCGTGGACATGCTGGAACGCATCATCGCCCTGCATCAGGCTGGCGCCACCGGCGTTCTGCCTGCCCTGCCCGTCACCGATACACTGAAGCGCGGCTCTGACGACCTCGTCGTACTACAGACAGTTTCCCGGCAGGGTCTTTATGCGGCGCAGACACCGCAGAGCTTCAATTACGGTGATATTCTTCGCGCGCATCGCGCTGCTGCTGCTTCCGGCAAAACGGATTTCACCGATGACGCATCCATCGCCGAATGGGCCGGGCTGACGGTGACGCTGACCGAAGGTTCGGTCGACAACGTAAAACTCACTCTCAAGCGGGATATCGCCATGGCCGATGAAAAGCTTTCTCACGGATTGCCCGACGTGCGCACCGGCAATGGTTACGACGTGCATCAGCTGGAGGCCGGGGATGGCGTCACCCTCTGCGGCATCTTCATCGAGCATGACCAGAGACTGAAAGGTCATTCGGATGCCGATGTGGCGCTGCATGCGCTGACCGATGCGCTGCTCGCCACCTGCGGCGCCGGCGATATCGGCGACCATTTCCCGCCCTCGGATCCGCAATGGAAGGGTGCGGCCTCCCGTATCTTCCTCGAACACGCGGCCAAGGTGGTGCGTGACAATGGCGGCACGATCATGAATGCCGACGTTTCGCTGATCGCCGAAGCGCCACGCATCGGTCCGCACCGCCAGGCCATGCGGGAAGCGCTTTCGGACATGCTCGGCATCGCGCTGGAGCGCTGCTCGGTGAAAGCGACGACCAACGAGACGATTGGCTTCGTCGGCCGCCGGGAGGGCATTGCGGCGATCGCCACCGCCACCGTTGTCTACCGGGGCAGACCGCTATGAGCCTTTTTCCCGCTGACATAGAAGAACTGGCGCGGCGGATCATCACCGATTTCACCGCCCGCGGTTTCATGGTCTCGACAGCCGAGAGCTGCACGGGCGGCCTGATCGCCGGCGCGCTGACGGAGATTGCCGGCTCCTCCGCCGTCGTCGATCGTGGTTTCGTCACCTATACCAATGAAGCCAAGATGGACATGCTGGGGGTTGGCGTCGGGACACTGGCGAATTTCGGCGCGGTATCCCGGCAGACGGCGCTGCAGATGGCGCATGGCGCGCTGTTCCGTTCACGGGCGGATTTTGCCGTGGCCGTAACCGGCATTGCAGGCCCGGGCGGCGGCTCTTCGGAAAAACCGGTGGGACTGGTGCATCTGGCGGCCAAGGCGCGCAACGGCCACAGCCTGCATAAGGAGATGCATTACGGCGATATCGGTCGCACCGAAATCCGTCTTGCGACGGTTAAGACAGCGCTCGAGATGCTGACTGCACTTAATCAGGCCGGGTCGGCATAAATCTTGTCGGCGCGGGTCTCGAAAGCTTCCGCGAACATGCGGAACGCCCGGTCGAACATCGATCCCATGACCGCGCCGAGCAGTCGGTTCTTGAATTCATAGTCGATGAAGAAATGAATGGCTGAGCCGTCCTCGTCCGAGGCCTCGAAACGCCAGCGATTTTCGAGATATTTGAACGGTCCGTCGATATATTTCACATCAATGGCGCGCTCCGCAGGGTTCAGCAGCACCTGGGTGGTGAAGGTCTCACGAATGGCCTTGTAACCAACCGTCATATCCGCCACCAGCAGTATCTTGCCGTCGCGTTCCTTGCGCGAGCGGACGGTGAGCGCCTCGCAAAGGGGAAGAAACTGCGGATATTTCTCCACATCGGCGACGAGGTCGTACATGCGGTCGGGCGAGTGTTTGACAAGGCGATGCGTTTCGAACTGTGGCATGAGCGGCAGTTAATCCTCGATAACGAGAAGATCAAGAAGGCGGCGAAACTGTTTTCGGCTTTTCAGCTGGAATACCGGCACATCAGGACCATAAAGCGCGAAATTCTGCTCAAAAATCGGGGCGTGGCGGCGTTCGAAATTCCAGATATAGCGCAGGAAATCGATGTCTATCCTTTCGGGACATCCCTCCGCCATTTCGGGCCGCGCCTTGCCGTAACCCTTGATCGCCCGGGTGACGGCACCCCACAGGCAGAGCCAGCGCGGCATGCGCACCCAGAGAACGATGTGGGACCTCGGCAGGCGCATATCGAAAGACGACGGGTTGCTGCCGTCCATCAGCCAGCGCTCTTCGGTGATGATGGCGGCTATCCTCTGCCGCTGCTCATGGCGGGCGCGCGCCTGCCAGCCGGGCAGCCAGAAAATCTCCCGATCCATGGAGATATAACGAAGCCCGAAATTGCCCGCGAGCTTCTGCGAAAGCGTCGACTTGCCGCCGCCGGAACAGCCAACGACCAATATGCGCTGCGCGCCGGCGATAATCGCGGCAGCATCTTCTACCCTGTGAAGATAGTTCGGCATTTGATAGACCTCATCCAACCGCTGGATATATTTCTGCCACCCGGTCATAACCCTTGAGCGATATCGTTACCGCGCATGGCAGTTACGGAAAATTGACTATTGTAACTCCGTCGCAGGGATTGCTATTTATTTGCGACTAATATTACACCCATTGGATGCAACGGCGCTGGAAGCTCCCAATTTCACCCAGCGTATTCATCCTTGGGTTCAGACCCGATACATAACCGCTTTGAGCCACTGAGTGAGCCGATGGACGATTTTTCCAACATCATCAACCTTCTCGAATCCGCAAAACAACTCGCATCGATGAACGGCATGCCGGTGCTTGCCTATCTTATCGATGTCGCGAAATGCGAGGCGAGAGAAAACAAGCCGGTTCTGCGCAAGCGCAAACGCGGCGAATCGACCGCCAAGGAAGACTGTTAATTGCCGGCGCGCAGAGCCGACGGATAAAGCCGACTGGCCCAATCTTCAAGACGATGTCATAATCAAACAATGAAACCGGCCGCTTTTTCGAGGCGGCCATTTCTTTGCACAATGGAAACGACAGCGTCATGACAGCCGCATCCGCCGATATCAGAACCTACAGGGAAGAAAGACCGAAGGAACGGCATGGCTTCGTTCAGATCGTTCTTCCGGTCTCCGGGCGTCTGCTGATCGATGTAGCCGGACGGCAGGATGAATTGTCGACCGGGCGCGGCGTCTTCATCCATCGCGACACACCGCATACCCAGGAAGCGACAGCGAGCAATCACTCACTGGTGGTCGATATCGATGAAAGCGCCCTTCCCGCGCAAACCCTCGAAAAATTCGCCCGTTCGCCGTTTCTCGACATAGCGCAGGATACCCGGCAATTGATCGCCTATATGCGCGGCATCATCGGAGCGGATGGGCGGCGCGACGATATTGCCGGTCTGTGGGCGCCGCTGCTGATCGACAGCCTGGCCGACGAACGAACCGATATCCGCCAACGCCTGCACAGGCTCGCCGCGGTCGTCAGGGCGGAACCGTTCTTCCCCTGGACCATCGGGATGCTTGCCTCCTGCGTGACGATCAGCGACAGCCGTCTGCATGCTCTGTTTCTCGAAGAATTCGGCCTCCCGCCTCACCGCTGGCTGGCCGGGCTGCGCATGGACAAGGTCTTTGCATTGCTCGACGATTCCGCCCTGCCAATTGCCGAGATTGCCCTACGGGCCGGCTTTTCCGACCAGACGGCACTGACGCGCGCCATGCGCAATGCGGTGGGTGAAACGCCCGCTGCCTATCGCCGAAACCGCGGCATTCATTAGAACCGTCTACACGGTCATCAGGAGTTTTTGTCAAGACAGCCGGAAGGGGCTGTGGCACATCGCAGGCAAATGCGAATGCGGATGTGACAGGACATGAACAGGACAGGTCTCGGTGTTTTTTATGGCATGCTGGCGGGAGCGATGTGGGGAGGCATCTTTCTCGCCCCCAAACTCGTGCCGGATTTTTCCGCCCTACAACTGTCGACGGCGCGTTACCTCACCTACGGGCTGATTTCCCTCATCATCATCGGACCGCGCATCAGGCGGGTTTCCGCCCGTTTTGGCGTGCGGGAATGGTTTGCGCTCGGCTGGCTGAGCATGATCGGCAATATCGCCTATTATGTCTTCATATCGACAGCCGTTAAACTCAGCGGTGTCGCTTTCACCTCCATCATCATCGGTTTCCTGCCCGTCGCCGTCACCATCATCGGCAGTCGCGACCACGGCGCGGTATCGCTCCGGCGGCTATGGCCGTCGCTTGTTTTCGGCGCAATCGGCATTGTCGGCATTTCCTGGCAATCGCTGGTGCAAGGCGATGGTGGGCTCGATTTTTCACGCGTCATCGGCCTTGCCTGCGCGCTCGGGGCACTGGCCTCCTGGACGGCCTTTGCCGTCGGCAACGCCCGCTGGCTTTCCCGCCTCCACGATGTCAGCGCCGATGACTGGAACATGATGACGGGTGTGGTGACCGGCGCACTGGCGCTGGCGCTGGCAATTCCGGCTTTCGGCTTTGGTGGCGCAAGCCACGCTTCCGGGGATTGGCTGCATTTCGCCGCCGTTGCCGCAGGCCTCGGCGTCACCGCCTCCATTATCGGCAATGCGCTATGGAACCGCATGAGCCGACTTCTGCCGCTCACCATGGTCGGACAGATGATCCTGTTCGAAACGCTGTTTGCGCTGCTTTACGGTTTTCTCTGGGAGGGACGTGGCCCGACGCTGGTTGAGGTCGTCGCGATCTGCTCAGTAGTGCTGAGCGTGGTGCTGTGCATGCGGGCGCATCGCCCGAAGAAGGTTGTGGCGTAATTAGCTTAAGGGCCGAAGACAGGCGATTGAGCCATTTCGTAAGGATCGCCTCCAGCTCAACGTCATCCTCGGGCCCGTCCCGAGAATCCAATCACGTATCGTAAAGTACAGAGGTTGCAGATGCTCGGGACAAGCCCGAGCATGAGAGCGTGCAAAACGTGCGATGACACGTCGTTTTGCCCAGCCTTTCCGCCCCTGATTACTCAGCAGCAGCCAGCAGCTTCTTCTCGCGGGCAGCACGCAGGCGCTCGAAATCGTCGCCGGCATGGTGCGAGGAGCGGGTCAGCGGGCTCGACGACACCATCAGGAAGCCCTTGGTATAGGCCACCGTCTCGTAGGACTTGAATTCCTCCGGCGTCACGAAGGCCTCGACCTTGTGGTGCTTGCGGGTCGGCTGCAGATATTGGCCGATGGTCAGGAAGTCCACGTCGGCGCTGCGCAGGTCGTCCATCAGCTGCAGCACTTCGTTGCGCTCTTCGCCAAGGCCGACCATGATGCCCGACTTGGTGAACATGGTGGGATCGAGTTCCTTCACCCGCTGCAGGAGGCGCACGGAGTGGAAATAGCGCGCGCCGGGGCGAACCGTCAGATAGTTGCCAGGAACGGTTTCCATATTGTGGTTGAAGACATCGGGCTTGGCGGCAACAACACGTTCCAGCGCGCCCGGCTTCTTCAGGAAGTCAGGCGTGAGGATTTCGATGGTCGTCGTCGGAGACGCGGCGCGGATCGCCCAGATCACCTTCTCGAAATGTTCAGCGCCGCCATCGGCGAGGTCATCGCGGTCGACCGAGGTGATGACGACGTGCGACAGGCCCATCTGCTTGACGGCCTTGGCGACGTTCTCGGGCTCATCCATGTCAAGCGGATTGGGTTTGCCGGTCGCGACGTTGCAGAAGGCGCAGGCGCGGGTGCAGATTTCACCCATGATCATGAAGGTCGCGTGCTTCTTGTCCCAGCACTCGCCGATATTCGGACAGCCGGCTTCCTCGCACACCGTGACCAGCTTGTGCGAACGCACCAGTTCGCGCGTCTCGTGATAGCCCTTGGAGGTCGGCGCCTTGACGCGGATCCATTCCGGCTTGCGCATGACCTCGGTATCGGGCTTATGCGCCTTTTCCGGGTGGCGAATACGCTTTTCTTCGGACGAAGTCCTGTCGAGAATAGTGACCATTTAAAACCTGCTTCCATCGCCTTTAGCGATCTAAACATCTGTTGGCCGGATGCTTTAGAACAATTCCAGAAAAAGCGTAAGCCCCTTCCGGTCACGAAGCCTTGTCAGCGCCGCACCAGCTTCGCCAGGAACAGCAGCAGGCTGGCGCCGAGGAAAGACGTGACAAAGTAGCCGAGCCTGCTGTCCTGCACGAAAACATCGAAGGTTCTCAGCACCGCAACAGCCACCACCGAACCGACGATGCCGAGGACGATGTTCATGAAAACGCCGAAGCGCATGTCCATGAGCTTGCCCGCAAGCCAGCCGGCGAGACCGCCGATGATGATTGCTGCAATCCAGCCTACACTTTCCATTCCACGCTCCCTGAAAGAACCGGCCCCTTGAGCAGCCTGCATCGAGACATATGGGACACCCGGCAGGGTTAGACAATGCCGGGTATCACGGAGCACTTATGCATTCAGAACACGCCCATAGGCGTCGAGCACGCTTTCCTTCATCGACTCCGAAATCGTCGGATGCGGGAAGATCGTGTGCATCAGGTCTTCTTCCGTCGTCTCGAGATTCATGGCGACAACGAAGCCCTGAATGAGCTCGGTCACTTCCGCACCGACCATATGCGCGCCGAGCAGTTCACCGGTCTTTTTATCGAAGATAGTCTTGACCATACCCTGATCTTCGCCGAGTGCCACGGCCTTGCCGTTCGCAGCAAAGGAGAAGCGACCGACGCGGATATCGCGGCCCTGTTCCTTCGCCTTGGCTTCGGTGAGGCCGACAGAAGCGACCTGCGGGTTGCAATAGGTGCAGCCGGGAATCTTGAGCTTGTCCATCGGATGGACATTCGGCAGACCTGCAATCTTTTCGACGCAGATGACGGCCTCATGCTCCGCCTTGTGGGCGAGCAGCGGCGGGCCAGCAACATCGCCGATGGCGTAGATACCAGGTACATTGGTCTTGCCGTAACCGTCGATGACGATGAAGCCGCGATCGGTCTTCACGCCGGCAGCCTCAAGCCCGATACCTTCGATATTGGCGACGACGCCGACGGCGGAAATCATGCGGTCGGCCGTGATCTTTTCGGAAGAACCATCCTTCTTCTCAAGCGTCGCGGTGATGGAGTTCGCGCCCTTCTCGACCTTGGAAACCTTGGTCTCCAGATGGATTTTCATGCCCTGCTTTTCGAGCTGCTTCTTGGCGAAGGTGGAGATTTCCGCGTCTTCAACCGGCATGACCTGGCTCATGATTTCGACGACGGTGACGTCGACGCCCATGGTGCGGTAGAAGCTGGCGAATTCGATGCCGATGGCGCCCGACCCCATGACGAGCAGCGACTTCGGCAGTTCTTCCGGCTTCATCGCCTCGAAATAGGTCCAGATCAGCTTGCCATCCGGCTCGATGCCCGGAAGCGCGCGCGGGCGTGCGCCGGTGGCGACGATGATGTGCTTGGTGGTATAGGTGCCCTCGCCCAGCGTGTTTTTCGGCACGGGACCCTGCGGCTGAACCACCGGCTTGGTGGACTTTCCGACAACGATTTCGCCCGGCTTGGTGATCTTGGCTTCACCCCAGATGATATCGACCTTGTTCTTCTTGAACAGGAAACCGACGCCATTGTTCATGCGCGCAGCAATGCCGCGCGAGCGCGCCACAATCGCCTTGACGTCAGGCTTGATCGAGCCTTCCAGCGTCAGACCGTAATCCTTGGCGTGGGTGGCGGTGTGCATGACATCGGCGGTGCGCAGCAGCGCCTTGGTGGGAATGCAGCCCCAGTTGGAGCAGATGCCGGCCAGATGCTCGCGCTCCACGACCGCAACCTTCATGCCGAGCTGGGCTGCGCGGATCGCGGCAATGTAACCGCCTGGTCCCGAACCGATGATGATGACGTCATAAGATTGAGCCATTGGAAATCCTGCCTTGTCTTATTCGGGTGACGGCAAACCGCCCCGAAACGAGAATGAGTGTCAAAGTCCGAGCATCATGCGGACGACAGGCTCCAGCCCGCGCCCGATGGCCCGCGTGTTTTCAGCGTCGAGATGGACGCCGTCCACCGGCGTCGTGCGGGCGACAGACCCGGCATCGAAAAATCCGCAGTCGAGGTCGTCGGCAAGGTCCCGGTAAACGGAAGCCAGCATCGCCGACTCATCGATTGCATCGCGAAAGATCGCGCCCATGACAGGGTTTGCCGTCTCACTGAGTTGCGGTGGCGCGACGATCAGCACGTCAGGCGCTTCCCAGTCCGTAACTTGCCAGACATGGTTGCGCGTGAGCTTCACCAGCCGCTCGATACCCTTCATGGCGACAATCGCCGAGCCGTGGATCGACGGTTTCATGTCGTTGGTGCCGAGCATGATGATGACGAGATCAAGCGGCGCATGGCTGTGCAGCAGCGTCGGCAGAAGCCGCGCGCCGTTGCGGTCGCAATCGGCCGTCAGGTCGTCATAGGCGGTGGTGCGGCCGCCAAGACCCTCATGGATCACATGCACGTCGGAACCGAGCGCCTTCTGCAAGACGCTCGGCCAAAGATCGTCATGGCTGTGCCGGCCACCCGTTTCCGCATCAGATCCCCAGGTCAGGGAATCGCCAAAGCAGAGGACCGACTTCACCATGTTATTCTCCGATCAAACCAGCATGCCCATCGGGTTTTCGATGTAGCGCTTGAAGGCGCCGATCAGTTCGGCTCCGAGCGCGCCATCGACGCAGCGGTGGTCGGTGGAAAGCGTGACCGTCATGACATTGGCGATCTTGATCTCGCCCTTCTTCACGATAGCCCGCTCCTCACCCGCGCCGACCGCCAGAATGGTGGCATGCGGCGGGTTGATGACGGCGGAGAAGCTCTTGACGCCCATCATGCCCATGTTGGACACGGCCGTCGTACCGCCCTGATACTCCTCGGGCTTCAGCTTGCGCTCTTTCGCGCGCTTGCCGTAGTCCTTCATCTCATTGGAGATGGTGGAGAGCGACTTCTCTTCCGCCTTGCGGATGATCGGCGTGATCAGGCCACCCGGAATGGAAACGGCAACGCCGACATCCGAATGCTTGTGCTTGACCATGTTGCTTTCCGTCCAGGAGACGTTGGCGTCAGGCACGTCGCGTAGCGCCAGAGCCAGCGCCTTGATGACCATGTCGTTGACCGAAAGCTTGTAGGCCGGCTTGCCGTCCTTTTCGGGTGCTGCAGCATTGAGCTGGGCGCGCAACGCCAGAAGCGTATCCAGTTCGCAATCCACGGAAACGTAGAAATGCGGAACGGTCTGCTTGGATTCGACCAGACGCTTGGCGATGACCTTGCGCATGCCGTCGTGCGGCACCAGCTCGTAGGAACCCGGCTCGAACAGCTTGAGAACGGCTTCGTCGGACGGACCCTTGGCAAGTGCCGGAGCCGGTGCGCCTGCGGATGCTGCGGCGGCAGGAGCTGCCTTCGCACCACCGGAAGCGGCAGCCTTTTCCACGTCGGTCTTGACGATGCGGCCATGCGGGCCGGACCCGGAGACGGCCGTGAGGTCGAGACCGGCTTCCTTGGCAAGACGACGGGCAAGCGGCGAAGCGAAAATGCGCTCGCCGGACTTTGCAACCGGGGCCGGGGTGGAAGGTGCGGAGGCTTGGTCGGCAGCTGGCTTTTCAGCCTTGGCCGGGGCAGCTTCTTCCTTTGGCGCTTCAGCCTTTGCAGCTTCCTGCTTCGGTGCCTCGGCTTTGGCCTGAGACGGAGCAGGAGCGGCATTGCCGCCCTTTGCCGCCTCGGCCACATCTTCGCCTTCTGCGGCAAGGATGGCGATCAGGGCGTTGACCTTGACCGCTTCAGTGCCGGCGGGAACGACCAGCTTGGCGACCGTGCCCTCATCGACGGCTTCCACTTCCATGGTTGCCTTGTCGGTCTCGATCTCGGCGATCACGTCACCGGGTGCGACCTTGTCGCCTTCCTTGACCAGCCACTTGGCCAGATTGCCCTCTTCCATGGTAGGAGAAAGGGCAGGCATGGTGATGTTTATCGGCATCGAAACGCCTCCCCTTACTTGTAGCAGACGGTTTTGACGGCCTGAACGACTTCATCGACGTTCGGCAGAGCCAGCTTTTCGAGGTTTGCCGCGTAAGGCATCGGAACATCCTTGCCGGCGATCGTCAGGATCGGCGCATCGAGATAGTCGAAAGCGGCGCGCATGACCTGGTTGGCGATGAAGTCACCGACCGATGACTGCGGGAAACCTTCCTCGACCGTGACCAGACGACCGGTCTTCTTGACCGATTCGATGACGGTGGGCAGATCCATCGGACGGATGGTGCGCAGATCGATCAGTTCGACGTCGATGCCGAGCTTTTCGAGTTCCGCAACCGCCTTGATCGCGTAGGTCATGCCGATGCCGAAGGAAACGATGGTCGCGTCCGTGCCCTTGCGATGAATGCGCGCCTTGCCGATTGGCAGCACGAAATCATCGAGCTTCGGTACTTCGAAGCTCTGGCCGTAGAGAATTTCGTTCTCAAGGAAGATGACCGGGTTCGGATCGCGGATAGCCGCCTTCAGAAGACCCTTCGCGTCCGCTGCCGTGTAAGGCATGACGACCTTGAGGCCCGGAATATGGCTGTACCAGGCGGCATAACACTGCGAATGCTGAGCGCCAACGCGGGCGGCAGCACCCGAAGGACCGCGGAACACCATCGGCGCACCCATCTGGCCACCCGACATGTAAAGTGTCTTCGCTGCCGAGTTGACGATCTGGTCGATCGCCTGCATGGCAAAGTTGAAGGTCATGAATTCGACGATAGGCCGCAGGCCCGTCATTGCCGCACCAACGCCGATACCGGCAAAACCGTGCTCGGTGATCGGGGTGTCGATGACGCGGCGTTCACCGAATTCCTGCAACAGGCCTTGGGTGATCTTGTAGGCGCCCTGATATTCGGCGACTTCCTCACCCATGACAAAAACTTTTTCGTCGGCGCGCATTTCTTCGGCCATGGCGTCACGCAGCGCTTCACGCACCGTCGTCATCACCATTTCAGTACCGGCAGGAATATCCGGATCGGCAGCAACTTCGATCTTGGGTGCTGCCGGAACCTTGGCGGCTTCCTTTGCAGTGCTCGGCTCTTCGGATGCTTCGCGGGTCTTGCCGCCTGCGGCGTCCGAACCGGAATTTGCGGCCTCTGCCTTCGGCTCTTCCTTCCTGGCGGAGGAAGAGATGTCGGCGGCGCTTTCGCCTTCCTGAATGAGAACGGCGATCGGCGTGTTGACCTTGACGCCTTCGGTGCCGGCATCGATCAGCAGCTTGCCGATGACGCCTTCATCCACGGCTTCCACTTCCATGGTCGCCTTGTCGGTCTCGATCTCGGCAATCACGTCGCCGGAGGTGACCTTGTCGCCTTCCTTTTTAAGCCATTTGGAAAGCGTGCCTTCCTCCATGGTCGGGGAAAGGGCGGGCATAAGAATTTCTACTGGCATGGGTTTCCCTTTCCCGATCAGAGCAGAATGTCGGTGTAGAGCTCGGATACATCCGGCTCGGGGTCGTTCTGGGCGAAGTCAGCGCTGTCGGCAACGATGTCACGGACATCCTTGTCGATGGCCTTCAGTTCGTCCTCGCTTGCCCAGCCATGGTCGATGAGCCGTGCCTTGACCTGCTCGATCGGGTCGTGTTCGGAGCGCATCTTCTGCACTTCGTCTTTCGAACGGTATTTTGCCGGGTCGGACATGGAGTGACCACGGTAACGGTAGGTCAGCATCTCCAGAATGATCGGACCCTTGCCGGAGCGGCAATGTTCCAGTGCCTGATCGGCAGCCGCCTTGACGGCGCGCACATCCATGCCATCCACCTGAATGCCGGGAATGCCGAAGGACTGGCCGCGCAGCGAATAGTTCGACTGGGCGGTGGCGCGGGCGGTCGAGGTGCCCATGGCGTAACGGTTGTTTTCGACGATATAGATGATCGGCAGCTTCCAGAGAGCAGCCATGTTGAAGCTCTCGTAGACCTGACCCTGGTTGGCCGCGCCGTCACCGAAATAAGTCACGGAAACATTGTCGTTGCCGCGATAACGGTTGGCGAAGGCAAGACCGGTTCCAAGCGAAACCTGCGCACCGACGATGCCGTGACCGCCGTAGAAATGCTTCTCCTTGGAGAACATGTGCATGGAGCCGCCCTTGCCTTTCGACAAGCCGCCCCTGCGGCCGGTCAACTCGGCCATGACGCCACGCGCGCTCATGCCCAGAGCGAGCATGTGGCCGTGGTCACGGTAAGCGGTGATGACCTGATCGCCTTCCTTCTGCGACATCTGCATGCCAACAACAACGGCTTCCTGACCGATGTAGAGGTGACAGAAACCGCCGATGAAGCCCATACCATAAAGCTGGCCGGCCTTTTCTTCGAAACGGCGGATAAGAAGCATTTCACGATAAGCGTGAAGCTCTTCTTCCTTCGAGAAGTCCGGGCTGTTCTTGCCGGTAAATTCGGTTGCAGCCTTTGCCGTTGTCTTGCGGCCGGATACGGTCGCTGGTTTTCGCGGCGCCATTCATCCCTCCCTGAGTTGCCGTTTGAATGGATAGAGTGGCGCGTACCATATGCAAGAAAATGCCATGCAGCAATGCTTTAAACGCATGGCACATATTCACGCTAAAGCGCTGTGAATAAATCACAAATGATTAATTAACTTGATTTAGGTTAATCAGAAATAGGTGTTCATGATGACGATTTCGTCCGTGCGGGACATATTGAGCTGATAGCGCGAAATCTCGTCGATCATGTCCCGCTCAAGCGAGCCGTCGCTCATCAATTCCACCTGCCGCTCAAGCGCCACACGCGCCTGCGTGAGCTTTGCGAGCTCCGCGGTGCGGGTAATGCGCTGCCGCTCCAGCCGCTCCGTCGCCTGCAGGCCGAAGTCGCCATGAATGGAATGATACCCGAAATAGGAAAGAAAAGCGATCGTGATGGCCGGAACGATCAAACGGCCGAATCGTCTCTTTTTATGATGTCTGGTCCACATGCCGGAGAGAAGCCTTAAAACGCACAACGTGATTCTGAGACTAAGCCGGATTGTTTAACTATCCGTTGACCTTAAATTCCTGTCGGCTGACGGACGCAAAAAAGCCCGCCGGAAGGCGGGCTACGTTTGCAAAGAGAGTTCTCCTCTCAACTTCGTCATCCTCGCCCTTGGGACGAGGATCTATAAGTGGTTTGGAAGGTGGATCCTCGGGTCAGGCCCGAGGACGACGTCTCATGCGTGGACACGTCTTTCACCAACCTCAGCCCGCCAAGCGGCGGGCCACGTCGCCAAACCTGAACGCGAATTATCCGCGCAGGATCGAACGGCCGGCGTAAGCGGCCTGCGGGCCCAGCATTTCCTCGATACGGATCAGCTGGTTGTACTTCGCGAGCCGGTCGGAACGGGCAAGCGAACCGGTCTTGATCTGACCGCAATTGGTGGCAACCGCGAGATCGGCGATGGTGGAATCTTCCGTTTCGCCCGAGCGGTGCGACATGACGGCGGTGTAACCGGCCTTGTGCGCCGTTTCGACCGCATCCAGCGTCTCGGAAAGCGAACCGATCTGGTTGACCTTGACGAGGATGGAGTTGGCAACCCCCATCTTGATGCCGTCGCGAAGACGTGCGGAGTTGGTGACGAAAAGATCGTCGCCCACCAGCTGGCACTTGTTGCCGACGAGATCGGTCAGCGTCTTCCAGCCTTCCCAGTCGTCTTCAGCCATGCCGTCTTCGATGGAGATGATCGGATACTTGCCGACCAGATCGGCGAGATATTCAGCCATCGCGCCCGGCTCCAGCGTGCGGCCTTCGCCTTCGAGAACGTATTTTCCGTCCTTGAAGAATTCGGTCGATGCACAGTCAAGACCAACGAACATGTCGTCGCCCGGACGGTAACCGGCCTTTTCAATCGACTTCATGATGAAATCGAGCGCAGCCGGCGCACTTTCGAGGCCCGGTGCAAAACCGCCCTCGTCGCCGACGTTGGTGTTGTGGCCCTGCGCCGACAGTTCTTTTTTCAGCGTATGGAACACTTCCGAACCCATGCGCACGGCTTCGCGGATGTTTTCCGCGCCGACCGGCAGGATCATGAATTCCTGGAAATCGATCGGGTTGTCTGCATGCGCGCCGCCATTGATGATGTTCATCATCGGAACCGGCAGCAGATGTGCGTTCGGGCCGCCGACATAACGGTAAAGCGGCAGGCCGGAAGCTTCAGCGGCAGCCTTGGCGACTGCAAGCGATACGCCGAGGATGGCGTTCGCGCCAATGCGCGACTTGTTCGGCGTGCCGTCAAGCGCGATCATCATCTGGTCGATCTGAATCTGGTTTTCGGCATCAAAACCGCCGATGGCGTCGAAGATTTCCGTATTGACGGCTTCGACCGCCTTTTCCACGCCCTTGCCGAGATAACGCTTGCCGCCATCGCGCAGCTCAACCGCCTCATGCGCGCCGGTGGAGGCGCCGGAGGGAACGGCGGCACGGCCCATGGAGCCGTCTTCGAGATAAACGTCGACTTCAACGGTCGGGTTGCCGCGGCTGTCGAGGATTTCGCGCGCGATGATATCGGTAATGGCAGTCATGGTCTCTCCCTTGGGAATGGAACAGATATTTTCCGTCGCCTGTCTTAGACGATGGCGAAGAAATTACAATGACGGTGGGCAGCGGAAACGGCCCGCCCGCCATTAAAATCGATTGGCACAAACGGCGCCCGCCGCAGCGGCCAGCCCTCAGGCTTTGGTGATGGCGTCGAAAGCCAGAAGCTTTTCGAGCAGTTTCGGCATGTCCTTCAGGTGCACCATGTTGGGGCCGTCAGACGGCGCATTATCAGGGTCCTCATGGGTCTCGATGAAGAGGCCGGCCACGCCGACGGCGACCGCCGCGCGTGCCAAGGTCTCGACGAATTCGCGCTGGCCGCCCGTGGAGCCACCCTGCCCGCCCGGCTGCTGCACCGAGTGGGTGGCGTCAAACACGACCGGCGCGCCAAGCGATGCCATGATCGGCAGGGAGCGCATGTCGGAGACCAGCGTATTGTAACCGAAGGAAGCGCCGCGCTCGCACAGAAGCACATTCGGGTTGCCGCTCTCATTAAGCTTGGCGAGCACGTTCTTCATGTCCCAGGGCGCCAGGAACTGGCCCTTCTTGACGTTGATGACACGGCCGGTTTTGGCGGCGGCGACGAGAAGATCGGTCTGGCGGCTGAGGAAAGCCGGAATCTGCAGCACATCCACCACCTCGGAAACGATGGCGCATTGCTCCTCGGTGTGAATGTCGGTCAGAACAGGAAAGCCGAATTCCTTCTTGAGATCAGCGAAAACCTGCATCGCACTGTCAAGGCCGATGCCGCGCTTGCCGGAAAGCGAGGTGCGGTTCGCCTTGTCGAAGGAGGACTTATAAACGAGCCCGATCCCCAGCTTGTCGCAAAGCTCCTTCAGGATGCCAGCGATCATGAAAGCATGTTCCCGGCTTTCCATCTGGCAGGGGCCGGCGATCAGCGAAAAACGCTCGGTATTGGAAAAGGAAACCTTGCTGGCGCCGTCGCCGGCGGTGACTTTGAGATTGTTCGTAACGCTCATCATTTTTCCTCGAAGGCGAAGGCAACGCCCTGACCAGGTGCTGCGGGCACCACCAGGCGACCGCCCGCTTTTGCGCAGGACACGCCATTAGCAGCAAGCGCCGCCTCTGTCACGGCAAGATCGTGTGACGAAAAGACGATGCCCGCACCGCGCAATCCGCCGCCTCTCCAATCAGGAGTATTC
Organism: Agrobacterium sp.; assembly: GCF_059499945.1. Taxonomy (NCBI): domain Bacteria; kingdom Pseudomonadati; phylum Pseudomonadota; class Alphaproteobacteria; order Hyphomicrobiales; family Rhizobiaceae; genus Agrobacterium; species Agrobacterium sp. The sequence goes on along the minus strand of NZ_JCABZP010000010.1, from coordinate 132,055 downwards.
GGAGCCTGTCCGCTGAAATCAGGTTTTCCGGTCAATCTGATGCGCGCATTGCCAGTCGCGAAAACCATATCACCATCCGGAGATATTCTGCCCTCACAACCAAACACCGTTTCGATCAAGCGCGCCGCGTTCGGATCATCACCGGAGAACAGAACGATTTCACTGAGGCCGGAGACACCGTTGGCATGGCGCTCCAGCACTGTTCGATCGCCCGGCAGGGCCTGCAGCCGCTGACAACTAAACAGAAAGAAATCCGCCGCCCCGCTTGCCGCAAAAGCCAGCCGGAACGCCGCCTCGCTTTCCGATCCATCCGGCATCCGCACAGGCCGCGAAAACTGGAACACATCGCCCGCTGACACGCCAGACGTCAGAAACCTGTCATGGTCGGCAAGGGCATCTTCGGTTTTGGCGACAAGAGCCGAAAAACCCTCCCGCCCGTCACGTTGCCGGAAGGCCCTGTCCCTGCCCGTGAACACATCTCCCCTGTCTGCCGACGCATTATATTTAGCCGGATCAGCAATTACGAGCGGCTCCAGATAGGTCCCGTCGGTAAAAAAAACACAGGCATTTCGGGTGCCGAAAGGATGCAAAGCCTCCGGTGAGACCGTAAATCCAAGGCTGGCGAGACGTTTCGCGGCAACGCCGATATCCTGCACCGGCAGAACGAGATGATCGACGCTATGGGATTTCATCATGACCTGTTTCCTGCGCTGGCACTCCGCCCGGACATGCCTGGACGATTTGGGCCGCAGAAAAGCACAATCGTAGGCCAAGAAGCAAATCATCAAAACAACAGATAGCAGCTTCACGAAATTTTAGGGGATTGCGGAACACATATGGAACATATAGTGTTCGTTCTGTATTTGTTTCGCGACTTCCACTACGATTCTAAAGGGTGTTTTCCTCATGCTCACGCGCAAACAGCAGGAATTGCTTCTCTTCATTCATGAACGAATGAAAGAGTCCGGCGTGCCGCCATCCTTCGATGAAATGAAGGACGCACTCGATCTTGCCTCGAAATCTGGCATCCACCGCCTGATCACCGCCCTCGAAGAGCGCGGGTTTATTCGCCGGCTACCAAATAGAGCGCGAGCGCTGGAAGTCATCAAGCTGCCTGAGGCCTATACGCCGGGTGCAAGGCCGCAGCGCGGCTTTTCGCCGAGCGTCATCGAAGGCAGCCTTGGCAAGGCCAAGGCGCCGGAAGCGGCCCCTGCCCCCAAGACGCCGGCCAATGATCTCGTCGGGGCCGTCACCGTGCCGGTCATGGGCCGCATTGCCGCCGGTGTGCCGATTTCCGCCATCCAGAACAATACCCACGATGTGGCCGTGCCTGTTGATATGCTCGGTTCGGGCGAACATTACGCTCTTGAGGTCAAGGGCGACTCGATGATCGAGGCCGGCATTTTTGATGGCGATACCGTCATCATCCGCAATGGCAATACGGCGAATCCGGGTGATATCGTCGTAGCGCTGGTGGATGATGAGGAAGCCACCCTGAAGCGTTTCCGTCGCAAGGGCGCCTCCATTGCGCTCGAGGCGGCAAACCCAGCCTATGAAACGCGTATTTTTGGACCGGACCGGGTGAAAATCCAGGGCAAGCTGGTAGGGCTGATCCGCCGTTACCATTGATTCAAGGCATGGGGCCGCAATTCCTTTTGCTGCGGGCACCATCAAGATTATGGCGCTCCCCTTATGGAGCATTGCAGCTTGCTCCTTGGAACGATGCGGCTCTGCATAAGTGAGAAACGACATCGTCTGGCAGGTCCGCACATCTTTTATCGCGAAGGCCAGCAGGCAGCGGTAAGAAACAGATGATTGAAAATGAGCATCCTTAATTTCGTTGAGAAAGGATGCAGGTCATCAGTCTCGTCGCGGTGTGTTTCGTCGTCATCTCCGAATGGTGACGTGCAGGTGCTTCTTTTCTTCCTGCCCCACTCATCAATGCGGCTTATGGGAGCCATGGATTATTTGCAATATTCCTGGGCCCATCCGCCGGTATAGAAATGCGCATCATATCGGGGAACACGCCATGTACGATCTTTATATCGCCAACAAGAACTATTCCTCATGGTCACTGCGGCCATGGGTATTGATGCGCACGCTCGGCATTGCTTTCGATGAAAAACTCGTTCCCTTCGGCGAAGGCGTTTCCTTCTCCACCTTTTCGCCAACCGGCAAGGTGCCTTGCCTCGTTGATGAAGGCGTGACGGTTTGGGAATCGTTGTCGATCGCCGAATATCTGGCGGAGCGACATCAGGGCGTCTGGGCGAGCGACAAGCAGGCAAGAGCCTGGTCGCGTTCGGCTGCGAGCGAAATGCATGCGGGCTTTTTCTCGCTGCGCAATCTCTACCCCATGTCGGTCGGCATTCGCGTAAAACCGAAGGGTGGTGATACCGGGCTAGCGGCCGACATAAAGCGCGTTGATGCGCTGTGGAGCGAAGGCCTGGCAAAATTTGGCGGGCCCTTTCTTGCCGGCCAGAAATTTACGGCGGTCGATGCCTTCTTCTGCCCGGTGGCTTTCCGTTTCCAGACCTATGGCGCGGAACTTTCGCCCGCAGCGAAAGCCTATTGTGACCGGCTGCTCGCCCTGCCCGCCATGCGCGAATGGTACGAGGCCGGACTGAAGGAAACCTGGCGCGACGCGGCGCATGAAGAGGAAATCGGCGGGATCGGCGAATTGACGACGGATCTGCGCATCAAGGCCTGACGATCCAGGCTGGCGGCCCTCATTGTGGTGCCGCCAGCAACCGCGTGACGGCATCAGGGACCTCATGGTCAAAACGGCCGCTTTTCCAGTCGTAATAGCGATGTTCGCTCCAGGGCCTGTCCATGCCGGCTATCGCGGCGCGCAACCTGCCGACTACCGCTACCTGATCGCTGCCGGCAAAGTCTATTTCCAGTGAACCGATCCGCCGCAGGATATCGCGGTTAAGCAAGAGTGCGCCCGAGCGGCATTGGGAGAAGGATGTTCTGCGGGAAACGACGACAATATCGGCGATATCACAAGCCTTTCCGGCAAATCGACCATCTTCCAGAACGATGATCCATTCGCCGCTTCCCGCGCGTGCGGCACACCATATGCCTTTGCTGCAGGTGAAAATACCGGGCTCCGCGTCTCTCAGGGCCACCGTCATCTGCCGTGTAACCGCCCTCATCTTTTCCGGATCAAGCTTCGCCTTGGTCAAAGCCACGGTGGTTGCCGCAGCCTCGCTCTTGAGAAAGACCGGCGGAACTGGCTGTTCCGGCAGCAGCAGTGCCCTTTGCCACTGGTCATAAACGAAACCCTGCGGCCGTGTTTTCGTCGTGTAGGCTTTGCCATCCTCCAGCAGCGCCACCAGCATGCCATCCTCATGAACAAGCAGATGAGGCGGATTGCGATAGGCCGTGGCCGCCGACAGGCCAAAGGCGAGGACCAGAAACGGCAAACCAAGAAGCGCCAGCCGGCTGCGTAACAATGCCAGCAGCAGAAAACCAACGGAGGCAAGCCCCAGGAACCAGCCATGTGGCCGCCCCGTCGCAGCGCTTCCTCCCCAGGAGGCCACCTCCCGGGAAACTTCGATCACGAGAGCCATACCGTAACCCATGACCTTGAGGAACGGAGCATCAAGCCCGAAAGGCATCAGCAGCATGGCGACAAGGCCGAAAGGCATGACGATCAGCGACATGAGCGGCATGGCGGCCAGATTGGCAAAAAGTCCATAGGTGGTGACACGCTGAAAATGCTCGGCGGAATAGATCGCAGTCGAAAGACCGCCGATCAACGAGGTCGTGATGACGCCGCCGATGATGGCGCCCGCCGTTTGCGCCACCGTCATCCATGCCGGTTTGCGCCCGATGAACAGCCGCTCGCGATCAACACGCCAGCGGCTCCAGGCGGCATAGGAGGCGACGAGCGCGATGGTTGCGGCAAAGGACATCTGGAAGCTCGGGCCCATGATTTCCGAGGGCGACAAGGCAAGAATGACCAGAGCGGAAAGCGCAACATTCCTGAGACTGAGCGAGGGTTGATCGAAGAGAACAGCGATCAGCATCACCGACATCATCAGCCAGGCGCGTTCGGCGGAGACGGCGAAACCGGAAATCAGATAATAGGCAAGCGTCATCAGGAGTGCGGCGAAAGCCGAGATTTTCTTGACGGGCCAGCGCTGCGCAAAGGCCGGAAAAAGGCTGAAGGCAAGCCTCAGCCCCACAAAGAATATGCCTGACGCCAGCGCCATGTTGAGCCCGGATATGGCAACGATATGGGCAAGGCCGGAAAGCCGCAGCGCTTCCATCGTCCCGGCGGATATGGCCTGTCTCTCATCGGTGACGATGGAGGCGGCAAAGGCTCCGGCATCACCGCCGATGGTGTTGCGGATGCGTTCGGCAATGGCGGTGCGCAGGCCGTAAAGCCGCATATCGGCCCATTCCAGCCAGTCCGTTCCGGCCCTGACGTCATCTTCGGGTGATATGACCGTCTGTGGCGGCTTATAAAAGAAGCCCGTCGCGCCTATGCCCCTGAAATAGGAGGCAAAGGCGAAATCGTTGAGCCCCGGCAAAGCCGGGCCGGATGGTGGCGAAAGCCGCGCCTTGCCACGAATGGTCGCGCCCAGTGCGACAGGTTCACCTCCCCCGCGTGAGAGAAGCGAGACCTTTTCCGGCGGGCGTGACAATGCCGGCGCCTCCGTAGCGGCAAGCCGCACCACATATCGCCAATCCCCGCGTGCATCGACCTCCCGGCGCGTCACCGTGCCTGTAATGGTGGTGGTGACGGGTGTATCCAGCACCACGGTTCCCACCCGCCGCGTTTCTACCTCGGCGAAAAGCATGCCCAGCAAGAACAGCGCGAAAAAGCCGCAGGCCGTCGCTGCCAGGCCCGAACGATATTTCGTGAAGGATGCCAGACCCGCGGCAATGAGACATGTGATCGCCAGAACAGGGAATGAAGGCGAGGTGTCGAGGGAAAACCAGAAGATCGCACCACAACCGATAAAGACCGGAACGAAAAGAAAATCGTGGCCGAATGAGCGCTCCTCGGCGAAGCACGCGGCGATTTTTTGAGGGGCGATAGCTCGCAGTTTTGGCCTGCTGACAAGGGCGGGCGTATCATATGTCGCGACATCCCCGGTTCTGCGTAGCGGAAACAGAATCTCCGCCGTGCCGGGCAAGCCGCCCTGCATCGTTTCCGCATATCCGAAATGCTTTTTTTCCCCTTGACCAAGCACTCTGCGCCGCGCCCCTGCCGCACCGGAAACAGGTTTGCAGGCGGATGCGAGGGATTGCAATGCTTTCCTTTAACCCTGCGTTGACCGAGATCGAATTGCTATGATGATAAAGCGAAAAGCAACGCAATTGCGTATGCCGCAATGCACAATTTGACCTTTGGATAGCTTGGCATCGGCGCAAGGATCATATAGCTAATCGGTAGACGCTTAACCGCGGGGCGTGTCTCAACGCCCCCACCCGCATGTTTTCGGAGGATCAGTATGACGGAAAAAAGCGCTACAGTGACACTTGGCGAAAAACAGGTCGAACTCCCGGTCAGGGAAGGCACGATTGGACCAAGCGTCGTCGATATCGCCACGCTGTACAAGCACACGGGCTCCTTCACCTACGACCCGGGCTTCACGTCGACGGCCTCCTGCGAATCCAAGATCACCTATATCGATGGTGACGAAGGCGTTCTCCTTCACCGCGGCTTCCCGATCGAGCAGCTTGCCGAACAGGGCGATTTCCTGGAAACCTGCTACCTGCTGCTCTACGGCGAACTGCCGACGGCTGCGCAGAAGAAGGATTTCGACACCCGCGTCACGCGTCACACCATGGTGCATGAGCAGATGAGCCGCTTCTTCACCGGCTACCGTCGCGACGCGCATCCGATGGCCGTCATGTGCGGCACGGTCGGCGCTCTCTCGGCCTTCTATCACGACTCGACCGACATTACCGATCCGCACCAGCGCATGGTCGCTTCGCTGCGTATGATCGCAAAAATGCCGACGATCGCCGCCATGGCCTACAAGTACCATATCGGCCAGCCTTTCGTTTACCCGAAGAACGATCTCGATTACGCCTCCAACTTCCTGCATATGTGCTTTGCCGTACCGTGCGAGGACTACAAGGTTGATCCGGTTCTGGCCCGCGCCATGGACCGTATCTTCATCCTGCATGCCGATCACGAGCAAAACGCCTCCACTTCCACGGTGCGTCTTGCCGGTTCTTCGGGCGCCAACCCGTTCGCCTGTATTGCGGCTGGCATTGCCTGCCTCTGGGGCCCGGCTCATGGCGGCGCCAACGAAGCGGCGCTCAACATGCTCAACGAGATCGGCACGGTTGACCGTATTCCGGAATATATCGCCCGCGCCAAGGACAAGAACGATCCGTTCCGCCTGATGGGCTTTGGCCACCGCGTCTACAAGAACTACGACCCGCGCGCCAAGATCATGCAGAAGACGATGTACGAAGTGCTGGAAGCCACTGGCAACTCCGACGATCCAATCATGCAGGTTGCTCTGGAACTGGAAAAGATCGCCCTTTCCGACCCTTATTTCGTCGAGAAGAAGCTCTACCCGAATGTCGACTTCTATTCGGGCATCACGCTGAAGGCGCTCGGCTTCCCCACGACCATGTTCACCGTTCTCTTCGCTCTCGCCCGCACCGTCGGCTGGATCGCACAGTGGAACGAAATGATCGAAGATCCGCAGCAGCGCATCGGTCGTCCGCGCCAGCTCTACACGGGCGCCGGCAAGCGCGACTACGTTCCGGTTTCCAAGCGCTAAGCCGCGAAACCATTTGAGATCAAAGGCCGGCAGGTTTTCACCCGCCGGCCTTTTTTTTGTTGGGCGTCTGAGTGGTTCTTAGTGGCGCGCCGCAACGCCCAGGAACTGCTTGAGTTCGGGGGTTTCGGGATTGGCGAACACCTCTTCCGGCGGGCCAATTTCATGCACCCTGCCCTCATGCATGAAGACGACGCGAGAGCAGACGTCGCGCGCGAACTTCATTTCATGCGTCACCATCAAGAGCGTCATGCCTTCGGCGGCGAGTTCCCGCACCACGGCAAGCACTTCCGCAACCAGTTCGGGATCGAGCGCCGAGGTGATCTCATCGCAGAGCAAAGCGATCGGCTGCATGGCGAGGGCGCGGGCAATGGCGACGCGCTGTTGCTGGCCACCTGACAACTCATCGGGATAGGCATCGAATTTATGCGCTAGGCCAACCCGTTCCAGCATCTTGCGGGCAACGGCTTCCGCCTCCGGTTTCGACGTCTTCTTGACCACCATCTGTGACAGCATGACATTGCCGCCGACGGTCTGGTGCGGGAAGAGATTGAACTGCTGGAAGATCATGCCGACCTTCAATCGAAGTGCCTTGAGATGGAGATCGTCTTCGAGAAGCTGTGCGCCGGCGACCGATATGGAACCGGCCGAAATCGTCTCCAGCCCGTTGATGCAACGAAGCAGGGTCGATTTTCCCGATCCGCTCTTGCCGATGATGGCGATGACCTCGCCCGGCTCGACATCGAGATTGATGCCCTTCAGAACCTCGTTGCTGCCATAGCTTTTGCGGACTTCAGTGATTTCGATGAGCGACATTGAGCTTCCTTTCGAGGATCTGGCTGCTCTTCGACAGAGGCCAGCACAGCGCGAAATAGATGAGGGCCACGAGGCCATAAACGGTGAAGGGCTGGAAGGTGGCGTTGGTGACGACCGTGCCGGCCTTGGACAGTTCCACGAAGCCTATGATCGAGGTCACCGCCGTTCCCTTGATGACCTGCACGAAAAAACCGACGGTCGGCGGAATGGCGACCCGCATGGCCTGCGGCAGGATGACGTAACGCATCTGCTGCAGGCGGCCCATGGCAAGGCTTGCCGACGCCTCCCATTGCCCCTTGGCGACAGATTCGACGCAGCCACGCCAGATTTCGGTCAGGAAGGCTGCTGCCCACAGGATCAGCGTCAGACCCGCCGCGAGCCAGGCCGGCACATCGATACCGAAGAGACCAAGGCCGAAAAAGGCGATGAAGAGCTGCATCAGCAGCGGCGTTCCCTGAAAAAGCTCGACATAATAGCGCGCGAAAACCCGCATCGATTTTTTCCGGGAAATGCGCATGAAGAGCAGAAGCAGCGCCACCAAGCCGCCGCCCGCAAAGGAGACGAGCGAGAGCAGCACGGTCCAGCGCGTGGCGAGCAGCAGGTTTCTGAGAATATCCCAGGTGGAGAACTCGATCATCGGACACTCCTGCGCGGAAAAATGAGGTTGCCGCCCGTCAGCAGCACCTGCCGGAGAAGAATGGCCAGCACGAGATAGATGACGGTGGAGACCATGTAGGCTTCGAAGGCGCGGAAGGTGCGCGACTGGATGAAATTGGCCGCGAAGGTCAGGTCCTCGGCGGCGATCTGCGACACGACCGACGAACCGAGCATGACGATTACCACCTGCGAGGAGAGCGCCGGCCATATTCGTTGCAGGGAGGGAACCAGCACCACGTGGCGGAAGGTTTCGAAACGGGTCATGGCAAGGCTTGCGCCGGCCTCGAACTGCCCCTTCGGCGTCGCCTGAATGCCGGCGCGGATGATCTCGCAGCTATAGGCCCCGAGATTGACCACCATGGCGATATTGGCAGCGCTCAGTTCCGACAGTTGCAGGCCAAGCGAGGGCAGGCCGAAAAAGATAAAAAACAATTGTATGAGAAACGGCGTATTGCGAATGAGTTCCACATAGGTCGCGACCGGCGGCCGCAGCCATTTCGGGCCAAGCGCGCGCACCCAGGCACAGAATATGCCGAGCGCGATGCCGAGAACGCCGCCGACGGCGATCAATTCAAGCGTGACGGCGATACCCTTGGCGATCTGCGGATAATATTCGAGGAGCCATCCAAAATCGAATGTGTATTTCACCCGATGTTTCCTTCGGAAGAGGACAAACCATGCGCCGGGCCGGGATCAAACGGGACCGGCGCATGTGTTTGCCGGGTTGGTCACAGATCCTTCGGAAGATCGGTTTTCAGCCACTTCTGCGCGATGGTGTTCAGCGAACCGTCGGTCTTTGCGGTGGCGATGATGGCGTTGACCTTCTCCAGCAGCGCCGGCTGCTCCTTGTTCAGGCCGATATAGCAGGGAGAATTTTTGATCAGGAACTTAAGCTCGGGGCGCTTCGGTGGGTTCTTCGCGAGAATGGCGGCGGCCACGACATTGCCCGTGGCGACGGCTTCCACCTGACCGGCGAGGAAGGCAGAGATAGTGCCGTTATTGTCCTCGTAGCGCTTGATGGTCGTATCAGCGGGAGCGACCTTGGTCAGTTCCAGATCCTCGACGGCGCCACGGGTAACGCCGATGGTCTTGCCGGCCAAATCTTCCGCCTTGGTGACAGCAAGCGAGTCCGGAGCGAACACACCGTTGAAGAAAGGCGCATAGGCAGTGGAGAAGTCGATGACCTTTTCACGGTCCGGGTTCTTGCCGAGGCTCGAAATGACGAGATCGACCTTGTTGGTCTGCAGATAGGGAACGCGGTTGGCGCTGGTGACCGGCACCAGCTCGACCTTCACCCCGAGCTTCTCGCCGATCAGGTTGGCGACGTCGATATCGTAACCCTGCGGCGCCATATCGGTGCCAACGCTGCCGAACGGCGGAAAATCCTGCGGGACGGCGACGCGGATCGTGCCTCGGGAAGTGATATCGCCGAGCGCGTCGGCAAAGGCTGCGGGCGAAAAACCAAGTGTTGCGGAAATCGCGGCAATGGCAAGCAATGAACGTCTGGAAAACATTGGGAATTACTCCTTGGGGCTTGAGGAAAGAGGCTGCAGTGAAAGCGAATTGCGAAGCTCGTAGAGCGGGTCCGGCCTGCGGGTGAGATCGAGACCGGTTTCGACTTCGTCGAGATGGCGGATGGCGAGTTCGGCGGCGCCGTGAAAATCAGCCGCCTTGATCGCCTCGAAGATGCGGCAGTGCCCGTCATGCGATTGCTGCGCATGGAAATCGGACTGATAGAGCATGGAGATGAGGATGGTTCTGGCCGTCAGGTCGCGCAGCGTTTCGACGATGATGTCATTTCCGGCGATTTCGGCGATGCGGATGTGGAAATCGCCCATCAGGCAGGTCAGGCGCTGGCGGTCGCCTTTGACAATCGCCGCCTTTTCTTCATCGAGATGATTGGCAAGGATCGTTATGCCTTCCGCGCTGATGGCGGAAAGGTTGCGCAAAAGTCCATATTCGATGATGCGCCGTGCCTCATAGACCTTGATGGATTCTTCGGCGGAAGGCTCCACCACGAACCAGCCGCGGCGCGGGCTGACGGTGACGATGCCGCGCGTCTCCAGCCGCATCATCGCCTCGCGGATGCGCGTGCGCGACACGCTGAAAAGGCTGGCGAGCTGGTTCTCGCTGAGGCGGGTGCCCGGGCGGATCCGCGCGGAAAGAATGCCTGAGATGATGGCGTCTTCTACCGCGCTCTGGGCGCTTTCTGATGTATGGCTATCTTGCATACAAGATTGAAAGCAAGAGGTGTGCCAGACGTAAATTCGCGGGCCGCGGACCCTATAAAAGCCTGGGGATTGCCGCCCTAACGATCAAATGCGTTAAAACCAACCCCTCGCCTGCCTGCATTGGCGGCAAGGCGGCAGCTGGCTTAACCTTGTCGGAAAACCGCTATTTCCGCCGCCTGAGGACAGGATGGCTGCGATTATACCGAGGAGCTATTCTTGTTTTTGAGGACATCGAGAAGAATGCGCGCGCCGGTTTCGCCCGGCGGTACATCCGTGTGCAAACGCCGCTGCACCAGCGCATAACCTTCGAGCATCGCCCGCCGCTCGGTGGTATCGGACGACAGACGCTCGGCCCAGCGCAGCATCGAGCCTGCCCTGACGACCTCGTTGAAATATTCCGGAATGATGGCGTAATCGGCGATCAGGTTCGGCAGGGCGCCGGTCCAGGTTTTCACCCGCTTGCTCAGCATGGTGAAAATCCAGTCGGTCTTGTAGACCGAGATGGTCGGTACGCCCGCGAGTGCGAGTTCCAGAATGACCGTGCCGGAAGCGGCGATGGCCGCATCGGCTTCAGCAAACGCGTTCCATTTGAAGGCGGAATCGATGCCGATTTCGGGCCTTATATCCTCCGGCCATGATGCCGCCAGTTCGTGGATGCGTTTTTCCTGACGTGGCACAGTGGGCAAAAGAAACCGCGTCGGACCGTTGCGCTCTACAAAAGCTCTCGCTGCCACCTGAAAAGGCTCCATCAGCCGCGTCGTTTCAGTGGAGCGCGAGCCCGGCAGGAGGAGGATGGTTTTCGGCTGGCCATCTGCCGGCAGAGAGCGTTCCGCCCGCTTCTGCCGCACAGAGAGCACATCGGCATCGACGCTGAGCCGATGGCCGACAAAGGTCGTCGGGGGACCGCCGAGACGGCGCATCGCTTCCGGCTCGAAGGGCAGCAGGGCCAGAACATGATCGACATAGGACAGCATCGCGGTGGCGCGATATTCCTTCCACGCCCAGACGCTGGGGCAGACATAATTGACAACAGGCAGATGCGGTAATTGCCGGCGAACTTTTTTCGCCACGCGATGGGTGAAATCCGGACTGTCGATGATCAGCAGAATATCGGGCTTTGCAGCGGCGATTGCCTGGGCGGTCTGGTTGATCCGCGCAATGAGCTTCGGCAGCTTTTTCAGAACCTGCGTGAAGCCCATGATCGAGAGTTCGGAATAGTCGAACAGGGAAACCAGACCCTGTGCTTCCAGCGCATCGCCGCCGACACCCACCAGCTCGACGGGGCCCGCATATCGGGCCTTGAGCGACCGGATCAGATCCGCACCCAGAAGATCACCGGATACCTCTCCGGCAATGACCGCCACTTTTAATGCCGCCGTCATCCGATCAACTCTCCTCCATCATGTCTCCGCCGAGTGACGTATCGATGCCGCAGACGAATATGCCCGCCTCATCGGCCGCCTTCAACATCGCCTCGCGATCAAGCACCAGCGCCCGTCCGGCTTCGACGGCGATGCCGGCCAATCCCGCCTTGCGTGCATTCTCCACCGTTTCCACACCGATTGTCGGCAGGTCGGCGCGCACATCCTGCTGCGGCTTGCACAGCTTTACGAGTACACCCTTGCGGCGCGGGGATATACGTCCTTTGGCGCGCAATGCCGCGACGCGCGCCAGCATGGCATCCGTGCCCTCAACGCCTTCCAGCGCGACGATACGGCCACCCACGGCGACTGCTCCCTGCCCCACATCCAGCTTACCGAGTGCAAGTGCCGCCTCAGCCGCCTTGCGTATGTCACGCAGATCTTCCTCGGCGGGCTTTTGTGCACCGAAAGGGCCTGTCGCAGCCAGCAGGCCGGGCGCGATCTCGTGCGCGCCGATGACTTTTGCGCCAAGTGTGCCAATGATCTTGATGACCATCTGCAAAACGGCGTCATCGCCGCTCGACAGCAGAGTCCTGACAATGGACGGCAGTTTGAGCAGGATGCCGACCGTGGGGCGGATCTCCCGCCATTCCGGCCGTCGCGCCACGCCGCCGGAAAGCACGACACGGTCTACCTGATTTTCACGCAGCAGACGGCCCAGCCCGGCGACATCACCGACACTGATGACGGCATTGTCGAAACCGCTCCAGTCGAAACGGGAATCGTCGCGCAAGCGCACGATGAAAGGGTTCTCGCCCATCTCACGGGCGGCGGCCGCCACATAAAGCGGCAGCTGGCCGCTGCCGGCCACGATGGCGAGACGCCCGCCGCCTGTCACGGCTCACTTGCCCCGGTTGGGCGAAGAGATCGCGCGGTCGCTATCCGCGCCGATGAAATCGAGGATTTCAAGCGCCTGCGGGCAGTCCAGATAGTCGTTGCGGTCGAGGGCTGCGGCATTGCCGCGGATCGTGCCTTCGGCCTCGAAAATCGCCTTGTAGACGCGTCTGACCTTGTGGATATCCGCACGCTCGATGCCTGCACGTGTCATGCCGACAACGTTCAGCCCGCCTAGAATGCCGGGATTGCCATTCAGCATGCCATAGGGAATGACGTCGTAATTGACCGCCGACAGCCCGCCGATGAAAGCCTGGCGGCCGATACGGGTGAACTGGTGCACGGCGCAGCCACCGCCCAGAATAGCGCGGTCCTCGATGGTAACATGGCCCGCCAGCATCACATTGTTGGACAGGATGATGTGGCTGCCGAGGCGGCAATCATGCGCCACATGCGAATTGGCGAGGAAGAGATTGTCATCACCGATAATGGTCTTGCCGCTGCCATCGGAACTGCCGGCGTTCATCGTTACGCCTTCACGCATGACGCAGCGCTCACCGATCTCAAGCGTCGTTTCCGAACCGTCATGGCGAACCGCCTGCGGTGTGCCGCCGATGACCGCCATGGGATGGACGACCGAACCGCGGCCGATGACGGTCCGGCCGGAAACAACGGCGTGATTATGCAGCCAGACACCGTCATGCAGCGTGACTTTCGCGCCGACATAGCTCAGCGCGCCGATGACGACGTTTTCACCGATCACCGCGCCGTCTTCGATGACGGCCGTCGGGTGAATTCTGGCCGAGGCGGCAATCGTGCTCATTGCTGGTCCTCGGGGATCATCATGGCGCCGACATCGGCTTCCGCCACCAGCGCGCCGTCCACCTTCGCCTCGCAATGGAATTTAAAAACATTGCCGCGCTGGCGCTGCTTGACCACGTGGATTTCCAGACGATCACCGGGAACGACGGGTCTACGGAAGCGCGCATTGTCGATGGTCATGAAATAGACGAGGTAACCGCCCTCACCCTGGCTACGGGCGCAGATCGCGCCTGCCGTCTGCGCCATGGCTTCGACGATCAGAACGCCCGGCATGATCGGGCGATCCGGGAAATGGCCGGTGAAATGCGGTTCGTTGACCGTGACGTTCTTGATGCCGATCGCCGAGTTGTTACCATCGATCTCGATGATCTTGTCGATCAGCAGGAATGGGTAACGATGCGGCAGAAGCTTCATGACTTCCAGAATGTCAGCCGCGCCGAGCGTCGTCTTCGTTTCTTCAGTCATTGTTTTTCTCTCCTGTTTTTTTATCACGCCCTTCAGCGCGTGCCAGAATTTCGGCCATGTCGCGCAGGAAATATTTCATTGGACGCGCAGGCGTTCCGCCATAACGGGCGCCTGCCGGTACGTCCGCTACAACACCGCTCATCGCCGCAATCTGCACGCCGTCGCCAATGTTGATATGGCCATTGATGCCGGCCGCGCCGCCAATCATCACACCGTCGCCGATGCGGGTGCTGCCCGCAATGCCAACCTTGCTGACGATGCCGCAATGGCGGCCGATACGAACGTTGTGGCCAATCTGGACCTGATTGTCGATCTTGGTGCCTTCGCCAATGACCGTGTCATCCATGGTGCCGCGATCGATCGTGGTGTTGGCGCCAATCTCGACATTGTCCTGAATGATGACACGACCGATCTGCACGATCTTCAGCATGCCGCGTGGACCGGGGGCATAACCGAAACCGTCCTGACCGATGCGCGCGCCGTTGTGGATAATCACATTATTACCGATGAGCGCGGCAAGAACGCTTGCGCCGCCCGCAATGGTGCAATCACGCCCTATCTGCACATCCTGCCCGATGATGACGCCGGGGCCAATCCGCGTGCCAGCGCCAATATGGGCGCCGGCTCCGATCACGGCAAGCGCCTCGACAATGACGCCCGCTTCCAGTTTCGCGGATGGATCGACATGGGCAGCATGGGAAATTTCGGCGTCCATCCGCGCGATCGGACCGGGTCGCATGGCGGAAGGATGCAACAATGCACCGACCTGCGCAAAAAGGGTGTGGGGGTTTTTCGATATCAGCGCGGGGGTGTGAGACAGAAGCATGTCTACAAGCGCTGCATCACAAATGACGGCGCCAGCTTCGCAGGTCTGCAACTCATCGCGGCTCTTGCGCGAAAGAATATAGCAGAGCTGATCGGGCTTTGCCCTATAGACCGGCGAAACGGACCTGATAATCCGTTCTCCCGCCGCATCGTCAGACAGTTCCGCCCCAAAATTATCTGCGATATCTTTCAATCGCAGTCCCTCGTGGGGCGGAAAAAAGGCATTGTATTCCATCAGCCGGAAACTCCAGAACGTTCAAAGTTGCAGTTCTGGACTGCCGATATCAGAAAGTGTTGGACATGCCAAACCGGAAACGCTGTTCCTCGTCGTAGTCTTCCTTGGCGATCGGTACCGCGTAGTCGACTCGGATCGGACCAAAGGGCGACGCCCACATCACGCCGATACCAGCGGATGCACGGATGGAGTTGTCGTCCTTCACACCTGCGCTGTTGGCAACCTTGTTGCCATAGAGCGTGCCGGCATCAACGAAGCCTGCGAGGCGCAGACCGAAATCTTCCGGAACGCCAGGCATCGGAGCCGTGACTTCAGCAGACGCGGCGAAATAGGTCGTGCCGCCGATGGAGTCGGAGCCGATACGCGGACCGATACCGTCGTTCTTGAAGCCGCGAACCTGACGGCCGCCGAACTTGAACTGATCGAAGACCAGCAGATTGTCGCCCGTCGGCACTACGTGACCGGCCTGACCCGTGAGCGAGCCGATGACATCGTATTCGTCAGACAGCGTATAGAAGAAACGAGCCTTGGCGTAGATCTTGTAATATTCGGAATCGCCGCCGAGGCCTGCAAATTCGTTCGTCAGAGCAGCCTGCCAGCCTTCACGCGGCATGTTGCGGTCGTCGAGCGTATTGTAGTTCAGCGTGTTCGAAATGATGGACTGCGTCCAGTCACCGCCACGGATCAGGTCTTTATAAGGCGCTGCAAGGTTGCTGCCGGTTTCCCAGTCGCCTTCGCCATCATAGTTGAGCTGCTTGTAGGTGTACTTGAACGTTGTCGAGAGGTCCTCGGTGATCGGCGCGGTTACACGCAGCGCGAAACCCTGCTCGTCGTAGTCGTAATAATCTTCGCTGCGGCTCTGGCTCTTGAACAGGTCGAAACCTGCGGCAAGACGATAGCCGAGGAAGTAAGGCTCGGTGAAGGACAGCGTGTAGCTACGTGCATCGTCTTCACCCGCACCAGCGGCGAGACGAATGTACTGGCCACGACCGAGGAAGTTCTTTTCTTCGATGGAGGCTTCGAGCAGAACGCCGTCGTTCTGCGAGTAACCTGCACCGATACCGAACGAACCCGTCGACTGGTCTTCCACATCGACAACAATCACGACGCGGTCAGGCGCGCTGCCGCCGGCGGTCGAGATATTGACCTTCGAGAAATAGCCGAGCGCCTCGAGACGGCGCTTTGCAGCCGTGATGACCGTCTGGTTGAACGCGTCGCCTTCGGAGATATCGAACTCGCGACGAATGACGTAGTCACGCGTACGGGTGTTGCCACGGATTTCGATGCGCTCGACATAGGCGCGCTCGCCCTGATCGACGATATAGGTTACGCCGATGGTGTTGCCAGCCATGTCACGGTCGCCGCGCGGCGTTACGCGGGCAAAGGGATAACCTTCGCCGGCCACGCGCTTGGAAATCGCTTCCATGCTCTGCTGAACTTCCTTGGCGCTGTAGCTGCCACCCTGACGGGTTTCCACGAGGCCCTGAAGTTCGGAACCATCGACGCCCGGAACGGTCGATTCGACCGCAACGTTGCCGAAGTTATAACGCTGACCTTCATCGACCGTGATGGAGACGGTGTATTCGTTCTTGGACTCGTCCAGCACCGCCTCGGAGGACACGACCCGGAAGTCGGCGTAACCGCGGTTGTAATAGAACTGGCGCAGCGCCTCTTCGTCGGCGCGCAGCTTGTCCTCGTTATAAACGTCCTTACGCGTCAGGAACGACAGCATGTTGGACTTCTTGGTATTGATGACAGCGGCCAGACGACCATCGCTGTAGGCATTGTTGCCGACGAAATCGATACGGCCGATCTTCGTGCGCTCGCCTTCATTGATGACGAAAGCAATGTTCACACGGCCCTGACCGACGGAAACGGTCTGCGTGGTGATTTCGACGTCACTACGGCCGATCGCGGCATAGGCTTCCTTGATGCGGGCGATATCCGCCGTCACGATAGCCTGATTGAAGGGGCCAAGCGCCTGTGTCTGTACGACGCCGGCGAGCTTGTCGTCCTTGATCTTGCGGTTACCGTTGAAGACCACCTGGTTGACCAGCTGGTTCTCGTTAACAGTGACGACCAGCGTGCTGCCGGAAACGCGCATGGAGACATTCGAGAAGTAACCGGTGGCGTAAAGACGCTTCACCGATTCATCGATATCCGAATTGGAAAAGTTCTTACCCGGCGCAATGGTGATGTTGGAGCGCACGGAGTCCGCACCGGACCTCTCGGCCCCGCGAACATCGATCTTGCTGATGACGGCTGCATTCGCAACACCAGCAGAGGCAAGCACGCCAAGGCCCGCAACCGAAGAAACACCAGCAGACAGCGCAACCGCCGACACCGCGTTCAAAAATCTTGAACCAGCCTTCATTTCAATTCTTACCTTTTTACGTTGTCCCTCAGCGGGCGGAACCCGACTCCGGCCATGTGCGTCGTTTTACCTGCTTTTCCCCTACAAGCAAGTCAGAACGTTAAATTCTGTTTACTTCGTGATCCAGAGTGGCGCATTCGCCACTTCGGCATAAAAACAAGGTAAACAAACAACTAACAAAACCGTTAAAACACAATCCTCAGCCGATCAAGCTGCTGATATCATTCCATGTTGCAAAAACCATAAGACCCAAAATCATCATCATGCCGATACGGAACGCGACTTCCTGCGCGCCCGCGCCGAGCGGCCTGCCGCGAATGGCCTCGATCGCGTAAAACACCAGATGGCCGCCGTCCAGAACCGGGACGGGCATCAGGTTCAGCAGACCGATCGAAACGGAAAGGACTGCGGCAAGCTGGATAACGGCGGAAATGCCGAGCGTCGCCATCTGGCCGGATGCCTGCGCGACACGCACCGGACCGCCCAGCTGATCGGCATTCATGCGGCCGGTCACGAGGTTGCCGATATAGTTGAAGGTGCCGGTAATGACGTGGCCCGTTTCGCGCACGCCTTCAACCAGCGCCTCGGTCGGCGAATATTCGATGTGGCGGAAATTGCCGCTGGTCTGGTCGGTGACGATGCCGATAATGCCCATTTCCAGCTTGTTGCCGAACTGGTCAGTGGTTTCCGTGCGCGTCGGAACCATCGGCAGCTTCAGCTCCTCGCCTGCCCTTTCGACAGTTACGGTGATCGGCGTGCCCGGGCGGATGCCGACGTAACGACGGACATCCTCGAAAGTCATCACCTTTTCGCCATCGATCGCGACCAGTCGGTCGCCGGGCCGCACGCCAGCTGCGGCGGCAGCGCTGTTTTCGCGCACTTCCGCCACGACTGGATCGGCAATCATCCGACCATAAATGCCGAAAAGCACCGCGAAGATGAGAATGGCGAGAATGAAATTTGCGATCGGGCCCGCAGCAACCGTGGCCGCTCTTTTCCACAGCTTTGCGCCGGAAAGCGTCTGCGCCCTCTCCTCCAGCGACATATGCGACAGGCCGGAACTATCCGGTTTGCTGGCGGCATCCTCATCACCGAAGAACTTGACGTAACCGCCGAGCGGGATCGCGGAAATCTTCCATCTCGTGCCGCGCTTGTCGGTGAAACCGATCAGCTCCGGGCCGAAGCCGATGGAAAATGCCGTGGAACGGATGCCGCACCAGCGCCCGACCAGATAGTGGCCCATTTCATGGACAAAAACGAGCAGGGACAGCACCAGGATGAAGGGCACGATATAGCCGGTCAGAAAGCCGGTCGCCGCCATTACTGTGTTCATGACAATCTGCCCTTTATGTCGTGACCTTTCGCGCCGCTCAGAAACCCGGCAACAGACCGCCGCCCGATCCGGGCACGTCGCCGGTTGCCGCCGCATGCACGAAAGCAATGAGGAATACCGTAAAGCAGGCGAAAACAAGACCGTCAACACGGTCCATGAAGCCGCCATGGCCCGGAATGAGATGGCTGGAATCCTTGACCTGGAAACGTCGTTTCACGAAGGATTCAAAGAGATCACCTATCTGGCTGAATACCGACAGGATGAACGCGAGCCCCAGCACCAGCAGGCTGATTCTGCCGTGATAGGCCATGGACACCGCGCCGCCGCCGATCACAGCCGCCGCTGCCCCGCCGATCGCACCCGACCAGGTCTTGCCGGGCGAAATCGAAGGCGCAAGCTTCGGCCCGCCAATGGCGCGTCCAACGAAATAGGCGAGAATATCCGTCGACCAGACAACGGCGAAGATGAAAAGGATGGACACGAAGCCCGTCAGCTCATCACCGCGAATGGCCGCCAGCGATATGCCGCTCAGACCCGCATAAAAAATGCCACCCACCAGCCACCAGTTCCTGCCGCGCAAAACCGGAAACAGGGCTGCGGTCAGCGTGAAGCCGGATAAAAGCGGCAGATCGAGCGAGGATTCGCCGAAAATCGTGTTGCCGGCGATAACGGCGACCGCGAACCAGCCCCAGGCATTGCCGGTCGGGTTGGCCTCCGACAGCCGGGTAATCGTCGACCATTCATAATAGATGAGGATCGCCAGAAGACCCGCGACGATGCGGAACAGAATGCCGCCATACCAGGTCGCGGCCAGAATGACCGCTGCCATGACGATTGCGGAGACGATCCGCAGTCTGAGTTCACGGCTCATCAGGCGCCTGCCACGGCAACCTGCTCGGTGAGTGCACCAAAGCGGCGGTCACGCGTTGCATATTGCTCGATTGCGGAGAAGAATCGCTGGCGGTCGAAGTCGGGCCAATATTCGGGAACGAAGAGGAACTCAGAATAAGCGGCCTGCCAGAGCAGGAAGTTCGACAGGCGCTCTTCGCCACTGGTGCGGATGATAAGATCCGGATCCGGCATGCCCGACGTGTCAAGCCGGGCCGAAATCATCTCCGGCGTGATCGAAGCGGCATCGAGCCGGCCTTCGGCGACATCGCGGGCGATTGCCACCGTCGCGCGCGCAATCTCGTCACGGCTTCCATAGTTGAAGGCGATCACCAGCGTCAGCTTGGTATTGCCAGCCGTCATCTGCTCCGCCTCTTCGAGGAGAGAGCGTATGTCGGTCTTCAGCCCCTGCCGGTCACCGATGATCCGCACGCGGACATTTTCGCGATGCAGTTCGGCAAGGTCACGCCGGATGAAAGCCTTCAAAAGCCCCATCAGGTCACTCACCTCGGATTCGGGCCTGCGCCAGTTTTCCGACGAGAAGGCAAACAGCGTGAGATAGCGTATTCCGCAATCACCGGCCGCGCGCACGGTCTCGCGTACGGCCTCCACCCCGCGGCGATGCCCCATCACGCGCGGAAGACCGCGCTGCTTTGCCCAGCGTCCATTGCCATCCATGATGATGGCGACGTGCTCGGGTATGGAGGAACGTGTCGTCGTCGGCATATCGATCCAGTAACAGGGCAGCGCGGAATTAAAACGAATAAAATACAGGTCTATCGCAAGCGATATCAGACCTGCATGATTTCCTTTTCCTTCTCGGCAAGCAAGCGGTCAATTTCCGAAATCGTGTCGTCGGTCATTTTCTGCACCTTTTCCGACTGTCCACGGCTTTCGTCCTGACCGATGTCACCATCCTTTTCGGCTTTTTTCAGACCATCCATGCCGTCGCGGCGCACATGGCGAATCGCGACCTTGGACTTTTCGGCATAATCATGAGCGACCTTGACGAGCGACTTGCGGCGCTCTTCGTTCAGTTCAGGCAGCGGAATTCTGAGGTTCTGACCATCGACGATCGGGTTGAGGCCGAGATTGGATTCGCGTATCGCGCGATCGACGGCATTGACCATCGACTTGTCCCAGATGTTGACGCCGAGCATCCGCGGCTCCGGAACCGTGATGTTTGCGACCTGGTTGAGCGGCACACGCGAACCGTAAGCTTCAATGGTGACCGGATCGAGAATGTTTGCCGAAGCCCGGCCGGTGCGCAGCGATGCGATATCGCTCTTGAATGCGTTGATGGCGCCATCCATGCGGCGCTTGATATCGTTGAGGTCAATACCACTCATCTTGATACTCCGTCTCTGTCGGCTGTGGCCGGAATTCGCCCAGGGGGCGGCGTCTTTTTTGATTACTTGTCGTGCACGATGGTCTTGCGGCCACCGCCGGTCAATATCTGCGCGAAACCGCCCTTCTCGTGGATCGAGAAGACGATGATCGGAATATGGTTCTCGCGAGCAAGCGCGACAGCGGCGATATCCATGACCGCCAGGCCCTTGCCGAGCACTTCGCTATGGGTCAGCTCGTCGAAACGGGTAGCTGTCGGATCCTTCTTCGGGTCGGCGGAGTAGATGCCATCCACCTGGGTACCCTTGAAGATCGCCTCGGCGCCCATTTCCGCGGCGCGAAGCGCTGCAGCAGAATCGGTGGTGAAGAACGGGTTGCCCGTACCGCCGGCGAAAATCACCACACGCCCCTGTGCGAGATGGTGAAGGGCGGCGCGCTGGGAGAAGCTCTCACAGATTTCAGGCATCGCGATTGCCGAGAGAACGACGGTGTCGATGCTGAGCTTGCGCAGCGACGTGGCGAGCGCCAGTGCATTGATGACGGTCGCCAGCATGCCCATATGGTCGCCGGTAACGCGGTCGCCCCCCTTGGAGGCCACGGCCACGCCGCGGAAAATATTACCGCCGCCGACGACAACGCCGACTTCAACACCCATCGCCCTCGCCTCGGCGATATCGGAGGCGATACGGTCGGCCACCGCCACATCGATACCGAAACCCTGATCGCCCATAAGGGCTTCACCGGAAGCCTTGAGAAGAACACGTTTGTAGATCGGCTTGGAAGACATCATGACTCCTCGGAAATGTAACCGAAACGCGGATACACGAAGGGCACCGCGTTGTCACGCGATGCCCTCCCGTTTTCCCAAGATTGGGTAAATATAATCAGCCCTTGGCGACTGCGGCGACTTCTGCTGCGAAATCGCTTTCTTCCTTTTCGACGCCTTCGCCGAGCAGCAGGCGAACCATGCCCGTCACTTCGATGGAAGCGCCGGCTTCCTTTTCGGCTTCCTTGACGGCAGCGCCGACAGTGATGTCGGGGTTGATGACGAAAGCCTGCGACAGAAGAGCTACTTCTTCGAAGAACTTGCGCATACGGCCATCAACCATCTTTTCGATGATGGCTTCCGGCTTGCCGGATTCGCGGGCCTGTTCGATGAAGACGTTGCGCTCGCGCTCGGCCACGGCAGCGTCGACTTCTTCAGCGCGGATGGCGAGCGGGTTGGTCGCAGCGATGTGCATGGCAACCTGGCGGCCGATCGAGTTCAGAACGGCCTTGTCGCCGTCCGACTTCAGGGCAACGAGAACGCCGAGCTTGCCGATGCCGTCGCCGGCAGCGTTGTGGATGTAGGTCGCAACAACACCGTGCGGCACTTCGAGTGCAGCCGAGCGGCGCAGCGTCATGTTTTCACCGATCGTAGCGATCGCGTCCTTGATGCTGTCGGAAACGGACTTGCCGGTTGCCGGATAGGTCGCAGCGGAAACAGCGTCAACGGTGCCGTCGGTGGTGAGGGCAACCTGGGCGATACCGCGGATGAGGTCCTGGAACGCATCGTTGCGGGCAACGAAGTCGGTTTCGGAGTTCAGCTCGACAACAACAGCCTTGTGACCCATGGTGGCAACGCCGACCAAACCTTCGGCAGCCGTACGGCCGGACTTCTTGTCGGCCTTTGCGATGCCCTTGGCGCGCAGCCAGTCGATCGCCGCTTCCATGTCGCCATTGGTCTCAGCAAGAGCCTTCTTGCAGTCCATCATGCCTGCGCCAGACTTCTCGCGCAGTTCCTTCACCATTGCGGCTGTGATTTCGGTCATTGTTTGCCTCTTATCGGTTCGATCGGTCAGCCGGCGGAATTTGCCGTGCCGAAGTTCTGGGTGATGACTGTACCCGGCCGCACACCCTTTGAAACCGAAGAGGATTTCAGGAAAGGGGCATGCGCATTCCCAAGTGCTGCGGCGTCTCCATACATCGAAATGATGGGTGCCGCCGAAGTGTGACAGCGTTATGAAGACTGCCTTGCGTTTCAACCACGTCAGACGCCAGCGGTTTCCAAAAAACGTGGCGGAGCGCTTGAAACGAACAAGGCCGTCAACCCATTGAAGGTCTTTGACGGCCTTGTCATATCCTGGTCGAGGAGACGGCGATTAAGAAATCGCCGCCAGACAGGGCCTAAATCAGGCGCCAGCCTCGTCTTCGAGAGCGGGCTCGATCGGAGCTTCTTCAGAAGCGCCGATGTCGCGGCCGGAAGCACCCTGCTGACGGGCAATACCGTCGATGGCAGCGCGGGCAATCAGGTCGCAGTAGAGCGAGATGGCGCGCGAAGCATCGTCGTTACCCGGGATCGGGTAGTCGATATGGTCCGGGTCGCAGTTGCTGTCGATGATCGCAACGACCGGAATGCCAAGACGCTTGGCTTCTTCGATCGCGATCTTTTCCTTGTTGGTGTCGATGATGAACATCAGGTCCGGAACGCCGCCCATATCGCGGATACCGCCGAGAGCCTTTTCAAGCTTTTCGCGCTCGCGCTCAAGGTTCAGGCGTTCCTTCTTGGAGTAGCCGGAGCCTTCCGAGTTCAGGATTTCGTCAACCTTGCGCAGACGCTGGATCGAGTTCGAAATGGTCTTCCAGTTGGTCATCATGCCGCCGAGCCAGCGGGAGTTGACGTAGTACTGGGCCGAACGCTTTGCGCTGTCGGCGATGATTTCGGACGCCTGACGCTTGGTGCCGACGAACAGAACGCGGCCGCCACGGGCAACGGTGTCGGACACGACCTGAAGGGCGCGCGACAGCATCGGAACGGTCTGAGCCAGGTCGATGATGTGGATGTTGTTACGGTCGCCGAAGATGTACGGCTTCATCTTCGGGTTCCAGCGGTGCGTCTGGTGGCCGAAGTGAACACCAGCTTCCAGAAGCTGACGCATAGAAAAATCGGGCAATGCCATGCCTTGTTACTCCTTTTCCGGTTTAACCCCCGCGAAGCGAACAGCGCCGATTTTCATCGACACCACCGGGCGGAACGGACCGGATTTCTCCCGGAACATCCCAAGCTTCGCGTGTGGAATGGTGAGCCGCATACAGTCGCCCGCGTGAAAATGCAAGCATTTATGCGAAAAAACCGGCGAAATAGCCGCGTTTCAGCGAACCGGCTTGTTTTCGCAGGTTTCGGGCTTGAGAATATCGAGCTTCGCAAGCTTTCCCGTCAGAACGAAATCGCCGTAATCCATCGTCAGATCGCGGGTGATTCCGTTTTCGTAAAGCTTGAACGACATGCGGTAGATCGGCAGGGCGTCGGTGCCGGTCTTGTCGTTGTAATAGGCGATCGTCACCGGCCAGAAGGCAGCCTTGGCGAATTCGCCCGCCTTGCCGGCGTCGGCATCGCCATCCTTCGGCATTTGCGACTTGCCGACCAGCGTGGAGGTGATCAGGCTTTCATCGCCATCATCAGAACCGTCGAATATCCGGGATTCGAAAATACGCTTTCCCTGTTTCGCATGTTCGATGACCTGAAACATGTGCTGTGTCGGGAATTCGCTGGCGACGAGACTGATCTGGCGGGCATCCGGCCGGGTCAGATCGACCTTCACGCCCTCGGTGCTGTCGGTTGCGGCCCCCTGCACTTCCTTGTCCAGCTTGTCGTCGGTGTAGGATTTGGTCTCGAAGGTGAATTTCTTCGCGGCAAGGTCTTCGAAAGTCGTGGTCTGCTGGTCGGTCATGCGTACGGCGTCGCCGGTGTTGATCTGCGTCACGAAACGGAAATCGGTCTTGTAACCCTGACAGGATGAGCCGGTGAATTCATAGACCATGCGGCCGGTCATGCCCTCGATGCCGGAGCGATCCGACGCATCCTTGAGTTCGAGATCGTAGACGGCGCGGTGGGCGACGAGATCCGGAACCGTGACGGGCAAGGCATTGGCAGCGCTTGACAGGCCGGTCATAAGCCCTGTTGCGGCAACGAAACCAAGCGTCCTGACAAACATGCAATATCTCCTGTTGGACTCGCCGCTCATATTGTACAAGCAACCGCCCGGCTTTTGGATCAACATCTTCTGAATGCCGGATTCTTGAAGGATTTACAACAAAACCGGAGACGAAAATGTCGGACGTCATCGAAGGCCGCCTCAAGGAACTTGGCTTCACGCTTCCCGTCGCCGCGGCGCCAGCCGCAAACTACGTTCCGTTCACCATCAGCGGCAATCTTCTTTATGTATCGGGTCAACTGCCGATGGAATCAGGCAAGATTGCGGTGACGGGCCTCGTTGGCCGCGATGTCGACGTGCCAGGCGCCCAGCGCGCGGCCGAATTATGCGCCGTCAACATTCTCGCACAGGTCAAGGCCGCTTTGAATGGTGACCTCTCGAAAATCCGCCGTGTCATCAAGTTGAATGGCTTTGTTGCCTCGGTTCCGGAATTCGTGGAACAGCACCTCGTCATCAACGGCGCCTCCAATCTTCTCGCCAATGTTCTCGGTGATGCCGGCAAACATGCCCGCGCCGCCGTCGGCATGGCCTGCCTGCCCTTCAACGCATCAGTCGAAATCGACGCCATCGTGGAAATCGACGTATGACGCTCAAGCTTTCCTGGCTGACGGCTGAGCCCGTCGCCCATCGCGGTTATCATGATCTCAACAAGGCGGTCTGGGAAAACACGCTTTCCGCCTTTTCCCGCGCCATCGAGGCCGGTTTCGCCATCGAATGCGACGTTCAGCTGGCAGCCGACAGCGTTCCGGTGATTTTTCACGACGACGACATGGCCCGCCTGACGGGCATCAAGGGCGACGTGCGCGAACGCACATCGGCCGAGCTGTCCCTTCTTGCCGTCGGTCAGACCAAGGATCGGGTTCCAACGCTCAAGCAGCTTCTGACGCTCTGCGCCGGCAAGGTGCCGCTGGTGATCGAGCTGAAGGGCCGTGCCGGCGAAGGCGTCGATGACGGTTTTGCCGAGGGGGTTCTGGAAGACCTTGAGGGCTATAAGGGCCATGTGGCGCTGATGAGCTTCGACCATCACCTGCTGAAGGACCTGAAGGCTGCGGGCTCGCCCTGGCCGCTGGGCCTCACCGCCGAGGGCGACAAGCCGGAAGACTTCTTCAAACATGATGAAGCGATGCAGCTGGGGCTCGATTTCATCTCCTATCATTGGGGTCATCTGCCCAACAGCTTCATCGAAGCGCAAAGAAAACTCGGGCTTCCGGTGATTACCTGGACGGTCAGGGATGAAAATGCGCGCGAGACTACCTATAAATATGCGGACCAGATGACATTCGAAGGTTTCGACCCGAGAGAGAACCCATCCGCGACGGCATGACAGAAGACTATTCCATCAGCATTGCGCAATCCTTTGGGGATATCGATCCGGAAAGCTGGAAACGGCTTTCCGGAACATCGCTCAATACATCAGGAAAACCGTACAACCCTTTTATTTCCCACGAATTTCTATCGTCTATGGAAGAGTCCGGCTCGGCGACAGCCAAAACCGGCTGGCTTGGCCACCATCTTCTTCTCGAAAACGCCTCCGGTGTGCTCGTCGGCGCAGTGCCGGCCTATCTGAAAAACCACAGCAAGGGCGAATACGTCTTCGACCACGGCTGGGCGGATGCTTTCGAGCGGGCCGGCGGCCATTATTATCCGAAGCTGCAATGCTCGGTGCCCTTCACGCCGGCAACCGGGCCACGCCTGCTCGTTTCCGAAGCGGTGGACGAAACGCGCTTTAAACCGCTTCTTGCCTCCGGCCTCGCCCAGGTGGCCGAAAAGATCGGCGTCTCTTCCGCCCATGTCACGTTTCTCGAAGAAGACGATCTGTCTGCCCTTCTGCCCCGCGATTTCCTGCACAGGACAGACCAGCAGTTCCACTTCATCAATGATGGCTATCGCGACCACGATGATTTTCTCGATGCCCTTTCTTCGCGCAAGCGAAAGGGGCTGAAAAAGGAACGCCGTGCGGCGCTGGAACACGGTATCGAGATCGACTGGTTGACCGGAAGCGACCTCACCGAAGACATCTGGGACCAGTTCTTCGCCTTCTACATGGATACCGGCAGCCGTAAATGGGGCCGGCCTTATCTCACGCGGGAGTTCTATTCGCTGATCGGCGAGCGCATGGCCGATGATGTGCTGCTGGTGATGGCGAAACGCGATGGGCGCTATATTGCGGGGGCAATCAACTTCATAGGCTCGGATGCGCTTTATGGTCGCCATTGGGGCTGCATCGAGGATCATCCCTTCCTGCATTTCGAGGTCTGTTACCATCAGGCAATCGATTTTGCGCTGGCGAAGGGGTTGAAACGGGTGGAAGCGGGCGCCCAGGGCGAGCACAAGCTGGCGCGTGGTTACGTGCCGGTGACCACCCATTCGGCGCATTTCATCGCCCATCCGGGCCTGCGCCGCGCCATTGCCGATTATCTTCAGCGCGAACGCGAAGAGGTCGAACATATCGGCGATTATCTTGATGAACACACGCCCTTCCGCAAGGGCGAGAGACAGGAACCGGACGTATAGTCCGCTACGAGGAGAGATCACGATGACGGCCAGCGCCTATGACGACAACAATATCTTCGCAAAAATCCTGCGTGGCGAAATTCCGAGCCACAAGCTTTACGAAGACGAGCATACGCTTGCTTTCATGGATGTGATGCCGCAGGCCCCCGGCCATCTGCTCGTCGTTCCCAAGACCGGCTCGCGCAATCTGCTCGATGCCGACCCCGAGGTTCTGGCAAGGACAATTCCCGTGGTGCAGAAACTGGCCGTCGCGGCCAAGGAAGCCTTCGATGCAGACGGCGTCTTCGTCGCCCAGTTCAATGAGCCGGCGGCCGGGCAGACCGTTTTCCATCTGCATTTCCACGTCATTCCGCGCAAGGAAGGCGAGCCGTTGAAGCCGCATTCCGGCGTGATGGCCGATGGCGAGGTACTGAAGGCCCACGCGGCGAAGATAAAGGCTGCGCTTGCTTCGTGATGCGTGCCAAGACGCCAACGCGTCTGGCAGAACCGCAGCTTCCGCAGATCGTCACCCCGGACTGGATCCGGGGTCCAGCGCGATCAAGTCCTTGATCGCAAAGACTATCCTTACGGCGCCGACGCGCCGTGACTGGATGCCGGATCTAGTCCGGCATGACGGCGGTGGTGCTTATCATCATTCCACAGGCTGATACGCATTCCTCTGCGGCCATGGCCAGCCTTCAAGCACCGCCATATCCGGCCGGAATATCTCCACCTTCAACGGATAACAGGCCGCCGTATCGCTGGAATGCGTGGCGCTGCAATCGCCGCCCGGACAGGCGGACAGCGCGCCGATAAGATCGATCTCCGCAAAAAGCTCCAGATAATCTCCCGGCCGCACCGGGCTCGCTTTCATGAAATATTGATGCGTGTCGCGGGTAAAGCCCGTGCACATGAACACGTTCAGCACGTCGTGCACATGCGGCTCCGCCTCCGCGAACGACAGGCCCTTGGCCGCGGCGAGCGCATTCGTCAGGTTCGAATGACAGCAATGGTGATAGTCGCCGCCGCTCAAAAGCCTGTTGGTATAGGGATCGCAGCGGGTGCCGATCACGTCATGCACGCCGCCGCCGTCTTCGTCGAAGCCATACCATGACAGCGTGTCGTGCGTGATGGTCGCCATTGGCCGCAGCGATGGCAGGTTGCTCCAAAGCCGATTGCCGACCGAAACGTGGGTGGCGTGCAGGGCGCGGGTCTTGCCGCTGAAAAACCGCTCGGTCAGATCATGGGCGTTCCAGAGGTTCAGGTCTCCCACCTGCGGACCTTCAATGCTCACGATGCGAAAGAAATGTCCCTTCGGCACATGAAAGGTGCGACCGTCACGCGGCGGCACGATGACCTCATCGATCTTTTCCATTCCATTCTTTGCCTGCGCCAGGCGCGCGAGGTCCGGCGTCTCAAGCGTGCCGTTCGGATAAACGACAACGGGACGGACGGCGCGGCGCGCAGCGGCGTCAGCGGGTTCGGCGACGGGCATGGGGGTCATGAAATCCTCTGAGCGATGAAAATACCGATGCGAAATTGCGTCAGGAATACCCGCCTGACAAGACGGGTTTTTCTTGCGCTCAGGCCAAGTCTGACTTAGCCTTGGCAATCATGAAGCTGCCTCCCCTTGCCACCCTCCGCGCATTCGAAGCCGCCGCCAGAAGAACGAGTTTTTCTCTGGCCGGGCAGGAACTCGGCATGACGGCGACTGCCGTGAGCCAGCATGTGCGCAATCTGGAGGCCTGGCTTGGCGTGGCCCTGTTCGAGCGGCATGCTAGAGGCGTGAGGCTCACCCCGGCCGGCCGGGAATTCGGTCTTACGGTTTCGTCAGGCCTGCGGCAGATCGCCTCCGGCGCAGAGCGGATCAGCCGCGGCCGTGACCGCATGACCGTCCGCCTTGCCAGCCTGCCCTCCGTCGTGGCGCATTTTCTGACTCCCCGCCTGCCCCGCTTCCGGGCGCTTTACGCGGATATCCAGGTATCCATCAGCTATTCCGGAGCACATCATGCAGTGCCGGCTGATCTGACCATAGAGCATGGGGTGGTCTCCGGGGAAAATGCCGTAGCTCTCTTTAGCGCTGAGACCCGGCCGACATGCGCGCCAAGCTATGCCGCCGAATTCGGTCCTTTCGACGACGTTGACAGCCTGTTGCGAGCGGAATTGCTACATGACGATACCGAAGCGGCATGGCAGAACTGGTTCGCAGCCGACGGGATATCCCTCCCCGATAATGCCGGCCCCGTTTTCGCGGATTTCAATCTGCTCGTGACCGCACTCAAAGCCGGACAAGGCGTCGGCCTTTGCCCGACGGCGCTTCTTCACGACGAGATTGCCAACGGTCAACTGACCGTGCTTTTCGACCGGGCCGCCGATACGGAGAAATATTACTGGCTCATGGAAGCAGAGGAGATAACCGCCCCGGCCCGCATATTATCGGACTGGCTTGTTGCGGAAGCCCGGGAGAGCGAAACGCGTCGCAATTATTCTGCCGCAACGATCTGAATACGGGAGGCGGCCGCCGCTTCGGTCAGTTCCCTTGCCGACAGCCGGTTGAGCAGGCGGGACGATACAGCACAAATGACGACAAAAGCAGCGAGACCGCCGAAAACATCCGAAAGATGGTGTCCACCCTGAACAAGAACGGCCAGCGGCATCAACAGGTTTATCGGCAAGATCGCTGCCATCACCGCCCAGTGACGCGGCATGAACCAGACTGACATTGCCGCCATGAAGATATGAAACGATGGAAAGCCGATCAGCCCCAGGACATTTTTGGGAGAAAGATAGACCACTCCCTCGGTTATAAGGCGGTTCAACTCTTGGCCGTAATTATTATCAACGGCCAGGGGGATAGCCTGTGATACCCACTGCGGCAATTGCACATAGGCTGAAGGTCCGAATGTCGGGAAGAATATCCAAAAGACGATACATGCAAACGCCCCCAGCACTCCCGTCACCAGAAAGTGGTGCAGCATCCGCTGGTTGCCGGTGAAGCCGAGCGTAAGGACGATCACCAGAAGCTGCGGCAACGATGAGGCATAGACGAAAAACAGTCCGGTTCCGATCCATGGATGGGTTGCCGCCCACAGGACGACGCCCGTCCAACTGTAGCCAAACGCTGCATCCACACCGAAAAGCACATGATCAATCGCTGGAAAGGCGACAGGTAGGAACATGTAGTTGAAAATCGAAGCGGCAAGCGTGAACAGGATGAATAGCCCGCCAGAAATCAGGGCGACTGCGATGCGAAGATCGCGCCCGCTAGTGCGATATAGCTGACCGAGGATAAAAACGCCGACGCCTGCCAGAACGCACAGAAGATATCCGGCGTAATCGACACGAATGCCTTTGATCGCAATCAATACCGCATCGATAACGAATAATGTTGCGATAAATCCAAGTACAAGACGCTCTGCCGCAAAGAGTCGCATTGAATTTCGGTCCCTGTTTCAACCAGCGGCAAAGTAGGGCAATGAGCTTAATATTCGGATAAAGCGAGCATCAGAAACCGAGTGCGAACAATCCACCCGCCAGAAGCAGGATCGGAACCGCCACACCGACGATGACCCGCTGGCCCGCCAGCAGAAATGCGATGAAACCGAGCGTGGCGGCTCCAATGCGCAGCCATAGGGGTGACGCCTCAAGTGTACCGGTTGGAAAGACGATCAGCTTGGCGGTGACGGCCATGACGAGTGCGGTGGCAACCGCCCTTACCCAGTGCAGGGCCTCGGAATCTTCCTTCAGGCGGTTACCGGCGAGAACGCCGAGCCAGCGCCAGAGATCGGTCGCCAGCCAGCCGGCAATCGCGATGAAAAGATAGGGCGCCCACCAATGTTCGGTCATCATGGTTCGCTCTCCGGCGAGACGGGCTTTATCCGGCGACGAAACACCAGGCGGTCGATCAGATAGGCCGCCGTACCGCCGCCGATCCCGGCATAGAGAATGTCGAATTCCGGTGCAATCACCGCGAAGGCGGGTCCGGCGATGACGCCGATGACGAAGGCGACCTTGACGACGGAATGACGGGCCGAAGCCCAGATCGACGCCACGAAATAGACCGGCGTGAGAAAAAACAGCACACCGGCGACGAGAGGCGGAAAGGCGGCGACGATGCCGTAACACAGGCCGACGATGACGGCATTGACCACGGTGAGCGTAATACCAAAACCGGCAAACCAGGCGGCGCGGGCTTCACGCGGCACCTTGGAAAGATTCTGCGTGGCAAAGACCCAGGCGGTGATTGCAACGAAATGTGAGAGGAACAGTAAAATCCATGTCGGCGTCTTCGCGCCGCGCATTTCCGGAACGATGGAGGCGACCATCGGCATCATGCGGACCGAAGACAGCGTCACCGCCAGAAAACAGGCGGCGAGATTGGCGCCGCCGACCATGGAACCAATCAGGATCATCTTGGCCGGCAAGGCCCAGATGACAAGCGTCATGAACACGGCTTCGCCGCGCGCAACCCCGGATTCGAGTGCGAAAGCGCTGAAACCGACGAAAGATGTCATGAGAATGAGCGAGGGCAGCGAGAATATGCCCCGCATCCCCCGGAAAAACCAGCCGCGCAATGGGATGGTATCGCTGTCGGCAGTGTGCATTGCTGACCCACTCGAGCATGTCGCCCGAAAATGCCGTGGCCTCGGGGTAACGTCATGCATGAAACAAAAATGAAACGCGCCGCAGGTATCAGGTAAAACGCGACGCATTTCATACATGAAAATGCCGGGCTTTCGCCCGGCACCGGTTTATAGATCAAAGACCGTGATCATTTTTTCTTCGGCACTTTCGGCACCGTATTGGTCTTGCGCCGCGGCTTGCTGGCCTCATCGGACTTATCGGCCTCGGCAACAAGGACATCCGCCTCTTCCTTGGCTTTTGCCGCCTTGGAAGCAGTTTTTGCCTTTGCCTTGCCCGGCGATTTGGCCGCCTTCAGTTCGGCCTCCGGCTGCGGCTTAACGGGCGCGGTTTCCGGCAGAACCTCAAGCTTGAGGCCGTCGGAGCCGTCATCCTTCTTGCCGACGGTGACGCTGACGACGCCGCCCTTCTTGAGCTTGCCAAAGAGGATTTCGTTGGCGAGCGGCTTCTTGATGTGCTCCTGGATCACGCGCGACAGCGGGCGTGCGCCCATCTTTTCGTCGTAACCCTTTTCCGCCAGCCAGGAGATCGCGTCTTCGTGCAGGTCAAAGGTGACGTTGCGCTCGGAGAGCTGGGTTTCCAGCTGCATGACGAACTTCTGCACCACCTTGTGGATAACGGCAGTCGGCAGCGGCGAGAACGGAATGATCGCATCCAGACGGTTGCGGAACTCCGGCGTGAACAGGCGGTTGATCGCCTCTTCATCCTCACCCGTGCGGCGTGAAGAGCCGAAACCGATCGCCGATTTCGCCATTTCGGACGCACCCGCATTGGTCGTCATGATGAGGATGACGTTGCGGAAGTCGATCTTCTTGCCGTTATGGTCGGTCAGCGAGCCGTGGTCCATCACCTGCAACAGGATGTTGTAGATATCCGGATGCGCCTTCTCGATTTCATCTAGCAGCACCACGGAATGCGGATGCTGGTCGACGCCGTCGGTCAGAAGACCGCCCTGATCGAAGCCGACATAACCGGGAGGTGCGCCGAGCAGACGCGACACGGTATGGCGTTCCATATATTCCGACATGTCAAACCGTAGCATCTCGACGCCAAGCGAGGCGGCAAGCTGCTTGGCCACCTCCGTCTTGCCCACGCCCGTCGGGCCGGAGAAGACATAGGAGCCGATCGGCTTGTTCGGTTCGCGAAGTCCGGCACGCGCCAGCTTGATCGCCGTGGCGAGAGCCTCGATGGCGATATCCTGACCGTAAACAACCGAGCGCAGTTCCTTTTCAAGGTTGGCGAGGACCATCTCGTCATCCTTGGAAACCGTCTTCGCGGGAATGCGGGCCATCGTCGCGATGGTGACCTCGATTTCCTTTTCGGTTATCAGCTTGCGGCGCTTGGACGCTGGCAGCAACATCTGCGCCGCACCGGTTTCGTCGATCACGTCGATTGCCTTGTCCGGCAGTTTCCGGTCGGAAATGTAGCGGGCCGACAATTCAACGGCCGCCTTGATCGCATCGTTGGAATATCGCAGGTGGTGATATTCCTCAAAATAGGGCTTCAGGCCCTTCATGATCGCGATGGTGTCATCGATAGAAGGCTCGTTGACGTCGATCTTCTGGAAGCGGCGCACGAGCGCACGATCCTTCTCGAAGAACTGGCGATATTCCTTATAGGTGGTCGAACCGATGCAGCGGATCGCACCCGAAGACAGGGCCGGCTTCAGCAGGTTCGAAGCATCCATTGCGCCGCCGGAGGTGGCGCCCGCGCCGATGACGGTGTGAATTTCATCGATGAACAGAACCGCGCCCGGATACTCTTCGAGTTCCTTGACGACCTGCTTCAGACGCTCTTCGAAATCACCGCGATAACGGGTTCCGGCGAGCAGCGTGCCCATGTCGAGCGAGAAGATCGTGTCATTGGCCAGCGCTTCCGGCACCTTGCCTTCAACGATACGCTTGGCCAGACCTTCGGCGATCGCCGTCTTGCCCACGCCGGGATCGCCCACATAAAGCGGGTTGTTCTTGGAGCGGCGGCAGAGAATCTGGATCGTGCGGTTGACCTCGTCGTGACGGCCGATCAACGGATCGATCTTGCCGTTTTTCGCCTTTTCATTGAGGTTGACGCAATACGCCTTCAGCGCATCCTGCTGCTTCTTGGCGGAAGATCCCTCTTCCTCGGGATTGCTGCGGCTCGCCTTGTTTTCACCTTCGGGCTCATCAGCACCGCGCGGCGCGCGCGTCTGCGACGTGCCCGGACGCTTGCCGATGCCGTGGGAGATGTAATTGACCGCATCGTAACGGGTCATCTCCTGCTCCTGCAGGAAATAGGCGGCGTGGCTTTCGCGCTCGGCGAAAATGGCGACGAGCACGTTCGCGCCGGTCACTTCCTCGCGGCCGGATGATTGCACGTGAATGACGGCCCGCTGGATGACCCGCTGGAAGCCGGATGTGGGCTTGGAATCCTCGTCGTAACCGGTCACGAGGTTGGTCAGTTCGTTGTCGACGTAATCGCTGACAGTCTTGCGCAGCGCATCGAGATCGACGTTGCAGGCGCCCATCACGGCAGCGGCATCCGCGTCGTCGATCAGCGCCAGAAGGAGATGTTCAAGCGTCGCATATTCGTGGTGACGCTCATTTGCAAAGGTCAGTGCCTGGTGCAGCGCCTTCTCGAGACTCGGGGAAAAAGTTGGCACGTTGCGATCCTCATTTCTTTTCCATGACGCATTGCAGCGGATGCTGGTGCTGTCGGGCGAAATCCATGACCTGGCTTACTTTCGTCTCTGCGACCTCATATGTAAACACCCCGCATTCGCCCACGCCGTGCTGGTGCACGTGCAGCATGATACGGGTTGCCGCTTCGCGATCCTTCTGGAAAAAACGCTCCAGAATATGGATGACAAACTCCATGGGAGTGTAGTCGTCATTCAGTAAAAGAACACGGTACAAATTCGGTCTTTTCGTCTTAGGCTTGACGCGGGTGATAACAGACGTTCCGCGGTTGGTGCCGCCGCCGTCTTCCCCTTCGCCCTCGCCCTGCATGTAGATCGGCTTAGCGATCATCTTTCATCATTCTCCAAACTGTTCTCAAACCGACAGTTCTTTGCCAGGAGGGAGAACTTCGCCTCTTCATATCTAGGTCGTTAAGACGCGATTTTAAGCCCCTTGCGAAACGGTGCAATCACTATTGCGTTTGCGAAGAGGCAAACCTCGGGAAAAGTGCGGATATGGAGGCAGCTAAAGCGCGGGAAGACATGAGCCAGCATTGTCGGCACGTTTTCAGGCCGGACGCAAATGGGTACGACAGGTCTCAGCGCTGCCGAATCCGGTTCGCCGCCGCTGGCCTTACTCCTTGTCGTCGAGCATTTCGCGGACGGCGATGGCGAGCTGCTTCAGCGAGAACGGTTTCGGCAGGAAGCCGAACTTGGCGTCCGCCGGAAGGTTCTTTGCGAAGGCATCCTCGGCATAACCCGAAACGAAGATGAATTTCAGGTCGGGATAGGACTTGCGCAATTCTCTCAGCAGCGATGGACCATCCATTTCCGGCATCACGACGTCGGAAACGACGATATCGACCTTGCCCTCCAGTTCCTCCATCACCTCCAGCGCCTCGGTGCCGGAGCCGGCCTCGTGCACAGTGTAGCCGCGGGTTTCCAGCATGCGCTTGCCGCCGCGCCGCACCGCCTCCTCGTCTTCCACCAGAAGCACGACGGCGGAGTTGCCGGTCAGGTCCAGCGGCTCTTCCTTCACGGGTTCGGGCGCAGCCACGGGGGCGAGAGCCGCCTGACCGGGCTGCTGGCCGGCAACGGCTTCCACCACATGGCGAGGCAGGTAGATACGGAAAGCCGTTCCCTTGCCCACTTCCGATTCGGGATAGATGTAACCGCCCGACTGCTTGACGATGCCATAGACCATAGAGAGACCAAGACCCGTGCCCTTGCCCACTTCCTTGGTTGTGAAGAAGGGCTCGAAAATCTTGTCCATGATCTCGGGCGGAATACCCGTGCCGTTATCGGCAACTTCCACCATCACCATGTCTTCGGCCGGGAATTCCGGACGGCCAAGCGCTGCGATCTCTTTCGCGTCGACGTTGCGCGTCCTGATGGTGATCTTGCCGCCGTCAGGCATGGCGTCGCGCGCATTGACGCAGAGATTGATGAGCACCTGCTCGAATTGCGACAGGTCGGTCTTCACCGGCCACAGATCACGGCCGTAATCGACTTCCAGCTTGACATTGGTGCCTGATATCAACCGGTCGACCAGCATGCGCAGATCGCCGATCACGTCAGTCAGGTTGAGGATGGCCGGACGCATGGTCTGCTTGCGCGAGAATGCCAGCAGCTGGCGCACCAGCACCGCTGCGCGATTGGCGTTGCGCTTGATCTCCATGAGGTCGGCAAAGCTCGGATCGGCCGGCCTCGCCTGCAGCAGCAGATGGTCGGACGACAGCAGGATGGCGGTCA
Source organism: Agrobacterium sp. (assembly GCF_059499945.1). Classification (NCBI taxonomy): domain Bacteria; kingdom Pseudomonadati; phylum Pseudomonadota; class Alphaproteobacteria; order Hyphomicrobiales; family Rhizobiaceae; genus Agrobacterium; species Agrobacterium sp. The sequence continues at coordinate 95,542 of NZ_JCABZP010000010.1, read as the reverse complement.
ACACGTTGTTGAAATCGTGGGCGATGCCGCCTGCGAGCGTGCCCACCGCATTCATCTTCTGCGTCTGCGCCATCTGGGTTTCGAGCGCCTTCTGCTCGGTCACCTCTATAGCGTAAACGATCGCCACCTCTTCCGGGGCTTCATCATCCTGATCGATCACGGCATTGACGTAGAAACGGAAATGCCTGCCCTCGTCGCTCGGATGGCGGGAATCGAAGGGCGCGATATCGCCCTGACGATCCTTGGCTTCGGCCAGCGCCTGTTCGAGCCGCGGCTTTTCGTTGTCGTGAAGCACGGTTTCAAGCGCCACGCCACGGTCGATATCATCGCGCCCGACAACGCCGGAGAACAGCTTGAGGAAAGGCGCGTTGATGCGCAGGATGCGGCCATCGCCGTCGAGCGAGGCAATCGCCATCGGCGTGTTGTTGAAAAAGCGGGTAAAGCGCATGGCGGAGGAGGATTCGGTGTCCTCCTGCCCCTTCGGACGCATAAGCACAATGGTCCGGCTCTCACCCGGCGCGCCGTCCTTTGCGGTGACCTGATGCACGAGGCGGGCCGGCATGCTCTGGCCGTTGACGCGGCGCATGTCGAGATCAAGGATTTCGGTGCGCTTGGCAGAACCCTGGGGCTGGACGGATTCGATCAGCGCCATGCCTTCGCCGGCGACGATGTCGGAAACGGTCATCGAACCGGGTGAAAACTGCGCGAGATCGATGCCGAGCCATTCGGACAGGGTGGCGTTCAGATAAACGATCTCGCCCTTGCGCCCGGCGGAAAAGAAACCGGCCGGCGCATGATCGAGGTAATCGATGGCGTTCTGCAATTCGCGGAAAAAGCGCTCCTGATCCTCGCGCTCCGGCGTGATGTCGGCGATCTGGAAGACGTGCAGCCCCTCGCCGCCCGCATCCTTCAGCACCCGGCCCTTCAGCCGGTACCAGTGCGGCCCCGCATTGGAATCCCCGCCCAGCGGTTTCAGCAGCCGGAATTCTTCGTAGCCATCGCGGCCTTCGCGCAGCACGTTGATGAGCCGGTAAAGCGCTTCGGTGGATTCCCGGCTGCGCGACAGAAGCGTCTCGAGGCTCTGGATATCGCTCGCCTTCGTGGTGCCGCTCATGCGGCAATAGGTGGCGTTGGCATAGACCATATGCCCCTTGGCGTCGGTAATCAGCGTACCTTCGGGGTGAGCCGACAGGAAGCGGCGGGCAAGCCCGTCAGATTGCGACTGCGGCATGACCTCGATGAAGCCGATGATCGACGACACCAGAAAGAAGATGCCCATCATCGCCAGCACGCCGAGAATGCCGAGCACGATTTCGTTTTCCAGCGAATCCTTGAAATAGACAAAGGCGGCGGCAGCCGCGATCAGAACCAGCGCCAGAAGCAGAATGCGCAGCACCGTGCCGGAACGGGCACGCCTGTCCACCAGCGGAAGGTCGTTGTCGCTTGTCTCGCGCACCCGTGTCATCTTGGCCTCGCAGTCGTGCAGGTCGTCATTCGGTCAGCCTTATTTCCTTGACGGAATCGGGCAGCAGAATTTCTTGTAGCAACTCGCTTGACCGGCAAAAAGCTCCGCCAGGACACAAAGGCTTAAAAACGCACAGCGAAAACGGCCTGAAAGGTGTATAAAAGCGTTGAGAGACTACTGCCTGGTACAGGTAAGCTCCTTCACCTGACATTGGATGCGTGGCGCGGAACAGACGATCTTGCCGTCAGCGACGGTGCAAACCGAGCATCCGTCAGTGAAGTCGAGGCAGGAGGGATTATCGCGCACGAACTCCGCCATGGTCGCTCCGTTGTCCGGCGCCTTGTCTTCGGCCCTCACGATCGAATGCGGGAACGCGAAAGAGGATAGCAACAGCAAAACAACAATGAAATGCCGAGCAAGGGAGCCGTCAATGCGCAATGCTTGGAACATTCAGAACCGCTCCTTCGTCAAAAGAATTGCAACTTTCACTGTTTCTCAGCATTGAAGGACGAGATGAGGCGCTTTGGTGGCGTCTTCACGTTTGAGGCGGCAATCCTGTGGGGCGAAATGAATAAACCTTGTATCGCGCCCAAAAAAATCGTCTTTTCCTGCTTGATGTTCACAATATAAGAACCACGGCAATATTAATTGCCCAAGAAATTAAAAAGCCAGAAAATCTGAAGGGATGATCTCCATGATGGAAGATTTTATCGGCACCTATGGAAACCGTCTCATCGTCGCCGTTGTTGGTGTGGGCGTGGCCCTGCTCATTCTGGCGATTGCGCTGTGGCTTATGCGCAGACGCAGCGGTTCGGCCCCATTCATTCGAGGCGGGCGCAACCGGCAGCCGCGCCTGCAGGTTCTCGACGCAACGGCCGTGGATGCGCGCCGCCGTCTGGTGCTGGTGCGCCGCGACAATGTCGAGCATCTGGTCATGATCGGCGGCCCGACGGATATCGTCATCGAAAGCGGCATAGGCGCGATCCCAATCGTCAGGGATGTGCAGGAGCCGGAACTGAAGGCGCTGCCGCGTCAGGAAAGCGAACAGAAGAGAGCCGAGCCGACGATCCAGCAGGAACGTCGCCCCGCCCCGCCGCAACAGCAGCCCGTTGCCGCTGCGGCCCCCGTTTCCGTGCCTGAAGAACCAGCAAGGCAACCACAACGGCCGGAGCCGCCGGCACCTGCGCCGCGTCCCGCACCCGTTGCAGCAGCAGCCGCTCAGGTTCCGCCACGCCCATCAACCCCGCCGCAACCCGTCTCCACGCCTGTAACGGCGCGCGAACCCGCTCCGCCGGCAAGACAGGCCGCGCCCGAGCGGGAGACAGTTCGGCCCACGCCGCCGCCAATACCGGTTGCAGCGGCTCCGGCTGCTGCCGTCTTGCCCATGGCGGCTGCATCGCTAGACATGGCCGCAGCCCGGACGGAACCCAGGCGTGCCGAACCTGTCGTGCCGGCCCCGGCACCCGTCGCACCGCCGATCCCGGCACAGACGCCCGTACAGGCAAAGGCGGAAGAACGGACTGCGGAATTCGCCCCGCCGGTTTTTGCCGCACGCGAGCCGGTGATCGACCAATCCATCGCCGCTGATTTTCTCGACGCGGCCCGGGAGCGTGTCCTTCCCGACCTGAATCCAGGGCAGACGACGCCCCCCGCACCGTTTCCGCCCAGACCTGAAAATCCGGCTGTGGCTTCCAATGACGCCGAACCGAAATTTTCCGACGAGCTCGCCAGCGATTTCGAGAGCTTCCTCGAGGCGGAGATCGCCAAGAGCAAGGAGGCGGATAACGAACCGTCCATCGCCCCTGTCGCGGAAAAGCAGGCCAAGATCCAGCCCGCTTCCCCGCCTGTCACCGGCGCTTCACCGGATGGAGACATGCAGAAGGAAATGGCGCGTATCTTCGGAGAACTTTCCGTTACCCGTGACCGCTGACGGGCGCGGGCCTTTCGACCAGAAATTCGAAATAGAAAAAGGGCACGGAAGCGAATTCCGTGCCCTCTTATTTGTCTGCGATTTGAAGGCTTGCTTGCCGCAGCGCCTTATTCGTCGCGGTAGACTTTTTCGCGACGCTCGTGACGCTCCTGCGCCTCGATGGAGAGCGTTGCAATCGGGCGGGCGTCCAGACGCTTGAGGCCGATAGGCTCGCCCGTTTCCTCACAGTAACCGTAAGTGCCGTCTTCGATCCGCTGAAGGGCTGCATCGATCTTTGAAATCAGCTTGCGCTGACGGTCGCGGGCGCGAAGTTCGATCGCCCGGTCAGTTTCGGAAGAAGCCCGATCAGCGAGATCGGGGTGGTTGGCGCTTTCTTCAGCGAGATGTCCGAGGGTCTCGCGCGCTTCTCTAAGGATGTCATTTTTCCAGGCGACCAGCTTCGCGCGGAAGTATGCCCGCTGGCTGGCATTCATGAACTCATCGTCTTCCGAGAGCACATATTTGCTAAGATCGATCTTCTCACTCAACGCGATTCTCCTCGAAGAACATCTCAATGCGGCGGTGTATACTCCAATGATAGTGGCCGATTCAAGTCTGCAGATCAGTTTTCAGGCATTTTTAAAACTGACACAAAAATCATCTAAATGACTAATTTTTATTCTTTATTCGTATTGAAGCGAACTCTTCTTCAATCACGTCAACGCGACTTACCAACAGGAAAGAGGACTTGCGGTCCTGCAACCCTATCCTGTAGCATTCATACCGTGCCCTGACATTCGAACGCCGGTCCCCGCCCTTGACAGCATCTTCCCCGAGCCGAGTTTATCTTCTGCGCCACGCCAAGGCCGCCTGGGCGGCACCTGGAGAACGGGATTTCGACCGGGGATTGAACGAAGCCGGTTTTGCCGAGGCGGAGGTCATCGCCGACCTCGCCGCCGACCGGCATTACCGCCCCGATCTGCTTCTGTCATCCACGGCCGCGCGCTGCCGGCAAACCACGCAGGCCTGGCAACGGGCCTTCAACGAAGGCATAGACATCTTCTACGTCGATGAGATGTATAATGCGCGCAGCGAGACCTATCTGTCGCTTATTGCCGCTCTGGCGGAGGCGCAGTCGGTGATGCTGGTGGGTCACAACCCCACCATGGAGGCGACGCTGGAGGCGATGATCGGCGAGGACCTGCTGCATGCCGCCCTGCCCTCGGGCTTTCCGACATCGGGCCTTGCAGTTCTCGACCATGATGACAGCGCCGCAAACGGTAAAAATCGCTGGCGGCTGGTCGATTTCCTCGCACCGGGCAAATAATCGCTGCGGCCTTTCATAAGAATTTTGCAGAGCGGCCTTCTGAAAATCCGCTGAAGCGCTTCTTTTTTGGGCAGCCGCAGCTCCCTATATTGCAGCGGTGACCGTTAAACACAGCCAGGAAACTGCCATTGTCGCCTTCTCTTACGTCCCTGACAGACAGCGCGCTGATCGCTTTCGATAATCTGGCCGACCGTGCGAGCAACCTCACCCATCCGACATTGCGGCTTGGCGTCACCGGCCTTTCGCGGGCGGGAAAGACGGTTTTCATCTCATCCCTCGTCCATAATCTTCTGAATGGCGGGCGATTGCCGCTGTTCGAGGCCATGCGGTCCGGGCGCGTCTCGAATGTGCGTCTCGAACCGCAGCCGGACGACGCCATTCCCCGTTTTCAATATGAGGATCATATTCAGGCGCTGGTGCGCGACAGGCTGTGGCCGGATTCGACGCGGGCGATATCGGAACTCAGGATCACGCTGGATTACCAGAGCGCCAGCGGCTGGGGCCGGTGGTTTTCCGCCGGCAAGCTTTCCATTGATATCGTTGATTATCCCGGCGAATGGCTGCTCGACCTGCCGCTTCTATCGCAGGATTACAAACAGTTCAGCGATGCGACCGTCGCCCTTGCCGGAAGCGGCGTTCGTGCCGAACTGGCGCAGGAATGGCTGGCGATCGCGTCTTCGCTCGACATCAACGCGCCGGCAGACGAGATGACGGCCCGACGTCTGGCCGAAAGTTTCGCAGCCTATCTGAAAGCCTGCAAGTCCGACGAGAGATCACTCTCAACCCTGCCGCCCGGCCGTTTCCTGATGCCCGGCGATCTGGAAGGGTCGCCCGCACTGACCTTCGCGCCGCTTCCGGGCCTCACCGACGAGAAAGCGCCCAAGGGCTCGCTGCGCGCCATGATGGAACGGCGCTACGACGCTTATAAGTCGATCGTTGTCAAACCCTTCTTCCGCGAGCATTTTGCCCGCCTCGACCGGCAGATCGTCCTGATCGACACGCTGCAGGCCGTCAATCGCGGGCCGGAAGCCGTGCAGGATCTGGAGCGTGCGCTCGGTGATGTGCTTGCCTGTTTCCGCCCCGGCACCAACAGCCTGCTGTCGTCGCTGATCGGCAGGCGAATCGACAGGGTGCTGATTGCCGCCACCAAGGCCGACCATCTGCACCATGAAAGCCATGACCGGCTGGAGCGCTTGACCCGCCGTCTGGTGGACCGCGCCATCACGACAATCGGCATGAACGGCGCCGGCATCGAGGTCATGGCGCTGGCTTCCGTGCGCGCCACCCGCGAGGCGAGCGTGCGCCAGGACGGCCACGAGCTGCCTGTCATCGTCGGCACGCCGATAGCAGGTGAAACCATCAATGGCGAGACCTTCGATGGCAATCGCAAGACGGCGATCTTTCCCGGCGACCTGCCCGAGGATCCGGAACCGCTGTTCCGCAGCATCGACCGGGATGGCGACAAGGCATCGCTGCCCGACGTCAATGTCGTGCGCTTCCGCCCGCCGAACATAGATGAGCCGGGCAGCGGCGGCATCCGGCTTTCCGTTCCCCATATCAGGCTCGACCGCGCCATGCAGTTCCTGTTCGGAGACAAGCTCGCATGAAGGCTCCCACACAAAACGATCCGCAGACACGCCGCCCCGCGGCTTTCACGTTCGATACCGAGGAGACGACACGGTCGTCCGCCACACAGAAGCGCGCGCCGCGAAGCTTCGACGCCGAGATTTCACTGACACCCGACGAGGACGATCCGTTTCTGGCGCCCGAGGGAATCGATGCCAATGCGCTGCCGGTCGCGACGCCGAAGAAAAGCCGCTTCTCCTTCGGTAAGCTCGCGCTCGGTGCGCTGGGTGTCCTGTTCTCGCTTGCCTTCGGGCTGTGGGCGGATCAGCTTATCCGCAATCTCTTCTCCCGCTCCGACTGGCTGGGTTATACCGCGACGATCGCCCTCATCGTGGCGCTTTTTGCGGTTCTTGCCCTCGTCGGCCGCGAAGTCTTCGGCATCATGCGGCTCAATGCCGTGCAGTCTCTCAAGGCGGATGCTGAGACGGCGAGCCTCGACAAGAGCCCGAAACCTGCGCGCGCCATCGTCACCCGTCTGAATGCCGTCCTCTCCCACCGGGCCGAAACGGCCAAGGGGCGAGCGGCGCTGAAGGAAACGGAAAGTGACGTCATCGACGGCCCGCATCTGATCGAGCTTGCCGAACGCGAGCTGCTCGTGCCGCTCGACCGGCAAGCGCGGGCACTGATTCTAAATTCGTCCAAGCGCGTCTCCGTCGTCACTGCCGTCAGCCCACGCGCTGTCGTCGATCTCGCTTATGTGCTGTTTGAAGTCACGCGGCTGGTGCGCGCCATGGCGGAGCTTTATGGCGGCCGCCCCGGCACGCTCGGCATGCTCAAGCTTCTGCGGGATGTCGTCGCACATCTCGCCGTCACGGGGTCGATTGCCGTCGGTGACGGCCTTGCCCAACAGGTTCTCGGTCACGGCCTTGCCTCGAAACTCTCCGCCCGCCTCGGCGAAGGCGTCATCAACGGCCTGATGACGGCGCGAATCGGCATTGCGGCGATGGATCTGTGCCGTCCGCTGCCGTTCAGGGCGGTGAAGCGTCCGGGGATCGGCGATTTCATGTCCGACCTCACACCCGATCTAAGCGGGGGAAAAACCGGTGAAAAAGCCTGATCTACCGGGCATTGACGGTTCAAAAGGTTACGGACAAAGCCGCGAATGAGAGTGAAATAAACCAAGCATTAACCATTCCGCCGGTAGATTGCAGCCTATCGAACAGGCTTCTTCGCCGGGGAAAGTATCATGTATTCGCGCTTCTTTTCGCTTGTGGGCGGGCTTGCCGCCATATTGTCCGTCAGCGGTGGTTTCGGCATGTCTGACGTCCATGCCGCATCGCGCGATCGCGACGACGCGTTTTTCCGCTCCGTAGCCGGTGTCTGGAAAGGTCCGGGCGAAATCGTTGCCGGCAAATACAAAGGCACCAAATTCACCTGCGACCTGACGGGCGAACCGCTCGACGACAAGCAGACCGGCATCAAGCTCGGCGGCACCTGCCGCGTCGGCGTCTTCAGCCAGCCCATGTCGGCCGTCATCAGCCAGAACGGCAACAGCTACGAGGGCAAGTTCCTCGACGGCGCCGAAGGCAAGGGACTGGACATCACCTCCGGACAGGTGAGCGGTGACAAGGTCGTCGTCGGCATCAACCGCGCCAAGCTCAACGGCGCCATGGTCGCCCGCGTCTCCAAAGACAATTCGATGAACATCACCATTTCCGTCAAGGTCGCCGACCAGATGATCCCGGTCATCGGCGTGACACTGGCGCGCGATATTGATCAGATCGCTGTCGGCTCCATCAAGCCGTAAACGCCATACTCTTCTCAGCCATCACCAAGCGGGAGTGTCCACCACTCCCGCTTTTCGTTTGCGCTGACAATGCCTGTTTTGTCCGCCTGCCGTAGCCATTCCCGCACGGCCTTGCCCCTGACTTCGAGATCGGATGCAATATCGGCGAGCGGCATCAGCACGAAAGCGCGTTCCGTCATGCGTGGATGCGGTACTTCAATGCTTTCCGTTACGAGAGACTCATTCCCATAGGTAAGCACATCAATATCGATGGTGCGTGGACCCCAGCGCTCCGTCCGCACGCGCTTCATGCCCTTTTCGATATCAAGGCACAATTGCAAGAGCGCGGGCGCTGAAAGCGAGGTTTCGACCAAAGCGCAGCAATTGAAGAAATCCGCCTGATCCGTCTTGCCCCAGGGCGGCGTGCGATAAAGCCCGGAAACGGCCAGCACGCGGCAATCCTCGTGTGCATCGAGTTCGCGGAGCGCCCTTGCCATGGCGGCGGCGGGATCGCCGATATTGCCGCCAAGGCCCAATGCGGCGACGGTCCTCTTCTCAGGCACGGTGTTCAACGCTCACCTGCGCATAATCGAGAATGCCGGGAACGGGCGCGGAGGGTTTGCGCACCGTGATCCTGAGCCAGACGATCTGCGGATAACGGGCACGCAGCGCCTTGGCGATATCGTTCGCCAGCGCCTCGATGAGATAGCGGCGCTGCCCCACGACGATTTTTTCGATGACGGCAAAGGCCACGCCGTAATCGACGGTATTTTCAATATCGTCGGTTTCCAGCGCATCACCCGCCTCGACTTCCATCTCGGCATCGACGAAAAAGCGCTGGCCCAGCACCTCCTCCTGCTCAAGAAGACCATGACGGGCGAAGAAAGAACAGTTTTTCAGGATGATGGTATAGCGGCTCATCGCATCGCCTCCATGGCAGGACTGTTTCTCCAGAAAGCCGCCCCCTCTTGGGGACATGGCATTCCGGCACTCATTGATCTACGCATCGGCCTTTGCCGACGTTTTGGCAAGAACCGCATCGGCGATTGCCAGTGCATCGCGCGTTGCAGCGACATTGTGCACGCGAAAAATCGAAGCACCCGCCAACCTCAGGATCGCGGTGGTCGCAGCCGTTCCGATATCGCGTTCCGCTGCCGCATCCCGGCCCGTCAGCGACCCGATGAAACGCTTGCGCGACGTACCGGCGAGAACCGGAAGGCCGAAAGCGGCAAGCTCGCCGAAACGTGCCATCAGTTCGACATTTTCCCGCTCGTCCTTGGCAAAACCAAAACCGGGATCGAGCACGACGGCATCGCGGGCAATACCCGCATCCTCGGCGATCTCGAGCGAGCGATTGAGGAATTCGAACTGGTCGGCGACCACATCGGCAAGCTTCTGCCGGTCGCGGCCGGTATGCATGATGCAGACCCCGGCGCGGGTGGCGGCGACCACGCCGGCCATTTCCATGTCCTTCTGCAGGCCGAAGACGTCATTGACGATATGTGCGCCGGCGCTGATCGCCAGCTTCGCCGTCGAAGCGCGGTAGGTATCGACGGAAATCAGCACATCCGTCTCGCGGCGCAGCTTCTCGATGACGGGCAGCACCCGGTCCTGCTCCTCGGCTTCCGTCACCGCGGCGGCACCCGGCCGCGTGGATTCGCCGCCGATATCGATGATGTCAGCACCCTCTTCCACGCAGGTCAGCGCATGGGAAAAAGCCGAATCGACGGCAAGATAACGGCCGCCATCGGAAAAGGAATCGGGCGTCGCGTTGACGATGGCCATAATACGGCCACGCCCATCAAGTTTCAGGGAGCGACCATGGGCCGCTTGCCACGCGTTGCTGCCGGCTGTTATCACGTAACACGCGCCTTTCGGGAATAACGGAGTGTTATGCCAATTCTTATAAGTTCCGCTCCGCCTATGCAGCAAACCTTTTTGAAGTTCAACCGGAAGGCCGGGTCATGACTAAATCATCACGTGCTCTTTGCGTCGCTTTGGCGGGCGCAATGGCACTTTCCCTACCCGGATCGGCATTTTCCGACACCATCGTCCGCAAGACCTATTCCTATTTTTCGATTGGCGGCAAAACGGCGGCCGATCTCGACCAGCAGCTTTCCAAGCACGGCCCCCTGACCCGCAATACCGGCGCGCGCCATCCCGGCGCTACCGAAATCAAATTCGGGGGCGAGCTCACCTATGTGGAGAAAAACGGCCTTTGCAGCGTCGGAACCGCCAAGGTGGTGCTGAACACCCGCATTCTCCTGCCGCAATGGAAAAACCGTCGCCGCACCACGGCGGAGCTGGCTTTCATCTGGGATACGCTGCTTGCCGATATCAAGCGCCACGAGGAACGCCATGCGGAAATCGCCCGCACCCATGCCCGTTCGCTTGAAAGACAGCTGACCTCGCTTCGGCCGCAGAAAAGCTGCGAGACACTGCAGGAAATGGTCGGCAAGATCACCCAGACGGTGATGGACGAGCATGACCGGGACCAGATGCGCTTCGACGTCGTGGAATCGAAAAATTTCGATGCCCGCATGACCCGGCTTTTGAAAAACCGGCTCGAGCAGGGCCAGAATCGTCGCTGACGGTCATTGGCCGTACCTTCCAGAATCTCGGGGAAAATCACGGACATGACGTAACGTCATGTCCTATATCACCCGTGAATTCTCGCCGTGGTGCGGTCGGCAAGACTCATTGTAGCTTGTTCATACGGTTTGAAATGGTTGCGGCCCAAGGCGGGTCCGGCGGTTGCAACCGTCTCCGGTTCTCCCGGTGCGCACTTGAGGGCTCGCAGGTGTTTCCTCCCTCGCCTGCATGCGCGTACCCGCCTCGCCCCGCTCCCCGCTACTAGGTGAGCGGGGCTTTTTCTGCGTGAAGCAATACGGAAATTTTCAGCCCTGACGCTCGGGAACATGAACGACGAGACCATCAAGCTCGTCATTCATCTTGATCTGACAGGAGAGCCGCGAGGTGGGGCGCACGTCGAAGGCGAAGTCCAGCATGTCCTCTTCCATCGGTTCCGGTCCGCCGACGCGCTCGGCCCAGGCGTCGTCGACATAGACATGACAGGTCGCACAGGCGCAGGCGCCGCCGCATTCCGCATCGATGCCGGGAATGGAGTTGCGCACCGCATTCTCCATGACGGTGGAGCCGTTGCTCACGTCGAGTTCATGGGGCGTGCCGTCAAAGGCAACGATGGTCAGTTTTGTCATGCCGGAAATCCAAAATGTGATCTAAGAACTGTTCTAAACACATAGAAAGGCCGCTCCGCCTTGGCAACCCGCTTCGAGGGCGCTTAGACGCAACCGGCCTTGCAAAATGGCAAATTTGATGGATTACGCCTCAGCGGCAAAGCTTGAGGATGAAATTTTCGGCTTCGACAATGGTTGCTGCGAGTTTTGCGATCGCCGCGCTGTCCTTGCCCCTGTCTTCCACTGCTGCCGCGGCTGCGGAAACGGCGGATGCGCCGACGGCCTGCGCCGACCCCTTCAGACGGTGGGCCGTCGCCATGACGGTCTTGTCGTCCGCACCCGCCATTTCATGCAGGGCGGCGCGGGCGTTGCGGCTGAAGAGTTGCAGCACCTCGATCTCCAGATCCTTGTCGCCCATCGTCTGCCGGGCGAGATGATCGAAATCGATCGGTTTTTTACCGGTGGCAGGCGCGCCGCCGCAATTATCGGGAGCTTCGAAAACAATACTGACCGCTGCCATGGCTGAAATCCTGTCTCACCGTTTCCTGTTTCGTGTCACATCTGTGTCGTATTCACGCATCCGGGCGGCTGCTATCAGCTTAAATTACGGCGTGACGCGGGCGAAAATCTTCTGCTATGGTTAATTTATGTTAAACTTATGCGAAACAAGGCGTTCAGCGTGAAACTCAGGTTTAAAAACTGTTAAAAAGCCGACACTTCGCCACCGCCGCAAATCCGCATTAATTGTTTCGAACACCTAAATGTGTCACTACGGTACTGCCGTTCCCGCAGGGCTTAAGCTCAAGCTTTGTTATTGCGGCACAGTGATGTAATTTCGCCCGAAAGCTGGACCACCAGCAATTCGGGATTTGGTAAATGGCGGAATTGTTCTCTCTTCAAGGGATAATGTTCCGCTGGCATGATGGCGGCAGTCTGCTTGCGGATCGCAAGTGGTCAACGGCATGAAGCCGGGCGTATGTGTAACGAGGCGTAACCGCATGGCGAATAACAAGATCAGCGACTCTGTCGACGAGACTGCATTTCAGGCATTGGAAGATGCCCTGCAGCTTGGCGCTTTCGAAGAAAAGCCGGAGACGCGGAAAACTGCAGCGCCGAAGCAGCCGGAGGCCAGATTGAAGGAAGCAAGCAGACAGACCCCTGCTCCCGAGGCCGCGCGCGCGCCTGCCGAACAGACACCCAGATCGCCCAATCTCGAAGCGGCCAATGACGGTTCCAAGCGCAGCCCGGCCATGATCCTGAAATCGCTGGAAGGCGGCTCCATCGGCGGCGCGCTGCGCAACGCCACGATCATGTCGGTCATCTGGGCGCTCGGCGGCCTTGGTATCGCACATCTTCTCTATGGCAATGCGCTCTGGAACATCGCCTCGCTGGCTGATCTCACCGCTATCCCCGGCCTGATGGCAATCGTCGTCGGCATCCTTGTTCCCATCATGCTATTCTTCGCCTTCGCGATCATGATGGCGCGTGCCCGCGATCTGCGGAACGCCGCCCGCTCCATGGCCGAAGTCGCCCTTCGTCTTGCCGAGCCCGAAACGGTAGCGTCCGACCGCATCATGTCCGTTGGTCAGGCGGTGCGCCGCGAAGTCTCGGCCATGAATGACGGCATCGAGCGCACAATCGCCCGCGCGACGGAACTCGAAACCCTCGTTCATTCCGAAGTCAACGCGCTCGAACGCAGCTATGCCGACAATGAACTGCGCGTGCGCAGCCTCGTGCAGGAACTGACCGCCGAGCGTGACGCCATCGTCAATCACGCCGAGCGCATCCGCTCCTCCATCGTCGGCGCGCAGGAACAGATTAAAGAAGAGCTTTCCATCGTCGGCGAAGAGCTTTCGATGCGGATCGCCACGACCGGCGAGGCTTTCGCCTCTATGATCGACACGCGTTCGGCTGCGCTGCTCGAAAAATCGCGCGCCTCGACCGAAGCGATGGGCAGCCTGATCGCCGCCAAGACCGAAAACCTGCTCCAGGCGCTGAACTCCTCGGGCTCGACGATCTCCAACGAATTCGACATGCGCCTGCATAATCTCACCTCGACGCTGGACGAGCGCGGTGAAGTGCTGCTGGAGCGTTTCGCGATCCATGCTTCGACGCTGGATAGCGGCGTGGAAAGCCTCAACAGCGCGCTTGAGGAACGCACTCGCCAGCTCAACGAGACGCTGTCCAACCGCACGCTGGAACTCAATCGCAATATCGAACGCGGCCAGCAGGTCATCGGCGGTTCGCTCGATACGGTTCTCGACAAGCTGTCCACGACGCTTGAAGAAAAGGGCCTCTCCTTCCGCCAGAGCCTGCAGAGCACGGCTGACGATGCGATCATGGATCTCGATCTTCGCTCCGGCCTTTACGAGGAGCGCATGCAGGCGACGGTAGGCCAGGTCAACTCGGCCTTCGACGTGCATGTGGCGCAATTCGCCAGCGCCTTCGACCAGCGCGCCGGCAGCCTCGACAGCAAGCTGATGGAAAGTCTCGCCCGCATCAACGAAACCGTTGCCGGCGGCTCCGAAGCGCTCGACACCATGCTGAGCGCCGGTCTGGAGCGTATCGGCACCACCATGACCGATCAGTCGCTGGCGCTCGCAACTGCGCTGGGCACGGGTCAGGAAATGCTGGAAAGCGCGCTTGAAATCCGGACTCAGGCCTTCAGCGACGCGATCGGCCAGCGCACCGCCGAAATCACCGACGCCTTCGCCAATTCTCACGAGAAGATCGACGCTGTGCTGTCGGAACGCAGCAACGCCCTGTTCGGCGCGCTCTCAGCCAGCCAGAACCGTTTCGACGAGGCACTCGCCAGCCGTTCGATGGCGATTACCGGCTCCGTCTCCGGCACGGCCGAACGCCTTGCCGCCATGCTCGACGAACGCGCCGCCGCGATCAACAGTGTCGTTGCCGATGTCGAGCGCCGCCTTTCGGAAACGCTCGAAACCCGGGCTGCCGCCATCACCGGTGCTGTTTCCGGCATCGAGGATCGTATTTCCGATACGCTGGAAAGCCGCACGGCTGCCCTGCACGACGTCGTCGCCGGTGCGGAAAGCCGTATCGCCGATACGCTTGACGGCCGCACGGCCGCTCTTTCCAGCGCCATTTCCGGCGTCGAGGAACGCATCGCCGATACGATGGACAGCCGCACCCTTTCGCTCGACATGACCTTTGCCAATGTCGAGGAAAGACTGTCCGAGACGCTCGACAACCGTACCTCTGCCCTCACCGGCATTGTGGCGAGCGCTGAAGAGAAAATCGCCGGCGCGCTCGACAGCCGCACGGCCACCTTCGGCGACGTGGTCGCCGGTGCTGAAACCCGTATCGCGGAAACGCTGGATGGCCGCACCGCCGCTCTCAACGCCGTGGTCTCCGGCGCTGAAGAACGCATCGCCGATGCGCTCGACAGCCGTACCATGGCGCTCGACATGGCATTCTCCGGCGCGGAGGAAAAAATCACCGAAGCGCTCGACACGCGCACCGCAGCCCTTGGCGAACTGGTGGCCGGCGCCGAGACCCGTATTGCCAGCGCGCTTGACAGCCGCACGGATTCGCTGAAGACCGTCGTTTCCGGCGCCGAAGAGCGGATTACGGATGTTCTCGACAGCCGCACCATGGCGCTCGACATGAGCTTCTCCGGCGTCGAGGAAAAGATCGCCGATATCCTCGATGGTCGCACCACGGCCCTGCAGAACGCCGTTTCCGGTGTCGAAGACCGCATTGCAGACGCATTGGACAGCCGTACCGCTGCCCTTTCCGGCATCGTGGCAGGCGCGGAAGAACGCATCGCGGATGCGCTGGACAGCCGCACTCTTGCGCTCGATATGACGATTTCTGGTGTCGAGGAGCGTATCGCCGAGGCGATGGATGCCAGAGCATCGTCGCTTTCGCTTGCGGCGGCCGGTGTCGGCCAGCGTCTCGAATCCACCGCATTCACGCTTGAGAACGCGCTTGCCAGCGGTCACGAGCGGCTCGAAACCATGCTCGGCTCACAGGCCGAGCGCATTGCCGGCTCGCTGGAGCGCAATAGCGGCCTGATCGAGCAGAGTGTCTCGGGCGCGGCCAACCGCATCGAAAGCGTCGTTGAAGACGGCAGCACCCGTTTTGCCCAGACGGTGGAAGAAGGTGTGTCCCGCCTCGAAACCAACCTCTCGCAATCGCATGAGGATATTCGCACGGCGCTCGACCAGCGCCAGGCGGACCTTGCTGCGACGCTCAGCTCCGCCACGACGCAGATGGGCGACATGCTTTCCGAGCAGGCTATGATGATCGGCACCACGGTCGCCTCCAGCGCCAGCATGCTTGAACTGTCGCTCGAGACCCAGCAGGACACGCTGCAGAAGGCAATCGACGGCAGTGCTGCGACGCTGGAAGAGCGTCTTCGCAACAGCGCCGGTGATATCGCCGTCAAGATCGGCGAGGCAGCCCGCGAAATCGGCGGGGCCACCGACGCCCTCTCCGCCCGCATCGAAACATCGATCGGCAATGTCACAACCCGTCTCGACGAGACAGGCGCCCGCATCGAGACATCTCTCGACACCCTGCAGACCCGCGTCGGTGGCGATCTCGCCAACGTCAACAGCTCGATCGAGGATGCCGGCCGCCGCTTCGCCGACGCGCTGGAAGACAAGACGGCCGTGTTCGCCCGCACCAGCGACGAGGCCGCCGAGCGCATCACCGGCATTCTGGACGAACAGACCACGCGTGTCGCAGATACGCTGGAAAGCCGCACCAGCCGCCTGGCAGAAACCTTCGATAGCGGCACGGCCCGCATCGATGAGCGCCTCGGCACCATGGACCGTGCGCTGACGATCGGCCTCGAAAACGTCAACCGCACCATTGAAGGCAAGGCGAGCGATCTCGCTGTCAGCCTGCGCGGCGCGGTCACGTCGGCCACCCAGAGCATCGGCGATGAAGCGGCCCGCTCATCCGCCCTGCTCTCGAAATCCGGTTCGGAATTTGCAGAACAGGTGCAGGCGCAGAACGAAGCCTTCACCAAGGCCATCGAAGAGCGCTCCGGCGAGATCGTTAACCGCATCTCGGATGCGCAGACCCGTCTCTCCGGCCAGGCCGCCGCCGTGGCCCAGACCTTCTCCGAGGCAGGCAACATTATCGTCAACAAGGTTGCCGAGGCTGAAGCCGTCGTCCGCTCTCAGGTCGGTGTCATTTCCGAAACGCTGACGGGTGTCGAATCGGCCCTCGACGCGCGCGGCGAATCCATCCGCTCGGCGCTGGACAACCGCACCCGCGAACTCAACTCGATGCTGGCCAGCCGCTCTGCGGAGCTGTCTCGCCTGATCGAGGAGAAAGCCAAGCCTATCGTCGACGAATATGCCACCATCGGCCGCGAAGCCGCCGAGAAGATCGTTTCCGCCGCCCAGCAGAGCGCCGAGCTTCTCTCGCAGAGCAACAGCGGCATGGTCGGCATGGTGGAACAGGCGATCAGTGACTATGCCGCTGCCGGAACGGATGCGGCGGGCAAGCTCGTCGCAGCCACCCGCCAGAGCACGGATATGCTGTCCGAGACCCATACTGCTATGGCGGACGCCGTCGAACAGGGCATCGACAAATATGCCCGCGCCGGCAGCGATGCCGCCAACAAGCTGGTCGCCGCCACCCGCCAGAGCACGGACATGCTGTCGCAGACCCATAACAGCATGGCCGAGATCGTTGAACAGTCGGCAACCAACTTCAATTCCGCCGTTGAGCGCGCCGCACAGGGCTTCGGCGCGGCAGATGAGGCATTGAACGCCTCGGCGACCCGCTTCTCCGAATCCGCCTCGCAGGCCGCCGACATGGTGTCCAGCTCCAGCCGTCTGCTCGAAGGAAAGATCGACCGCCTGTCGAATATTTCCGGCCAGACGCTGGCGCAGGTTGCCGGTATCGTCGGACGCTTCGAAGAACATTCGAAGGTGCTGAGCCAGGCATCCGAACTGCTCAATGCCGCACAGTCGAGCCTCGTCGGCACGCTGGAGGAACGCCAGGATGCGCTGCGCAGCCTGTCCGTCGGCCTCGTCAAGCGCTCCGAGGAAATCGAAAGCGCCATGCGCAACGTCGTCGGCGTCGTGGAAACCACGCTCAACGAAGCCGAAGAGCGTTCGCAGAATGTCGCCGGCAATCTGCGTGACAATCTGCAGGCGTCCTTCACCGATATCGGCCGCTCGCTCGACGAGACCGAACAGCGCGCCCGCTCGGCGGCACAGACCATGCGGGGCGCCCTGCTCTCCGCCGGTCAGGATGCCAGCCGCTCGATCGAAAGCACGCTCTCCGACGCGCAGAAATACTCCGACGAGCTGGTGAACCGCCTGCGCGGCGGTGTCGAGTCCTCGCTTTCGGAAGTCGACAATCTTCTGGGCAGCGCCTCGGAAAAATCGAATGCCGCCGCCGCCAACCTCAAGGAAACGCTGCGTCAGGCCGTCGAGGAAGCCGTTAGCCGCTTTGCCGGTGCAACGGACGAAATCCGCCGCTCCAGCCACGACATCCGCCGCGAGCTGGATGCGACACGCGCCGAACTGAAGCGCGGCGCCTTCGACCTGCCGGAAGAAGCCAAGGAAAGCGCTGCCGCCATGCGCCGCGCCGTTTCCGAGCAGATCAAGGCCCTGCAGGATATTTCCCACCTTGTCGGTCGTTCGACCCACCAGATGGAAGTGTCCGAACCGGTCGCCCGTGCCATCGCCGCGACCCAGCCTGCCGCAGAACGCCGCGTCGAGGCCCGTCCGCAGCCGGCAGCAGCGGCTCCGGTGCAGCAGCAGCGCCCGGCACAGCCGCAGCAGCCTGCCCCCGCGCCGGCCCTGCGTGGCACCCTGCCGCTTGAAAACCGCCAGGTCGAAAACCGTCAGGCTCCTGCGCCGACCCAGCCGGTCGCAACCAACCCGGCCGGACGCCGGGAAGAAGGTGGCGGCTGGATCAGCGACCTGCTGCGCGGTGCATCACAGGAGACGCCAGCGGCGTCCACACCACGCGCCAGCGCCGAGCAGCAGCCGACCCGTGCGGCCGACACCCGCAATCCGCGCCACATGGTGGAATCGCTGAATTCGCTTTCCGTAGATATCGCCCGCGCCATCGATCACGATGCATCGGTGGAACTGTGGCGCCGTTACCAGCGCGGCGAGCGCGACGTCTTCACCCGTCGCCTCTACACGCTGAAGGGCCAGACGACCTTTGACGAGATCAAGCGCAAATACGAGCGGGAGGCTGAATTCCGCACCGCCGTGGACCGCTACATCACCGATTTCGAAAAGCTGCTCGCCGATGTGGCCCGCACGGATCGCGACCGGACAGTCACCCAGTCCTACCTCACATCTGATACCGGCAAGGTCTATACGATGCTTGCCCATGCGGCCGGTCGGTTCAACTGACAGGAGGTCACGCGGAGAGCATCCCTCTCCGCGTTGCCTGTTCAAGTCTGATGTGAAAAATGACCGTCGCGGAATATTTGATTTCTGCGGCGGTCATTCTGCATTTCGGCGCAGGCCCAGCAGATAATCACGCTCATTGAACGGATCAGCACCCGACCGGCGGCGCGGCGGTGGCGGATTATCCGCCCGCTCATAGTGGCTGAACGACGTTTCCATCGCGCCCGTGCCACCCGTCAGCCCCGGCACCTGCTGCTGAACACCCTGAACCATTGCCGACGCTATCGTCCCTTCAAGCCTTGTCATGCCGCCGGAGATAACGGCGTTTCTGATGACTGCACCCGCTTTGGCGAGAACGGTGCTCAGGCGTGTCATCGTTGCCGCCGGCGCTTCGAGGTGGAAGTGATCGATCGGTTCACAAACGTAGGTTTGCGCTTCGGTCAGCGCCATTGCCAGCACCCATGGTGTCAGCTGCCGGAAATCGGCAGCCGTGCTTGACGGTGCACTCTGCCGGGCGGCCGTCATGGCGACATGGCAATCCACCACCCGCCAACCGAATATGCCCTGCTTCAGCGTTTCGAATACGGTCTCCTCGACCGCTCGATAAAAGCTTGCGGGCATCTGGCCCACCTCCACCTCCAGTGCGAAGCTGTTGCCCGCACCATCCGGTCTTGGCTCGACCCGCAATCCGACAGTGGCGATAAAGGGGTTTGGTGCCTTGAAGATGGTTTGAAGTCCGTGCCCGATACCTGCCAGCCTTTCCACGCAGATAATCGTGCTGTCCTCAAATTCGGCCTCGATGCCAAACCCCGTCAACAGTTCCGATTTGATGATCTCCTTTTGCACCTCGCCATAGAGCGATACGAAAACCTCGTTCGTCTCGTCGTTCCTTCGCAATCCGATAAGCGGATCCTGCTCGGTCAGCTGGTTCAGCGCCAGCCAGAGCGCCGCGTGCTCAGCCGGACGGCGGGAAACGACTCGTGTTTCAAGCGTGGGTGGAGCGAAATGAAACGGGCTGTCGGCAACCGCGTCCGCGCCAACCCTGTCGCCGATCCGGGCACTCGTAAGGCCGGTGACGCGGGCGATCTGACCGGCGCGGAGATGCGTCGAATTGTGAACGTGACCGTCCTCGAACAGCTGTATTCCGGTCACTCTTACCGGTCCCTGCGGCAAAGGCAGATACTGCCGGAGCTGGATCGTTCCGGATGTCAAATGCAGATATGACAGCTTTTCACCGCCCCATCCGCGTTCGATCTTGAAGATTTTTCCCGAGACTTCTCCCTCGGGGTCGGGTTGACGAGCGGGCAGCATGTCGACAATGGCCGATATCAAAGCCGGCAGGCCGGCTCCCGTCATCGCCGCACCGGCAAAAGCCGGATGCACCAGCCCATGGGCGGTCTGATGCGCGAGCGATTGGAGGAGTCTTTCGGCCTCCACACCGTCGGGCGTCAAAAGATAGTCGCGCAACAGGTCCTCGTCATTCTCGGCAAGGATTTCGCAGAGGATGGAGAAAAATGGCTCGCTCTTCACATCCGGAGCCTCCACCCGCGCGGACTTGCCGCCAGCGCCAGTGACAGTCGACATGGCGATCGGGCGCACCCTCAACTGATCGGCGAGGTTCTGCACGACCTCATCATAGCGCGCGCCGGGGCGATCGACCTTGTTGATGAAGAATACGAACGGGACTGCGAGACGTTGCAACGCCCGAACAAGTATCCGCGTTTGCGCCTGCACGCCTTCCACGGCCGAAACCACAACCACCGCTGCATCAAGCAGCCCCAACACACGCTCGACTTCCGCAATGAAATCGGGATGGCCGGGCGTATCGATGAGATTGACGACGGTATCGCCAATGGTGAAGGACACGACAGCGGCCCTGATGGTGATGCCGCGCTGCCGTTCCAGTTCGAGGCTGTCTGTCTGCGTATTGCCGGTATCGACGCTGCCCAGCCTGTCGATTACGCCGGTGTCAAATAGGAGACGCTCCGTAAGGCTAGTCTTGCCTGCGTCTACGTGGGCGAGGATGCCCAGATTCAAAGTGCGCATGAACCCTCAACTTCTCAGAAACTCCAAGGTGATTTTCGTGAGAAGGGACTCGGCGCATTGGGACCTCTATGTGCTAAAAACCATGATCTGGTGCGCAAATCTCCGCCGGTTCGCGGAGATGCGCGCGAATTTAAAACCCTCGTCGGGATATATGTCAAGGACGGCCATCCCGGTGTCCGCTCCATCAGGCGTCGCGCGGCGCGCGATCACAGAAGCCACCGGTACGGGATGTTACCGGACAATCAAACGACCGTTCGCCTCAAATCTCGAACGTGCCCGACGCCACACGCACCGCATGACCGCCGATGCGCGCGCGGGCTATTTCGTTGTCCTTGATGTCCATGCGTAGATGGATGTGGGACGGTCTTTCCATCTCCACGCCCTGCTCTATCAGGAGCGGATGATGGCCGTCCGTCAGCCCGTCGAAATGGTGGATCGCGCCGGACAGGGCGGCGGCGGCGGAACCGGTTGCGGGGTCTTCCGAAATGCCCATATCCGGGGAGAACATGCGGGCGTGGAACTTTGCCGCGTGATTGACGCCGCCGCGACAGTAGATATAGGCCGCCGCCAGGCGTCCCTCGACCAGCGGCGCGGTGCGCAGCCAAAGATTGGCGTCGAAATCCATGTCCCTGATCGCGGCGATATTGTGCAGCGGTACGAGCAGGAACGGCACGCCTGCTGTCCAGATAGACGGCACATGATTCTCAAAGCCGAGATGTCCTTCGCTGACGCCGAGCGCATCGGCAAGCGCGGTGTGATCGAGCGGCAGGTCAACTCGGGATGATTTGCGCGGCAGGTCGAATTCCGCGAAGCTGACGGCTCCCGCGCGCATCTTCACCGCGCAACGCACCGGCCCCACCTTCTCCTCCAGCACGCAGACCATATCGATGTCGTCATCACCCTCGCCGCGATTTCGCTCGGCGATGGCGACTGCGGCGCCCACCGTCGGATGGCCGGCAAAGGGCAATTCGCCTGATGGCGTGAAGATGCGCAGCGAAGCCGCATGCGCCGGGTTGGTGGAGCCGTTAACGAAAACCGTCTCGGAGAGGTTCATTTCCCGCGCAATCGCCTGCATCGTGGCTTGGGAAAGATCATCGGCGTCATACATGACCGCCAGCGGATTTCCCGCCATTTTCGTCTCGGTAAAGACATCATAGATATCGTAGTTCAGCGCCACATCCGTCTCCTGCCACTCGTCATTCCGGCTGCCTTGGCAAACTGCATCAGGCCGTCCCGCATCGCAACCCTTGTCGGTGGGCGCAAATCAAGAAGCTGTGGACCGGAGCGGTGCGGTCCGCCTCCAGGGAACGCCTGCGTCTGCGAAAGGCCTTGTCGCCAGCCGCCGTCTTCATGTACCAAGGGTGCGTCTGGCGGCATGTTATCCACCTCCTTGTTGAGGTTTAAAGATTTCAAGCCGCTTCAACAGGTTACAGTGCCTTGCTCGGACCGGCCCGGTCTGCGCCGTTGTCGAGGGAAGCGAATGTCGCATTCTACCTATTCACTGTCCTTCGTCGCCTCCGCAACAGAGGAGGCGCAGACAGCGCTGAAAGAGCTGAAAGGCATTTACGGCGATACGCCGTTTGCAGAGGCGGAGGTGATCGTTGCACTCGGCGGCGATGGCTTCATGCTGCAGATTCTCAACGAGACGATGAATTCCGGCAAGCGTGTCTATGGCATGAACCGGGGGTCCGTCGGCTTCCTGATGAATGACTACCGGGTGGAAGGCCTGCTCGAGCGCATCGCGGTGGCGAGCGGCAATGATTTTCACCCCTTGCGCATGACGACAACGGATTCCGACGGCGACGAGTTCACCGCCCTCGCCATGAACGAGGTCAGCCTGTTTCGCCAGTCCCATCAGGCCGCCAAGCTTCGTGTCGAGGTGGACGGCAAGGTGCGGCTGGAAGAGCTGATCTGCGACGGCATGATGGTGGCGACCCCGGCTGGTTCGACAGCCTACAATTTCTCCGCCCATGGACCGATCCTGCCGCTGGAATCACCGCTTCTGGCGCTGACCCCCGTCAGTGCTTTCCGGCCGCGACGCTGGCGCGGCGCGCTTTTGCCGAATAAGGTAACGGTCGACATTCATGTTCTCGAACGCGACAAGCGCCCGGTGAACGCGGTGGCCGACCACACCGAGGTGAAATCCGTTCGTCACGTTAGGATCGCACAATCGCAGGACAGGACGGCCAGAATTCTCTCGGATCCGGATCGTTCATGGTCGGACCGGGTTCTCGCCGAACAGTTCAACAATTGACGCCCACAATCGATAATGGCCATGCAACTGACAAGACCTATCCTCGCTGCTTTCCTTTTCGCCGCCGCCGTGCTTCCTGCGCGGGCGCAGACGGAAGCGATCGACGCCTTGCCGGTTTCGGCAATCTTCGTCGTCAGCAGCGGCATGTGGGAAGATCGGAATCTTGAGCCGGTGAAAGGTCCTGACGGACAGCTGCGGCCGCCGCCTGCCTCGCCCACACGCGGTTATTACAAGGTCATCGCCATCCGCCAGCGCGACGGCACGGCGAAGATCTACCTGCAGCGCATCGTCTTTACGGCCGATGGGCCGAATCTCCTCGAAAATATCGAGCTGGAAGAATTCAGCCAGATGAAATCCTACGTCACGGATATTCGTCCTGAAAGCTCGAATGGCACCCCCGCCTCGCCCGGCTTGTTCGTAACCGTTTATCTGAAGACGGACCCGATGAGCAAGGAAGCGGAAAGCTGGACGATCCTGATCGACGAGCTGGGTGAGATGAAGATCGAAAAAGCTTCGAACTGATCGGACCGGATACGCGGCCGGGCAAGGCTATGCTTCCAGTGCCTCCGGCCCGGCAAGAACCGCTCCAAAATGATGTTTCCATAATCTTGCACCGAGTTCACCACTGCGGTCGAGACTGGAGCCCACCGTTAGCCACGGCAACAGCGTGGGATGCAGCCCCGCATCAAAAAGGGCAAAACCAGCGGCCAGCACGCAGGTATCAGCCTGAATGCCGCAGACCAGCACCCTGTCGAGTTTCAGCGACAGGAGATAGTCGATGACCTCCCGTGGAGGCGCATAACCGTGTTTGATGAATATGCGATCTGCCGCAACAAGCGACTCGTCATCCCTGCCCGGCTTCCAGCCGAGTTGCCGCTCGAAGGGCGTCACACTTTCATCATGACGCTCGACGGTGGCGATGCTGGGCATGGTCAGGGCGAGTGCGGATATCTCCGCCACCAGCCCAGCCGGCGGATTGAAGCTCGGCTGGACGTCGACGATATAGAGCGCCTGTTTCATGCTAGTCCTCCAACGAAAAACCCCTCGCAATAGGTTTGCGAGGGGTAATTTTCCAATCGGCGCGCCGGACGCCTTAATCGATATCCGAGACTTCCACATCCGCGCCGCCGCTGATGCGGTGGGCGAGTGCGGCTTCCATGAATTCGTTCAGGTCGCCATCCAGCACGTTGCCGGGTGCTGTACTTTCCACGCCGGTGCGCAGATCCTTGACCAGCTGGTAAGGCTGCAGAACGTAGGAACGGATCTGGTGGCCCCAGCCGATATCCGTCTTGGACGCGGCCTGGGCGTTTGCCGCCTCTTCCCGCTTCTGCAGCTCCACCTCATAGAGGCGGGCGCGCAGCATGTCCCACGCCTTGGCGCGGTTCTTGTGCTGCGAACGCTCCTGCTGGCAGGCAACGGCAATACCGGTCGGGATATGCGTGATACGCACGGCCGAGTCTGTCGTGTTGACGTGCTGGCCGCCCGCACCGGACGAACGATAGGTATCGATACGGCAATCGCTCTCATTGATGTCGATCTGGATCGAATCATCGACGACGGGGTAAACCCAGACGGAAGAGAACGATGTGTGGCGACGCGCATTGCTGTCATAGGGCGAAATACGAACGAGGCGGTGCACGCCCGATTCCGTTTTCATCCAGCCGAATGCATTGTGGCCCTTGACGAGGATCGTCGCGGACTTGATGCCGGCTTCTTCGCCGTCGTGAACTTCGAGAACCTCGACCTTGAAACCTTCGCGGTCGGCCCAGCGGGTATACATGCGCAGAAGCATGTTCGCCCAGTCCTGGCTTTCGGTGCCGCCGGCTCCGGAATGCACTTCGACATAGGTGTCGTTGCCATCGGCCTCGCCTGAAAGCATGGCTTCCACCTGGCGGCGGTTCGCCTCGCTCTTCAGCGCCTTCAGCGCATCTTCGGCGTCCTTGACGATTTCGTCATCGCCTTCCATCTCGCCGAGTTCGATCAGCTCGATATTGTCGCGGAGCTGCTGCTCCAGCGCCTTGACGCCGTTGATGCTGTCATCCAGCTGCTGGCGTTCGCGCATCAGCTTCTGGGCCTCAGTGGCATCGTTCCAGAGGGTCGGGTCCTCTGCCTTGTTATTCAACCAGTCCAGCCGTCTTATCGCCTGGTCCCAGTCAAAGATGCCTCCTCAGCAGGCTTATGGCCTGCTTGATTTCGTCGACTACGTTCACGATTTCATTGCGCATTTCGCTGGTTCTTCACCTTCATTGAAACTCGTTGCTCAAATAAATGCGGGGGGCGCGGATGTAAAGACCCGCGCCCCAGCCAAACGTCAGGACTGATGTCAATAAAGACCGCCGCCACCGCCGGTGATGGCCTGCTGCGCCTGCGGCGAGGTCTTCAGAATGTCTTCCTGCGACATGTATCCGTCATCGCCGATGACAGAGAAGGTAGAGGCGGGACCCGTGCCCGGCTTGAAGGCTTCCATGATGGTGTCCGGCTCGCCCTCGACCGCCGCCATGCCGGTCTTGCGGTTGACGGCGACGAAGTTCATGCCAGCAGGCACGATGAACTTGCTCGGTTCCATGTGCTTGGCCGCATCGGCGATAAATTCACCGAAGATCGGTGCCGACAGCGAACCGCCGGTACCGCCGCGACCGAGAGGTGCGGGCGAATCGAAACCGATATAGAGGCCGGCAACCATGTCCGGCGTGTAACCGACGAACCAGGCGTCCTTTTCATCATTGGTGGTGCCCGTCTTGCCGGCAACCGGCAGATCGACCTTGATCTTGCCCGCCGCCGTGCCGCGCTGCACGACGCCTTCCAGCATAGAGGTCGTCTGGTATGCCGTCATCGGGTCGAGAACCTGTTCGCGATTGTCGACGATGACAGGCTCGTCCTGGTTCTGCCAGCTGGTCGCGTTGCAGCCCTCGCAGGCGCGCTCCTCGTGGCGGAAGATCGTCTTGCCGTAGCGGTCCTGAATACGGTCGATCAGCGTCGGCTTGATCTGCTTGCCACCATTGGCGATGACCGAATAGGCAGAAACCATGCGCATGACGGTCGTTTCGCCCGAACCAAGCGACATGGACAGAAGCGGCGGCATCTTGTCGTAAATGCCGAAGCGTTCGGCATATTCCGCGACCAGATTCATGCCCATGTCCTGCGCCAGACGCACGGTCATGAGGTTACGGGATTTTTCAATACCGAGACGCAGGGTCGAAGGACCGGCGGAACCCCCGCCGTAATTCTGCGGCTTCCAGACCTGATTGCCCGAAACCACCTCGATCGGCGCGTCGAGAATGACCGATGCGGGCGTATAGCCGTTGTCGAGCGCTGCCGCATAGATGAACGGCTTGAAGGAGGAGCCCGGCTGGCGCATGGCCTGCGTCGAGCGGTTGAATTCCGACTGCGCGTAGGAGAAGCCGCCGACCATGGCCAGAACACGGCCGGTATGCGGGTCCATCACCACCATGCCGCCCTGCACTTTTGGCGGCTGGCGCAGGCGATATTCGTTGCCGGAGCCGGAAAGCGGCTGCGCATAAACGACGTCGCCCGCGGTCACGACACCGACCGGCGACTTGGCGGTCGCTCTTTTGCCGCTTGCATCACGGAAGGCCCAGCGCATGTTTTCAGCAGAGATATGGCCGCGCGTGCGCTTGTCGCCATCTTCCGCATCGGGATCGGCCTGAACGCCGATATCGACGCCATCGGCGGCGACTGCGAGCACGACCGCGACCTTCCATTCCGGAACGTCCCGGAGACCCTTGACCTTGGCCAGTGCCGCCGTCCAGTCGCCGGCCGTCTCGATCTTTTCCACCGGTCCGCGGAAGCCGCGGCGCTCGTCATATTGCACAAGCCCGTCCTGAAGCGCCTTGCGCGCCTCCATCTGGATTTGCGGGTCGAAAGAGGTACGGACCGAGAGCCCCCCTTCAAGAAGGGCTTCCTCGCCATATTTCTCGACGATCTGGCGGCGGACTTCCTCAGCGAAATAATCGGACGCGAAAATATGCGCGCCACCGCGGCGCAGATTGACGCCGAGCGGCTGCTTTTTGGCGTCGGTGGCGTCGGCGACGGTGATGTAGCCGTTTTCGGCCATGCGGTCGATCACCCAGTCGCGGCGCTCCAGAGCAGCCTTTTCGCGGCGGATGGGATGATAGTTGTTCGGTCCCTTCGGCAGCGATGCGAGATAAGCGGTCTCAGCGATCGTCAGTTCTGTTACCGACTTGTTGAAATAGGTGAGTGCCGCACCGGCGATGCCGTAGGAATTCAGGCCGAAAAAGATCTCGTTGAGATAAAGCTCGAGAATCTTGTCCTTGGAATAGGTCTGCTCGATGCGGAAGGAGAGAATGGCTTCCTTGAGCTTGCGGTCGATGGTCTGGTCGTTGGTCAGAAGGAAGTTCTTCGCCACCTGCTGGGTGATGGTGGATGCGCCGACCGGACGACGGCCGGAGCCGACATTCTGGAGATTGACGAGAATGGCGCGGCCGAGACCGAAGATGTCGACACCCGGGTGGTTGTAGAAATTCTTGTCTTCGGCGGACAGGAAAGCGGCCTTCACACGGTCGGGAATGGCCTGGATCGGCAGGAACAAGCGCTTTTCATGCGCGTATTCCGCCATCAGCGCACCGTTGCCGGCGTGCACGCGGGTCGTTACCGGCGGCTCATAGGTGCTCAGAACTGCGTAATCCGGCAGGTCCTTCGTCACGCCGTGCAAATAAATCGCACCGACGACGGCGGCGCACAGGAAGAGCACGCTGGCCAAGCCGAAAAAATATCCAATCAGTCTGATCATACCAAGCTACCGATAATTCGAATCGTAACCATCAACGCCCGACGATTTACGGGCGCATCCTTGCATATCGCGTGCCGTTTTGCACACCATACCTTCGATGACAAGCCGGATACGGCAGCATTCGCTGATATGTTACCGGGCGGCAGGCCCGCAATTGCGTTGCGGACGCTTGCGGATCGCCACCGAATCCGCGCTTCGAGTAACGCGGCGAATGTGAGTAAAATAGGGCTTCGCCTCCGCAATCGTCCGCAAGGCCCAAGAATTGAACAGCTTTTCGGCGGTCAATGGCAGGGCGGCAACAGCACCGTCGCTCCGCTGGCTACCTTCTCAGCCGCCGTTCGCCATGGCCTTGGCGCGGTATCGCCCGACGGCCGTTGCCAGCGTATCGGCCACCTTCTTGCGCCATTCCCCGTCGAGAAGCAGCTTTTCGTCTTCCGCATTGGAGAGGAAACCGAGTTCCAGCAGCACAGATGGCACATCATGAGCGCGCAGCACCATGAAACCGGCATAACGGTGCGGATTGTTGATGAGGCCCACCTGCCCCTCGAAGGATGAGACGATGTTTTCGGCGAGCGTCACCGAAAAGGCCTGAGTTTCGCGGCGGGTGAAATCGAGAAGAATATCGGCGACCTCCGGCGGCTCGCTGGAGGCCGCAACACCCGCAATCTGGTCGGACTTGTTTTCGCGCTCCGCCAGTTCCTGCGCCTGCCGGTCCGACGCCCGGTCTGACAATGTATAAACGGTCGCGCCGCGGATACCCTTTTGCTTCAATGTATCCGCATGCAGCGATATAAAGAGGTTGGCATTGTTCTGGCGGGCAATCGTCACCCGTTCGGACAGGGCAAGGAATGTATCGGAATCGCGCGTCAGAAACGCCTTGATGCCGGGTTCGCGGTTCAACCGTTCCGCGAGTTCCTTCGCAAAGGTCAAAGTGATGACCTTTTCCTCGGTGCCCGTCGTGCCGCCGGTGGCGCCGGCATCGATGCCGCCATGACCGGCATCGACCGCGATGACAAATTCCGCAGGACGCGATGTCTTGTCGTCAGGCGTGATCGCGGCAGTCGTTACCGGGGCGGGCGCCTGCCATTGCTGATCCTTCACCAGTTCCGCGAACTTGCCCTTGGTGGTGATCTCGGCATCGAGCACGAAACGGAAAGATTGTCCGTCGTCAGCCTTCTTCGTTTCGGCAACAGTCACCTGTACCGGCTTTTTCGCCGTCAGCACGATGCGGGCGCTGTTCTGGCCCATGGTGCCGAAGCGGATATCCGAGAAAAGACCTGTTGGCTTGAGGTCGGATGTGGGGAAAGCGAAATTCACCGCGGGAAAGTCCACGACGATGCGCGCGGGCGAATCGAGATAGTGAACGTCGAATTCCGGCTCTTCTGCAAAATCGAGAACGATGCGCGTGCGCGCCTCATCACCGATGATACGCGCCTGATGGGCGACAAGCGGCTCCACGGCATGGGCTGCCGGCACGACGGAAACAGAGGCGGCGACGGAAAATGCCAGAGCCGCCAAAGCCCGCGCGATTCGCGCGCCAAGCCGCCCTGCCCCGCCTGATATCGCTGCGTTGCGCGTGAAATCCATGGTCCTCAAGAAATTCCGTATGTCAGTCATTTTCGATAAACGGCGCGGAAAAACGCCGGCAACAGCGCCGTTTCAACCACGCCGTACGATAGTTTGCGTGTTTGCGCCCCACAATCGCAGGCCTTGGTGAACCAATTGTTAACCCGGAAATTCCACCAATAATATGGCATATTTAGCCAGCCTATTGCTATTATGACAGAGAAAACATACAACACGGATGAGGGTTAAAAGTGTTGACGGGATAGATGCCCGCCGGCTGCCAATCGGAAAAGACGCTGGCGCTGCAAAACGGGCAATCATCTGCCGTCGTTACATTTATCCTGAAACTGGATCAATTCCGGCCGTGGCCGGAGACCTACCCGGTGGCGCTGCCACCGCTGCTCTGAGGAGAGCAAATTCATCGGACCCCAAGGGGTCTATATATTATTGTCGTTCCGCCTGGCCAATGATGTCGCAGCAGTTTTCACATGAACCGGATACCAGGAGCAGGCCAAATGCCTCGC
The DNA here is from genome assembly GCF_059499945.1 of Agrobacterium sp. Taxonomy (NCBI): domain Bacteria; kingdom Pseudomonadati; phylum Pseudomonadota; class Alphaproteobacteria; order Hyphomicrobiales; family Rhizobiaceae; genus Agrobacterium; species Agrobacterium sp. The sequence goes on along the minus strand of NZ_JCABZP010000010.1, from coordinate 65,776 downwards.
CGTCGGTCCGGATGCTGCCAGTTTACAGAGGCCCGGCTGGAGACTTCATTTCCGGCACATCCTTGCACTCATATGAAAGGCTCGTCCGTGTGGCGGGCCTGTTCTCGTATAAAACAAGGCTGCGCCGAGGAGCACAGCTTACATGGCAGACAAAATGCTTATCGACGCCTCCCACGAAGAGGAGACACGCGTAGTCGTTGTCCGTGGGAACCGGATCGAAGAATTCGATTTCGAATCGGAGCACAAAAAACAGATCCGCGGCAATATCTATCTTGCCAAGGTCACTCGCGTTGAGCCCTCCCTTCAGGCGGCCTTCGTCGATTACGGTGGAAACCGTCACGGCTTTCTCGCTTTCGCGGAAATCCATCCGGATTATTACCAGATCCCGCTTGCCGACCGTCAGGCTCTCCTGAAGGCGGAAGCCGAGGATCATCGCCGCAGCGACGACTTCGAATCCGCTGATGCACCCGAGCCCGGCGCCCCCATGATCGACCTTTCGCAGGTGGATCAGCCGGATGTCGGCATTGTTTCCGCCAGCGAAACCACTGAAACGGTCGTCGTGGAAGAGACTGCGCCTGTCGCGGAAGAGGTTTCCGAGGAAACCGCCGTCGAGGCCGTAGCCGTGGAAGCGCCCGCCGAGGAAGAAAAGCCGAAGAAGCGCACCCGCCGCCCCCGCGCGAAGAAGAAGACCGCCGAAGAAGAAGCCGCAGCAGCCGAGGCCGCCGAAGCTTCTTCCGAAGACGACGGCAGCACCGGTGGCGAAATGGCCGCCATGGTCGACACCGACACGATTTCCGAGGAAGTCGAGGGTCTTCGTCGTGGCAATGACGATGATGACGACGATGATGACGATCATCACGAAAAGGAAGTGATCGAATCCGTCGGCGCCGAAGACGCCATGGAAGAAGTTCCGGACCGCGTTGCCCGCAAGCCGCGCAAGCAGTATCGCATTCAGGAAGTCATCAAGCGCCGTCAGATCCTTCTGGTGCAGGTGGCCAAGGAAGAACGCGGCAACAAGGGTGCCGCACTCACCACCTATCTGTCGCTTGCCGGTCGTTATTCCGTGCTGATGCCGAACACGGCGCGCGGCGGTGGTATTTCCCGCAAGATCACCCAGCCGACCGACCGCAAGCGCCTGAAGGAAATCGCGCGCGATCTGGAGGTTCCGCAGGGCATGGGCGTCATTCTGCGTACCGCAGGCGCCAACCGCACCCGCGTCGAAATCAAGCGCGACTTCGAATATCTGATGCGCCTGTGGGAAAATGTCCGCACGCTGACGCTGAACTCCACGGCCCCCTGCCTCGTTTATGAGGAAGGCTCGCTCATCAAGCGTTCAATCCGCGACCTTTACAACAAGGATATAGGCGAGATCATCGTTTCGGGCGAAGAAGGCTATCGTGAAGCCAAAGACTTCATGAAGATGCTGATGCCGAGCCACGCCAAGGTGGTTCAGCCTTACCGCGACATTCATCCGATCTTCTCGCGCTCCGGTATCGAAGCCCAGCTCGACCGGATGCTGCAGCCGCAGGTCACGCTGAAGTCCGGCGGTTACCTCATCATCAACCAGACGGAAGCGCTGGTTTCCATCGACGTCAACTCCGGCCGTTCGACGCGCGAGCATTCCATTGAGGAAACTGCGCTGACGACGAACCTCGAGGCTGCGGAAGAAGTGGCGCGCCAGCTGCGCCTGCGCGACCTTGCCGGTCTTGTCGTCATCGACTTCATCGACATGGAAGAAAAGCGCAACAACCGCTCTGTCGAAAAGAAGCTCAAGGATTGCCTGAAGAACGACCGCGCCCGCATCCAGGTCGGCCGCATTTCGCATTTCGGCCTTCTGGAAATGTCGCGCCAGCGCATCCGCGCTTCGGTGCTGGAATCGACCACGCAGGTCTGCCAGCATTGTGGCGGCACGGGTCATGTCCGCTCGGAATCCTCCATCGCCCTGCATGTTCTGCGCGGCGTCGAGGAATATCTGCTGCGCAACACCACGCATAACATCACCGTGCGCTGCACGCCGGAAACGGCGCTTTACCTGCTCAACCACAAGCGCGGCACGATCGTCGATTATGAAGGCCGCTTCGGCGTGTCCATCATCATCGCTGCTGACGCCGGCGTCGGCGCGCAGCATTTCGCCATCGACCGTGGTGAAGCCGTCGAAAATCCGGTGAAGATCGAAAGCCTCATCCAGATGCTGCCGAGCTTCGTGGAAGAGGAAGACGATTTCGTCGCCGAGGTGGAAGAGGACGAAGACGAGGAAGAAATCGTCAAGGCGCAGACCTCCGAGCCACGCCAGCAGCAGCCACAGGGCGACAATAGTGAAGAAGGCAAGCGCAAGCGCAAGCGTCGTCGTCGCCGTCGCGGCAAGGGTGGCCAGGGCGACCAAAACGGTGCGCTCGACGCCCAGTCCGGCGATGCGGAAGGCGATGATGCCGAAGGTGACGACGATGGCATCGAAACCGATGAGGCCGATGCTGAAAACGAAAACGATGCAGCGGAAGCAGTAGGTTCCGAAGAGGATGGCAAGCGCAAGCGCCGCCGTCGCGGCAAGCGCGGTGGACGCCGCAACCGTGCGGAAGACGAAGCTCTTGATGCTGCCGGCTCGGAAGCTGAAGGTGAGAGCGAAAGCGAAGAGGTTTCCGTTGAAGCATCTGTAACCGAAGAACCGACCGCCGCCGCCGCGGTGGAAGGTGTGGTTGCCGAGGTTGCGGAAGAGGAAGTGCCGAAGAAGCCACGCCGTACCCGCAAGGCGAAGGTCAAGACTGAAACCGAGGAAGCGCCGAAAGCTGAAGCCGTTGAAACGGTGGAGCCGGTGATCGTCGAGGAAACAGTCGCCGAGGTCGCGGTTGAAGAAGCTGGTGAGGCTTTGGCCGATCTGGCTCCGGAAGCGGAAGCACCGGCCACGGAAGAAAAAGTCCGCGCCAACCGGGGTAGCAATGTCTCCAGTTCGGAGCCGGTGGTGACCTCGTCTTCGCCGAACCCCGATGGCGACGAGCCTAAGCCGCGCAAGGGCGGCTGGTGGCAGCGCAAAGGCTTCTTCTGAGAGAAGAAAGACTGAATGAAAAACGCCCGCAACGATGTTGCGGGCGTTTTGTTTTGTCGATGCAAAGAACGGGCGTTTTCTTGAGCCGCTGACATTTCCTCATTCCTGTGCTTGTCACAGGAATCCAGTCGACGCGCGTCCGCGTGGCGGGAGTGTCCTTTCAGCCCAAGGACTTGGGCTTGCTGGATCCCTGTGACAAGCACAGGGATGAGAGTTGGGAAGGCCAGCCCGTCAAACAGACCGCGTCAGGCCACCATCAACCCGGATATTCTGGCCGGTAATATACCCCGCCCCTTCCGACGCGAGGAATGCTACGGTGGCGGCGATTTCCTCGCTCTTGCCGTAACGCTGCATCGGCACGGCCTCTCGGCGTTCTTCCGTGGCCGGCAGGCTGTCGATCCAGCCGGGCAGCACATTGTTCATGCGCACGTTGTCGGCCGCGTAGGTATCGGCAAATATCTTGGTGTAGGAGGCAAGGCCGGCGCGGAACACGGCGGATGTCGGAAACATGCTGCTGGGTTCAAAAGCCCAGGCCGTCGAGATATTGACGATCGCGCCCGCCTTTTGCTTCACCATGACGGGGGCGATGATACGCGTCGGGCGGATGACGTTCATCAGATAGACATCGAGGCCGGTGTGCCATTGCTCGTCGGTAATATCGAGAATGGAGGCGCGCGGGCCATGCCCGGCGCTGTTCACCAGCACGTCGATGCGGCCGAATGTTTCGAGTGTCCTGTCCGCCAGCCGCTGGAGATCGTCATTGGACTGGTTGGAACCGGTGACCCCGATGCCGCCCAGTTCCTTTGCCAGCGCCTCTCCCTTGCCGGAGGATGACAGGATCGCCAGTTTGTAACCGTCCGCGGCCAGCCGTTTCGCCACAGCTGCGCCCATGCCGCTGCCACCCGCCGTTACAATCGCCACTTTTTCTGCCGACATCGTTTTTCTCCATTTCCAGGCCTGCATCCATAAACTGCCCCATCTATAACGGGTTTCAACGACGAGTTCGAACCAGAAAGGCTTGGAGCGGCGTGCAGAAAAACTGATGCTGGAAATGTCAGCCTGACACACTCCCCTCTGCCGGATATGCTACCCTGCTGTCGGCTGGTGCCTCCTCCCTGTCCTGCAAGCCGTAGTCGCGTATCACATGCGCGATGCGCAGGCGATAATCGGAAAAAACACCGGACCGGCCCAGCGACTGCGCGGTGCGATGCGGCAGGGTATTACGCCACGCTTTCACCGCCTCCTCATCCCGGAAAAACGACAAAGACAGCATCTTTTCCGGATTGCTGATGCTCTGGAACCGTTCGACGGAGAGGAACCCATCAATGGTTTCGAGTCCGGCCCGCAGGCTGGCGGCGATATCGAGATAATGCTGTTTTTCGCCGTCGGCCGGCCAGACCTCGAAGATGACGGCGATCATTGCCCGCCTCCGGCATGCGGGGCGGAAGCGAGACGTAGAAACAGCCGGTCCTCGCGGCGGATGAACTGCTCGCGCCGGGCGAATTCATAATTTTCCCGCCCGGCCGGATCGGCGGCAAGACGCGCCCTGTAGGCTTCGTAAGCGGCGAGGTTTTCGATGTTGTAAACACCATAGGCGATCGTGCTCGATCCCTCCTTCGGTGCGTAATAACCAATGAGATCGGCGCCGCAGCGTGGGATCGCCTCACCCCAGTTGCGGGCATATTGTTCGAAGGCATCGACCTTGAAGGGGTCGATCTCGTAGCGGATGAAACAGGTCAGCATCGTCACTCTCCTTAGTGTTCTGCCGCATCTTTTTACGCTATTGCCTAGCATCAATGCTTCGGCTATCATCGAAGTATGAAAGACGGACCTCTCATCGCCAACGTCGCCGCCCTGATCGGCGACCCTGCCCGCGCCAATATCCTGACGGCGCTGATGGATGGGCGCGCGCTCACCGCAAGCGAGCTTGCGGAAGCCGCTGGTGTAACCCTGCAGACCGCGAGCGGGCACCTGTCCAAACTCTCAGAAGCACAATTATTGAAGGCAGAAAAACAGGGGCGGCATCGTTACTTCCGTCTGTCAGACGAGGATGTTGCACAGGTTCTAGAAGCACTTATGGGCCTTGCCCAACGCACAGGGGCAATCCGCGTCCGCACCGGACCGAAGGACAAGGCTCTGCGTGAAGCGCGCATCTGCTACGACCATCTGGCCGGAGAAAGCGGCGTGGCGCTGCTTGCCGCTATTACCGCGAAGGGGCTCGTGACGTTAGGTGACGATCCCGCCCTAACGGATAGCGGACGCGACTTCTTCTCGAGCTTCGGCATCGACCTTTCGCCACTGGAAAAGGCGCGCCGCCCGGTCTGCCTGCATTGTCTTGACTGGAGCGAACGCCGCCATCACCTCGGCGGCGGGCTTGGCGCGTCTCTTCTGGAAGCCATGCAGCAGCGTGACTGGCTGCGGCGCGGAAACGGCCGGGTGCTGACCTTCACCGCAAAGGGTGAAAAGGCATTCAACAGCACCTTTAGCTGCACACCCGCCTGATCTCCCCGAGCGGATGATCCGGGCTTATTTCAGCCAGCCGGCAATACGTCCAACGGCCTCGGCAATGTCAGACACGGAACCCGCATAGGAAATGCGCAGCGCGCGATGGCCTTCTTCGGGATCGAAATCCATGCCTGGCGTCGCCGCCACATCGATTTCCGCCAGCATGCGCTTGGCGAAATCCATGCTGTCGTTGGAGAAGCGGCTTGTATCGACATAGGCGTAAAAAGCGCCATCCATGGGCGATGCCAGCGGCAGGCCGATTTCCGGCAGGCGCGCCATCAGGAAATCGCGGTTGGTGCGATAGCTTTCCCTGTAGACATCCAGTTCCTCCGCCGCCGAAAAGGCTGCAGTCGCCGCAAGCTGCGAAAGTTCCGGCGGGGAAATATAGAGGCTCTGGGCCAGACACTCGACCGGACGGACGAGATTCTCCGGCAGCACCATCCAGCCAATGCGCCAGCCGGTCATGCAATAATATTTGGAAAAGGAATTGATGATCACGGCATTATCGGTGATTTCGAGCGCGCTCGTCTCTTCGCCGACGAAGGTCAGGCCGTGATAGATTTCGTCGGAAATAAAAGCCATATCACGGCTTTCGCAATAGCCCGCCAGCCGCTTCAGCGCCTCGCGGCCGGTGACGGTGCCGGTCGGATTGGCCGGGCTTGCCAGCAACACGCCCTTCAGCTTGCAGCCGGCTCTTGTTTCCGCGCGCTCCAGGCTTGCCGGCGTCAGCGTATAACCGGTTTCGGCCGTGACCGGCACTTCCACGACATTGAGGCCGAGAGCCTTCAGAATATTGCGATAGGCCGGATAACCGGGCCTCGCGATGGCGACATGGTCTCCGGCATCGAAAAGGCTGAGGAAGGCGAGATTGAAGGCAGCAGACGAACCGGTGGTCACCGCGATGCGGCCCGGATCGATGGCGACCTGGTGACGCAGCCGGTAATGGCCGGCGATCGCCTCACGCAATTCGCGCAGGCCGAGCGCATCGGTATAACCGATCCGCCCGTGTTTCAGCGCGGCCTCAGCGGCTTCGAGCGACGCTTTCGGCGCGGGATGGGAGGGCTGGCCGACCGCCATGGAAATGACGGGGCGTCCCGCCTGCCTGCGCCTGTTCGCTTCCGCCAGAATATCCATGGCGTGAAAGGGTTCGACTGCGCTCCGCTTCGACATCGTGATCAAGGGCATGCTCTTTCCTGAACCGTATTTCAGAGACTTGCCGCAGAATCACAATCTTCACAATCATGCGATCATAATGCGGACAAGTATTTTTGCCGTATGGCATTTGGCTTAAAGTAAGGTAATTGCCTTCATAAGATTTCAAGAGGCTCCGGCCGCACAGAATGAGGACCGATATGGCGCATTTTCTCCGTTCCACCCTTCTCGCCAGCGTGACGGCCCTTTCGACGGTATTCGCCTCCCTGCCCGCCCATGCGCTCGATGAGCAGCAGAAGAAGGAAATGGGCGAGTTCATCAAGCAATATCTCATCGAGAACCCGGAAATCATGCTCGAGGTTCAGGATGCGCTTGAACGCAAGCAATATGCGACGCGTAACGCCAAGGCGGCGGAAGCCGTCGCCGACAACAAGAAGGCCATCTTCGAATCGAAATTCGATCTGGCGCTCGGCAATCCGGATGGCGACGTCACGCTGGTCGAGTTCTTCGATTACAATTGCGGTTATTGCAAACGCGCCATGGCTGACATGGATAAAATCCTGAAGGGCGACAAGAAGGTGCGCGTCGTTCTTAAGGAGTTCCCGATTCTGGGACCGGAATCGGTCGCCGCGCACCGCGTTTCCAACGCCGTCAAACTGCTTGCTCCGGCCAAGTACCCCGAGTTCCAGCGCACCCTGCTCGGTGGCCGCGGACGGGCGAATGAAGACAGCGCCATGGAAGTCGCGACCTCGCTCGGTCTCAAGGAAGCCGACATCCGCAAATCGATGGCGGAAAACCCCAATGACGAGCAGGTGCAGGAGACTTACAAGCTGGCAACCAGCCTCGGCATCACCGGAACGCCGTCCTATATCGTCGGCGACGAAGCGGTTTTCGGCGCGGTCGGTGCCGACCCGCTGAAGGAAAAAATCGCCAATATGCGCAGCTGTGGAAAAGCCACCTGCTCCTGATTGCTAAAAAAGCCACTGCATTCCCTGTGAGATGCCCGCCAAGCGGGCTGTTTACGGCTTGCGGGGGCTTTTCCTTGACGTCTGCGCAGTCTATAGGTGTCGCTGATTTTCTTATGGAAACGTGAATGAGCAACATCATCATCGTCATCAACGGCCCCAATCTCAACATGCTGGGAAAAAGGGAACCGGGTATCTATGGTGGCAAGACGCTGAAGGACATCGAGAATGATTGTCTTGCGGCCGGTGCCGATCTCGGTTTCGCAGTGGAATTCCGCCAGTCCAACCACGAAGGCGTGCTGGTGGACTGGTTGCAGGAGGCGGGCGAGCGGGCGGCGGGCGTCGTCATCAATCCCGGCGCCTACAGCCACACGTCGATCGCGTTGCATGACGCCATTCGCGCGATTTCCACGCCCGTCGTGGAAGTGCACATTTCCAACATCCACGCCCGGGAAGAGTTCCGTCACAAATCGATGGTATCACCCGCGGCGAAGGGCATGGTCTGCGGTTTCGGGCCATATGGATATATCATGGCGCTTCACGCGCTGAAAAACATCACGGCATAAAAAGAAACAAAGAATAGGGTTTGTCATGTCTGAAAAGAAACAGGGTATCGACAAGGAACTGATCCGCGAGCTCGCGAATATCCTCAACGATACCGACCTTTCGGAAATCGAAGTGGAGCAGGAAGATCTGCGCATCCGCGTCTCCCGCGCTGCTCCCGCTCCCGCCACGGTCTATGCTGCAGCGCCCGCCGCTTATGCGCCGGCACCTGCCCCGGCCGCCGCGCCGGCGATCGCCGCACCTGCTGCTCCCGCAGCGGCCGCAGCACCGGCCCGTAACCCGGCCAACACCGTGTCCTCGCCGATGGTCGGCACGGTCTATCTTTCGCCTGCCCCGGGCGCACGTCCCTTCATCGAAGTGGGCGCGACCGTCAAGGAAGGCCAGACCATTCTCATCGTCGAAGCTATGAAGACCATGAACCAGATCCCGGCTCCCAAGTCCGGCAAGGTCGTGGAAATCGTCGTCAACGACGCTCAGCCCGTGGAGTATGGCGAAGCCCTCGTGGTCATCGAATAAAGGCGGTTCAGCATGGTTTCGAAGATCCTCATAGCCAACCGCGGCGAGATCGCGCTACGCGTCCTGCGCGCCGCGAAAGAGCTTGGCATTCCGACGGTAGCCGTACATTCCACGGCCGACGCAGACGCCATGCATGTGCGCCTTGCCGACGAAAGCGTTTGCATCGGCCCGCCGCCCTCGCGTGACAGCTACCTCAACATCCACCAGATCGTTGCGGCCTGCGAAATAACAGGTGCGGACGCGGTTCACCCCGGTTACGGCTTCCTGTCGGAAAATGCCAAGTTCGCCGATATTCTCGACGCACACGGCATCACCTTCATCGGACCGACCGCCGAACATATCCGCATCATGGGCGACAAGATCACCGCCAAGCAGACGGCGCAGGAACTCGGCATTCCCGTCGTTCCCGGCTCTGATGGCGAAGTGAAGCCTGAAAACGCGCTCGAAATTGCCCGCACGATCGGCTTCCCAGTCCTCATCAAGGCAACGGCGGGCGGTGGCGGTCGCGGCATGAAGGTGGCGAAGACCGAGGCCGATCTGGAAGAGGCGGTTGCGACTGCCCGCTCCGAAGCGGCGGCAGCCTTCGGCAACGACGCCGTCTACATGGAAAAATACCTCGGCAAGCCGCGCCATATCGAAGTGCAGGTTTTCGGCGATGGCGAAGGCAATGCCGTTCACCTTGGCGAACGCGATTGCTCGTTGCAGCGCCGTCACCAGAAGGTGCTGGAAGAAGCCAATTCGCCGGCTTTGACCGTCGAACAGCGCATGAAGATCGGCGAGATTTGCGCCGACGCCATGCGCAAGCTGAAATATCGCGGTGCAGGCACCATCGAGTTCCTTTATGAAAACGGCGAGTTCTATTTCATCGAAATGAACACCCGTCTTCAGGTGGAGCATCCGGTCACGGAAGCGATCACCGGTATGGATCTCGTGCAGGAACAGATCAGGGTCGCTTCGGGCCAGGGTCTGTCGGTCACGCAGGCTGATATCGAATTCCATGGCCATGCCATCGAATGCCGAATCAATGCCGAAGACCCGCGCACCTTCGTTCCCTCGCCGGGCACGCTGACCTATTTCCATACGCCGGGCGGTCTTGGCGTGCGCGTCGATTCTGGCGCCTATCAGGGCTACAAGATCCCGCCCTACTACGACAGCATGATCGGCAAGCTGATTGTTCACGGCCGCGACCGTGACGAGTGCATTCGCCGCCTGCGTCGGGCGTTGGACGAATTCGTCGTCGATGGCATCAAGACCACGCTGCCGCTTTTCCAGGATCTTCTCGAAAACGAGGATATTCTGAAGGGCGATTACGACATTCACTGGCTGGAGAAATACCTGGCCGGTGACGCGTCTCACTAAGACGCTATGGTTGGGCGGCGCAGCAGAAATAATGGCATAACGGTCGATATTCTGCTGCGCGCCTATTCCGCCGGCCTGTTTCCCATGGCCGATTCGGCTGACGATCCCGAGCTGTTCTGGGTCGAGCCGGAGATTCGGGGTATCATTCCCCTCGCCTCCTTCCATATTTCCAAAAGCCTCGCCAAGGCGATGCGCAGGAAGCCGTTCGAGATACGCTTCAACACTGCCTTCGAAGCTGTCATGGCCGGATGCGCGGCGGAAGCGCCAGATAGACCAAGCACGTGGATCAACGCCACCATCCGCCGGCTCTATACCGAGTTGCACCAGATCGGCCATGCACACAGCGTGGAGGCATGGGAGGGCGAAGAGCTTGTCGGCGGGCTTTATGGCGTCTCGCTTGGTGGTGCCTTCTTCGGCGAGAGCATGTTTTCCCGCCGCACCAATGCATCGAAGATATGCCTCGTGCATCTGGTGGAGCGTTTGCGGCAGCAGGGGTTTACGCTGCTCGACACGCAATTTACGACCGAACATTTAAAGACATTCGGGGCAATCGATATTCCAAAGTCGGAATATGCGACGATACTGGAAGCGGCTGTCGATAGGCCGGATGTGCCCTTCGAAAATTTGCCTGCGCAAGAAAATCCACGCTGAAAACAACCTGAGATTTTGCTTGCAACCCTCAAAAACATGACTTATCCGGTCATGATATTTTATTCATCGGGGGTTGGTCATGCGCTGGATTGCGGCCTTGTTATTGATGCTGACGCTGGCGGTGAATGTCACCGCTGCTGAACAGCTCCCGAACCCGCTGGCCGCCTGGCGAAACGAAGTTTCCCGAGCCTTGACGGGCACAACCGGCCGCCCGGAATTCAAGGTCGTGCGGACAAACAAGCGGCAGGTCCTCCTTGTTACTTTCCGCGTTGACCCGGCGGGGAAAATACAGGCCGTTCAAGTCAAAAACGTAAGGGATAGCACCTATCAAACCCGAACGGCCGTGAAGAGGGCATTTTCTGAAATCAGATTCCCCTCACCTCCCGCCGGCGATCGACCCAATAAGTTCACCGTGCCGATCGCGATCGACCCCGAACTGACACGGGAAGAAATGATCGAACAATTGGAAAGCAAAAGCAAAGCACTGGCCGATTTGGCCGAGAAGCTCAGACGCCAGAAATAGGCGCGGTCGTGGGTTAAATTACTTGCTTGCCGTAGAGGGAGCAGGAACTTCCGAGTCCTGCTTGCAGCCTGTCAGCCACACGTCGTAAATTGGGTGTTCCACGGCATTGAGGCCGGGGCTGTCGGCGAACATCCAGCCTGTGAAAATCCGCTTGATCTTGCGGTCGAGCGTGATCTCATCGACCTCGATAAAAGCATCGATCTTCTGGGTTTCCGTCTGGTCGCGGGAATAACAGACCTTCGGCGTCACCTGAAGCGCGCCGAACTGCACAGTCTCATCGATATAGACATCGAAGGAGGTGATGCGGCCGGTGATCTTGTCGATGCCGGAAAACACGGCGACGCGGTTCTCCAGACGAGCGGCGGAGACGGGCGACACGAGGAGAACAGCAGAGACCGCCGCAAACAGCGACACTGTCAGCGCACGCAAAGAACGATCCCGCGTGATTTTCCTCATATAGTGGTCTCCAAAATTTGCCTGTGTCGCGATGCCGACCGGATCAACGCCTAAGGGCGGAATGTGGCAAAAACCGGTGAGGCCAGATGCAAGCGCGGTGTTTTGCACAACACCGCGCGTCACAAAAGCTTAGTTGCCAGGGGTCCAGGCGTCGTAGTCGCCGGTCACACGCGGGCGCTCGCCGGCAACAGCCAGCGATCCCTGAGGCCGATAGGCCTTGGACGTGCCAGTATGGTTCGGCTGGTGCGGCTTCTGCCACTCGCGCGCAACGTAGCTTTCCTGGCTTGGCGGCACGTCGGTGCGGTAATGCATCCAGCCATGCCAGCCGGGCGGAATGGCCGACGCTTCGGCATAACCATTATAGATTACCCAGCGCCGCGGCATGCCCCAGGACGTGGTGCCGCCTTCATAATAGGTGTTGCCCAACTCGTCCTGCCCGACCTTCTTGCCGAAACGCCAGGTGTGAAACCGCGTTCCGATCGTCTGGCCGTTCCACCAGGTGAAGATTTGCGTCAGGAGAGTCTTCATTATGCGTTCCTCGGGCTTGAATGCGCCGCAGCGATTTTCCGTGCACGGCACAAGACATGCTTATGCCGCCCCTCACGGCAATTGTCCAGCATTTCGAGATATATCCGTGCTATTTCAGCTTCATCCTGAAGCCCAGATGCCGCTTCTCGAACCCCAGCCGCTCGTAGAAGCGATGCGCGTCCAGCCGGGCCGCGTTGGACGTCAGTTGCGCAGCGTTGAGACCCTGGCGGCGGGCTTCTTCCAGGCAATGATTGATCATCACCGCGCCGATACCGCGACCGCGCATGTCGGTGCGCGTCTGTACCGCCTCGATCACCATGGACTTTGCCCCTCGCCCGACGAGCTTGGTCAGGATCGCCGTCTGGAAGGTGCCGACCACCTCACCATCCAGTTCCGCCACATAGAGCGTTTCGCTCGGCGATGCCTCGATGGCGCGGAAGGCCGCAAGATAATCCGGCTGCGCTGATTCTTCCGCCGTATCGCCATGGCCGCCGATCTCGTCGGCGGCAAAAATGGCGGCAAGGGCGGGAAGGTCGTCCTCGCGCGCCGTGCGGATAATGAGATTCTGCAATGTCGCATTCATCGGGTCAGGCTCTTTTCCATAACGATGCCGGGCAGACCCTCGATGCCCGCCATGCGCTCGATTCGGTCCACCTCGACAAATCCGACGCCTTCATAAAAGGCGATTGCGACAGTATTTTTAGGCTCGACTTCAAGCCGCATGATTTCCGCATCCGGAAAACAGGTTTCCAGTTCCGCGAACAGATCACGGCCGACGCCCTGGCGCTGAAGGTCGGGCGCGACGTAAAGCTGGTGCAACAGGGCCGTCTTCGCCATCTTGGTGGACATGGAGCCATAGGCCATGCCGCCAATCCGCTTGCCGTCATCAGCCACCAGAAACTCGCCGCCCTTTTTCTCGATACGGTCCTTCATGGCCTGCGGCGAATGCCATGCGAGGATCAGCTGGTTCACCTTGTCGACGCCATAGATCGCATCATAGGTCGCGTGCCATGTCGTGGCGAGCAAGGTGCGGACCGGCTCGATGTCCCGCAGACTTGCCGTGCGGATGAAAAACATGTTTGGGCTCCGTCTTGAAACAGAAAAGCCGGGCGTTGATCCCGGCAGATATATGTCGAGCCTCCCGCACTCTCGACGTGATCCTCGGGCTTGTCCCGAGGATCTGAGCACGTTTGGCCTTGTGGGTATCTAGATCCTCGGGACAGGCCCGAGGATGACGAAGGAGAGCTTTGTGCCTCGATGCCTCCTACCGGCAGGAAGCAGCTTTCGCTTACTCTTCCTCGATACCGAGCTTGGCCTTCACCAGCGCCTGCACCGCCTGCGGGTTGGCCTTGCCGCCCGTCGCTTTCATGACCTGGCCGACGAACCAGCCGGCAAGCGTCGGCTTTGCCTTCACCTTCTCGACCTGATCCGGGTTGGCGGCGATAATCTCGTCCACGGCCTTTTCGATGGCGCCGGTATCCGTCACCTGTTTCATGCCGCGCGCCTCGACGATTTCGGCCGGGTTGCCGCCCTCGTTCCAGACGATCTCGAACAGGTCCTTGGCGATCTTGCCCGAAATGGTCTCAGACTTGATGAGATCGATGATGCCACCGAGCTGTTCCGGCGAAACCGGCGTCGTCTCGATATCCTTGCCTGATTTGTTCAGCGCACCGAGAAGATCGTTGATGACCCAGTTGGCGGCGGCCTTCGCATCGCGGCCGGCGGCGACGGCCTCGTAATAATCGGCGATCGCCTTTTCCGAAACGAGGATCGAGGCATCATAGACCGACAGGCCGAGATCGGCCACGAAGCGCGCCTTCTTGTCGTCGGGAAGCTCCGGCAGATCGACCTTCAGCGCCTCGACGAAAGCATCGTCGAATTCGAGCGGCAGCAGATCCGGATCGGGGAAATAACGATAGTCATGCGCGTCTTCCTTGGAGCGCATGGAACGCGTCTCGCCCTTGCCGGGATCGAACAGGCGGGTTTCCTGATCGATGACGCCGCCATCTTCCAGAATTGCGACCTGGCGGCGCGCCTCATATTCGATGGCCTGACCAACGAAACGGATGGAGTTGACGTTCTTGATTTCACAGCGCGTGCCGAAACCTTCGCCCGGACGGCGCACGGAAACGTTGACGTCGGCGCGCATCGAGCCTTCATCCATGTTGCCGTCGCAGGTGCCGAGATAACGCACGATCGAGCGCAGCTTGGTCAGATAGGCCTTGGCCTCATCCGACGAGCGCATGTCCGGCTTGGAAACGATTTCCATCAGCGCCACGCCCGAACGGTTCAGGTCCACGAAGGACATGGTCGGATGCTGGTCGTGCATGGACTTGCCGGCGTCCTGCTCCAGATGCAGACGCTCGATGCCGATCTCGATATCCTCGAAATTGCCCTGACGGTCCGGACCGAGCGAAATGGTGATAGTGCCCTCACCGATGATCGGATCTTTGAACTGCGAAATCTGGTAGCCCTGCGGCAGGTCCGGATAGAAGTAGTTCTTACGGTCGAAGATCGAACGGTTGTTGATCTTCGCCTTCAGGCCGAGACCGGTACGCACCGCCTGCTTGACGCATTCCTCGTTGATGACGGGCAACATGCCGGGCATGGCGGCATCCACCAGCGACACGTTGGAGTTTGGCGCATTGCCGAAGGTGGTCGATGCACCGGAAAACAGCTTGGAATTGGAGAGAACCTGCGCATGCACCTCCATGCCGATCACGATTTCCCAATCGCCGGTGGCGCCGGGAATGAAGCGTTTCGGGTCGGGGGTGCGCACGTCTACAAGGGTCATCTGAAGCTCACGATATACGGGTTCTTTGGCCTTGGTGGGTAGAACAAATGGAGCGCGGGCGCAAGACATCTTGCACCCTGTCACGCCAGGCCCGGGATTTTAGCCAATACCGGATACGCGTTTTTTACGCTTCCCGGTTTCAATTCACGCCATGGTGACGATCGCTCTCTGCTTCACGGCCTATATCGCCTTCAATCTTTTCGTCTTTCTTGTCTATTGGTGGGACAAGCAAGCGGCGAGGAATGGCGAATGGCGTATCCGGGAAAGCACGCTGTTATCGCTTGCGCTCATTGGCGGCAGCTTGGGCGCGATCTCGGCACAACGCCTGCTGCGGCACAAGACGCGCAAGGAACCCTTCCGCAGCATCCTGATATCAATCGTGATATTGCAGGTAGGCCTTGTCGCATCGCTTGCCATCATGCCAGACTGGCCGATGCGGCTGGTGGATGCTCTGCAAACTCTGTCTCAGAAAGCCGGCCCATAAAGACCACTCTCGACCTCCGCCAATTGCTTCTGCAGGCCTACCGACTGCACTTCGCGATCGAGCTTTGGCGCATAGGAAACGGAGAGCCAGCGGACGCTATAGCCATGGTGGCGAAAAAAGGCGACGGCCGGTTCGTTCTGGGCGTGAGTTTCAAGCCGGATGGTCTCGAATCCCCTGTCCTCTATCAGCCTTTCCACATCACCCAGCAGACGACTGCCGACCCGCCGGCGCTGAAAATCCGGATCGATCCAGAAATCGGAAATCGTCTCGTCAAAATGTTCGCGCGCCGCCCAGCCCGCAACCGAGCCACCGAACTCCGCCACCCTGATTGCCAGCCATGACGAACGGGTAAAATTGGAAAAGGCGCTGGCCGCATTGTCGTAAAGGGTCGGGGTGATGCCGAGAGCTGCGGTTGCCTGTCGCCATGCCCTGAGGCCGATGGCCGCCAGAACCTCCGCTTCCTGCTCATGCGCATTGCGAATGACGATCAAGCCGCGCCCTCCATGGCCATTGAAATTAAACCATTGCCAGCGCGATTCGACCAGCATGGTTTTCTCGCGCCTAGCGGGACTTGACCGCGCCGGGTTCGCCCGCTACCCAAAAGGAGCAAGAACGGAGTTTTTATGTTCGCTCAATCGGAGTCCCGGTAAAGGCCCTGCCCGCAAGTTTATTGCGCGCCGGGCCATGCTGAAACCGAGCCGGATGCCTTAATGGCACCCGGATTTGTTTTCACGCGTCTATATGACGCCGACCGGACTTCCAAAAATGGACATTTCCCGCGCCGAACAGCGCATTCTTCACCTGCTCGCCCAAGGCGGCAGAATTGAACTCGTTCGAGATGACGCCCACAAAATCGAAAAACTCGCGCTTTATACGCGTGATGGCTGGATTTTCAGCGGCCTCAATCTCCTCACCTTCCGCAAGCTGAAACGGAAGAGAGCCATTGCCTCCTCGGGCGGCAAGCCCTACCTCATCACCACGCGCGGGCTGGAACTCGTGCGGGGTGAGCTGGACAACAGATAAATCGACCGGGCGGCGGCAGCGCTGTCGCCCGGCATTTCGCCGAGAATCAGCTGCGGCCGTAAAAGCGGGTTATGGCGAGAGCCTGCGCTCGAGCTTCACCTTTTCAAGCTCGACTTTCATGATGTCGGACCATTCCATACCGCGCCAGACGATCTCAAATCCGCAACGCTCGTAAAGACCGATAGCGGCGCGATTTCTGGCATGGGTGTCGATGGTGGCTAGCGGCAGGCCTTGCGCGCGCATCCTGTCTAGAAAATGAAGGATCAGGGCTTTGCCGATCCCCTTGCCCTGCCGGTTCGGGTCCACCCAGAGATCGGAAATGTGATGCGGTGCCACATCGCATGCGCCCCAGCCGGCAATCACGCCTTCCATCTCAGCGACGACGACGTCACCAGTCGGAGACTTGGCGAAACTCTCGAATTCGCTACTCACCCGCTCGATGACATCAGGATCGAGATAGCTGTCGTCGAAGGCCTCGCCGGAACGCCAGGCGGCAAAACCGACAAAGCCGACCGCATGGCGATCGGCTTCGTTCATCTGTCTAAGCTTGAGGCCGCTTACCACCACTTGGCGGGGGTAAACTTGCCGGCGGCCTGCTCGATGGCGTGCGCCGTCTTGAACAACGTTTCTTCCTCGAATGGCTTGCCGATGAGCTGCAGGCCAAGCGGCAGGCCCTTGCCGTCAAGGCCGGCCGGAACCGAAAGGCCGGGAAGGCCGGCCATGTTGACGGTGATGGTGAAAACGTCCTGCAGATACATCTTCACCGGATCGGAGGCGAGTTCCTCGTCGCCGACTGCGAAGGCGGAGGACGGGGTGATCGGCGCCAGAATGGCGTCGACGCCTTCGTGGAAGACGTTTTCGAAGTCACGCTTGATCAGCGTGCGAACCTTCTGCGCCTTCAGGTAATAGGCGTCGTAATACCCGGCCGACAGCACATAGGTGCCGACCATGATGCGGCGCTGCACTTCCTTGCCGAAACCGGCAGCGCGGCTCTTTTCGTACATGTCGGCAATGTCCTTGCCGTCGACGCGCAGGCCGTAACGAACGCCGTCATAACGGGCAAGGTTGGACGAGGCTTCCGCCGGTGCGACGATGTAATAGGCAGGCAGCGCGTATTTGGTATGCGGCAGCGAGATATCGACAACCTCGGCGCCGGCATCGCGCAGCCATTCCACGCCCTTGGCCCAGAGCTTTTCGATTTCTTCCGGCATGCCGTCAACGCGGTATTCCCTGGGGATACCGATCTTCAGGCCCTTCAGCGACTGGCCGATGGCCTTTTCGTAATCCGGCACCGGCAGGTCAACCGAGGTCGTATCCTTGGCGTCAACGCTTGCCATGGTCTTCAGCAGGATAGCGGCGTCGCGCACGTCACGGGCGATCGGGCCGGCCTGATCCAGCGAAGAGGCATAGGCGACGATGCCGAAGCGCGAGCAACGGCCATAGGTGGGCTTGATGCCAACGGTGCCGGTGAAGGCTGCCGGCTGGCGAATGGAGCCGCCCGTGTCGGTTGCGGTGGCGCCGGCGCAGAGATGAGCAGCGACGGCAGCGGCCGAACCGCCGGAGGAGCCGCCGGGTACGAGCTTCTGCGCGGAACCGTTGGCGCGCCACGGGTTGATGGCTGGGCCGTACCAGGAGCTTTCATTGGACGAGCCCATGGCGAATTCGTCCATGTTGAGCTTACCGAGCATGACGGCGCCCTGATCCCAGAGATTTTGGGTAACGGTGGATTCATATTTCGGCTTGAAGCCATCGAGAACATGCGAACACGCCTGCGTGTGGATGTCACGGGTGGCGAAAAGGTCCTTCACACCAAGCGGAACGCCTTCCAGCTCGCCAGCCGAACCGGACGCGATACGGCCATCGGAGGCTTTCGCCATGTCACGCGCCTTTTCAGACGTGGTTACGACATAGGCGTTCAGCGCGCCGTTCGCCGCGTCGATGGCGGAGAGATAGGCGTTGGTCAGCTCCAGGGCGGAAAACTCTTTGGCCTTCAGCTTTTCGCGGGCTTCGGCAATGGTCAGGCTCGTCAGATCGGTCATGGTCGGCAACGGCTTTCGAAATCTTGGAAAAATCGGGCGGCAAACGGCGGTCGGATTATTCGACCACTTTCGGGACCATGAAGAAGTCCCGGTCGGTCGCGGGCGCATTGGCGACAATGTCTTCCGCCTTGTTGCCGTCGGTCACCACGTCGGCACGCTTTTTCATCTCCACCGGGGTGACTGATGTCATCGGCTCGACGCCGTCGACATTCACTTCCGAAAGCTGCTCCACGAAACCGAGTATGCCGTTCAGCTGGCCGAGCATATTCTGTGCTTCTTCTTCGCTGACTGCGATACGGGCAAGGCGCGCAACGCGCTTTACGGTGGCGAGATCGACGGACATGGTTCTACTCCGGTCAGAATTTTCCTACCCGCTATAATCACCATGTCCGCCATTCGCAACGGTAGAAAGCATGTCGCGTCAAAGTGTGAGGTGCTTTTGCGGTCACGACATGCCTGAGCAAAACGTCAGAAGGACAGCGTATCGCCCGCCTTAGGCGTGTGGACACGGGCTTCCGACCCCTCCATGCCGGTCACGAACTTCTCCGGCGTCTGGTCGATGATCGGGAAGGAACCATAGTGGCAGGGAATGACATTCTCGAACTTGAAGAAGCGCTGGCAGGCAAGCGCCGCGACGGCTCCGCCCATGGTGAAGCGGTCACCAATCGGCACGAGGCCGATATCCGGCTGGTGCAGTTCATTGATCAGCTTCATGTCGGAAAAGATGTCGGTATCGCCCATGTGATAAACGGCCGGGCCGTCTTCGAAATGCAGCATCAGGCCATTGGCACTGCCGAGCGAATGGGAGACGCCATCCTCGGTGATCTGGGCGGAGGAATGCAGCGCA
The DNA here is from genome assembly GCF_059499945.1 of Agrobacterium sp. Lineage (NCBI taxonomy): Bacteria > Pseudomonadati > Pseudomonadota > Alphaproteobacteria > Hyphomicrobiales > Rhizobiaceae > Agrobacterium > Agrobacterium sp. Next base: position 46,330 of record NZ_JCABZP010000010.1, on the reverse strand, counting down.
TTGGTGAAGGTGACGGAAAAACCGTCAAAATGCACCGTGCCACCGGTATTACCCATATCGACCTTCGCGACACCCTTGGCGGAAAGCCATGCGGCAAGATCGGCATTGGCCAGTACGGTTGCACCCGTCTCGCGCGCAAGCTGAACGGTGTCGCCGACATGGTCGCCATGGCCGTGGGTCAGGAGAATATGAGTGATGCCTTCGGCCGCCGACTTCCCATCCTGTCCGGCAAAACCGGGGTTGCCGGTGAAGAACGGATCGATGAGGATCTTCGCGCTACCGTTTTCGAGGCGGAAGGCGGAATGGCCGAGCCAGGTGATTTTCATGGGAAGTTCTCCTTTGTATTACCGGTATATTATGACATAGGACGGCCTGAACAACCGCACTACCAATATTTAAGAGAGGCGACCATGGCCGCAAATGATGACGAGTACGTGTATGACGAGGCGACCGGTGAATGGCGACCGGCCTCCGAACTGGCTGCAGAAGCGGCGCGTGCGAATGAAGTACGCGATGCGGCGGGCAATGTGCTTGAAGATGGCGATTCCGTCACCCTGATCAAGGATTTGAAGGTCAAGGGCACCAACACGGTCATCAAGCAGGGCACCGTCATCAAGTCGATCCGCCTGACAGACAATCCGGAAGAGATCGATTGCAGGCATGATGCGGTCAAGGGTCTGGTGCTGCGCACTGAATTCGTCCGCAAACGGTAAGGACAGCGCGCGACATGGCGATACTCACCATCGAGGAACTGGCGCAGACGCTTCAGCCCGCGCAGGCAATTGCCGGCCTCGACCTCGGCACAAAGACCATCGGGCTTGCCATGTCGGACCTGTCGCGGCGCTTTGCAACGCCGCGTCCGGTCATCAAACGGGTGAAATTCACGCAGGATGCGGAAGTGCTGCTGGCCTTCGCCGAAAAGGAAAAAGTTTCCGCTTTCATCATAGGCCTGCCCATGAACATGGATGGTTCGGCCGGTCCCCGCGTACAGGCGACGCGTGCCTTCGTACGCACCATGGGCGAAAAAACCGCCCTGCCCTTCATCTTCTGGGATGAGCGGCTTTCAACAGTCGCGGCCGAGCGCGCATTGCTGGAAATGGACGTCTCACGCGCCAAGCGGGCCGAACGTATCGATTCGGCCGCCGCGAGCTTCATTCTTCAGGGCGCGCTGGACAGGCTTTCCGCACTCACCCGCGCGGCCGACTGACGGCCCTGCCACCAGGCGGCAATCTGCTTTCTCTTGCGGAATGCGAGAATCGCAAAAACGATCAGACTGTCTAGCGCGATGGCGCGCGCCACCAGCGGCGGCAGGCTTTCCGGCGACAGGCCGAGAATATTGCCGTATATCTCGAACACCAGATCATGGGTCTGCCGCGTCAGCATGTAGAAGCCGAAGCTCATGTCGTAATAGGAAAGCCAGTACCAGCTGCCCAGCAATGCGACGGGACCGGCCCAGAGTATCAGAAACCACTTCATGCCACCTGCCCCCGCGCCAACACCGCATCGGGAAAGCCAGCAAGCACCGCCCAGCGCGCCACGGCCATCAGGCAGAGGTTCAGCGCCGGCACGTCGATATCCAACGGCAGCATCACAAAAAACGTCATCATGACGCCTAAAGCTGTCCAGCGGCTCACTTGCGGCTCCCTTATGCGCAGTCATTGCGCATGGTTAACATTTCGTTAATCCACACTGGACCGGCAGCCCGGGCGAGGCAAATGAAAGCTGTCATTATGGTTAATGACGGGCGGCCGGCATGTGGAAAAGCATGTGATCCCGTGAACGACCGGATGCGCCGGGCGGTTGCCGACCGGGTGAAAACATGGCTGATTTTTCTTTAACGCGCTGGTCCTGAACGTGACCGCCCTACACCTGCTGAAGCCGGTTCAGCCGTAAACGCCACGCACCAGTCTTTTGACGGCAGTGGAGATCTTGTCCCAGTCCCGGTCCGATTTGAGCGGCACGCCGGCAAACTGGCCGCTGGTGGCAGCGGAGATGACGAGGTGCTGGATGGCGGCGAACAGCACGGCATTGACCGCCGCTGTATCCACGCCCTTCGGCGCCGCCAGCGAACCGCGCATGCGCTCCAGCCACTTGCCCAGCGACTTGGCGCGGGCTTCGGCCAGCTGACGCACCTGCGGTGAACCGTCAGAGACTTCCCAGGCGATGATCTTGCAGACGAGAGGATCGCTGCGCAGCGCATCCATGAAATAAAGCGCCAGCTTTTCCATGAGATCGCCATAGGTCAAAAGAAACATGCCGCCGGTGTCCTCGGGAATGCGATCCTTCACCCAGGAGCCGAGATCCTCGCCGATCGCCTCGATCAAGCCATCGAGGCCGCCGAAATAACGGTAGATCAGCTGCTTGTCGCAGCCGGCGCGGCGGGCGACGGCGTTGATGCCGAAACCCTGAAATCCCTCTTCGGCGAGCAGCGATCGCGCCGCGTTAAAAATCGCCTTCTCGGTCTGAGCGCGATCCTTGATGCGCTTTTCCGGTCTGTCGGCTGAAATCGCCTCTGCGGTCGCCAGCATGATTCCCTACCCGTTTTCTGAAAGGCCTTCTCAACGGGTTAACAAAGCATGAAGGGAAGAACAATGTGGCGGGGCGGATGGACGGAAGGTTCCTGTGGATGAAGGGTAGCCGACGTGAACAATCCCGAACCCATGCTCCGCGGAATCAGCCGGTTTATTCCAGCGCCATGCCGAACCACACGCTGCCGGGCGTTTCGTGGCTTTCGAGGCGTTTGAAGCCGCGGGTTTCCCAGAAGCGCATGCCCGCATGGTTGCGTTCGCTGGCGCCGAGGTGGATGCCGTAGACGTTGTTCTGTCTTGCCATATCGAGCCAGCGCGACAGAAGCCGGGTGCCGCCGCCCTTGCCCTGCGTGCGCGGCAGCAGGTTCATGTGAATATGGGCCGGAAACGGATCGGTGAGCCAGGTGGGCGTGCGGCGCGGATGGTGGATGAACTGGGCCCGGCGCTGATCGGCGTCCCATGTCTGCTGGTCGCCGCCGGGATCGGGGTAAAGAGTACGCAGATGCGGCCACCATTCCCGCTCCAGCCGCTCTTCGTGCACCGCCGTATCGAGCGCGCCGACAATATAACCGCACACACCCTCCTCATCCTCAGCCACAAAAACGGCATCGGGCCAGAGATGCAGATAGGGCACGGAATAGATGTGCCCGACCATGCGGCCATCATTGTAAAGCGGGGTAGCATCCTGCCCGGCATCGCCGGTGGCAAGGCTTATGGCGTAGAGCGCGTCTTCATCCTCAGCGCGGGCGGAACGGAAGGTCAGCATTGGCAGCCGCCTTCCCTTGCCGCGCATCGATGCGCGAAGCTGTCGTGACAGATAAGAACACGCCTTACGCCATTGCTGTTTGTCAAATCCGAGACCCCTCCCGCCAGGACTGCAAAACCTTCATCCGCATGCATCGGTCAAGATGCAGGCGGATAAAGAAGATCGATTATATAATTCGGATCGAAGCGGGAATCGAGCATGCCGTAAGTATGCCGCCAGCCGCCCGCCAGACGGGTTTCGAGGAAGGCATCGGCGATCTTGCCGGCGCCAAGGCGGCAAAGCTCGGCGGCAGCGGCCGCGAGTGCAAACTGCTCCACCAATAGACGGGCCGCCCCCTCGTCACGTTCGGCAAGGGCGATCGCGGCGCGCAGCACGTCGGTGGTCTTCTTGCCGGCAGGTCCGAGATCACGCTCCAGCGTCTGGAAGACGAGATCGAACAGGTCCTTGCCGCGCTGGAGAACCCGCAGCACATCCAGCGCCATGACGTTGCCGGAGCCTTCCCAGATGGCGTTGACGGGCGCTTCGCGATAGTGGCGGGCAATCGGCCGCTCTTCAACGTAACCATTGCCGCCAAGGCACTCCATGGCCTCGTAGATGAGGGCCGGCGCGATCTTGCAGCACCAGTATTTCACGATGGGCGTCATCACCCGCGCATAGGCGGCTTCGGCCGGATTGTTGCGGGCGGCATCAAACGCCGTCGCCAGCCGGAAGGAGAGCGCAGTGGAGGCCGCCACATCCAGCGCCATGTCGGCGAGAACGCGCGTCATGATCGGCTGGGTAACCAGCATCTTGCCAAAAACCGAACGACCGCGGGCGTAATGCACCGCTTCGGCAAGCGAGGCGCGCATCATGCCTGATGATGCCAGCGCGCAGTCCAGCCGCGTCAGCGTCACCATGTCGAGGATCGTGCGGATGCCGCTGCCGGGATCGCCCAGCAGATAACCGAACGCATCGGTGAATTCGACTTCGGCTGATGCATTGGAGCGGTTGCCGAGCTTGTCCTTCAGGCGCTGGAAGTGCAGGCCGTTCTTCGAACCATCCTCCAGATAACGCGGCACAAGGAAGCAGCCCATGCCGTCGCCCATCTGGGCGAGCATGACGAAACCATCGCTCATCGGCGCAGAGAGGAACCATTTATGGCCGGACAGACGATAGATGCCCTCACCCACCCGCTCCGCCGTGGTGCGATTGGCGCGCACATCCGTGCCGCCCTGCTTTTCCGTCATGCCCATGCCGATGGTGACGGCGGTTTTCTGCAGGCCCGGTTTCTGCGAGGAATCATATTTGCGCGACAGGATCTTCGGCGCCCATTCCTTCTGCACGCGCGGCGAGGCCATGATGGCGGCAACGGAGGCGCTGGTCATGGTGAGCGGGCAGAGATGGCCAGCCTCGAGCTGCGAGGTCAGGTAGAATTTCGTGGCGCGCGCCTTGTGTTCATTGCCGCGCGTATCGGGAGAGTTCTCCCAGACGCTGGAATGCAGGCCCGATGACATGGAACGACGCATCAGCGCGTGCCAGGCGGGATGGAACTCCACCTGATCCAGACGTTCGCCGCGCGGGCCGTGGGTGTGCAGCTGCGGCACGCCCTGATTGGCCATGCGCGCCAGCTCCTGCGCCTCATGCGAAGTGACGTAGCGGCCGAGCTGGTCGAACTCGTCCCTCAGATTGCGCGACAGGCCGGACGTGAGATCGACGATCAGCGGATCGGAACGATAGGCGTTGATACCGGACCAGAGGCTTGGCTGGTTCAGTTCGGCGAGCGTTTCTTCTGTCCGGGAATTCTGGGTCATCCGCTGCTTCTAGCTGTTTTGTACTGGCGTTGCATAGTGGGGTGATATTGCATAATTCCACCCGCAGGAAGCGATTGAGACGATTAAACCGCCGCTTTCAGCATTTTTCGGGAGTGCCCCTGATTTAGGTATCCGGCCTAGAGAATGCCAAACACGTTTCCGGCAAGACCGAGCGACAGCACCAGAAGGAAGCCCGAGGCGGTGCCGCGCACGAGCCGCGGCGAAGACTGGCCCGCATGGCGGATGAGAAGCGCCCCTGCAAACAGCCACACAAGCGCCGCGAAAGCCACGAGAGCAGAAAACAGCAGGATATATGGCCATATCTGGGTCAGCGGCGCCTGTGGCAACAAGACAAGGCCGACGATCAGCCCCTTCGGGTTGAGACAGGTGGTGACGAAAACCCGACGAGGAGTGATCGCCTCGCCGATTGGCGCCGAAGACGGCAGGGTCCACAGCCGAACGGCCAGAAATGCGACCCAAATGGCGGCACAGAGCTTGATGGCCTGCGCAAGGCCCGTATGCATCTTCAGAAAATCGGAAAACAGCACAGCAAGCGCAAGGATGACCAGCAGATAGCCGGCGATTTCACCGATCATCAAAGGCAGCGACGCTCGGACACCACGGCCGGCACCGGAAAGCGCCAGAAGCGTGTTCGTCGGGCCAGGCGTCAAAAGCAGGGCCAGTACGGCCAGGGCGAAAACAGAATAGGAATGCATTGCGATAATTCCAGTCAACTGCGTCAAAGGCCGGATCTGGCCGGAGAATTCCACCCGAAACTGCCCAATGCCGCAGGGCGGCGCCTTGATATAAAGCAAGCGGCGAAACTTCCCAACCCGGACCAAATGTCGGGTTCCGCACGGTCAATCCGCTCCGCTTGCGGCAGGCATCCGATCCCGTTCGAAGCACCATCGTCAGGGATTCTGCATAGGCCGCCGCCTGATATGGAACTTGCGACGGGCTTTTTCGGTTGGCGACTTGCTGAACGGCTACACAGGGAGAGGAAACCATGGAGGCCAGCGTGAGAAAGCTCTTCGAGCGGTATGAGCGATTTTTCAACAAGTCTCTCAAAGGCGACATGGATATGGAGGAGGTCGCCTCCCTCTATGCCTCCGACTTCATCGCCGCATCCCCAGCCGGGGTGATGACCGGAAAGAACGATGATCACTTAAAGCAGGTCATGAAGAAGGGTTATGACCGCTATCGAGCGATCGGAACGAAGGAGATTCGGATCCGCAATATCCGTATCTCGCCGATCGATGAACATCATTGCGTCGCCCACGTTGCCTGGACAGCGAACTTTACCCGCAAGCAACAATCGGATGTCGCAATCAACTTCGACGTTCACTATTTCGTCCAGAGGCTGGAAGGAGCGCCGAGAGTTTTCGGCTGGGCGTCAGGCGACGAGCAGGCCCTTTTGAAGGAGCATGGCGTCATCTGACGCATGCTCGGACCATCGTCAGGCCACTTGTCCGCTAGGGTTGGGGAAACATCGCCATGTTTTCATTTCAGGGGTTGCGGGCGCTTGCCCCGCGACCGTGCAATCTCTATAGAGCGCAGGACCGAATTCCGCGGCACTCCTGAGGCGTGTTCACAGCGAATGGGAGCGCACGGATCAGCATTCGGGCGTTCCGGGCATTTTCACGGGAAAATGCGGCGCCCGTCAGGAGGCAAACCGCATGGTCTTCTTCCCCCATCGCCATCTCCTCGGCATCAAGGGGCTTTCCCATCAGGATATCACCCTGCTTCTCGACAAGGCCGATGAGGCGGTGAAAATCAGCCGCCAGCGCGAGAAAAAGACCTCGACGCTCCGGGGCCTCACCCAGATCAATCTGTTCTTCGAAGCCTCGACGCGCACGCAATCCTCCTTCGAGCTTGCCGGAAAACGTCTCGGCGCAGACGTGATGAACATGTCAGTCGGCAATTCCTCGGTGAAGAAGGGCGAAACGCTGATCGACACGGCGATGACGCTGAACGCCATGCGCCCGGATGTGCTGGTCGTGCGCCACTCCTCCGCCGGCGCCGCCGCTCTTCTCGCACAGAAGGTCGCCTGCTCCGTGGTCAATGCCGGCGACGGCCAGCATGAGCACCCGACACAGGCCCTGCTCGATGCGCTGACCATCCGTCGCGCCAAGGGCGAGCTTTCGGGTATCACGGTGGCGATCTGCGGCGACGTGCTGCATTCGCGCGTGGCTCGCTCCAACATCATCCTGCTCAACCAGATGGGGGCGCGCGTGCGCGTCGTCGCCCCTGCCACGCTTCTACCATCAGGCATTCGCGACATGAGCGTGGAAGTCTTCCACGACATGAAGGAAGGGCTGAAGAATGCCGACGTGGTGATGATGCTGCGGCTGCAGCGTGAACGCATGTCCGGTTCCTTCGTGCCTTCGGTGCGCGAGTATTTCCATTACTACGGTCTCGATGCCGAGAAGCTGAAAGCGGCGAAAGAGGATGCGCTGGTCATGCATCCCGGCCCGATGAACCGCGGCGTGGAAATCGCCTCAGAAGTGGCCGACGGTCCGCAGAGCGTCATCGAAAGCCAGGTGGAAATGGGGGTTGCCGTTCGCATGGCCGTCATGGAAACCCTGCTTGTCTCGCAAAATCAGGGTGAGCGCGTATGAGTGCCGTTACCGTTCTCAACAATCTCCGCATCGTCGATCCTTCCCGTAATCTCGACGAGACCGGCAGCATCGTCATCGGTTCCGATGGCGCTATTCTCGCAGCCGGCAAGGATGCGCATAATCAGGGCGCACCTGAGGGTGCGACGGTGCGCGACTGCGAGGGGCTGCTGGCCGTTCCCGGCCTGGTGGACGCCCGCGTCTTCGTCGGAGAACCCGGTGCCGAACACCGCGAAACCATCGAATCCGCCTCGCGTGCGGCAGCGGCCGGCGGCGTCACCAGCATCATCATGATGCCCGACACCGATCCAGTCATCGACGATATCGCGCTGGTCGAATATGTGAAAAAGACGGCGCGCGACAAGGCGCTCGTCAACGTCCATCCCGCAGCAGCCCTGACCAAGGGTCTGAACGGCGAAGAAATGACCGAGATCGGCATGTTGAAGGAAGCCGGTGCAGTTGCCTTCACCAACGGCCGCAGGGCGCTTTCCGATACGCTGGTGCTGCGCCGCGCCATGACCTATGCGCGCGAACTGGGCGCTGTCATCGCGCTCGAGACACGCGACAAATATATCGGCGGCGGTGACATGAACGAGGGGCTTTTCGCAAGCTGGCTCGGTCTGTCAGGCATTCCGAAGGAAGCCGAGATCATTCCGCTGGAGCGCGACCTGCGCATTGCCGGACTGACGCAGGCGATCTACCACGCCGCCAAGATTTCCGTTCCGGAATCGGCAGAAGCGATCCGCGTTGCGCGGCAGCGGGGCGTAAAGGCTACCTGCGGCATCTCGATCAATCACCTCACCCTCAATGAGAACGATATCGGCGAGTACCGGACCTTCTTCAAACTCTCGCCACCGCTGCGCGCCGAAGACGACCGCAAAGCCATGGTGGAAGCGCTGAAGGACGGCACGATCGATATCATCGTCTCCTCGCACGACCCGCAGGATGTCGACACCAAACGCCTGCCGTTTTCGGATGCGGCGAGTGGCGCGATCGGGCTTGAAACCCTGCTGGCGGCGGCGCTGCGCCTGCATCACAGCGGCGAGGTTCCGCTGATACGGTTGATCGATGCGCTCTCCACCCGCCCGGCCAAGATTTTCGGACTGGATGCGGGAACGCTGAAGGCTGGCGCGAAGGCCGATATCACCCTGATCGACCTCGACGAACCGTGGCTTGTGGCCAAGGAACAGCTGGTCTCGAAATCCAAGAACACGCCGTTCGAGGATGCCCGTTTCAGCGGCCGCGCGGTCGCCACTTATGTGGCTGGCAAAGCCGTTCATTCCTTGGCATAAGATCACCAACAGAGATCACGCGGCCGGCGCGACAGAGGGGACGTTTGAATGAGTGCTTTGACTGACTGGCAGACGGCGCCTGCCCTTCTCGCGCTGGCAGCGCTGATTGGCTATCTGTTCGGTTCCATCCCCTTTGGCCTCATTCTCACCCGCATGGCGGGGCTGGGCGACGTGCGCAAGATTGGCTCCGGCAATATCGGCGCGACCAATGTGCTGCGCACCGGCAACAAGAAACTTGCGGCGGCTACCCTGCTGCTTGACGCGCTGAAGGGCACGGCGGCCGTGCTGGTCGCCAATGCGCTCTGGGGTTATGAGGCTTCGCTGGTCGCCGGTTTCTTCGCCTTTCTCGGCCACCTGTTTCCGGTTTGGCTCGGCTTCAAGGGCGGTAAGGGTGTGGCCACCTATATCGGCGTGCTCCTGGGCGTAGCCCCGCTGATGATGCTGGCCTTTGCCCTGATCTGGCTCGCGACCGCCTTCATCACCCGTTATTCCTCGCTGTCGGCGCTGCTTGCCATGCTGGTTATTCCTGTGGCCCTCTGGGTGCTCGGACCTGAAAAGACGGCGCTGCTGGTGACGCTGCTCAGCGTTATTTCCTGGTGGAAACACCGCGAGAATATTACGCGCCTGCTGGCAGGCACTGAAAGCAGGATCGGGCAAAAGGGCTGAGACCCATTTGAGGATATGCCATGCCGCATGAGGAAACGACACGGCAGGGCATAGAGCTTTCCGCGCGGCAGCGTGTCGCCTGGCTGAGGCTGATCCGCAGCGACAATATCGGTCCCGTTACCTTCCGCGAACTCATCAATCATTTCGGCAGCGCCGAAAAGGCGCTCGACGCCCTGCCCGAGCTTTCACGGCGGGGCGGCTCCTCCCGCAGCCCGCGCATCGCCACACAGGCGGAAGCGGAAGGCGAGATCGAAATCGCTGACAAATTCGGCGCGCGTTTCATCGGCATCGGCGAACCGGATTACCCGCCTGCCCTGCGACATCTGGATGGCGCACCACCGCTGATCGCCATGAAGGGATCGGCGGACGCGGCGACAAGGCCCTGCGTCGGCATCGTCGGCTCGCGCAACGCCTCCATCAACGGTGCTAAATTCGCCGCCATGCTGGCGCGCGATTGCGGGCGGGCCGGTTATGCGATCGCCTCCGGTCTGGCGCGCGGCATCGATGCGGCGGCGCACCGGGCAAGCCTTGCAACCGGCACGGTTGCCATGCTGGCTGGCGGTCTCGACCGTCCTTACCCGCAGGAAAATTTCGGGCTGTTGCAGGAGATATACGATCAGGGCGGCGCGACGATCAGTGAAATGCCCTTCGGCTGGGAACCGCGCGCACGGGATTTTCCCCGTCGCAACCGGCTGATATCAGGCGTCTCGCTCGGCGTCGTCATCGTGGAGGCGGCGGAGCGCTCAGGTTCGCTGATCACGGCGCGTCTCGCCGGCGAAGCGGGACGGCTGGTTTTTGCCGTGCCCGGCTCCCCACTTGATGCACGCTGCGAGGGCACCAACCGGCTGATCAAGGAGGGGGCGATGCTGACCACGGGTGCCAACGATATTCTCGAGGCGCTGCGACCGCTGATGGAGCCACAACTGCCCTATGACCGCAAGATCGAGGAACCGAGATCCGACACGGAGATGTCACCACCAGGGGACGACGAGCGCAGCATCATCGCCGCCGCTCTCGGTCCCTCGCCCGTGGAAACGGACGATATCATCCGTCACACGGGTTTCTCCGCTGCCACCGTTCATCTGGTGCTGCTGGAGCTTGATATTGCAGGACGTCTAAACCGGCATGCCGGGGGGCGCGTGTCGCTCTTCATCGCGGATTGACAGCTTGCGTCGTCCGCTCTGGATATCACCGACTTCGACATAAGCCATCTCGATCAGATAACACAGCATGTCGGCGCCCTCGCGGCTGGCGACCTGGCGCAGCTCCGCCAGCATCTGGCGAATGTAAGCCAAGTTCTCTCTGGTCCCTTCATTGTCGGCATTATTGTTTGTTGCGTTCGGGACCATATATTTATCCTAAGAATTACGCCTGAAACGAAGAGCATTAAGTAGATTCAAATGATGTTGCCCATCATAACCAATTTACCAAAGATTGCAATACAACAATAGATTATCCATAGGTTGCAATCACCTTGGAGTGATAAAATCGGCCTTGCCTCTTGACCCGCGCGCATTACCTGTCCATGTCGAAATATAAAGAAGGCCAATTGCGGCATCGCGCGGCGATCCGGCCATGTTAACGGACCAGTTCCAGAGAAAAACAATATGAATGTCGTCGTCGTAGAATCTCCTGCCAAAGCCAAGACGATCAATAAGTATCTTGGCCCGGGCTATAAGGTTCTTGCATCCTTTGGCCATGTGAGGGATCTTCCTGCCAAGGACGGATCGGTGCTGCCCGACCAGGATTTCGAAATGTCCTGGGAAGTCGACAGCGCTTCCGCCAAGCGCATGAAGGATATTGCCGATGCGGTAAAATCCTCCGACGGCCTCTTTCTCGCAACCGACCCGGATCGCGAAGGTGAAGCCATTTCCTGGCACGTTCTCGATCTTTTGAAGAAGAAGCGCGTTCTCGGCGACAAGCCGGTCAAGCGCGTGGTCTTCAACGCCATCACCAAAAAGGCGGTGCTGGATGCCATGGCGAACCCGCGCGACATCGACATTCCGCTGGTAGACGCCTATCTCGCCCGCCGTGCGCTGGATTATCTCGTCGGCTTCAACCTGTCGCCGGTGCTGTGGCGCAAGCTGCCCGGCGCGCGCTCGGCCGGCCGCGTGCAGTCCGTTGCGCTGCGTCTCGTCTGTGACCGCGAATCCGAGATCGAGCGTTTCGTTTCCGAAGAGTACTGGAATATCAGCGCGCTTTTGAAGACCCCGCGCGGTGACGAGTTCGAGGCCAAGCTGGTTTCCGCTGACGGCAAGCGATTGCAGAACCGCGCGATCAAGACCGGCGAAGACGCGAACCGGCTGAAGACGCTGCTGGACGGCGCGACTTATGTGGTCGACAGCGTCGAGGCGAAGCCCGTCAAGCGCAATCCCGGCCCGCCCTTCACCACATCGACGCTGCAGCAGGCGGCCTCCTCGCGCATGGGCTTTTCCGCCTCGCGCACCATGCAGGTGGCGCAGAAGCTTTACGAAGGCATCGATATCGGCGGCGAGACCGTCGGTCTGATCACCTATATGCGTACCGACGGCGTGCAGATGGCGCCGGAAGCGATCGATGCCGCCCGCCTTGCCATCGGCGAGCAGTTCGGCGACCGTTACGTCCCGGAAAAGGCGCGTTTCTATTCCACCAAGGCCAAGAACGCCCAGGAAGCGCACGAAGCGATCCGCCCGACCGATTTCAACCGCACGCCGGATCAGGTGAAGCGTTACCTCGATCCCGATCAGCTGCGCCTTTACGACCTGATCTGGAAGCGCGGCATTGCGAGCCAGATGGCCTCTGCCGAAATCGAACGCACCACGGTGGAAATCCTTGCCGACAAGAACGGCGAAAAGGCCGGTCTTCGTGCCGTCGGCTCGGTGATCCGTTTCGACGGTTTCATCGCCGCCTATACCGACCAGAAGGAAGATGGCGAGCAGAGCGACGACGGTGATGACGAAGGCCGTCTGCCGCCGATCAACGAACGCGAAAACCTCGCCAAGCAGAAGATCAATGCCAGCCAGCATTTCACCGAACCGCCGCCGCGTTATTCGGAAGCCTCGCTGATCAAGAAGATGGAAGAGCTCGGCATCGGCCGTCCTTCCACCTATGCGGCGACGCTGAAAACGCTGAGCGACCGCGAATATATCGTCGTCGACAAACGCAAGCTGATACCGCATTCGCGCGGCCGGCTGGTGACGGCTTTCCTCGAAAGCTTCTTCACCAAGTACGTCGAATACGATTTCACCGCAGCCCTTGAAGAAAAGCTCGACCGCATCTCCGCCGGCGAACTGGACTGGAAGCAGGTTCTGCGTGATTTCTGGAAGGATTTCTTCGCCCAGATCGAAGATACCAAGGAACTGCGCGTCACCAACGTTCTCGATGCGCTGAACGAGGTTCTGGCGCCGCTGGTCTTCCCCAAGCGCGAGGACGGGTCCGATCCGCGCATCTGTCAGGTTTGCGGCACCGGCAATCTTTCGCTGAAGCTCGGCAAATATGGTGCTTTTGTCGGTTGCTCCAACTATCCGGAATGCAACTATACACGCCAGCTGACCTCGGACGGTTCGGAAGCCGAAGCTGCCGCATCGAACGAGCCGAAGGCGCTGGGCGCCGATCCGATGACTGGAGAAGAGCTCACGCTCCGCTCTGGCCGTTTCGGGCCCTATATCCAGCGTGGCGACGGCAAGGAGGCCAAGCGCTCCTCGCTGCCCAAGGGCTGGAAGCCTGAAGATATCGACCACGAAAAGGCTCTGGCGCTCATCAACCTGCCGCGCGATATCGGCAAGCACCCCGAAACCGGCAAGATGATCTCGGCCGGTCTCGGCCGCTACGGACCATTCCTGCTGCATGACGGTTCCTACGCGAACCTCGAAAGCATCGAGGACGTGTTCGCGATCGGCCTCAACCGGGCAGTAACCGTCATTGCCGAGAAACAGAGCAAGGGACCGGGACGCGGCCGCAGCGGCACGCCGGCTGCTCTGAAGGAACTGGGCGACCACCCCGATGGCGGCGCGATCACTGTTCGTGACGGGCGTTACGGCGCTTATGTGAACTGGGGCAAGGTCAACGCGACCATTCCAAAGGGACAGGACCCGGCTTCGGTGACGCTGGACGAGGCGTTGGTGTTGATTGCCGAGCGTATTGCCAAGACCGGCACCGGCGGCAAGCCTGTAAAGGCCAAGAAGGCCGATGGTGACGCCGCGGCGAAGCCGAAGGCGACCAAGGCCAAGGCGGCAACAAAGAGCAAAACGGCCGCCAAGCCGAAGGCAGCGGCCAAACCCAAGAAGGCAGCAGAGTGAGCAAGGCGCCGCGTCAGAGACAGGGTTCCGCCAGCGACGGTTTCGGACGCACCGGGCGCGGCAAGCGTGTGAATGAAGGTGAAGGCATCATCCATGGCGAGGTGCCTTCCCGCGAAGTGCTGCTGAAATTCATCGCCGACCACCCGCAGCAGGCCTCCAAACGCGAAATCGCCAAGGCTTTCGGCCTGAAGGGTGAAAACCGCGTGGTCCTGAAGGCGCTGCTGAAGGAGCTTGAAACCGACGGCATGGTCCAGAAGAGCCGCAAGTCTCTGACACGCCCGGGCGGCCTGCCGCCTGTGACGGTTCTCGACATCACCACCCGTGACAAGGACGGCGAACTGATCGGCCGGCCGGCGGAATGGCCGGAGGATCAGGGCGCGGCACCCGCCGTACTCATCCGCCAGTCATCGCAGGACCGCGGCAAGAAGGCCCCGGCAGCGGGTCTTGGCGATCGTATTCTGGCGAAGATCTTCCCCTCCAAGGAAAGCGCCGGCCCGGCCTATACGGCCCGTGTCGTGAAGCTGATCGACCGCCGCCAGAACGCGCTGCTCGGCGTATTCAAGGAGACGGCAGGCGGCGGCGGACGGCTGATGCCGATCGACCGGCGTGGCGAGGAAATGGTCATCGACCCCGATGGCGTCGGCGATGCAAAGGATGGCGATCTGATCGAGGTGGAAACCTCGCGCAACAGCGGTCGTTATGGCCTGACGCGCGCCAAGGTTCTGTCGGTCATCGGCTCTGTCGCCTCCGAAAAGGCGATCTCGATGATCGCGATCCATTCCCACGGCATTCCGCATATCTTCCCCTCGAACGTTCTTGCCGAGGCGGATGCCGCCAAGGCAGCCAGCATGTCGCACCGCGAGGACTGGCGCGACCTGCCGCTCATAACCATCGATCCGGCCGACGCCAAGGATCATGACGATGCGGTCTATGCCGAGCCCGACACGTCTCCCGACAATCCTGACGGCGTCATCGTCACCGTCGCCATTGCCGATGTCTCCTGGTATGTGCGGCCCGGTTCGCCGCTGGACCGCGAGGCGCTGAAGCGTGGCAATTCCGTCTATTTCCCCGATCGCGTCGTGCCGATGTTGCCGGAGCGCATTTCCAACGATCTCTGCTCGCTGAAGGAAGGCGTTGACCGCCCTGCCCTTGCGGTGCGGATGACCTTTTCGAAGGAAGGCCGCAAGGCGGGCCACACCTTCCACCGCATCATGATGAAGAGCGCGGCGAAGCTTTCCTACCAACAGGCACAGGCAGCCATTGACGGCAGGCCGGACGACAAGACCGGTACGCTGCTGGAACCTATCCTGAAGCCGCTGTGGCATGCCTATGAGGTGATGAAGCGCGGCCGTGACCGCCGCCAGCCGCTGGAACTCGACATGCCGGAGCGCAAGATCCTGCTTCGGCCTGATGGTACGGTGGACAAGGTCGTCATTCCCGAACGCCTCGATGCGCATAAGCTGATCGAAGAAATGATGATCCAGGCGAACGTCGCCGCCGCCGAGACGCTGGAAAAGAAAAAGCAGCCGCTGGTCTATCGCATCCACGATGCGCCCACGCTTTCCAAGCAGGAGGTTTTGCGCGAATTCCTTGGTACCATCGGCATTACCATGGCCAAGGGAGCGGCCATGCGCGCCAATTCCTTCAATGGCATTCTGGCTCGCGCACTCGACACGCCGCACCAGATCATGGTCAACGAGATGGTGCTGCGCAGCCAGAGCCAGGCGATCTACAGCCCTGAGAATATCGGTCACTTCGGCCTCAACCTGATGAAATACGCGCATTTCACCTCGCCGATCCGCCGTTATGCCGACCTGATCGTGCATCGCGCGCTGGTGGGCTCTCTGGGGCTCGGCGAAGGCGGCATCACCCCGCAGGAAGAAGCGACGCTGGACGATATCGCCGCCGAAATCTCCACCTTCGAGCGGCGCGCCATGGCCGCCGAGCGCGACACCATCAACCGCCTCATCGCGCATCATCTGTCTGAACGGGTGGGCGAAGAATTCGAGGGCCGCGTCGGCGGTGTCACCAAGGCGGGACTTTTTGTCGCGCTGCCGCAGTTTGGTGCTGATGGTTTTGTTCCTATATCTACACTCGGAACCGATTATTTCCTCTATGATGAGGCCCATCAGGCCCTGACAGGGGAAAAGACCGGCCTCGGCTACCAGCTTGGCGATACGGTTCAGGTGCGGCTTGCGGAAGCGGTGCCTTTGGCAGGTGCGCTGCGTTTCGATATGCTGAGCCCGGGGCGCAAGATGCCGGTCGGCTCGCGGTCGTTCCACAAGGCAGGCCGGCGGACATCTCGTCTTGCCGCCAAGCCTGGAACACGTCCGCCGAGAAGGCGACGATAACAAGACCGCTGCAGGCGGTTGAACGAACGGGAGAAGGACTTAAGGATGAGTGCACATCAGGGCTCGGAAACGGTCACCTTCGGAGACGATAGCGCGGAACGGCCGCTTGGCCGCTCGATCATGCGGGGAATGGCCAATCGTTGCCCGGCCTGCGGCAGCGGCCGCCTGTTCCGGGCCTGGCTGAAGCCGGTGGACGCCTGCGCGGCCTGCGGCGAAGAAATGCATCATCACCGTTCGGACGACCTGCCGCCCTATATCTCCATCGTCATCATCGGCCATATCGCCGTTGGCGGCTTCATGATGACGGATATGGTCCTCAACATTCCCATGTGGGCGCATTTCGCCATCTGGGTGCCGATCACCATTCTGTCCGCACTTTTGACGCTGCAACCGATCAAGGGCGGCGTCATCGGCCTGCAATGGGCGCTGCGAATGCACGGTTTTGATCGAAAACAGCAAAAAGTGCAGATAGACGGCTCGTCTCACTGACGTGAGCAGGACCTTGCACGTGCCTGAGCTTTCCCGGGACCCCGAAACGGTGAGCGCTCCCATGCGGCCGCGAGACGCTGCCTCCATCATCCTCTTCGACCGTTCCGGCTCAGGACCCAGGGTCCTGATGGGCCAGCGCAGCAGCGCCCACGTCTTCATGCCGGGCGCCTATGTCTTTCCCGGCGGCAAACGCGATCCGCGCGACCATGCGTTGCCCTTTTCCGGTGATCTGCACCCTGCCGTCCTCAACAGCCTCACCGCTTCGGCGGCGCGCCGCCTGAGTGCCGCTGGCGCGCGGGCTCTGGCGCTGGCCGCCGCGCGCGAGCTTTTCGAGGAAACCGGCGTGAACCTCGGAATGGGTGCCGAAGGTCCTGATCTCTCCCGTTTCCGATATGTGGCTCGCGCCATCACCCCACCCGGTAATGTGCGGCGCTACGACACGCGATTCTTCTGCTGTTATGCCGATGAGTTGGGGCTCGATGTCAGGCTCACCCGTGATTCCGACGAGCTCTCCAACGTGCAATGGCTTGACATGACAGACCTTTCCGGTCTGAACATGCCCAAAATCACACGTACGGTTCTCGAAGATGTCACAAAACTCATGATAGGTGATCCCTCACTGCCCTTTGAAAGCCCCGCGCGGCTCTATATCACGCGCCACGGCCGGTTCATTCGAGACTTTGTATAAAGGCCGTCATGTCACAAATGAAATGCGAAGAAGCGGACGCCATTCACTGGCCCTCACTGATCGCCGCCATTTCCGCCATCAGTGCGGTGGGTGTCGCCATCGGTCTCGGCCTGCCGCTCCTGTCGATCATCCTTGAGAAGCGCGGCATCTCCTCGACCATGATCGGGGTGAATTCGGCCATGGCGGGTGTCGCGGCGATGATGGCCGCCTCGGTGACCAGCAAGATCGCCCATGATTTCGGCGTGGCGCGAACCATGCTTCTCGCGGTCCTGATTTCGGCGCTGAGCGCACTCGGCTTTTATTTCGCCGAAGCCTTCTGGATGTGGTTTCCGCTGCGAATCGTCTTCCATGGCGCGACCACGACGCTGTTCATTCTCTCCGAATACTGGATCAACATGACCGCGCCGCCGAAAAAACGCGGCATGGTTCTCGGCATTTACGCGACCGGCCTTGCGGTCGGTTTCGCGGTTGGTCCATTGCTGTTTTCCGTCGTCGGCAGCGAAGGCATCCTGCCCTTCTTCGTCGGCGCGGCGATCATCCTTCTGGCCGCTATCCCCATCTTCATGGCGCGCGGCGAGAGCCCGGAGCTGGACGAGCGGCCCAATCACCACTTCGTCCGCTACGTCTGGCTGGTGCCGATGGCGTCGGCCGCGGCTTTCGTGTTCGGTTCGGTGCAGGCAGGCGGCCTGTCGCTCTTTCCCATCTACGCCACCCGTGAGGGCTTCAACGAATCGCAGGCGGCGCTGCTGCTGACCGTCATGGGAATCGGCAACATGGTCTTCCAGATACCGATCGGCCTGCTTTCCGACCGGATGAAGGATCGGCGCACCATGCTCGCCCTCATGGCCTTTGCGGGCGTTTGCGGCACGCTGGCGCTGCCGGTTCTGGTGGAAAGCTGGCTTCTGGTGGCGGCGCTGCTGCTGTTCTGGGGTGGCCTCGTCTCCGGCATGTATACCGTCGGCCTCACCCATCTCGGCTCGCGCCTCAAGGGCGCAGATCTCGTGGCCGCCAATGCCGCCTTCATCTTCTGTTACGCCATGGGTACCATTGCAGGACCACAGGCCGTCGGCATTTCCATGGATGTTGCGGGCACCGATGGTTTCGCCTGGGCGCTTGCCGTATTTTTCGGGCTTTACGTGGTGCTTTATGGGTTCCGTTTTGTTTTCCGGGCAAAACAGGCTTGACTTTTCGGGCGCGATACGTAGTTTCGCGCCAGATTTAGCCGAGGTGAGAAGCGCCTGCGGCTTCTCTTTTGTTTAAAGGCAGGACGACCATGGCGAAAGCTACAACAATCAAGATCAAGCTGCTGTCGACAGCCGACACCGGTACCTTCTACGTCACCACCAAGAACAGCCGTACGTTCACGGACAAGATGACGAAGACGAAGTATGACCCGGTTGTACGCAAGCACGTTGAATTCAAGGAAACCAAGATCAAGTAATTTCTTGATCGGGTCTCCGGCAAAAAGCGCGCCCAATGGGCGCGTTTTTTGTTTGTACCCAGCAGAAGAAGTGGCCACAAGCCCTTTGCGCCCAGAGGCTTCCCAGCGGGAAAACAAGGGGCCTGCCTCCTGCCGCCGCGGAAATTGTGCAGTCATTGGCAACGTGTGGACGCAGGTTATCGATGAGTCCGACCACATGGTCTGACGCACCACTCACCACTGCAATCGTTCATGTGTTCAGAGGGTATGCTGGGGGTTACCGCCATCCGCCCCTGCCGCGTCACGACCTCGTCGCGTAAGGAAGACGACTGCGCAAGCCGCTACGCTGCAACGCGTGTACCAAGAGCAGGCAATTTTCGGAAATAAGGCGGTCGGCCAACGATGTGATTACGGCACGAGGAACCGATTCGGACATCGTCAGCCGACCGACCCCACGATTCAGGAGATGCGGCGGACCTGAGCATCATGGGGCATTCAAACTACGCAATACCAGCCCCTGACGAGCGAAATCGCGACGGCTAAGCCGCAATCATTCATCATCGCAAGACGGATAAACCGCCGGAAGAACTGTTATTCTCGATTGTGAGTGTGCGCAGAAGTAAAATAAAAATCAAGAAATTCTTAAGCCAGAGACATATCACCTGGGAAACATGGTTAAGTATACAAAGCTGGCACACTATAGTTGCCGGAGAGATTGAATTCAACGTGTTTTTCAACTTGAACTCTATTTATATCGTTAAGCTGCACCCTTTCATTGCAAAACGATAAAATACATCCAAGGTCAATGGCTTGCAGTCTGGCGGTGTCCATGCCCGATTTCCGAGCGAATATTTCGCCGGGACATGACGGAGAGATTGCGGAATATTTTTAGTTAATCCGCCGCCGCCGGTTCAAGCGGCGGCCGCCACGACGCGGTTGCGGCCGGCGTGTTTCGCCTCGTAAAGCGCCTTGTCCGCATGTTTCAGGATTTCGTCCGGCGCACCGAAGGCGCCGCTGCTGGTGGCTATGCCGAGAGAGGCGGTAATGCTCAATTCCCGATCGATGGAACGGACATAAAAGGGCTTGTCCTCCACGATCGCCCTCAGGCGCTCGGCGACACTTGCCGCAAGCTCTATCGGCGTATCGGGCATGACGACGACGAACTCCTCGCCGCCATAGCGGCAGGCAAGATCCGCACCGCGCACCGTGCTGCGGATGCGTGCCGCAAACTCCCGTAGCACCTCATCGCCGACATCATGGCCATAGGTATCATTGACCAGCTTGAAGCGGTCTATATCGGTCATGCAGATGGAGATCGGACGGCCGCGAACGGCGGCGCGGTCGAACAGTATCTTCAGGTGGTTGTCGAGGTAGCGGCGATTGTTGAGGCCAGTCAGCCCGTCGACAATGGCAAGTTCCATCGTGTGCTGGAGATTGAGCCGCAGATGCTCGTTATAACGCTTGCGCCTGATCTGCGTCAGCGAGCGGGCGACGAGTTCGTTCGGATCGATCGGGCGGAGAATATAATCGTTCACGCCGAGATCGAGCGCGCGCGCCACCATCTCATCCGCCCCCTGCTCCGCCACCAGAAGCAGCGGCAGGAAACGGGTGCGTTCCAGCGAGCGAAGCTGCGAGCACAGCCGCAGCGGATCGTAGTCCTCGAAATTGGAATTGACGATGACGAGTTCGAAGGGATTGCTCGCCGCCTTGAGCAGCGCCGCCTGCGGCTCCGTGACAGCATCGACCTCTGCAATCGGCTTGAGCGCCCGGACGATACGTTCCTGCGAGCTGGCGCGGCCGTCCGCCACCAATACGCGGCCGGGCGTCTGCATCAGGCCATCGCTGCGCAGCATCTCCTCGATGCCGATCTGCCGTGCGGTCTCGGCGCGCAGCCGCAGCTCATCGCTGACGGCCTTGAGGCGGACCAGGCTTTTGACGCGGGCGATCAGCTGCAGGTCGTTGACCGGTTTGGTCAGAAAATCGTCGGCGCCGGCTTTGAGGCCGCGCACGCGATCCGACGGCTGATCGAGTGCGGTGACCATCACGACCGGAATATGCGCCGTATTCGGATTGGCCTTCAGCCTTTCGCAGACCTCGAACCCGTCCATGCCCGGCATCATGATATCGAGCAGGATGATATCGACCTGCTCCTCGTCGCAGATGGCCAGCGCCTTGAAGCCATCCTCGGCGGTGACGACATCGAAATATTCCGCCACAAGACGCGCTTCGAGAAGCTTCACATTGGCCGGGATATCGTCAACAACCAGAACTCTCGCCGTCATAACCGTTCCCCAGTCGCCTCACGCATCGCCCAGATAAGTCTTGATGATTTCGATGAACTTCGGAACGGAAATCGGCTTCGACACATAGGCCTCGCATCCGCCCTGGCGAATACGTTCCTCGTCGCCCTTCATGGCGAAAGCCGTGACCGCGATGACCGGAATGACATGCAGCTCGTCATCCTCCTTCAGCCATTTCGTCACCTCCAGCCCCGAAACTTCCGGTAGCTGGATATCCATGAGGATGAGGTCCGGGCGGTGCTTGCGGGCGAGATCGAGCGCTTCCATGCCGTTGCGCGTCTGGATCGTCGTATAACCAGACGCCTCGATCAGGTCGCGAAAGAGCTTCATGTTCAGCTCGTTATCTTCGACTATCATGACCTGCTTGGGCATGGTGAGCAGTCCCCGTTTCGCTTTGAAACCTTCATCCAGACATATAGGGTGTCAGAGAACCGATTCCATCGTCCATTTGTTGCGCAAGGCTAGAGGGATTTGGTTTCAAAATAGGTAACTTCGGGGAAGAAATGCTGCGCGATACGAAAAACAAAGGCAATGCCGCTCAGGATCCGCAAGAAACGGCGGCCGCCATACTTGGCTGGCTGGCAAACGAGCCGGACATGCTGGCGCGTTTTCTGGCGCTGAGTGGATTGCAGGCCAACATGCTGCGCCAGGCCGTCAACGATCCCGGCTTTCTGGCAGGGCTCACCGATTTTCTTATGAGCCACGAACCCGATCTCATGGCATTTTGCGCCGCGACCGACACGTCACCCGAAACAGTGGCGGCCGCCTGGCATCACTTTTCCGGCCCGGGGCTCGATTCGGGCGTGTATTGACGGACGAGGCCCTTGAGCCGTCGTCACGGCCGGAGTATGGTCGGCGACGTTCTGGTTTTGTTTTCGGCTCATGTCCACGTCGCACCCTTATGATCCCGGTTTTTGCCGCGACTGTCTGGCCGGCCAGCCAGAAGGGTTGAGGCGTTGCCGCGCCTGTGGCAGCCCGCGCCTTGTTTATCACGCCGAACTCTACGATCTGAGCATCGCCCATATCGACTGCGACGCCTTTTATGCCTCTGTTGAAAAACGGGATAATCCGGAACTGGCCGACAAGCCTGTCATCATTGGCGGCGGCAAGCGCGGGGTCGTTTCCACCGCCTGTTATATCGCCCGCATTCAGGGCGTGCGCTCCGCAATGCCCATGTTCAAGGCGCTGGAAGCCTGTCCTGACGCGGTGGTCATCAAGCCGGACATGGAGAAATACAGCCGTGTCGGGCGCGAAATCCGGGCGATGATGCAGGAATTGACGCCGCTCGTGCAGCCAATTTCCATAGACGAGGCCTTTCTCGATCTTTACGGCACCGAGAGGCTGCATCACGATCCACCGGCCCGTGTGCTGGCGAAATTCGCCCGTCGCGTGGAAAAGGAAGTGGGCGTGACCGTTTCAGCCGGGCTTTCCTATTGCAAATTTCTCGCCAAGGTCGCGTCCGACCTGCAAAAACCGCGCGGCTTTTCAGTGATCGGTGAAGCGGAAGCGCTGTCCTTTCTGGCGGCGCGGCCGGTAACCACCATCTGGGGCGTGGGCAAGGCCTTTGCGGCGACGCTGGAAGCGGACGGTATCCGCATGATCGCGCAGCTGCAAGAGATGGAGGAAAGCGAGCTGATGCGCCGTTATGGCGTGATGGGGCAGCGCCTCTTCCGGCTTTCCCGCGGCATTGACGAGCGGCACGTGCATAATAACGACCCCGTCAAAAGCGTGTCTTCCGAAACCACCTTTTTCAACGATATTTCCCGCCATGAGGATCTGGTGCCGATCCTGCGCTCTCTATCCGAAAAGGTTGCCTGGCGGCTGAAGAAAAGCGGCATTGCCGGTCAGACGGTGGTGCTGAAGATGAAGACGGCCGACTTCAAGCTCCGCACCCGCAACCGCAGGCTGGACGATCCCACGCAGCTTGCCGACCGGATTTTCCGCACCGGCCTCTCGCTGCTGGAGAAAGAAACCGACGGCACCAAATTTCGCCTCATCGGCATTGGCGTCAGCGATCTGCGCGATGCGGGCCTCGCCGACCCTCCCGATCTCGTCGACAGACAGGCGGGACGGCGGGCGGCGGCGGAAGCGGCGATGGACAAGCTGCGCGACAAGTTCGGCAAGGGCAGCGTCGAGACCGGCTATACTTTCGGAACACGCAAATAATGCCCGCTGGGTTGTGCGAAGGGTCGCGCAATCTGGCCCCCGTCACGTCGTGCCCGATATATTTTAGATTTTACACAAATTAGTGATGTTCGGGATAAGCCGTCCTTAAACTTCATTAAACTTCGCGTGGTTGAGTGAGGCAAGTTTTGTGCATGTGGTGTATTGCGTCATGTCCCTTCGCCTCCGTCTTATGGCTGGCATGCTGTCGGCCAGCATTCTCGCCTTTCCGGCGCTTGCCGCTGACAGCCGCGCGCTGCAGATTCTGGTATCAAAAAGCGATCAGTCGCTCTCGCTTTATGAAAATGGCGAAATCATCGCCACCTCGAAAGTCTCCACCGGCAAGGCCGGTCATGAGACGCCGAGCGGCATATTCTCCATTCTGGAAAAGCGGAAATACCACGAGTCGAATATCTATTCGGCTGCACCCATGCCCTTCATGCAGCGGCTGACATGGTCCGGTATCGCGCTGCACGAAGGCAAGGTGCCGAACTATGCGGCCTCGCATGGCTGCGTGCGCCTGCCTTCCAAATTCGCCAAGTCACTTTTCGGCGACACGCGCACTGGCGTCCATGTCATCATCACCGACCGCCCGGTCTCGTTGCGTTTCGTACAGCACCCGGCGCTGTTTGTTCCACGCGACGATGCCGATGACGGCAAGCTGCTTCTTTCGGATGTGGAGTTGCGCCCGGCGACATTCGATGCAGCCTTGGGCACGGTTGAGGTTGCCGTCAATGAAAAGACCCAGTCCCTCAAGCCGGCGGCGAAGGCCAGAGAACCCTCACCCCTGCGCATTCTCATCACCCGGCGTGGCGAGCGCGAAAAGGTGATGGATATTCAAACCGTGCTGACCCGTCTCGGCTTCGATGCTGGTTCTGCCGATGGTTACACCGGAGAGATGACGATCAGCGCAATCAATGGTTTCAAGCGCTGGAAGGGGCTGAAGACCACCGGGCCGCTTCTGACCGACGCCTTCGTGGCGGCGCTTTATGCCTCCGCCGGTGAAGACCATCCGCCGACCGGCCAGATCATGGTGCGGCAGGATTTCAAACCGCTGTTCGAAGCAGCCATCGACATCAAGGACCCGGAAGTGGCGCTCGGAACCCACTTCTTCGAGGCTGTTACCGTGGACCGCGCGGCTGGAACTGCCGAATGGAACGGCGTGACGCTCGAAAACCACCTGCCGGCGGCAGCCCGCAAGCGGCTCGGAATCACCGTTACCGAAGCCCCTGGCGGCTTCGATCAATTGAGCGCCGTGCTCAGCCGCCTCGAAATACCCGCAGAGATACGCAGCCGTATCGAACAGGAGCTTTCAAGCGGCAGCTCGATCACCGTTTCCGACATTAGTCACCAGATGGAAACAGGCGCCGGAACGGACTTCATCACCGTTACGAAAGAAGGGCCGGTATGAGCGACGTGTGAGGCGCGAGCCTCACACCAGTTCCACGTCAACGACACCGGGTGCGGACCGCAGCGCAGCGGCGATTTCCGGCGAGATACGGTATTTCTCCGTCAGTTCCACCTCGATCTCGCGGCTGCCTTCATCCTTGATGACGATGAAATAGACCGAGCCGTCACCCTTGGTGTTGAGATGGCGGGCGACCGTTTTCAGCGGACCGGAATCGCGCACATAAACGCGCAGAGCCTTCTGCATCTGCACGGATTTCTCTTCAAGCGACTGCGCCGTCTGTATACGCAGGCCGATGCCTTCCGGGCGCTCTTCCGCCTGCACGGTGATAACAAGCGATTTGCCGACTTCCAGCAGATCCCGGAACTGGCCGAGCCCTTCGGAAAACAGCACCGCCTCATATTGCCCTGATGCATCCGAGAAGGTGACGATTCCCATCTTGTTGCCGGTGCGGGTCTTGCGTTCCTGCTTGCCGGTGACGGTGCCGGCCAGACGCCCGGCGGTCGCACCCTGTTTCACCGCCGCTGAAAAATCGGCGAAATTCTGCACCCGCAACTTTTCCAGCACGGGGCGATAGGTATCGAGAGGATGGGCGGTGAGGTAAAAACCGAGAACCTGATATTCACGCAGCAGTTTTTCCGAAGCGAGCCAGGGCTGGAAAGCGGGCAGGACAAGCTTTTCCGGGCCGTTGCCGCCGCCGGAACCGAACATGTCCGACTGGCCGATGGTGCGATTGTTCTGCGCCATCTGCGCATAACCGATAATGCGGTCCAGCCCGCCGATCAGTTCGGCGCGGTCGCGGCCGAAACAATCGAAAGCGCCGGCATTGATCAGGCTTTCCAGCACACGGCGGTTGATCTGTTTGGGGTCAATGCGCAGGCAGAAATCCTCAAGGCTCGTGAACGGCTTGCCGTCGCGAACCTGGACGATGTGTTCCACCGCACCCTCGCCTACGCCCTTGATGGCGGCCAGCGAATAATAGATGCGGTTTTCACCCGTCTCGAACTGGCGGAAGGACGTCTGCACCGAAGGTGCGACGACCTCGATGCCAAGGCGGCCTGCATCCTGCCGGAAATCGTTGAGCTTTTCCGTGTTCGCCATATCGAGCGTCATGGAGGCCGCGAGGAACTCTACCGGATAATGCGCCTTCATATAGGCGGTCTGGTAGGACACGATGGCGTAGGCGGCGGCATGACTCTTGTTGAAGCCGTAATTGGCGAATTTCGCCAGAAGGTCGAAGATGGTGTTGGCTTGCGGCTTCGAGACGCCATTCTTGATGGCGCCATCGACGAAGCGCTCACGCTGCTGGTCCATCTCCTCCTTGATCTTCTTGCCCATGGCGCGGCGCAGAAGATCGGCTTCGCCGAGCGAATAACCTGACAGGACCTGGGCGATCTGCATCACCTGTTCCTGATAGACGATAACGCCCTGCGTTTCCTTGAGCAGATGGTCGATGGTCGGGTGGATTGATTCCAGCTCCTCCTCGCCATGTTTGCGGGCGTTATAAACCGGGATGTTTTCCATCGGGCCGGGACGATAAAGCGCCACCAGCGCGATGATGTCCTCGATGCAGTCCGGCCGCATGCCGATCAGCGCCTTGCGCATGCCGGCACTTTCCACCTGGAACACGCCGATGGTTTCGCCGCGCGACAGCATCTCGTAAGTTTTGGCGTCATCCAGCGGGATGGCGGCAAGATCAACCTTGATGCCGCGCTTGGCGACGAAATCCACCGCCACCTTCAGCACCGTCAGCGTCTTCAGACCGAGGAAGTCGAATTTGACGAGGCCGGCGCTTTCCACCCATTTCATGTTGAACTGGGTGACCGGCATATCGGATCGCGGATCGCGATACATCGGCACCAGCTTGGAGAGCGGCCGATCGCCAATGACGATACCGGCGGCGTGGGTGGAGGCGTGACGGTAAAGCCCCTCAATCTTCTGGGCGATATCCAAGAGGCGGGCGACGACCGGCTCCTTGTCCGCCTCTTCCTGCAGGCGCGGCTCTTCCTCGATCGCTTTTGACAGCGGCGTCGGATTGGCCGGGTTGTTGGGCACCAGCTTGCAGATCTTGTCCACCTGCCCATAGGGCATTTCCAGCACGCGGCCGACATCACGCAAGGCCGCGCGCGCCTGCAGCGAACCGAAGGTGATGATCTGCGCCACCTGCTCACGGCCATATTTGGCCTGCACGTAACGGATCACCTCTTCACGGCGGTCCTGGCAGAAGTCGATATCGAAGTCGGGCATCGATACGCGTTCGGGATTGAGAAAGCGTTCGAACAGCAGCGAGAAGCGCAGGGGGTCGACGTCGGTAATGGTAAGCGCGTAAGCGACAAGCGAACCCGCACCCGAACCACGGCCAGGGCCTACCGGAATATCATGCTGCTTGGCCCATTTGATGAAGTCGGCAACGATCAGGAAGTAACCGGGAAACTTCATGCGCGAGATGACGCCGAGTTCGAAATCCAGCCTGTCGCGATACTCCTGCTCCGTATAACCGGCCGCCATGCCGAGCGCTGCCAGCCGCTGATCCAGCCCCTCTACTGCCTGGCGGCGAAGCTCCTCGGCTTCAGCGCGTTCCGCCGCTTCGGGGTCGTCGCTGGCGCCGGTGAAGCGCGGCAGGATCGGGCCACGCTTCTTCAGCACGAAGGAGCAGCGGAGCGCGATCTCGACAGTGTTTTCGAGCGCCTCGGGAATGTCGGCAAAAAGCGCCACCATCTCCTCACGACTCTTGAGGTAATGGTCGGGCGTCAACCGAAACCGGCTGTCATCGGAGACGATGGCGTTGTGCGCCACCGCCATCAGCGCATCATGCGCCTCGTAATCAGCCTTGGAGGGGAAGAACGCTTCATTGGTGGCAACCAGCGGAATATCATGCTCGTAAGCAAGGCCGATCATGCGCCGTTCATGGGAACGGTCGTAGCCGGACTGGCGCTGCAATTCGATGTAGAGACTGTCCCCGAAGAGTGACTTCAATGTCAGCAGCCGCTCTTTCGCCTGCGCTGCATGGCCTTCCTTCAAGGCCATATCCACCGGTCCGCCAGAAGCGCCCGTCAGCGCGATCAAGCCGGCATTGGAGGCTTCCTCCAGCCATGCGCGGGTAATATGCACGGAATGACCGCCACTGCCCTCGCCTTCCAGATAGGCGCGGCTGACGATATCCACCAGCCGCTCATAACCTTCGGCATTGGCGGCCAGTAGAACGATGGCGGGAAGTTTCTGAAGATGGCTGTTGTGGTTGCGGCGATCCTCCGCCGCATCCTGCATGTCGATCGACAGCTGGCAGCCGATGATCGGCTGCAGACCCTCATCGCGCGCCTTTTCGGAAAACTCCAGCGCGACGAAGAGGTTGTTGGTGTCGGTAATGGCAATGGCCGGCTGGCCGTCGGCGACGGCCTTGGACATGATTTTCTTGAGGGGCAACGCCCCCTCAAGCAGGGAATAAGCGGAATGAACCCGAAGATGGACGAAACCGGGCGTCTTCAACGTTTCGCCAGAGATCTCTCCACGCATAACCGTATCGCCCATATCATCATCCTGTCATTCTGAATCGAGGGGGCGATTTTCCGATTTCCGGCGCTTAATGTCCACCGCTTTGCGGCGTCCATACAGGCTTCTGCGCCGGTGTCTTCTTCACAGGGCGGTGAGGATCACCGAGAAGCTGGCAACAAAGACAGCGATGGAAGCGAAAGCAGCAACGTCACGGATGAAATCAGTCATTGGTCTCTCCTTACTCGTTATGTTCCAACTTTGTTCTCATTTTGTTCGATTGTCAACAGGGTTCTGCTGATATTCCTCTTGCTAATGTACGAGAATCGCCTTCGGTTCCGATCAAGGGAACGGCAAGCCGCTGACTCCAAAGCGAAAAACCCGAAGGCAAAAAACGCCTCCGGGTTCGGAAAAAAATCAAATTCAGAGAACAGCTATTCTTCAGGAGGCGCCGGAGAGATTGATCCGGGCTCGCGACGGTTCGTCCTCGTTCCCTCACGGCAACGACCAGCGTAGTCGTTCCGGTCGCTCCGGAAGGCATGGTGATGCGCGAGGATCATCCCCGCGCAATCCCATGGTCAGAAATCGACGATCTTCCCGTCGGCGAGCGTTACGCGCCGGTCCATGCGGGCGGCGAGTTCATGATTGTGGGTGGCAATCAGCGCCGCGAGGCCAGATTGGCGCACCAGCGCCTCCAGCGCGTCGAATACATAATGCGCGGTCTCCGGATCGAGATTGCCGGTCGGCTCGTCGGCGAGCAGCAGGAGCGGCGCGTTGGCGACGGCGCGGGCAATGGCGACACGCTGCTGTTCACCGCCCGAGAGTTCGGCCGGACGGTGTTCGCCGCGATGCCCCACACGCATATAGTCGAGCAGCGCGCTGGCGCGCTTGCGAGCTTCAGCCTGGGTGAGACCGGCGATGAGCTGCGGCATCATCACATTTTCCACCGCCGAGAATTCCGGCAGGAGGTGATGGAACTGATAAACGAAGCCGATATCGCTGCGGCGGATCGCGGTGCGCGTTTCATCCGGCAGGCCGTTGCAGGGCGCGTCGTTAATATAGACCTCGCCGGCATCGGGATGTTCCAGCAGGCCTGCCAGATGCAGCAGCGTCGATTTGCCGGTGCCTGAAGGGGCGACCAGCGCCACCATCTCACCGCTCTTCAATTCAAAATCGGCCTTGCGCAGAATGGAAAGCGACGTCTCGCCCTGACCATAGGTTCTCTCAACGCCGGTGAGCCGCAGCACTG
This sequence comes from Agrobacterium sp., assembly GCF_059499945.1. NCBI lineage: Bacteria > Pseudomonadati > Pseudomonadota > Alphaproteobacteria > Hyphomicrobiales > Rhizobiaceae > Agrobacterium > Agrobacterium sp. The sequence continues at coordinate 16,839 of NZ_JCABZP010000010.1, read as the reverse complement.
TTTTTTTTGCCATATTGCGAAGCGGTCCTTATTCGTAACGCAGGGCCTGCACCGGATCGAGCTTGGAAGCCCGCCATGCCGGGAAGATCGTTGCCAGGAAAGAGAGCGTGAGCGCCATGATGACAACGGAAATCGTTTCGCTGATATCCATTTCTGCCGGAAGCTGGCTCAAGAAATAAAGCTGCGGGTCAAACAGCACCGTGCCCGAAATCCAGGAGAAGAACTGCCGGATGGATTCCACGTTGAGGCAGACGATGACGCCGAGCGCCACACCGGCGAAGGTGCCGACCATACCGATGGCCGCACCTGTCATGAAGAAGATGCGCATCACCGCGCCCGAACTTGCGCCCATGGTGCGCAGAATGGCGATATCGCTGCCCTTGTCCTTCACCAGCATGATGAGGCCGGAAATGATGTTCAGCGCCGCCACCAACACGATGAGGGTGAGGATCATGAACATGACGTTTCGTTCCACCTGCAGGGCGGAGAAGAAGGTCTGGTTCCGCTGCCTCCAGTCGGTAATGTAGATCTGCCTTTCGGCCGCCTGCTCCACCAGCGGACGGATGCCATCGACATCATCCGGGCGGCTCACATAAAGCTCGATGGATTGCACGATGCCGTCGGCATTGAAATAAAGCTGGGCTTCGGACAGAGGCATATAGATCATCGATGCGTCGTATTCCGACATGCCGATCTCGAAGACACCGGAAATCTTGTAAGATTTGACGCGCGGATTGACGCCCATCGGCGTTACGTCACCTTCTGGTGATATGAGGGTGATATCGTCACCCGCCGTAACACCAAGCTGGGCGGCGAGCCTGGAGCCGACGAGAACGCCGTCACCCGCCATGAAGCCGACGAGGTCGCCGGTCTTGATGTTGGTGGCGACTTCCTTGACCTTGTCGATATCCTCCTGGCGCACACCGCGCACCAGAGCGCCGGAACCCGCACCGCCACGACCGGAAGCCAATGTCTGGCCCTCCACCAGCGGCAGAGCCATGGTGACGCCGGGTACGGCGGCGAATTTCTTAGCCAGCTCATCATAATTATTGAAGGGCTGGTCAATCGGCTGCACGATCATATGGCCGTTGATACCGAGAATGCGGGAAATCAGCTCCGTGCGGAACCCGTTCATGACAGCCATGACGATGATAAGCGTCGCCACGCCCAGCATGATGCCGACAAAGGAAAAACCGGCGATGACGGAAATGAATGCTTCCTTGCGCCGCGATCGCAGATAGCGCCAGGCCACCATACGTTCGAAAGCGGAAAACGGCCGGGCGGTCTTTGCCCCGGCGGAAACAGCCGCACCCTTGTCAGCCTCGGCTTGTGCCATGTCGTCTCCCTGATCTCAAACTGCAAGGCCGGTCTTTTCCGAAAACCGGCCCATATTTCTGCTGCATCTGCGCTACGAAACCGGAGCGGACTTCGGGTGAAGCCGCTCCGTCTTCCATTCGCGCTTAGGCGAGCACCTTGTTCATCGCCGCCTCGATCGTCACGGTCTCCCGCTCGCCGGTCTTGCGATCCTTCACTTCGACTTCGCCATTCGCGACCGAACGCGGGCCGACGATGATCTGCAGCGGCACGCCGATCAGATCAGCGGTGGCGAATTTCTGGCCCGCCCGGTCGTCCGTATCGTCGTAGAGAACATCCTTGCCGGCGTTGGAGAGCTGATAATACAGCTTTTCACAGGCCGCATCGCAGGCCGCATCGCCAGCCTTCATGTTGATGATCACGACGTCGAAAGGAGCGACCGAGGCCGGCCAGATGATTCCGTTCTCGTCATGCGATGCTTCAATGATGGCGGGAACAAGGCGTGTCGGCCCGATGCCATAAGAACCCATGTGGACGGGGTGTTCCTTGCCGTCCTTGCCCTGCACTTTCGCGCCCATCGGCTCGGAATATTTGGTGCCGAAATAGAAGATGTGCCCAACCTCGATGCCGCGCGCGGAAAGGCGCTCGCCTTCGGGAATGGCGTCATAGGCGGCTTCGTCGTGCATTTCGGACGTGGCTGCGTAATCGGTCGTCCACTCGTCGAACACGCCCTGCAGCGCCGCGACATCGTCGAAATCGGTGCTTTCAGCTGGAATGCCTCGGTCGAGGAAGCTCTTGTGGCAGAAGACTTCGGATTCGCCGGTATCGGCCAGAATGATGAACTCATGGCTGTGATTGCCGCCGATCGGGCCGGTATCGGCGCGCATGGGAATAGCGCGCAGGCCAAGGCGCTCAAAGGTCCGCAGGTAAGCCACGAACATCTTGTTATAGGAATGGATCGCGTCTTCCTTGGTCAGGTCGAAGGAATAGGCGTCCTTCATCAGGAACTCGCGCGAACGCATCGTGCCGAAACGGGGACGCACCTCGTCGCGGAACTTCAGCTGGATATGATAGAGGTTCAGCGGCAGGTTCTTGTAGGACTTCACATAGGAACGGAAGATGTCGGTGATCATCTCCTCGTTGGTGGGGCCATAGAGCATCTGGCGGTCCTGGCGGTCCTTGATGCGCAGCATTTCCTTGCCATAGTCGTCATAACGGCCGCTCTCCTGCCAGAGTTCGGCGGTCTGCAGCGTCGGCATCAGAAGCTCGATGGCGCCGGAACGGTCCTGCTCCTCGCGGATGATCTTGTTGACCTTGTCCAGCACGCGCTTGCCGAGCGGCAACCAGGAATAGATGCCAGCCGATTGCTGCCGGATCATGCCGGCGCGCAGCATGAGGCGGTGAGAGACAATCTCGGCTTCCTTGGGGTTTTCCTTCAGGATGGGCAGGAAATAACGGCTAAGACGCATGACGGCTTCCATTGATGTGGACGACAGCGCCAAAAGGCGCGGGAATCGCCCCGAATAGAGGGATATTGGCGCCGGATATAGCGGTTTCTGACCCAGATGAAAACCCGCCATGCAAAGAGCGTTAAGGCGATTTTGTGGTATTTTCACGATAGCTAATTCGCGTCAAAACGCTTTGGCCGGAATATTATTCTTGATCCGGTGCGACAAATTGCACCACAGAGAATTTTTTGCCGACTGTAACAAATATGCAAAAAATGAGATGACAAGCATGGGGGTTTGAGCTAGCTTTAGCTTACAAAAGAGGCAGGAAGTTTAAATTCTTGTCATTTTCGCGGTCAGTCTTGGGAGGATCAGATCTTAGGCGCGCTCGTTCGCAGCCCCGGTAACGGTTACAGATCACGCGAAACCTGAAAACAAGGCTGAAAGGCCTTGTTTTTTTTTGCTTCTGCACGCATTTCCCTGCTCCCGGCCATCAATCCCAGTAGAATTACGGCGATGAATCAGGCACCCGGCAAGCTCCTGCTGTGTGCACGATAGATATGACATCCATATGACAGAGTCTCAGCCAGATTCACGGCAGACTGCCCCTTGCATAGGCAGGCGCTTCGGCTTGCTATCAGGTTGAGGGCGCAGATGTAGGCGGGGGCGGACATTGCCCGCGCTTTTTTCAGTCGAAAACGGGAATAATTCTCGGCAGGTCATCAAGGCTGACACCGAACCACCAGGTTCCGCCATACCAGATCCCGCAGATCAAGGCCGAGATCAGGGTCGTCCACAACACGATACGTCCGCCCTTGAAGCTGGATGGCGCGCTGGCAACCGTCCCCAGCGCCACATCGCCCTCATCGTCCTGGGTGCGCAGGCCAATCGGCAGCACGATAAAAAGCACCGTCCACCAGACGATGAAATAAACGGCGAAGACCGAAAGAAGCGGCATGTGATCCTCCTGCACAATGCGCTTCTTGTAACGCATTCATCCGCAAACCGGAATCAATTCCCTGCAAGATGCATAAAAAGCCTTGGAAAGAGGAACAGAACCGCGCTTTGAGCAGGCACACTCAGGTCGCCGACAAAGGCGGACGATCTCTCTTCCGTCATGCCGGCCCCCGGAACAAGCCCGAGGATGATCCGGCATCCAGCCACGGCGCGTCTGCGCCGTGAAAGGAGTCTTTACGCGATCAAGGACTTGATCGCGCTGGACCCCGGATCTAGTCCGGGGTGACGGCATGCGGATGATACCCCGCTTTCCGGCTCAGACCTTCGTGACGAAAACCGTCACGATCGGCTTCTTGCCCCAGCTCTGATTGGCGGCGGCGCGCACGGCGCGGCGCACCGCTTCACGCAGCAGCTCCAGATCCTTGCGGCGGGCGCGCGGAATGCTTTCGACAGCGCCGAGCACGGCGTCATAAAGCGTGTCTTCCATCGCCTCATCCTCGTCATCGAATTCCGGCAGGCCGAAAGGCACCACATCGGGATCGCCGAGGAAATCGTAACGGCTGTCCAGCACGACATTGACCGCAACATGGCCGGCGAAAGAAAGCTTGCGGCGATTGCTGATGCCCATCTCGTCCATGTCACCGACGAGATTGCCGTCCTTGAAGACGCGGCCATGCGGCACGTCGTCGATAACCTCGGCCGGGCCGGGAGCAAGGCGCAGAACATTTCCGTTGCGCACCTTCGGTACCTGCGAAATGCCGGCCTGTTCGGCCAGTTCCTTCTGCGCCACCAGATGCGCCGCCTCACCATGCACAGGCACGACGATCTGCGGCTTCGTCCACTCATACATCTTCAGAAGTTCATTACGGCGCGGATGGCCGGAGACATGCACCAGCGCCTCATTGTCCGTGACAATGTGCACGCCCTGCTCGATCAGGCCGTTCTTGATCTCGATGATCGCCTTTTCGTTGCCGGGAATGGCGCGTGAGGAAAATACGACAGTATCTCCCGACGCGAGCGCCACATTGCGCATCTCGTCGCGGGAAAGCTTGGCGAGCGCTGCGCGCGGTTCGCCCTGCGAACCGGTCAGGATCAGCACCACACGGTCGCGCGGAATATAACCATATTCATCTTCTGCGAGGAACGGCTTGATGCCTTCCATGATGCCGAGATCCTGCGAGACATTGACGACCCGCTTCAGCGACGAGCCCAGCAGCAGCACCTCGCGGCCCGCGGCCTCAGCAGCCTGCGCAATCGAACGGATGCGCCCGACATTGGAGGAGAAGGTGGTGACCGCCACGCGGCCTTCGGCATTTTCGATGATCTGGCGCAGGCCTTCGGAAACCTCGTGTTCGGAGGGCGACACACCATCGCGCACCGAATTGGTGCTGTCGCACATCAATGCCAGCACACCCTCTTCGCCGATGGCGCGGAAGCGCGCCTCATCCGTCAACGGCCCGAGCGACGGCGCTTCGTCGATCTTCCAGTCACCGGTGTGGATGACATTGCCGAGCGGCGTGCGAATGACCAGCGACATCGGCTCGGGAATGGAGTGGTTGACGCCAACAGCTTCGATTTCGAACGGCCCGACATTGATACGGTCGCCAGCCTTGAAGATCGTTACCGGAATTTCGGCGCGCGTGCCCTCATAAGCGCGCTTGGCTTCCAGCATGCCGGCGGTGAAAGGCGAGGCATAAACCGGGACATTGAGGCCGGGCCACAGATCATTCAGCGCGCCATAATGGTCCTCATGGGCGTGGGTGATGATGATGCCCTTGAGGTTCTTCTTCTGCTCGGCGATATAGCTGATGTCAGGCAGAACGAGATCGACGCCCGGCAGATCGAGACCGGCGAATGTCACGCCGCAATCCACCATGATCCATTGGCGCTTGCTTTCCGGCCCATAGCCGTAAAGCGCCAGATTCATGCCGATTTCACCCACACCGCCGAGCGGTATAAAGACCAGTTCGTCCTGTTTAGCCATTATTTTTCTTATCCATTCACGAAAGCACGCGGACGACGGCATTTTGCCGTGCCCACCGCCTCTATCCAGCATCGGACCTGTTAAACCATCTGATCGACCGGGCCGATGCGGAACCGGTTTGTCACCCTGCATTTCATGAGCCGCAGGAAAGCTCCAACCTCTGGAACCGGTTCGGCGCGGCTTCCTGGGCCGCGCCGTTCACCTCATCCGAAAAATACGTCGCCGGCGGCGATGGAGCGCCTGGCGCCCTCGTCTTCATCCAGCAGCAGATAACCATTATCATCAATTCCGACGAAACGCCCGCCAATCGAACGATCAGGGAAATTGACGGTGATATGTTCGCCAATACCGCAAGCGGCCGCCCGCCAGCCGGTCATTATGCCGGAAACACCCCTGCCCTCGTCCCAGTCCCGCAGCACATCAGCCGTCTCGCGGAAGAGATGGGCGAACAGCTCGTCGGGCGAGCAGGACGCGCCATGTTCGGAGAGCATGGTGACGGGATAAAGCGGATTGTCCGGCTTATGGGCGATATTGATACCGATGCCGATGACGATGGCGCGCCGGCCGTCAGGCAGCAGCTCCGCTTCCATCAGGATGCCGCAGGTCTTGCGGCGACCGATCAGCACGTCATTCGGCCATTTGATCTCCAGCGGTTCACCATTCGTCGGCAGCACCGCGCGAACGGCGCGATAGACTGCAAGCGCAAAAGCGAGCGGCAGGGAGCCGATGCGGTCCATCGGCGCGAGATCGATCAGAAGAAGCGATGCGTAGAGATTGCCGGGTTCGGAAACCCATGGCCGGCCGCGACGGCCGCGGCCGCCGGTCTGGCGGATGGCGGTAACCCACAGATTGCCGCCATCGCCTGCCCTTGCCCGGGCAAAACATTCCAGATTGGTCGATGGCGTTTCCGCCATCGCCTCGTGCCGGAAATCATCGATGGACATCCGACCCGTATGCTTGTGTGTGCTGCTCAAAAGAAGGTCTTCGCCGCAACAGTCACCGCGTTGCCGAGCGCACCGCCAAAGACGATGAAGGCGACAACGAACAGGGCCGAAAGCGCATAAACGACTTTCAGTTCGCCAGCCGGACGCTCGAACTTGTCCTTGGCCTCATCGAACCACATGACCTTGACGACGCGGATATAGTAGTAGGCGCCGACCACGGAGCCGATCACGCCGATGATGGCGAGCGGATAGAGCTTCGCTTCAATGGCGGCGAGGAAGACGTAATACTTGCCGAAGAAGCCGGCGAGCGGTGGAATGCCGGCAAGCGAGAACATCAGGATCGTCAGCACAACCGCCATGAAGGGGTTGGAAGATGAAAGACCGGCGAGATCCTCGACAGTCTCGACATTGCCGATTTCCTTGCGGCGCATGGAGAGAATGCAGGCGAAGGTGCCGAGCGTCATGACCATGTAGATAGTCATGTAGAGAATAACGCCCGAGATACCGGCTTCGGTGCCGGCGGCAAGACCAACCAGCGCGTAACCCATGTGACCGATGGAGGAATAGGCCATCAGGCGCTTGATGTTCTTCTGGCCGATCGCGGCGAAGGAGCCGAGCAGCATGGAGGCGATGGAAATGAAGACGACAATCTGCTGCCAGTCGGCAAAGACCGGCTGGAAAGCCTCGATGACGATGCGCACGAGGATCGCCATGGCGCCGATCTTGGGCGCGGCCGAGAGGAATGCCGTGACCGGGGTCGGCGCACCTTCATAGACGTCCGGCGTCCACATGTGGAACGGCACGGCCGAGATCTTGAATGCCAGACCGGCGAGAACGAAGACCAGGCCGAAAACGAGGCCGAGCGAACGGGTTTCGGCCGCCAGAACCTGCGCGATTTCGGTGAAGCCGGTATTGCCGGTGAAGCCGTAGACCAGCGACATGCCATAGAGCAGCATGCCGGAGGAGAGCGCGCCGAGCACGAAGTACTTCAGACCCGCTTCCGTGGAGCGCAGGCTTTCGCGGTTGATGGCGCAGACGACGTAGAGCGCCAGCGACTGCAGTTCCAGCGCCATATAGAGCGAGATCAGGTTGTTGGCCGAGATCATCAGCAGGATGCCGAGGGTCGCGAGAACCAGCAATACCGGATATTCGAAACGGCCGATCGGCTCGAAACGGCCCTGGCCGACGGCCAGGATCATGGCGGTGATGGAGCCGATCAGCGCCAGTACCTTCATGAAGTTGCCGAAGGCATCGGCGATGTAGACACCGCCGAAAGCCACGCCCGATGCGGGGGCAAAGATGATCCAGAGACCGACGACGAGCAGGAGGGCAACGGCAAGGCCGGTGACCGTCGTTGTCGACTTGTCGCCCGAGAAGACACCAATCATGAGCAGCGCCAGCGCGCCGACCGCAAGGATCAGCTCGGGCGTCGCAATGTGCAGACTGGCAAAAAGGATTTCAGCGGTCATGTCCAACGGGTCCTGTCGTCAATTCATAGTGAGCGCAACATTTTGCGCCGCCTGCAGTGCAGCCGTATAGTTGTTTACCAGAAGATCGACCGATGCGGCGGTGGCATCGAAAACCGGAGCCGGATAGACGCCGAAGAAGATCGTCAGGACAACCAGCGGGTAAAGGATGACCTTTTCGCGGGTCGAAAGGTCGAGCATGCTTTTAAGGCTTTCCTTCTCCAGCGCGCCGAAAATCACGCGGCGGTAAAGCCACAGCGCATAAGCGGCCGAGAGGATAACGCCGGTTGCCGCAAAGAGCGCGACCAGCGTGTTGGCGCGGAATACGCCGATCAGCGTCAGGAATTCACCGACGAAGCCGGAGGTGCCGGGCAGACCGACATTGGCCATGGTGAAGATCATGAAGGCGACGGCATATTTCGGCATATTGTTGACGAGACCGCCATAGGCCGAAATCTCGCGGGTGTGCAGCCGGTCATAAACCACGCCGACGCAGAGGAAGAGCGCGCCCGACACGATGCCGTGCGACAGCATCTGGAAGATTGCGCCCTGCACGCCCTGCACGTTGGCGGCGAAGATACCCATGGTCACGTAACCCATGTGGGCAACGGAGGAATAGGCGATCAGCTTCTTGATGTCGTCCTGCATCATCGCCACCAGCGAGGTGTAGATGATGGCGAGAACCGACAGCGTGAAGACGAAGGGTGCGAAATAATCAGACGCCAGCGGGAACATCGACAGCGAGAAACGGATGAAACCATAACCGCCGAGCTTCAGCATGACGCCGGCAAGGATGACAGAACCTGCGGTCGGCGCCTGAACGTGGGCATCCGGCAGCCAGGTGTGAACCGGCCACATCGGCATCTTGACCGAGAATGCTGCGAAACAGGCAAGCCATAGCCAGGTCTGCATGCCGGCCGGGAAGCCGTACTTCAGAAGTTCGGTCATGTCGGTCGTACCCGCCTGCCAGTACATCGCCATGATGGCGAGCATGGTCAGAACCGAGCCGAGAAGCGTGTAGAGGAAGAACTTGTAGGATGCGTAGACGCGATCCTTGCCGCCCCAGACGCCGATGATGATGAACATCGGGATCAGCGTCGCTTCGAAGAAAACGTAGAAGAGAACCGTATCCAGCGCCACAAAGACGCCGATCATGACCACTTCCAGAAGCAGGAAGGCAATCATGTATTCCTTGATGCGCTTTTCGATCGAATCCCAGCTTGCCAGCACGCAGAAGGGCATGAGGAAGGTGGTGAGGATGACGAACAGCATGGAGATGCCGTCGACACCGAGATGATAGGCGGCAATGTTGCCGAACCAGGCATGCTTCTCGACCATCTGGAAGCCGGGGTTCGAATTGTCGAAACCGATCCAGATGAACAGCGACACGATGAAGGTGAAGACGGTCGTCAGCAGCGAGACATTGAGAATGTTGCGGCGACCATAGGGGCCGTTCTCATTCGTCAGAAGCAGCAGCACCACGCCGACGAGCGGCAGAAAGGTGACCGTTGAAAGAATGGGCCAATCGGTCATCAGAGGGCACTCCCGAGCATCATCCAGGTGACAAGCGCCGCGATGCCGATCAGCATCGCAAAGGCATAGTGATAAAGGTAACCGGATTGCAGGCGGACCATGCGGTTGGTCACGTCAACCACACGCGCTGCAATGCCGTTCGGTCCATAGTGGTCGATGACGGCGACGTCGCCCTTCTTCCACAGGAAGCGGCCAAGCGCCTTTGCGGAGCGAACGAAGAGGAAGTCATAGAGTTCGTCGAAGTACCACTTGTTGAGAAGGAACTGGTAGAGGCCACGATGGGTCTCGGCCAGACGCTTCGGCGTCTCGGGCGACTTGATGTACATGTACCAGGCGGTCACGAAACCAAGGGCCATGGCGAAGAACGGGCTCCACTTCACCCACAGCGGAACATGGTGGAACTCTTCGAGGATCTCGTTTTCCGGAAGCGTGAACAAAGCGCCCTTCCAGAACTCGGCATATTCATGGCCGAAGAAATAACCTTCGAAGGCCACACCGGCGAAGATCGCACCGACGGTGAGGATGAAGAGCGGGATCAGCATGACCATCGGCGATTCATGCACATGGTGCATGACGTCGGCGGAAGCGCGCGGCTTGCCGAAGAAGGTCATGAAGGCCAGACGCCAGGAGTAGAAGCTGGTGAAGAGCGCCGCGATGACCAGCAGCGTAAAGGCGACGCCCGAGAGAACCGAATGCGAAGCATAAGCGGACTCGATGATGACGTCCTTCGAGAAGAAGCCGGCAAAACCGATCATCGTGCCCGGAATACCAACGCCGGTCAGCGCCAGCGTGCCGACGGTCATGGTCCAGAAGGTGATGGGGATATGCTTGCGCAGGCCGCCCATGTAACGCATGTCCTGCTCGCCATCGACGGCATGGATGACCGAGCCGGCGCACAAGAACAGCAGGGCCTTGAAGAAGGCGTGCGTGAAGAGGTGGAACACGGCAGCGCCATAAGCGCCGACGCCGAGCGCCACGAACATGTAACCGAGCTGCGAGCAGGTCGAATAGGCGATGACGCGCTTGATGTCGTTCTGTACGAGGCCGACGGTTGCCGCGAAGAAGGCGGTGATCGCACCGATCAGCGTCACGACGGTCAGCGCATCATGCGACAGTTCGAAGAGCGGCGACATGCGGGCGACGAGGAAGACGCCGGCGGTGACCATGGTTGCGGCGTGAATGAGGGCAGACACCGGGGTCGGGCCCTCCATCGCGTCCGGCAGCCAGGTGTGCAGCAGGAACTGCGCCGATTTACCCATCGCGCCCATGAAGAGCAGCAGGCACACGCCCGTCATCGCATTGGCCTTGTCCAGCTGCATGCCGAACAGGTTGATGACGGTTTCCGAGGAGGCAGCGCCTTCAGCCGGCAGATAGGTCGCAGCGGCAGCGAAGATCGTTTCGAAATTGATCGAGCCGAACAGCACGAACACGCCACCAATGCCGAGAATGAAGCCGAAGTCACCCACGCGGTTGACGATGAAGGCCTTCATGGCGGCAGCCGATGCGGACGGCTTCTTGAACCAGAAACCGATCAGCAGATAGGACGCCAGACCCACGCCTTCCCAGCCGAAGAACATCTGCAGCAGGTTGTCGGAGGTCACCAGCATCAGCATGGCGAAGGTGAAGAGCGACAGATAGGCGAAGAAACGCGGACGATGCGGATCGTGGTGCATGTATCCGATCGAATAGAGATGCACCAGCGTCGAAACCGTGTTGACGACGACGAACATGACGGCCGTCAGCGTGTCGATGCGGAAGGCCCATTCGACATCGATGCCGCCGGACTGGATCCAGCGCAGCACGGTGACCTTAATCACCTCGCCCGGCTCGCCATGGGCGAGCGCGACGGTGAAGAAGACGATCCAGGACAGGATGGCGACCACGATCATCAGACCGGTGGTGACATATTCCGAAGCCTTGGCGCCGATGGAGCGGCCGAACAGGCCGGCGATCAGGAAGCCGATCAGTGGAAGAAAGACGATAGCCTTGTAGATCATAGCCTTATCAGCCCTTCATCATATTGACGTCTTCGACGGCGATCGATCCGCGGTTGCGGTAGAAGACAACGAGTATTGCAAGACCGATGGCCGCTTCGGCGGCTGCGACGGTCAGAATGAACAAAGCGAAGACCTGACCGACGATATCGTTCAGGAAGGCCGAGAAGGCCACCATGTTGATGTTGACCGCAAGCAGGATGAGTTCGATCGACATGAGGATGACGATGACGTTCTTCCGGTTGAGGAAGATGCCGAAGACGCCGATCGTGAAGAGGATCGCGCTGACCGTCAGATAGTGGGAAAGACCGATTACCATATTGTGTTTCCTTGAATCCGTTCGCGCCTTCAGATGCCCTGACCCGGCTTGACCTTGACCGTGGTGACGGCGGTCTTCGGGTCACGGCCGACCTGCGTGGATACATCCTGCCGCTTGATGTCAGTGCGATGACGCAGCGTCAGCACGATGGCGCCGATCATGGCCACCAGCAGCACGAGACCGGCGAGCTGGAAGAAGTAGATGTAATTGGTATAGAGCACATCACCCAGCGCGGCCGTATTGGTGCGCTCGGTCACCGGCGGGATCGGCATGGTGATCGATTTCGCCGCCTGCGGGTTGAGCACGCTGCCGCCGACAACGACGATCAGCTCCGCCGCGAGGATGACGCCGATCAGCGCGCCGATCGGGGCGTATTGCAGCACGCCGGAGCGCAGCTCCGCAAAATCCACATCCAGCATCATGACGACGAAGAGGAAGAGCACCGCGACAGCGCCGACATAAACCACCAGCAGGATCATGCCGAGGAACTCGGCTCCCGTCAGCAGGAACAGCGCGGCTGCGTTGAAGAAGGTCAAAATCAGAAACAGCACCGAATGAACAGGGTTCTTCGATGCAATGACCATGAACGCAGACGCCACGGCGACGAAAGCGAATATATAAAAGAATACAGCGTGCAGACCCATCTTGGTGCCTTCTTGTCCTCATCGGGAGAAGATGGCCGAAAGCCCCCTCACCCGTTTCGTCCCCGCCGGCGAAAACCGCGCAGGCATTTTACTTTTCATCGCTTTCCGGAGGCTCCCCCGGAAAGACGGTTGCGCCTTAACGGTAAGGCGCATCCAGTGCGAGGTTGCGTGCGATTTCACGCTCCCAGCGGTCGCCATTGTCGAGAAGCTTCTGCTTGTCGAAATAAAGCTCCTCGCGGGTTTCCGTCGCGAATTCGAAGTTCGGGCCTTCGACGATGGCGTCGACCGGGCAGGCTTCCTGGCAGAAGCCGCAATAGATGCACTTCACCATGTCGATGTCGTAACGCACCGTGCGGCGGGTGCCGTCGTTGCGGCGCGGGCCGGCTTCGATGGTGATCGCCTGAGCAGGACAGATAGCTTCACACAGCTTGCAGGCGATGCAGCGTTCCTCACCGTTGGGATAACGGCGCAGCGCATGTTCGCCGCGGAAGCGCGGAGACACCGGGCCCTTTTCAAAGGGATAGTTCACCGTCGCCTTCTGTTTGAAGAAGTGGCGCATCGTCAGGAAGATCGCACCGACGAACTCCTTGAGGAACAGTGAATTGACGGCTTGGGAAAGGCTTGCCATCTCAAACTCCAGATTTCTGAGCGAGGCGTACGGACATCAACCGGCCCACCCCGTCAGCTTCAATACGAATGCAACAATAACGACCATGGCGAGCGACAGCGGCAGGAACACCTTCCAGCCGAGGCGCATGAGCTGGTCATAACGATAACGCGGAACGAAAGCCTTGGTCAGCGCGATCATGAAGAAGACCATGCAGCCCTTGAGCGCGAACCAGACAATGCCCGGAACCCAGTTCAGGAACCACACATCCACGATCGGCAGCCAGCCGCCCATGAACAGGATCGTCGTCAGGCAGCAGATCAGGACGATCGCAGCATATTCGCCGAGCATGAACATCATGTAAGGCGTGGAGCCATATTCGACCATGTGACCGGCAACCAGTTCCGATTCCGCTTCCGGAAGGTCGAAGGGCGGACGGTTGGTTTCGGCAAGGCCCGAGATGAAGAACACGATGAACATCGGGAACAGCGACAGCCAGTGCCAGTCGAGGAACGAGGCCGGCAGGCCGAGCATCGTACCAAGGCCGGTCTTCTGGGCAAGCACGATATCCGTCAGGTTCAGCGAACCGACGCAGAGCAGCACGGTGACGATGACGAGGCCGATCGACACTTCATAGGACACCATCTGCGCGGCGGAACGAAGCGCGCCGAGGAACGGATACTTCGAGTTGGAAGCCCAACCGCCCATGATGATACCGTACACTTCAAGCGAGGAAATCGCGAAGATGTAGAGGATGCCGACATTGATATTGGCGACGACCCAGCCTTCATTGAACGGAATGACGGCATAGGTGGCAAGCGCCAGCGTCACGGCGACCAGCGGCGCCAGAAGGAAGACGGCCTTGTTGGCGCCGGCCGGAATGACCGGTTCCTTGAGGATGAACTTCAAAAGGTCGGCGAAGGACTGGAAGAGACCGAAGGGACCAACCACGTTCGGACCACGGCGCAGCTGCACGGCTGCCCAGACCTTGCGGTCGGCAAGCAGAAGGAAGGCGATGGCCACCAGAAGGCAAACGAGAAGCAGCAGGGACTGGCCGACCATGATCAGCGCGGGCCAGACGTAGCTCCAGAAAAACGATTCCATAATCCCCTACCCTTACTCTGCCGCAGCCTGGAAATTGTTGCGGGCCAATGCGGAACACTCGGCCATGACGGCGGATGCGCGCGCAATCGGGTTCGTCAAATAAAAGTCTTTTACCGGCGAGGCAAACGCAGACTTATTGAGGCTGCCCGCGCGAGCGGCAAGTGCCTCGACATCCGCGCCGTTGCCGGCAACGATCTCATCGGTTTCCGCCAGATGCGGATGTGCGACATAAAGCTGGCCGCGCAGCGCCGACAGCGAATCGAACGGCAGCTTCTTGCCGAGCACGTCGGAAAGCGCACGCAGGATCGCCCAGTCTTCACGGGCCTCGCCCGGTGCGAAACCGGCGCGGTTGCCCACCTGAACGCGGCCTTCGGTGTTGACCCAGATACCGGATTTTTCGGTATAGGCCGCACCCGGAAGGATGACGTCGGCGTTCATCGCGCCATGGTCGCCGTGGCTGCCGATGTAGACGGTGAACTTGGCTCCCTTGTTCGACAGGTCGATTTCATCGGCGCCGAGCAGGAAGAGAACGTCCATGGACGTTACCATTTCGGCAGCAGCAACACCGCCCTCGCCCGGCACGAAGCCGATGTCGAGACCACCGACGCGGGCAGCGGCAGTGTGAAGCACCGAGAAGCCGTTCCACTCTTCGCTGATTGCGCCAACCGAAACGGCAAGCTTCGCAGCGGCCGCGAGAACGGCTGCACCATCGGCGCGTGCCAGAGCGCCCTGGCCGATGATGATCAGCGGGTTCTTGGCGGACTTCAGCTTCTCAACGAAGCTGTGAGAGCCATTGGCGAGATCGGAAAGCGTTTCCGCGCCGGAGCCGAGATATTCATAATTGTAGCGCAGCTCACCGGCTTCGCCGATCACGCCGATCGGGAAACCACCGCGACGCCAGCGCTTGCGGATACGTGCATTGAGCACGGCCGCTTCATAACGCGGGTTGGCGCCGACGATCAGCAGCGCATCCGCGTGCTCAATGCCTTCGATTGTGGAATTGAACAGGTAGCTGGCGCGACCCAAAGACGGATCAAGCGCTGCGCCATCCTGACGGCAATCGACATTGGCCGAGCCGAGCGACGCCAGAAGCGACTTCAGCGCGAACATTTCCTCGACGGAAGCAAGGTCACCGGCAATCGCGCCGATCTTGCTGCCGCTGGTCGCGGCAACCGCCTGCTTGATAGCGCCGAAGGCTTCGCCCCAGCTTGCGGGCTGCAAGCGGCCATCCTTGCGGACGTAAGGGCGGTCGAGACGCTGCGTCTTCAGGCCGTCCCAGATGAAGCGGCTCTTGTCGGAAATCCACTCTTCGTTGATTGCCTCGTTGACACGCGGCATGACGCGCATGACTTCGCGGCCACGGGTATCGACGCGGATTGCCGAACCGAGAGCGTCCATCACGTCGATGGTTTCGGTCTTGTTCAGTTCCCACGGACGGGCAGTGAAAGCGAAAGGCTTGGAGGTCAGCGCACCGACCGGGCAAAGATCGACGACGTTGCCCTGAAGCTCGGAGGTCATCGCCTGCTCGAGATAGGTGGTGATTTCAGCGTCCTCGCCGCGGCCGATGAGGCCGAGTTCGGCGATGCCGGCAACTTCCGTGGTGAAACGGACGCAGCGCGTGCAGTGGATGCAGCGGTTCATCACCGTCTTGACGAGCGGACCGATATATTTGTCTTCAACCGCACGCTTGTTTTCCGCGTAACGCGAACCGGCAATACCGAAGGCCATAGCCTGGTCCTGCAGGTCGCATTCGCCGCCCTGGTCGCAGATCGGGCAGTCGAGCGGGTGGTTGATGAGAAGGAACTCCATCACGCCTTCGCGGGCCTTCTTGACCATCGGCGTGTTGGTGAAAACTTCAGGCAATTCGCCATTCGGGCCGCCGCGAACGTCGCGCACGCCCATGGCGCAGGATGCGGCGGGCTTGGGCGGTCCGCCCTTCACCTCAATCAGACACATGCGGCAGTTACCCGCGACCGACAAGCGCTCATGAAAACAAAAGCGCGGAACTTCAGCACCAGCCTCCTCGCACGCCTGCAACAGCGTGAAATGATCCGGAACCTCGATCTCTTTACCGTCAACCTTGAGCTTTGCCATGGTTCTACTTACGTCCTGTTGCCTGTTCGTCCCGTGTCTCTCACACGGTCCGCAACAAATCCTTAATCGCGCCCGAGACTTCATCTCGTCGGTCAGGCGCTTCATGGTTTTCCGGCGCCGGGATCATCCCCGCGCCGCATGCAAACTGCGAAAGCTTATTCGGCAGCTTCCAGAACAGCGCCATCATCCATGGCCCTGTAGGTATATTGGTCGATGCGCTTTTCGATTTCCGGACGGAAATTGCGGATCAGCGCCTGTACCGGCCATGCGGCGGCGTCGCCGAGCGCACAGATGGTGTGGCCTTCGATCTGCTTCGTCACTTCGAACAGCATGTCGATTTCGCGCTTCTGCGCGTTGCCCTTCACCATGCGTTCCAGCACGCGCCACATCCAGCCGGTGCCTTCACGGCACGGCGTGCACTGGCCGCAGCT
>NZ_JCABZP010000009.1:0-118387 GCF_059499945.1 Agrobacterium sp. | reverse complement strand
AAAATGGCCGCGTGAATTCTACGACCAAGCCCCGCTAAGAACGGGGGGATTACCAACCGTCCGTAATCTTTGAGATTTGCAAAGGTCACGAACGAGATGTTCGTAATGAATATCGTGACGAATCTCAAATTAGGTGGCAAGAGCTGATCGAAAACTCGAGTTAAGTGTCAAATCTCAAATTATGTGCAGTGCTAAGTATATGATTTCGTTTGAATCGGAGTCTCACGATTAAATGTCAAACGACACATACTCATCATCTTCACTCTCCATGCTTGAGAATCTGGCTCAGGAACAGCTTCGTTCGCTCATGCTGGGGATTGGTGAAGAAGTCGTTGGGAGAACCTTCCTCGACAATCTGGCCGGCATTCATGAAAATGACCCTGTCCGCAACCGCACGCGCAAATCCCATTTCGTGTGTGACGCATACCATTGTCATTCCGTCCCGAGCTAAACCTGTCATCGTATCAAGCACTTCCGATACCATTTCCGGGTCTAGCGCCGAAGTTGGCTCATCGAACAGCATGACGGCGGGTTCCATGCACAGTGACCGCGCAATGGCAACGCGTTGCTGCTGGCCGCCGGAGAGCTGGATCGGGTATTTGTTTGCTTGCTCGGGAATCCGGACGCGCTCAAGGAACTTCTGGGCGGTGTTTTTGGCTTCTGCTGCAGAAACGCCTCTGATCCACATCGGTCCGACCATGCAGTTCATCAACACCGTCATATGAGGGAAGAGATTGAAATGCTGGAACACCATGCCGACATTTTTGCGGACGTCGCCGACATTGCGCATCTTGTTGTGCAGAGTGATACCGTTGACCGTGATGTCGCCCTCCTGATGCGCCTCAAGCCGGTTGAAGCAGCGGATTAGCGTCGATTTTCCGGAACCGGACGGGCCACACACGACGATGCGTTCGCCCTTGCTGACGGTGAGGTTGATATCAGTCAGCACCCTGAACGTGCCGTACCACTTGGAGACGTTCTTCGCTTCGATGATCTTGGCATTATTCATCGGACTTTGCTCCTGGCGTAGTGCCGCTCGATGCGGGACTGAATAAGCTCAAGGCAGATCGACATGACCCAGTAAAGCATGGCGGCGGAAATCAGCATTTCCATGTGCTGAAATGTCTTCTGGCCCAGCGTGCGTGCGAGGAACATAAGTTCCCAGACACCGATGACGGACACGAGCGAGCTGTCCTTCAGCATGGAGATGAACTGATTTCCAGTGGGTGGAATGATGACGGGCAACGCCTGCGGCAGAATGATCTTGCGCATGGTGAGGCCGAATCCGAAGCCGATCGACCGGGATGCTTCCCATTGGCCGCGATCGATGCTCTGAATGCCGGAGCGGAAAATTTCCGTCATATATGCACCGTAGCAGAGCGAAAGCGCCAGAATACCGGCGGGCACGGCATCGATGACGAAGCCGAGCTGCGGCAGTCCGAGATAGATTAGATAAACCTGCATCAAGAGTGGCAGGCCACGAAAGAACGACGTGTAGAAGCTCGCGATCGCATACGCAAAGCCATTGGTCGAGAGCTTGGCAATTGCCCCGAGGATCGCAATCGCGGATGCTATGACGATGGAAATGGCCGAGACGTAGACCGTGGTGACCAACCCCTGGCTGATCATGAAGGGCAGTTTTTCCGCAATGAACGGCAGGCTGAGATGAAACGTCGCGAAGAATGTCAGGAAGAGGCAGAGAAGCTCCAGCCAAACGATGGCGATTTGCAGTCTCAGCGATGCGAAACCGATCAGCACCACATTCAGCACGAACAGGACAGCGATTACGAACGCCGTTGCGAACCGGCCATAAACACCGCTTGTTGCGGGATCGCCGATGACAGGGCGCATCAGTTCCCCCATCATCGTCGCGCTGAGATCCACCATCAGAGATATCGCCAGCACCGCGATAAACAATGTGGCGATGAACCAGGGTTTGTGGACGAGTACCTCTGACTCGACTGTATCGGGATAAAGCATTTGACGTCCCTTCCGGCAGCAAGGACGACCCGGTTGCCCGGATCGTCGCGATATGCGGTACTTACTTTACGACCGTATAGTCGACGCCATACCACTTGACGGAAAGCTTGCTGAGCGTGCCGTCGGCCTTAAGGGCCTTCACCGCTTCGGCGATCTTGTCGTTGAACTCGTTGTCACCGCGTTCGATGGCAATCGCCAGCGGCTCATAAAACACGGGCTCACCGAGTGTCTTGATCGGATAGCCGGCCTTCTCCGCGTCGAGAATGCTGGGCAGGGAGGACACGACGGCGTCAAGACGCTTGCCATCACCCAGACGCAGATCGTCGAATGCGGTGGTGGAGTTTGCGTAAGACTTCACTTCACCGGGCTTAAACTCGTATTTGAAAGCAGGCGCGCCGGCGGCATCGAGCGTCAGCTCGCCCTTGGCATAGGCTTCGAACGTGGAAGTTGCCGTTGTACCGACAACCTTGCCGTCCAGATCGGAGAACTTCGTTGCCTTGCTGTCCTCGTGCACCGCAACGCTCGCTGGCGTGTAATAATAGACAGCCGGGAAATCGAAGATTTCGGCGCGCTTCTTGGTCGGGGTCATAGAACCAACATGCATGTCCCATCGGCCCGCCCAGTTTCCGGCCGTGATGATGTCCCATCCCGGGGTCACGAATTCGACTTTGGCTCCCAGACGCTGCCCGATATCCTTGGCAACGTCGATATCGAAACCGTCGAGTTCGTTCTTGTCGTTCATAAAGGATTGCGGAGCCCAGTTCGCATCGGTTGCGACCTTGAGCGTCTTGGCCGCAAGCACGCGGTCAAGCACCGCGCCGGCATTGGCTGGAAGGGCCGCCAAGGCCACGACGAGCGACGCTGTAACGGCTGTAATCTTTGTCAGTCTGTTCATGTGACGGTTCCCTTTTTTTGTTCATTTTTAGGTTCAAGCACGGTGCCTTTCCTTGCATCGTGATGGCATGTTGAAATTGAAAGCCGTTTTAGTCTTCCTGCAATTTCCAGCAACGACAGACTGCTTCTTCCTTGAAAAAGCGGAAGTCAGAGCTCCCCCTTCTGCTGCATCTCATCGCGGACACTGCGAGCGACCCTGAATGCCTCGACGCCAGCGGGTATGCCGCAATAGACTGCGATCTGCATGATTGCTGCCCGAAGTTCGTCTTCGGTCAAACCGTTGCGAATGGCGCCGCGAACATGGATACCGAATTCATGCATACGGTTGAGAGCCACCAGCATGCCAAGATTGAGAAGGCTGCGCTGCTTCAGTTCAAGCCCTTCGTCAGTCCAGGCGCTACCCCAGCAATATTCATTGAGTACATCCTGAAACGGAGCCGAGAAGTCGTCGGCGCCATTCATGGCACGATCGACATACTCATCACCCAGAACCTTGCGCCTGACGGCCTCGCCGCTTTTTCTCAACGCTTCGTCCATTTCAGTTCTCCTCACCCTTTACAAAGTTTCGAATGAGGTCAGCGACAGTGCCGGGTGCCTCGATGAGAATGGAGTGTCGCAAGCCCGGCAGAATGCTGAGAACAGAGCCTGGAATGCGTTCATGCATATAGCGCGCCATGCGTGGGTTCGATCCGGCATCGTCCTCACCTGTTGCGATCAGTGTCGGGCAACGGATCTGATCGAGAAACCCGCCGAAATCCGTTTCCGCAAGCACGCGGTAAGCAGAGGCATAACAATCCGGATCATTTTCCGCATCGCGCTGCCGCAACCGTTCGATGATTGTGGGGTTGCGCTCCTGAAACTCCTCGGTCAGCCAACGCGAAAGGGATGCGTTGTGATGGGCGGCTGGCGTTCCCTCGCGAAGTGCTGCCAAACGTTCCAGAACCCGCGTCCGCTCTTGCGGTGTCCGACCAGCCACAGTCGATAGCAGCACCAGTTTTTTCAGCCGAGACAGATGCGTCAGTGCCAAACGCTGTGCGATCAGCCCCCCCAGCGAAAAACCTGCGAGATTGAAACTGGAAAATCCCGCCTTGTCGGCCAGCGCCAGCGCCTCATGCACGAAATCGTCGATCTCGTAACGCCCTTTCACCCGGCTGGAATGGCCATGGCCGCGCAGGTCGAAGGTCAGGATCGTGAAACTGTCCTTAAGACGTTCCACGACACCGTCCCACGCCTCCAGATAGGACCCGACGCCATGGATGCAGACCAGCGGCTCGCCGCTGCCATCGATGCGGTAGTTGAGCGTTACGTCTGCGACGGTATGGCGCTGGAGATTTGCCATCTCAACCCGCCGCCGCGGTTCGCTGTACATCCTTTTCGCGGGCTGCGAAGAAGGGCATAACTTCATTGGCAAACAGTTCCAGCGTCCGCTTTTGCAGTTCGAACGGCAGGTTGAAGGTGAGGCCCAGACAATATTGGTCGACGCCAGCTGCCTCATATACCAACAGCTTTTCAATAACCTCGTCGGGTGTACCGAACATCAGGTTTTTGCGGATGTTTTCCGGATTATAATTATCCTTGCCCTTCACAGCTTCGTAAGGAACAGCCTCAGGGAAACCGTCTTGCACATTGCCAATGTTCTGCATCAGGTTTTCGAAGGCACGGCCATAATCCATGCTGTGCTGAACAGCCAATTCCCAGCCATCGGACTTGTCGTAGACGCAGGTGCGGCGCTGCATCATGAAACGCGGACGTGGAACTTCCGGATGGTCGGAAACAGCCTTGTTGAACTTGTCGGCAAGCACCTGAATTTCAGCAGCCGGTGCAGAAAGCGGGGTCGAGAGAATATTGGCGCCATTGGCAATCGCCCAGTCGAACGATCCCGGATCACGCGCAGCAACCCAGATGGGCGGATGCGGTTGCTGCAGTGGCTTGGGAACGGCAGCGGTGACAGGGAATTTCCAGTAGTGGCCGTCATGCGCATAGTCGCCGGACCAGAGCTTTTTCACCGCTGGCACGATCTCCTTCATGTAGGCAACGCCTTCCTGCTGCGGCATGCCGCCGGCCATCCGGTCGAATTCATACTGATAGGAACCGCGCGCAATACCAAATTCCAGACGACCGTTTGTCAGGTGGTCGCATAGTGCAGATTCGCCCGCGAGACGGATGGGGTTCCAGTAAGGTGCAACCAATGTGGAGGTGCCAAGCCGGATACGGTCCGTATGCTGGCCAAGCCACACCAGGGTCTGGAAGGGGTTAGGAGAAATCGTGCATTCCAGCGTGTGATGTTCCGCCGTCCAGAGTGCTTCGAACCCGCCCTCGTCTGCGAGGCGCGCCAGAGTGAGAAGGTTGTTCTTCACCCGTTCCATCGGAACATCGGGTGAGAAACGTTCCATTGAGAGAGAGACCGCGAACTTCATGGTGCTGCCTTTCGATATTTGATTACTTGAGGCGAATGACGAATGGGTCCTGCATCGAACCCGAATAGTCGATGATGACGTTCTTCAACCGCGAAAATTCCTGCATGACTTCGAAACCGCCACGACGCCCGTAGCCGCTCTCCTTGAAGCCGCCATTTGCCGACATGAAGGAGGCAGAGCGGTAGGTATTGACCCACACCGTGCCTGCCTCGATCTGGTTTGCGAACCGCAAGGCGCGGTCGATATCCTTCGTCCATATTCCCGATGCAAGACCGTAGCGGGTGTCGTTGGCAAGCGAGATCATCTCCGCCTCGTCGCGAAACGGCATTATGCCGACCACGGGACCGAAGATTTCATCCCGCATGAAGGTCATGTCGTTTTGGGCGTCCACCATCACTGTCGGCTCGAAGTACCAACCGCCGGGCGCAAGCTCTCCTTTTTGCGGCCTGCCGCCACCGGCTGCCACTTTTGCCCCTTCTTTCACGCCCGATGCTACGTAGGAATGGACTTTGGAAAGCTGGTCAGCGAGCGCCAGCGGGCCGATATCGGTATCCTCGACAGTGGGAAGACCGACACGTATCTGTTGGGTGCGGGCCACGAGCGCTTCAACGAATTTGTCATAGATACTGGCCTCGACAAAGCAGCGCGACCCGGCAACGCAGGTCTGGCCAGCAGCCGCGAACACACCCGAGACAACGCCGTTTACGGCATGTTCGATCTCCACATCGCCAAACACGACATGCGGAGACTTCCCACCAAGCTCCATCGAGCATGGCACGAGGTTTTGTGCAGCATTGCCAGCAATCCGTCGCCCAGTGACGGTGCTGCCGGTAAAGACATATTTCGAAATGCCTGGATGGCGCGTGAGCGCTTCACCAGCGCTTTTACCAGTGCCAGTGACCACATTGACGACACCGGCGGGAAAGCCTGCTTCGTGGATAAGCTCGGCAAGCGCCAGCGTCGATGCCGTTGCATGTTCGGATGGCTTGATGACGACCGTGTTGCCGATTGCAAGACACGGTGCGAGTGTGCCTGTCAGCAACATCAGCGGCGAGTTCCACGGCGTGATCATGCCAACAACACCAAGCGGTTCGCGCAGGTTGATGTTCAGCGTATCGAGCCGGTTAATCGGGATCGTATCACCCTGCATCTTGTCGGCCATGCCAGCGAAATAATGAAAGGCGTCCGGCATGGCACGCATCTGCGCGCGCGTTTCCTTCAGCAGCTTGCCATTGTCCCGCGTCTCTATTTCGGCGAGCGTATCGGCATTTGCGCGAACGAGTTCGGCGAGTTTGCGCAGCAGCGCGCCCCGGTCCGTTTGCGTCATACGCCGCCAGACGGGATTACGGAAAGCATCGGTTGCGGCAGCAACAGCAATCGCAACATCGTCGGCGTCAGCTTCTGCAAATTCATACCAGACCGCGCCAGTCGTCGGGTCGTAGCTTTCGATGAAGTTGCCGTTCTTCGGAGCGACGAAACGGCCGCCGATGAAAAGCTCCTGGCGTGAACCTTCGATGGAATTGACTGTCGTCTTCATATCATTGTCCTTGGTCTTGGGAGGCCTGGAGCCAGGTTTGGGCTTCGCCTTCGATCATTGCGACACGGCCGCCATCATCGGAATCCATGTAGATACCGAAGCGACCCGCCTGCCGTTCACGAACGTAACGTCGCAGCATGGACCGCATTTCATGGGTGGCGATCGCCTCGTAAGGGAGATCCTCGATGGAAAAGAAACGCAGGTCGGCAGGAAGCGCGATACCAGCTTGTTCACCTGCCAGTCTGGCGCGATAGACAAGGTAACCCGGATCGCTGTCTGCAACGTCAAAGACGGAATAAAGGAACGTGTTCTCAGGAAGAAGGCGAAGCGCATCGCCGCCATCGACCACGAGCTGGCTGTCGGCTTTTCGCCGACGTGCCGAAGGCAGGACCCAGCCGCCTTTGCCGTCCGAACGAAGGAGAAGGCCATCACGCGCCTCGATGAGATATCCGATAATCATGCCATGCGAGGCAAGCCATCCACTCGGCAGCGGGTCTTTCACGCTGGCGTAGCGACCGCGGCAAAAGCCGAGCGGTGCTGTCGGGCTGGTGCCGAAGGCACGCACCTGGCCGATCAGAACCGTGTGGTCACCGGCATCGACCGAATTGTAGGTCGTGCAATCGAACCATGTGAGGCTGTCGGTCAGAACGGGTGCGCCGGTATGAATACGATCATGGGTGACAGACTGGAACTTGTCGGGCGATTTGGACGCAAAGGTGCCGGAAACGTCGATCTGACCTTCATGCAGAATATTCACGGCAAAACAGCCGGAACTGGTGAAAGCTTGATAGCTGGAGGCAGACTTTGCCACGCACACGAGCAGCAACGGCGGGTCCAGCGAGACCGAGGTGAAGGAGTTGGCCGTCATGCCCCGCGGAGTTCCATCCGCATCGAGCGTGGTCACGACAGTCACGCCCGTGACGAAGGTTCCGAAGGCACGCCGCAGCGCGACAGGGTCAATGGAAGCATTCTCCAGCGCCACTATGTCCGTCATCCTGATCGCCTCCTCTTATTGTCGTTGAAAGAAGGCTATCGCGGCATGCACAGCCATTCTTCCTCGACTTCTGAGGATTGTCTGGAAAACTTCTCCTGCGAAGCATAGGAGGCGAAAAATGCCGGGAAAACGGCCTCTCCGGCGTCTGTTTTGACGTGGAATTCGATCACTTTTCGGCGGCAGCGCTGTTGTCGATAACGCCATGCAGGCGAATTGCCAGCTCGACGGCAAAACGCTTGTCCGGAGTCTCCACGTCTATGCCGAAGAGTTCCTGAATGCGTGACAGCCGGTAACGCAACGTCGTGACGTGCAGGCCAAGAGAATCAGCGCATGCCTGACTGCGGCAGCTTTCCTGAAGGTAGGTGGACAGTGTTTCCAGATAGGGTGTGCCGTTTTCCCGATCATGCACCGCGATGGCACCGACGCTTTCTTCAACGAAACTGCGGACATCACCGGCTTCCGATGCGGCAACCAGCATCGGCAGAGGACCAAAGTCCTGCGTAGAGACGGCCCCCGTTAATCCGAAAGAACGTCCGATGCGGATCATGCGGCTGCACCGCTCCCAAGCCGCCGGATAATCGGTAAGCCCGGCACAACGGTTCCCGGCAACCACAATCGGCGCCTCATCGAAATATCGGCCAAGCGCGTCGGAGATACGGCGCGTCAGTTTGGTTGTGCGTTCCTGGCGCTTGCTGACATCATAGGGAATGAGGCATACCACGCCGCCATCGGTCGCGATAAGATTTACCGGAAGCGCCGACTGGAGCATGATGCGCGACAAGGTATGTTCGACATCGACAGACGCGCCCCCGAAAGCCTTGGTCTTTTCCGGAAAGTCGATAACGATCATCTGCTGCGGTATCGAGAAATTCATACCCAGTCGCTGCGCTCTCTGAGCGATATCGCCGACATTGCGCCAACGCCCCTCGACGATCTCGAAGAAAAGTTCGGTCTGTGTTCTGGTCTCGAAACGGAAGCGGATGAAGCTTCGCATCATCTGAACGCTCAGCGCGAATTTGGCGCTATCGAGCATCAGGAGATCGAGTTCGCTGAACTCGCGCGAGGTCGGAAAGATGATCAAGGCTCCGACCAGTTGATTATCCACCATCAAGGCCTCAATCCGTGTCGTGATCCTGAAACGTTGAACGCCATCGTCCAGAAACAAGGTCGCAGCGTCCGCGGTCCCGCGCTCGACCGCGTCGCGCGCTGCCTTCATCAACGGCTTGGCGAGGCTGCCGAGGACAGCATGTTGCCAGCTGGCTTCGGTATACATCTCATTCGGGGGGCGACCGGAAATGACCTGATTGGCGGTAAAATCCACAACCACTGTGGGATTGGGCAGCATTTTGTCAACCATCGCGGAAAGCGGTGCCACCGACCCATCCCGCAAAACGTGCTCAAGCAACGATGTGTGGGAATTCAAGGCACGATCGAGACGCTGGGCTGTGCGTTTTTCAGCCTCCAGCCGATGTTCCCGCTCTACCGCGATGGCACCCATGTGAATGATGGTGCCGAGAAAGGCGAGGTCGGCGTCCGAAACATCGGTGATCTGCCGCGCGATGACGCTGAGAACCATCGGTCGGCCAGCAGCATCGTTGCAGTTCATCGGGATCACCAGCACTGTACGGTAATCGCGCTCGAACGCCTCTTTTCGGTAACCGGGAAATTCGTCGGACTCGCGGGCATCGCGAATGTAAACGGGTTCGTTGCGCTGCAATGCGATGAGTGACGGGCTTGTCGCTAGCTGCCATTTTTCCGGCAACGGCCGGTCGATCAACGTCGGATCGTAGCGGGCAATGACGTAGGCATCACCATGCGCCGCATCGATTCCCATAATCGATCCCAGCGCCCAATGAGCATGACGGCAAGCGGCGTCGATGAGGTGCTGAAGCACTGTCTGAAGGTCGCCAACACTGTTGATTTGGCTTGCTACATCGCGAAGCGACAATATTTGAGACTTCTGATCCAACACACCCGCCTTTGACATTCGTCAAACACAATGCGCGGACACGCGACGCTAGTCTACTCTGTTTCAGAGAAATATTTCAACTTCTCTTACTCAGAAGCAAAGTATGGAGAGAGCCGCCGATGATCAATGCCATGACAATGAGCAAACGCTCAAATATGCGCTATTCATAAAGCCGTGGGTCAGACGGCGCACCTGTCGCGAAACCAGCAAAGCACCGTCCGACCCTGAAAAACCAAGCTAAGCTATAGCGAGCGTCAGTTTACCTTGGCTTTTTCATGCACCGAAAGCGCCAGCACCTTCGCACCCGTGCGAATCGCGACGTCGGCATCAGGCGAAAACAGTGGCGAGTGATTGGCAGGGACAGGCTTGTTTTCCAGCTTGGCCTTTTCGATCTGCGCCGGGCTGCTTGCACCAATCCAGTAGAAGATGGAGGGAACGCCTGCCTCGATGAACTCCGGGTATGTCTCTACACCCAGATTTGGCTTTACGGCCGCAGGAACGTAGGTGATGTCCGTAAACGACACATCCAGCGATGGCTTTAAATCCTCGATCAACTGAGACGAATTCACGCCTGCGACGGCACCGCCGCCGATGCGCAAGAACTCCGGATCCGGTGCCATTGCCGATTTGGCGGCGCTATCCGCCACACGATGCATCGCATCCAGAAGCAGCTTGCGTGTTTCCGGCGATGTGGAACGCATCGTCAGCTTCAGCTTCGCCTGATCGGGAATGATGTTTCCGGCAGTTCCGGCCTGAAAACTGCCTACGGTGATGACGCCGGGTTCGCGCGGGTCTTTCTCACGGCTGACGACAGCCTGAATATCGGTCACGAAACGGGCGCCGATAACGATTGGGTCAATAGAAAGATGCGGCGCACTGCCATGCGCTCCCCGGCCCTTGAATGTGAGATCGAACGTATCCGAATTTCCGCTGAACGCTCCATCCTTGACGGTGATTTTGCCGGAAGGATCGGAATTGATATGGACTGCAAAGCCGAAATCAGGTTTCGGAAACTTCTCGAACAAACCAGCCTTCAGCATCGCCGTTGCACCGCCGCCGATTTCCTCGGCAGGTTCGCCCACCAGCAGCAAAGTTCCGCGCCACTGGTCTTTCATGTCCACCAGCATCTGCGCGGCACCAAGCCAAGCTGCCATGTGGACATCGTGCCCGCAACTGTGAGCCACGAACACCTTGGCAGAACTGTCCGTATGTCCGGGCCATTGCGTTGCTGGCACCTGAACACGACTGGCATATTCCAGCCCCGTTTTTTCCTCCATGGGAAGAGCGTCCAACTCCGTGCGCAACATGATGGTTGGTCCATCGCCATTTTTCAAAACGGCAACGACACTGGATTCGACGCCAAGCCCGAGCGTTACGTCAAAACCAATTTTTTGAAGTTCCCCGGCCAGCAATTTGGCCGTGCGCATTTCATGAAAACCAAGTTCCGGGTTGGCGTGAATGTCGCGGTAGATTGTTTGCAGTGCAGGATATTTCTGCTCGATCAGAGCATCGACATGTTTGCCATCGGCAAGCGCCGGGCCTGCGCCCAGTTGCAAGGCAAGAAACAGCAAGGCGGTGTTTGCGGGTCTCATCTTCATTCGGTTCCCCTTTGGTTTTTCCCGACATTAATGACCGGGTCATGATGGGGATGCCCTTTCGCCCGGGCATTCTCCGAGACAGAGGACAAGGGGCGTAATTTTTTCTCCTGATCAAGCTAAGCGCCTTTATATGAGGCATGCCGTGTACTCTGGTCTTCACCCTCGCCCGATCCTTGAACACATCAGCCGTTGGACATCGCCACGCTACGGCTCCTACCAATTACAGGAACCGTATTCTTCGATTTCCTCGATACTGCGGAAGATATGGCCCGGCGACACGCCCTAGACTGCGAACATGTTCAACCAATTGGCGGCGTTTCACATGACCATCGGCATCAGAAAAATTTGCACCTTCCTTGAGGAAACGATCATCGAAGGCGGCAAAGTCGCACCTCGCCCGGTCAACATCGTCGTGGTCGCCGCCATCATACAGAACCCGTGGGCCGGTCGCGGCTTTGTCGAAAACCTTCGCCCGGAAATCATCCGCATTGCGAGCGATCTCAGCCATGAAATGACCTGTCGTCTCCTTCGTCAGATGCCCTCGGACAAGATCGAGGCCTGCGGCAAGGCCGCAGCCGTCGGCGTCAACGGTGAAATCGAACACGCGTCTGCGATGATCCACACGTTGCGGTTCGGCAATCCTTTTCGAAATGCGATAGGCGGAACGAATTATCTTGAGTTTGCCAATACCCGAAATGCACCAGGTGCCCTGCTTGCCTTGCCGATGATGCACAAGAGCGAAAACGGCAAACGTTCACATTTCCTGACGGCGAATTTCCAGATCGCCGATGCACCGGGGCAGGACGAGATCATTGTTGCTATCGGCGCATCCGACAATGGACGCGCGCATGCACGCATCGCCGACCGTTTCCAAGACATCGCCGAGATGGAAGCCGAGGACGCTGCCCGGGCTTAGAACAACGCGGCAGTGCATCGATCACACCCGTACCAAGAGGAGGCAGGTATGACCGCCGAATATGCTTTGACTGTTTTTCACCACGCACTTTCCAGACTGAGCGATCCCGGTCTCTTGCGCGAACTCTCCTATATAGGCGGCCAATGGATCGCGAGCCGTGATGGTAAAAGCTTCCAGGTAACCGACCCGTCGACGGCTGAACCGATCGCCTGGGTAACCTCACTCGATGCCGATGAGACCGCGGGAGCCATTTCGGCGGCGGCAGCGGCATTCCCTTCGTGGCGGGACGTTATGCCGCAAAAGCGGGCAGATATTCTGCGCGACTGGCACAGGCTCATTCTCGATGCACGCGAAGACTTGGCTCTGCTGATTACCCTCGAACAGGGCAAGCCGCTCGACGAATCCCGAGGCGAAATCGACTATGCCGCTTCATTCGTCGAATGGTATGCGGAAGAGGGAAAACGCATCAACGCAGAGGGTGTGACCAGCCATCTGCCCAATGCCGAAATGATTGTACGGCGCGAGGCACTGGGCGTCGTCGGCATTCTCACGCCGTGGAATTTTCCATGCGCCATGATTACCCGCAAGGCCGCGGCCGGACTGGCGGCAGGTTGCACCGTGATCGCTCACCCCTCCAGTGAAACGCCGCTTTCCGCACTGGCACTGGCAGAGTTGGCCCATCGTGCCGGAATTCCGGCAGGCGTTTTCAACGTCGTGACGGGCGACGCTGCCACCATTGCCGGACGCATGAACGCAGATGCGCGCATTCAGGCCATGAGCTTCACAGGCTCCACGCAGATCGGAAGGCTGGTTGCCGGCCAATGCGCGCCAACCATGAAGCGGCTGGTGATGGAACTGGGTGGCCACGCGCCTCTGATCATCTTTGCCGATGCCGATATCGACAAGGCGGTGGACATCGCCATCAACGCGAAATTCGCGACCTCCGGCCAGGACTGCCTCGCCGCCAACCGTATCTATGTCGAGCGGCCGACGCTTGATGCTTTCGCGAAGGCCTTCAAGACTCGCATCGAGGCGCTGAAGGTTGGCAACGGACTTGAGGCGGCCGTGGAAATAGGCCCGCTTATGCATGAACGCGCCATTGCCAAGGTCGAAGAGCAGGTTGCCGATGCACTAAAACGCGGCGCTACGCTTTTGACCGGCGGCAAGCGCCATAAGGCTGGCCAGCTATTTTATGAGCCTACACTTTTGACAGATGTATCGGACAATGCGCTGATCATGCGTGAAGAAACATTCGGCCCGGTCGCCGCCGTCACGGCCTTCGACAGCGAAGCGGAGGTGATAACCCGCGCCAATGATACCGAATACGGCCTCGTCGCTTACATCGTCACCGAAAATGGCGCCCGCCAGATGCGGCTCTCCCGCGCGCTGGAGTACGGCATGGTGGCAGTCAACCGCGTCAAGATCACCGGCGGCCCAATTCCCTTCGGTGGCTGGAAACAATCCGGTCTTGGCCGCGAGGGCTCGCGTCACGGCATAGAGGCCTTCACCGAGCTCAAATATCTCTGCATCGATACGGCTGCCTGATCCCGGCGCCACATGAAACAGAAAAGGAAAAGACGATGTCCGACAGAAGCAACGAACTCACTGCCTGGGACCGCGACCACTTTTTCCATCCCTCCACGCATATGGGCATGCATGCCCGCGGCGAGGCGCCGACACGCGTCATCGCCGGCGGCGAAGGAGTCTACATTACCGACACAAACGGCAAAAAAAGTCTCGATGCCTTTGCCGGTCTGTACTGTGTGAATGTTGGTTACGGCCGCCAGAAGATCGCCGATGCGATTGCCGAGCAGGCCAAGAACCTTGCCTATTATCATGCCTATGTCGGCCATGGCACGGATGCTTCCATTACGCTTTCAAAAATGATCATCGACCGGGCGCCGGAAGGCATGAGTCGTGTCTATTTTGGGCTTTCCGGTTCCGATGCCAATGAAACCAACATAAAGCTGATCTGGTACTATAACAACATTTTGGGTCGGCCGGAAAAGAAGAAGATCATCTCGCGCTGGCGCGGTTATCATGGATCCGGCGTCATGACCGGCTCGCTGACCGGCCTACATCTTTTCCACAATGCGTTCGACCTGCCGCGTGCGCCGGTTCTGCACACGGAAGCGCCCTACTTCTTCCGCCGCCCTGACCGCTCGATGGACGAGGAACAGTTTTCGCAATATTGCGCCGACAAGCTGGAAGAAATGATTCTTGCGGAGGGACCGGATACGGTTGCCGCCTTCATCGGCGAGCCGATCCTTGGCACCGGCGGCATCGTGCCGCCGCCGGCCGGCTACTGGCTGAAGATCCAGGCCGTGCTTGATAAGTACGATATCCTGCTTGTCGCCGACGAGGTGGTCACGGGCTTTGGCCGTCTCGGCACGATGTTCGGGTCCGATCACTACGCTATGAAGCCAGCGCTGATTACGATCGCAAAGGGTCTGACCTCTGCTTACGCACCGCTTTCCGGCACGATCGTTTCCGACAAGGTCTGGCAGGTTCTGGTCAAGGGTTCAGACGAACTTGGAGCTATCGGCCATGGATGGACTTATTCGTCGCACCCAATTTGTGCGGCCGCCGGCATTGCCAATCTTGAATTGATCGATGAACTAGGGCTCGTCGAAAATGCAGGCTCCACCGGTGCTTATCTCCGCGCTGAATTGGCCAACGCTATCGGGCATCACAAGAATGTCGGAGAGGTGCGTGGCGATGGACTGATGGCGGCTATCGAATTTGTCGAGAACAAGGACGATCGCGCCTTCTTCGATCCGGCGAAAAAGATCGGGCCACAGATTGCCGCTGCACTTCTGGAACGCGGTGTCATCGGTCGCGCCATGCCACAAGGGGATATCCTAGGTTTCGCGCCACCACTTTGCCTAACTAAGGAAGAGGCCGATACCGTCGTCGAGGCTGCAGTCAGCGCCATCGAGTTCGTGGTTGGTCGCTGAATGACATCTCCTTGCTGACGGACAAGCTGCCACGCCTTCGGCGTCGTTGCTCGACCTGATATTCAAACCCCGAACGCTCGACGGACTGAGCGACAAGGATCGCAAGAAGGCAGTATCAACTCTGGCTTGCCTGTTAATGCAGGCGGCCGGTCTGGTCGTCGAGGAGATCAACGATGACCAGCACTGATTTGATTCCGACAGCGCTGCTCGCGCGCAAGGCCGTCGTTTATGTGCGGCAATCCACGCAGTCGCAGGTTATGACCAATCTGGAAAGCCAGCGACGGCAATATGATCTTGTTGACGTGGCGCGACAACGCGGCTTCAGCGACATCGCGGTGATCGACGACGACCTGGGACGCTCTGCCAGCGGAACGGTCGCGCGCGCCGGCTTCGATCGTCTCGTCGCCCTGTTGTGCGGCGGCAAAGTTGGTGCCGTTTTTTGCTTCGACGCCTCACGCCTCGCACGTAACGGCCGCGACTGGCACCATCTGCTCGAACTATGCGGCCTCGTTGAGGTCCGTGTCATAGATCACGACGGTATCTACAAGCCATGTCGGCCCAATGATCGCCTGCTGCTGGGAATGAAGGGCAGTATCAGCGAGTTCGAACTGGGCGTGCTGAGAGCCCGCATGCTGGATGCCGCCAGATCGAAAGCGCGGCGCGGCGAATTGCGACTTTCCGTTCCGTTCGGCTACATTTGGCATAGGGAAGCGGGGCTTGGACTTGATCCTGATCTGCGTCTGCAAGACGTGATCCGATCGATCTTCGCCCGCTTCCATGAGCTTGGAAGCGCACGCCAGGTGCTGCTGTCGATGACAAAAGATCAGATTTACTTCCCACGGCCGTCGGATGAGGGGCGCATGACCAACTTCGTCTGGACGCCGGTCCGTTATCGCAATGTAATCGGCATCCTCAAGAACCCCTTCTACGCCGGGGTCTACGTCTATGGGAAGAGCGAGAAGCGGACTGCCATCGTTGATGGACGAGCACGTCGCAGCTATGGGCATGGCAAGCCGGGTGGCACCTGTGAGGTAATGATCCGGGGCCGTCATGAGGGTTATATCAGTTCGGACGAGTACGAGCGTAACCAAAAAGCATTTAAGCGCCCCCGATATTTTTCCTCCGTTGAAGGATTTCCACGCACGCCATCGAACAAAATCAGGAAAGCGGCACTGAAAGAAGCGCCATACAGCGAACTGCCCATGGTCGACACAGTCGCAAACAAGGCAGCAAGCTAGATCGGAAATACCGATCCAAATCACATGCCACCAAACGGAGAAACAACGTTTCTTCGAACGATCTCCTGCGCTTACCCGCGCGCATTTCCTTAGGAGGAAATCTTATGACTGAGACGACTGTTACCAGCGGGCCTGTAGTATACGACGTCAAAGACGGTATTGCCTGGCTCCGTTACAACCGTCCTGAAAAACGGAACTGCATGAATCCGGCTCTAAACCGGGGCATGATGGAAGCCCTGACCGAACTGGAGTACCGTGATAACGTCCGGGTTCTCGTTCTAACGGGCGAGGGGGCTGCCTTCTCCGCCGGTATGGATTTGAAGGAATATTTCCGGGAGACCGAGGCGAAAGGCCTTGGGGCTGTTCGCCAGGCGCAGTCCGAAAGCTACGGTTGGTGGCGGAAGCTTCGCTGGTATCAGAAGCCAACAATTGCGATGGTCAATGGCTGGTGCTTTGGTGGCGGGTACGGTCCGCTCTTCTCATGCGATCTGGCTTTCGCGGCCGATGAAGCCCAGTTTGCTTTGTCTGAAATCAACTGGGGCATTCTTCCCGGTGGCGGCGCTACCAAGGTCGTCACCGAACTGATGTCCATGCGTGATGCGATGTACCATGCTTTGACCGGCGAACTTATTGATGGTCGCAAGGCGGCCGGGTGGCGCCTGGTGAATGAAAGCCTTCCCCTCGCCAAACTACGGGACCGCGTCAAGGAGGTGGCCAAGATCCTCATCAGCAAGAATTCCACAGCTTTGAAAGCGACAAAGGACGCTGTTCGGCGCGTTGCCGAAATGACATATGATAACGCGGAGGATTATCTCGTTCGCGCCCAGGAGGCCGCAAACTCGTTCGATGCCGGCGGGCGTAAGGAAGGGATCCGTCAATTTATCGAGGAGAAGAGCTACAAGCCAGGTCTTGGTGGTTACGACACGAGCCGCGCAGGTTGACGCCATATCCAAGAGCAATTCACCGAGACGGGCGTCTTCGCTGCTTGCGTTCCGATCACTTAGCCCTTTAACTCCTCGGAGAACCTGAAGTCGTTGCCATGGTCGCCGTGTAGCTGTGCACGGACGGAGCACGCTTCGTGACGGGTCAAACGCTCTCCAGCAAGGGAGGCTTTGCAATTCCGGGCCTGCACAATAGGCGACGAACCGCGGGACGTCGATATCATGGGATCCGGAGGGTTTCATCCAAGGCGATTTTACGCAGGCCAGCTACCGAGATTACAGATGCCCGTCCGGAAAGGCCTTTTCCAGAAAGCGGGCAAAGGCTTTGACTTTCGCGCCAGGCAGTCGGCTCGACGAGTGAAGGACCCACAGTTCAGCCGGGCGCTCCGTTGCAGGTCCCCAACTGATCAGGCGGCCAGTCGCAAGGTCCTCGGTAACCAGCACCTGCGGCAACTTGGCTGCGCCGATCCCTGTCAGGACAGCATCCCGAACCGTCGGGAACGTGGGCAGTTCGAGGACAGTCCGGGTCTGCACAACCGCGCCGTCTGGCCCTGGCATTCGCCAGGCATTGCGATCCGTGGCGCCGTTCCTGCGCACAACTGGTAACAGATACTCTGTGTCGTTGGCTTTGTCCGCCGGGGCCACGAGTGACGGGGCGGCAACGATTAGCAACTGGTCGCGCGCGAAACAACGGCCGACCAAAGTGGAATTTGGTGTCGGGTTCAGGCGGATAACGACATCGTAACCTTCTGCGACGAGCTCGACCTCGCGGTCCTCCATGATCGCGTCGAGCTTCACCTCGGGATAAGCTTTGGTGAAATCGGCTGCCAGCTTTCCGAGGAGAATTTGTCCGAAAACGGTGGGCAGGCTGATCCGCAACCGGCCGCTTGGCCGGGAGCGTCCATCGCGCAGCAGTTCCGTGACCTCGGCGATTTCGCCCAGCGGACCCGACGTTCGCGAAAACAGGGTCTCTCCCTCCGCCGTGAGATGAATCGAGCGCGCGCCTCGCTCGAAAAGGCGAACGCCCAGGCTCGCTTCCAATTCCATGACCTTGCGGGAGAGGGTCGCCTTCGGTCGACCACTCGCGCGGCTCGCTTGTGTAATGCCACCGTTCGCTGCGACCAGAACAAAGTCAGATAAAGCTTCCAGATCCATAAACGCTCCGCCTTCAATTGCATGCCGGAGGATATCACCTCAGGCTCTCGCAAGACACAGTTCGCCCTCTGCAATCGTTCCAATTTTGAGACGCAAGGTCTCACACCGGGAGCTCTGATCTCAACATTAATTGCCTTATAACGACTTCGAAAGCAACTGATCGACCCGGCAACAACGCCCCGACCAAGCTGCCAACCTGACGATTGGAAAAAGAAATGACGACTTATACATCTTTGGATCAAGCACACGCTCGCCCTGTGTTAACTATCGCTGGCAAAGTCGGTGCAGCGCTCTTTGTCCTTTGGGGCATACTGCATATGTGGGTTGGCTACGAAGGTCTCCGCCTTTACTTCGCTAGTCCCGCCCAGGATCAGTGGCGCATGTTCATCGGCGGCAGCAACGTGCCTTTTAGCTCGTTCGTGTTTCCGACCGACCCGGTAACCTCCCTCGCCCACGCCAATCTTATCCTGAACTTCAGCCTGGATGTGGCCGGTTATGGCGTACTTGGAATCATTGTTGCGTGGTTGCTGTTCACGCGTGCTTCCTGGATTGCCTATCTGCTCGGAGTGGTCCTGGTCGGCATCGCAGACCTGAGCTTCACGTTACTACTGGTCACGCCTGGCATCATCGAGCTAAACGTCGCCACCATTAGCGGCCCGGTCATCTGGTTGCTGGCAATCATTATCACGCCCTTCGGTATGCCAACGCCCTTCAAGAGCTTCGTGCAGGAAGCCATCTAAGCAAACTCACGATCAGTGATCGAAAAGATCAGGCGGTTGCGATCGCAGAGCTTGGTCCAAGCGAACGATGCAGCACGTGCCCAACATTCCGTAGGCACGTGCTGGTTTTTTCAAAAGTGACGGCGGAATATGCCTTACAAGAGAAGTTCTACGAGTCCCCAACATCATCACCGCACTGCGGTACCTTTTTGGAAAAACGTTACGACCTCGAAGCGAGTTACATTGCCCGTGCCAAGAATTCCGCCCTACGTCTATTGACCGGCCGCGTCAACATCTACACAGCAAGTCCTTCCAATATTGCCGTTTAAGTAACATAGGGCTGGTATGACTACGCGCTTTCCAGCGCGGAACGCAGATAACCATCAAGAATTGCGATCCTGACCAGGTCAAAACTCTGTCGAATAGTTCACCGGAATCCAGTCGTAGCCACTTTCATTTGTGCGCACGCGGCCAAGCCCCGGAAAGGCGAGATGTGCTCCCCCAAGCAGTGCGCCGGACTGGGCGGCGTGATCGAACAGAACGCGACGGGTCTCCGCTGCCTTTGCGTGATCGCGGTCGAAAGAGATTGTCACATCTGGCTTTGCAAACTGTACGGGACCAACATGGATGAGGTCGCCGATAACCAGCAGCCGCTCACCTTCACTCTCAACGGCGTAGACGATGCTGCCGGGTGTATGACCGTAAGCGGTGGTTGCCGATATGCCATCCAGGAACTGGGTGTTACCGTCGAAAGCCTTGAAACGGCCTGCTGCCACATACGGCCGAAGAGACGCCATCGCGCCCTCGAAGAAGCCGTCCGGGTCCCCTTCTTTGGCCTTGTTCGTTTCAGACAGCCAAAACTCGGAATCGTGGCGGTCGGCATGGACAGTTGCATTTGGAAAGACGGCCGCGCCTTCCTTGACGAGTCCGCCGACATGATCGGGATGAAGGTGGGTCAACAGGACATCGTCGACCTGTTCCGGCTGATATCCGGCCTTCTTCATGTTTTCGATAAGTTTGCCAAGCCTGGGTCCGAATAATGCTCCGGCGCCGACGTCGATGAGGATGAGACGCTTTCCGGTATTGATGAGGTAGGAGTTGAATGAGGTTTCGACGGGAACACCAAGATGAGACGCAGCCAGCGATGCCCGAGTATCTTCCCCGGGACCCGAGAGTAGTTTGTCCACGGGCAATTCAAGAGTGCCGTCACTCACCGCCGTCACTTCGAAGGAGCCGAGCATAAGTCGGTAATAGCCCGGAGCCTGGGTCCGCTGCATCGGGGCAGCGGCATTTGCTGGTGGAGCAAACGTTGGCGCTCCCAGCGGAGCTATGGCTACAAACGCAGCGAGTGCGATCGTGCGGAGTGAACATGAGGATGCAAGCTGTCTGACCATGTTGAATACCTTTCGGAAACTTCCTTCGCGACATCGTTGGCGTGCGCTTGACCCGCAAGGCGATATCGATCGATCAACATGTGGACCAATCAGAATACGCTTACAAATTGATAGTAGCGATGGTAAGTATCTCCCATGAAGATAAGAGATGCGACCCTTCGAAACCTCGATCTTAATCTCCTGCACGCTTTTTCCGTGCTCATGGAGGAGCGAAACGTTAGTCGTGCGGCAGAGCGCTTGCTGATCGGTCAACCTGGTTTATCGACGGCGCTGAAACGCTTGCGCGATGCACTTGGAGACGAACTGTTCGTGCGCGTAGGGCGAGGGCTGCAGCCGACGGCGCGAGCGCTCGCAATTGCACCGGCGATCGAAGATGCGCTGTCCGGCATCGAACGGGCGGTTCGCCCTCCAACAGCTTTTGATCCGGCGACATGGCGCGGCGAATTCCGCGTCGGAATGTGTGACAATCTGGAAATGGTTTTCTTCGGCCCATTGGCTGCGCGCCTTCGACAGGCGGCCCCCAGGGCGCGGGTTGTGGCGGTCGCTTCGTCGAAACGCGATTCCGTGCAGTTGCTCGAAGAAGGTGCCTACGACTTCAGCGTCGCCGTTCACAACGAACCAGCCTCTTGGCACATCCGACAACACCTGTTCGACCAGCATCTCCTGTGCGTCTATGACGCCAAGCAGATAAAGCTGCGGACCCCCGTAAGTCTGGCGACCTTTGCCAATGCGCCACACGTTGTCGTTTCATCGGAAGGGAATGCGTCAACGAACATCGACGCTGTAATCGAGAATGGCGGCGGCGGACGACGTGACATCGTTGCCGGCGTCTCGCGCTATGCAGCAGTTGCGCCCCTGTTACAGTCAATTCCCGCTATCGCAACGATCCCGGAAGCGATCGCTCGTTGCATGGAACGTCTTTATGGCCTGCAGGTCTTCGTCCCACCTCTTCCATTGACTGTAGAGCCGATTTCAATGCTTTATCGCCGGCTCGACCTCGCAGATGAAGGGCAGGTGTGGTTCAGGCAACTCTTTAGAGACGTCGTTGCCCATACGTTAGCCACGTCGGGATGCACGACCGCTTTGAAGAGAGAGGCAGCTTAATCCATCTCTTATAACTGACCACGTTTTGTCGTCGACATCATCGGGCGAAGCGGAAGCGCTACGAACCGATTCCGGCGCTCACCGAGCATATCAAGTCAGCATTGATGTCGGCTCGTCTTCGTCCGCCTCGGATACGACATTCTAGCTGGCTTGCAGGATCACCAATCGATAGCAAACGTGTCGAAAGAGCCTTGCTTTTGTCCCGGGGTGTCAGTTCACTTTCTGGTAAATTCGGAGGTAGTCGATATCCATGCTGACCGGGAAGATCTTGTTGTCTACGTTACCGGCCATGTCGCCGCCGATTGCCAGGTTGATGAGGAGATAGTGGGGGGTGTTGAACGGCCAGCTCGCGGCGCCCTTGCCCGGGTTGTTGTAGGTTAGATAGGACTTGCCATCGACACCGATCGAAATCATATTCTCCGTCCACGTCGCGTAGTAGGTGTGGAAGCGGCGGCAGGCATCACTGACGGTCGTTTCTCCGCCAATGCCGAACGTTCCCGCCGTTGCCTTTGTGTGAATCGTTCCGGTAATCTTGCTCGGTGCCTTCCCGACCTGCTCCATGATGTCGATCTCGCCGTTGTCCGGCCAGGGGGTTCCCTCAGGACCGAGCATCCAGAAAGCCGGCCAAGTGCCGAGGCCGCAGGGTAGACGCGCCCGGATCTCATAGTGGCCATATGTCCAACTGGCCTTACCGCGCGTAATGAGACGCGCAGACGTATAGTCCTGACCGCCGTAGTCTGCCGCCGACGTGAGCCGCTCCTTGCGAGCGGTGATGGTCAGGTTGCCGTTCGCTACCTTGCTGTTTTCCGACCGCTTAACCGAATAATACTGCTTTTCGTTGTTGTACCAGCCCGACTTGTTGGCTTCCGTGTCATAGGTCCACTTATTCGGATCGGGTAGACCGCGTCCGTCGAACTCATCCGACCAAACCAGCTTATAGCCGCTCGGCACCGAAGCACTTTGCGCCAAGACTGGTGACGCGCAGAAAAGCGCGAAAGCAAAGAACGCCGTACGCGAGGCGAAGGGTGCACTCAAGTAACTCTCCTCGATTGGAATAGACCGGTTGTTTATTGAGCAAGCAGTGTGGCCAAAATTGCCGAACCAAAATCTCCGGTCATCAGCGTTAGCCCGCCATGCAAGAGTTCGAGCGATTTTTCGACTTTGCCTTGGTGGTTGGCCCTCACGTCTGGAGATGGCAGGCGACAACATGATTTGAGATTGAGGAGACGAGGCTCGGCGCTTCCGTTCGGCAACGATCAAAGACATAGGGACATCGCGTATTGAACCGGCAGCCAGACGGCGGATTGACCGGGCTAGGCAGTTCACCACGAAGTACCAGGCGACTTCGGTCGACCGCAGGATCCGGGATGGGGACTGCCGACAGAAGGGCCTGCGTATAAGGGTGCCCTGGCGACTGGAAAATATCGCGCCTCGATGCCACCTCCACGACCTTGCCGAGATACATCACCGCCACGCGATGCGTCATGTGCTCTACGACCGCCAGATCATGACTGATAAACAGCAGTGCCAGACCGAGCCGGTCCTGGAGATCTTGTAACAAATTGACGATTTGGGCCTTCACCGAAACATCGAGGGCCGAGACCGCTTCATCACATATGATGAGCTCGGGCTCGGTGGCCAAAGCCTTGGCAATTCCTATCCTTTGCCGTTGCCCACCCGAAAACTCGTGCGGAAAGCGGCTGGAAGCATCGAGCGGTAGCCGGACGGTTTCCAGCAAGGCATCAATTCGACGATTGAGTTCAGCCCGCGAATTTGCCAAACCGAAATTGCGGATGGGCTCGGCCAAAATATCACGGACCCTCATTCGCGGATTGAGGCTTGAGAAGGGATCCTGAAAAACGACCTGGACCCTCTGACGCAAAGGCCGGAACGCCGCCGCAGAAAGATTGTCTATCCTTTTCCCATCAAGGATGATTTGCCCTGAGGTGATGTCGCCGAGCCGCAATACTGCTCTGCCGACCGTGGACTTGCCGCATCCGGATTCTCCGACCAGGGATAGGGTTTCGCCGCGATGGACCTTAAACGATACCCCATCGACCGCCTTGATGACGCCTCGTCCGCCAGGCAGCGTGAAGTGCTTCTTCAGATCGTCTACTTCAAGGAGCGGCGTTTCCATCAGGCGGCCCATGCTTCTTCTGTGTGATGACACGCCACGACGTGACGTGGCATTTTCAACTCGAGGGGCGGTGTCGCTTCGCGACAGATCGCGGTTGCAGCGCTACATCGACCAGCGAACACACATCCTTGGATGCGCTGCTTCAAGCTTGGAACCTGCCCGGGGATTTCGGCCAGGCGGGAATGCTCTCCTGTCAACGAAGAGCCGATCTTCGGAATGGCTGCCAAGAGGCCCTTCGTGTAGGGATGAAGCGGCCTGCGGAAAAGGTCCGCCACTGACGCCTCTTCTACTTTCCTGCCGGCGTACATGACCATCACGCGCTGGGCGACCTCCGCGACCACGCCGAGATCATGAGTGATCAGCATGATTGCAGCCCCCGTTCGGGATTTCAGGTCGGACATCAGTTCCAGTACCTGTGCCTGGATCGTGACATCGAGCGCGGTTGTCGGTTCGTCGGCAATGAGCAGCTTGGGGGAACAGGCGAGTGCGATAGCGATCATTACGCGCTGCCGCATACCGCCGGAAATCTCATGCGGATAACTTCTGAGCCTTGCGTGTGGATCGGAAATCCCGACCAGTTCAAGCATCTCGACGGCACGACGTTCCGCATCGGTGCGGTTCAACCCGTCATGGAGCCTCAAGGTTTCCGTGATCTGCAGCCCAAGCGTCAAAACCGGATTCAAACTGGTCATCGGCTCCTGGAAAATCATACCGATTTCCTTGCCGCGAATCTTGCGCATCTCTCGTTCCGTGAGTGTCAGGAGATCCACGCCTTCGAGCTGGATACTGCCTGCAATTTTGCCAGGTGGCTCCGGGATTAGTCGCAGGATAGAGTTTGCCGTCACCGACTTGCCGCAGCCGGACTCACCGACGATTGCCAGCGTTTCGCCCTGATCGATCGTAAACGACACGCCATCGACCGACCTGTTCACCCCGTCACGCGTGCGAAAATGCGTTTGAAGATCATCGACTTTCAAAAGGGGCATCTGGATTTCCTAACTCTTCGTCAGTCGGGGATCGAGCAGGTCGCGCAAACCGTCACCCAGGAGATTAATGGCGAGGACGGTTACCGACAGAAAAACTGCTGGAAACAGGACGATGTAGAATTTCACCTGCCAGAGCGCTTTGCCTTCAGCCATGATGTTCCCCCAGGAGGGTATGATTGATGGCGTTCCTACTCCGATAAAAGACAGGATGGCTTCCGTTATCATCGCGCTGGCGCAGATATACGTCGCCTGCACCGTCAAGGGCGCGAGTGTGTTCGGCAGAATGTGCCGCCATATGATAGCAGGCGTCCTCGTGCCGGAGGCGATCGCGCCATCGATGAACGGGCGCTCTCGCAGCGACAGGACGACACCCCTAATCAGGCGCGCTACGCGAGGAACTTCCGCAATGGTGATCGCGATGACAACGTTTCCGAGGCTTCCCCTTGTCAGCGCGAGAAGAGCGATGGCAAGCAGGATCGGCGGAATCGACATCAGGCCATCCATCATACGCATCACGATGCCGTCGAGGGGACGAATGAAGCCGGCGACCAAACCAATCGCCAGCCCGATGGAGGATGCCAGAACCGCAACGCTGAACCCAACCATCAGTGAGATTCGCGCACCGAACAGGACGCGCGAGTAGATGTCGCGTCCCAGCATATCGCTGCCGAACCAATAAACGGAAGATGGCGGGCGTGTACGCGTGGTCGGCGACAGCGCCGTCGGATCCACGGTCAAGAGGTATGGCGCGAGAAGGGCGATTAGGATCATGGTCAGCAAGATCCCGCCGCCGATCGCAATCATGGGCTCGCGAAAAACAAATCCGATCAGCCCGTTCCTGCGCCTAGTGGGTGGGATGATGTCGGGAAGAGGGGAGGCCGAAGCTTGATCGGCAACGACTTTCAAAATCCTGCTCAATAGCGAATCCTCGGATCAAGGAGGCCGTAGATGAGATCAATGCAGAGATTGACGATCACGTAGGCGAAACTGAAGAGCAACACGAGACCCTGGATCATCGGATAGTCGCGCCGCAGGATGGAATCGACCGTAAGCCTGCCGAGGCCAGGAATGACGAAGACACTTTCGGTGACGACCGCACCGCCGATCAGCGATGCTATTCCAAGCCCGATCACTGTGACGATGGGGACAGACGCATTTTTCAGCGCGTGGAGGAAGAGAATTCTTGCATTGCCGAGGCCCTTGGCGCGCGCAGTCTTGATGTAGTCCTGCTGCAGCACCTCAAGCATCGATGCCCGCGTCATCCGGGCAATCAGAGCGATGTAGCCGCTCGCCAGCGCCAATGCGGGCAGAATGAGTTTGCGGAACCAGAGCCAGGGGTTTTCGGTTGGCGGCGTATAGCCTTGAACCGGCAGCCAGCCCAGTTTCAGCGCAAACAGGTAGGCGATGAGGTAGGAGATCACGAAGACCGGGATGGAAAAGCCGAGTACCGCAAAAACCATGACCGACTTGTCAATCCAGCTTCCGGCCTTCCAGGCGGCGAGCGCGCCGAGCGGAACAGCGACTGCGACTGCGAACACGAAAGTCAGCGCCATGAGCGACAAGGTCGGCGCGATGCGTTGAGCGATCAGATCCGCCACCGGCAAATTCGAAAAGATGGATGTTCCGAGATCGCCGTGCAGAATCCGCCAGATCCATGCTCCAAAACGCACGACGAACGGTTGATCGAGGCCGAGCGTTTGGCGGATCCGTTCGACTTCTTCCGGAGTAGCCTGTTCACCGGCAATGATGCTTGCTGGATCTCCAGGGGCCAGATAGAGAAGGCTGAAGACAAAGAATGCCACGATCCCCATGACGGGGATCGTCGATAGGATGCGCCGTCCAGCAAAACTGAAAATAATTCGTCTCCACATCCACTGACCAACCTGAACGGTGCTTTGTGGCATGTTTCAAACTCCCGCTTGCGTGGCGTT
Organism: Agrobacterium sp.; assembly: GCF_059499945.1. Lineage (NCBI taxonomy): Bacteria > Pseudomonadati > Pseudomonadota > Alphaproteobacteria > Hyphomicrobiales > Rhizobiaceae > Agrobacterium > Agrobacterium sp. Next base: position 91,520 of record NZ_JCABZP010000009.1, on the reverse strand, counting down.
GGTTGCCTAATGGTAAGCTCACGTAGCCGTCTGGAACTACAGCGTCTCCACTGGCGGCAGGGCCCAATTGGCTCCGACCGCCAGCTTTGACGCCGCTTTTGCTTCCCCAATCTGACCTTGGTGCAGGCTGGGACTTCAGGTTTTCCGGACACCCCAGAAGACGGGCGAACTTTCCACGACGCCATTGAGGTTGTTGCGGAACGCGGTTGGCTGATAATAAAAGCCAACCGGAATGAACGGCATGTCCTCGAAGGCCTGCAGCTGAATATCGCGGGCGATCGCCTTCTGCTCGGCGAGGACTGACGTTCCCATGAACTTGTCGCGCAAGCTCTCCAGCGCCTCGCTCTTGGACCACCCGATCGGGCCGGCATCGCCGAGGCCGCGCAGCAGGGAGCTGCTAAGCGGATTTGCTGTCACCACGCCTGATGTGTAGGTGATCCAGAGGTTCCATCCACCCTTGTCGATCGGCTGCTTGGAGGAGAGGCGAGGCAAAACGGTACCCCAATCCGATGTCTGGTAGTCGAGATTGACCCCGACGCGCCTTAGCATGTCGCCGAGGATTTCACTCATGGCGTTGAGTGCAGGCAGATCGGTCGGAACAACCAGAACAATTCTCTCACCGTTATACCCCGCAGCCGCAAGACCCTTCTTGACCTTGTCCAGACTGCGCGGAGAGGTGAGCACCTCCATGCCGGCATTGCTTGCGTAAGCCGTGTCGGGTGGAAAGAAACCGACATTGTCCTTCCACAAGCTCCGGTCGTCTCCCATGGTGGCCGTCATGAAGTCGGACTGATTGATCCCAGCCAGCAATGCCCGGCGAATGGCAGGATTGTTGAACGGTGGCAAGAGGTGGTTGAAGCGGACTTGGCCGACAAAACCAGCCTTGTCCATAATCTTGACGGCGATGCCGTCATCCCCCTTGAGCATGGGGATGAGGTCAGGCGTTGGCTGTTCCCACCAGTCTATCTCGCCTGACATGAGTGACGCGGCTGCCGTCGCTGCGTCCGGCATCGTGTGCCACTCGACACGCTCGACATTGACATGCTTGCCGCCCGCCATAAGGCTCGGCGCCCCATCGCGCGGAACATAGCCATCGAAACGTTCGTAGACGGCGAGTTGACCCGGGTTGCGCTCCTTTGCGATGAACCGGAAGGGACCGCTGCCGACCATCTCGGTGACCTGCTTTGACGGATCGGTGTTCGCGAGCCGCTCGGGCATGATGAAACAACCACCATTGGTGATGCCAAGCGTGAAGGGGAGGATCGGGAATGGCCGTTTGAGACGAATTTGAACAACCTTGTCAGAGGCCGCGCTCATCTCATCGGTCATGGCCTTCAGGGTCTTGCCGACTTGGCCGATTTTGCACCAGCGTTCGATGCTTGCGACGACATCCCTGGCGAGAACCGGCGAACCATCATGGAACGTCAACCCGTCGCGAAGGGTGATTTTCCAGGCGAGGCCATCGTTTTCGACAACATGGCCGGCGACCATCTGCGGCTGCGGGGCATAGTTGGCGTCCAGTCCCCAGAGCGTGTCGAAAACCATGTATCCGTGATTACGGGTCACCAGAGCCGACGTCATAACCGGATCAAGCGTCGCCAAATCGGCCTGAGGAACGAATTTGAGCACCGAGGCGGAGGCGCTTCTACCGATGCTAGGTAGTGCAAGGGAAAGGACCCCAGCGCCTGCGGCCTTTAGGAGAGTACGACGATAGACCATGACCATGTTCCCTCATTTGTTATTTTGCTATATCATACACCAAAATTCGAACTTGCAAGCGATTTTTGCACAATTGGGCGCCTAAACGGCGCGAAAGTCGCATAAATGTGATCGATAAAGAGTAAAATGTCTTTTACGCCCTCTGAGAGGTAGATGGCGATTCGATGGAAAACTATCAAATGAAGATCGCAAGCGACGGAAGAACTTCATTTTGGTATATCAAAACAGCCGAATTTCAGTCGAGCTGTTCCTCCGGCAATTCATCAGAGCGATGTGCCAGACTCAGTCCTGGTGAACTGTCCGAACTATTCCGTACTCGCCTTACGACGACCAGCCCGTTTGCCTAAACCTCTGGGTACCATTTGTCCGGATCGGAATTGTTCGAGAATGCGATAGGAGCCCTCTCGCAGATCTCTCACAACAAGTTCTCCGACTTCGGCGGGCGAGCGCCTGATCAGTGCGTCAATCATCAGCAAATGCGGATGAACATCGGACGCGGCTTGCCGAATGTTGGGGTACTGGTTGTTGACAAACGGCCCGACGAGTAGCCAGAGATTCTCAATCACGCTGATCAAAATCTCGTTGTTCGAGGCATGATAGATGACGAAGTGAAATTTCTGGTTGGCCACTTGGGCCGCTTTCCAGTCTTCGCCGGCCTCGGCCTCCATGAACAGTTTATGGAAGTGGCGCATCTCGTCTATCTGCTCGGAAGTTATATGGACAGCGGCCTGTTCACCGGCAAGCCGTTCCAGGGGCACGCGCGTCTCACGGATTTTAATATACCGCTCCAGAGTTAAAACCGGAACACGTGGCTGGTAGCCATGGCGAAGTTCGAGCGCGCCCTCTCTGACGAGTTGGATGACAGCTTCACGAACAGGCGTCTGAGACGTTTCGAAGGTATTGGCGAGACCGCGAATGTTCAGGCGTTGGCCCGGCTCATAAAAGCCGGTCATCAACTGCAAGCGCAACCGAGCGTAGATACGTTGCGAGAGGCTGTCGCGCGACATCGCCGTGTCGTCGGTCGGCTCCAACTCTTCCGGCGCTGCAGAATTCGATCCTTCCACTATGACCTCTCAATTCGGCAGCTGGGCCGGTGGAATTGCAACAACAGGCACCCGACTGTCCTGCTCAACGGCAAACTCGCCATCCTATGTCATCGGGAAATGGCAGGCATAAGAAACGCTGCCGTCCTGTACCATAGGTGGTGCGGTTGTTGAACACAGCGACTGCGCTTTCCAGCATCTTGTGCGAAACCGGCAGCCGCTTGGCGGATCGGCGGGGCTTGGTGGATCCCCTTGCAGCATGACTCGGCGACGTTCGCTTTCCTGGTCGGGATCCGGCACTGGCACGGCGGACAAAAGTGCATGCGTATAAGGATGTCGCGGTCTCGCGAAAATTTCGTCTCGGGGCGCTATCTCGACGATCTTGCCGAGATACATCACGGCGACGCGCTGGGAGATGTGGCGAACGGTCGACAGATTATGGGCGACGAAAAGATAGGAAAGCTCGAACCTCTCCTGCAGGTCGGACAGCAAATTCAGAACGCCGGCCTGGATGCTGACGTCGAGTGCCGAAACCGGCTCGTCCAGAAGAATGATTTCCGGCCTGATGGCCAAGGCGCGGGCAATCCCAATGCGTTGGCGCTGGCCGCCAGACAACTGATGAGGAAACCGGTCCGTATAATCCCTGCTCAGGTTGACGAGATCGAAAAGCTCTTCGACCCGTGCGCGTGTCTCACCGCGATTTAGCTTCAGCATGCGCAGCGGTTCTGCGACAATCTCACCGACACGCATACGGGGATGGAGTGACGCCGAAGGGTCCTGGAAGACGACCTGTATACGTCGCCGTTGCTGACGCATCTCCTCGTGAGAAAGCTTGGCAAGATCGACGCCATCGAGGTAGACCGCCCCGGAGCTCGGATCGGTCAATCGGAGAATACATTTCGATAGCGTGGACTTGCCGCATCCAGACTCGCCAACAAGACCAAGGGTCTCGCCACGCGCAATGTCGAAGCTGACGTCGGAAACGGCGCGAATAGCCGAACCCCCAGCAAACGCGGATCTGCTCGCCGGGAACTCCTTTACGAGGTTTCTAACGGACAAAATCGGGCCAGCGGACCGTAGGCCGGGAGCAGGCACGACCGGGGATGTGTTCCTATGTTCGATCATGCGAAGGCCTTTTCCGGTGTGTAGGATGGAAGCTCCTCAGCGAAATGGCAGGCAGACAATTCCTGGCGCACTGGACGCAGCGTCGGCCGTTCGAACGAACAGCGTTCGCGCGCGAACGAACATCGAGGGTGGAAGGCGCACCCGGGCGGCATGTTGAGGATCGTGGGCGGCGCGCCGCCGATGTCGGTCAAGCGGCCAATCGGGCCGGAGATTGCGGGTAGAGACCCCAACAAGCCTCGAGTATAGGGATGGGCTGGCGTGTAGAATATCTCGGCGGCCGTACCGCATTCCACGACCGATCCCGCGTACATGACCGAGACACGTTCGGCCATTCCAGCGACGACACCGAGGTCATGGGTAATCAGGATGAGGCCGAGCCCGTGATCACGGCAGAGCGCTTTCATCAATTCGAGGATCTGGGCCTGGACCGTGACATCAAGAGCCGTCGTCGGTTCGTCGGCGATAATGAGTTTTGGACGGTTGGCGATTGCCATGGCAATCACGACACGCTGGCGCATGCCACCCGAAAACTCATGCGGATATTGTTCCATCCTCTGCTCGGGGAAAGGGATGGCGACATCGCGCAAGAGTTCGATTGCCCGGGCTCGGGATGCCTTTAAGGACAGTGCAGGGTTGTGAAGCCGGATCGCTTCGACAATTTGCGTTCCTACCCGGATCACGGGATTGAGGGCCGTCATCGGGTCCTGGAAGACCATCGACATCTGGCCACCTCTGATACGCCGCAACTCTCTTTCGGGCCTGCCAATCAGTTCAACACCTTGAAAGCGCGCAGAGCCCGTAACTCGCGCGGATGCCGGTAGCAGCCCCATGATCGCTCGCATGGTGATGCTCTTGCCCGAACCCGACTCTCCGACGAGGCTCATAATCTCGCCCGCGGTGAGCGACAGGCTCACTCCCCGAACCGCCTCGATGTAGCCGTCCGGTGCACGAAAGGAGATTTTTAGATCCTCGATTTCCAACAGAGCCTGTTCATTTTTCATGTTGCCGACCTCGGGTCTAGGATATCACGAACGCGGTCACCGATGAAATTAAGCGCAATAACGACGCTGAGGATCGCCAATCCGGGTGCCGCGGCGATCCACCAACTGTAGAAATTGACCGAGCCTTCCGAAATCATCGCCCCCCACTCCGGTATCGGCGGGGACGAGCCGAGACCGATGAAGCTCAACGAGGCCGTCAAAAGCACAACCTGACCAAAATCCATGGTCGCGTTGATGAGGACAGGCGTCCAGGAAAGCGGCAGGATATATTTGAGCAGAACCCGCGCTCGCGTCGCACCGGATGCGACCGCGCCTTCGACATGATCCATATGCTTGACGCTGTTGACCTGCGCCTGCATCAGCCGCGCATAAATCGGCCACCAGACGATGATCATGGCGATCGCGGCTGTCCACAGGCCCGGACCGAGTGAAACAGCGACAGCCATGGCGAGAAGCATGGGAGGGAAGGATACAGTGACATCGACAAGACGCATGATGATGGTATTGGTCCATCCGCCGAGGAACCCTGCAAGTGCACCAAGAAACGATCCGAACCCTGCACCGACCGCGACGACAAGGACGGCAATCGGAAGAGAGCGCACTGCGCCATACATCGTGCGGGAAAAGACATCGCGACCGAGGCTATCGGTGCCGAACAAATGCTGCAGGCTCGGAGGCTGCAGCCTTCGACCGACCATTTCCAAGGGATCGGCGGGAACCCAGAACGGCGCGGTCAGGGCAACGGCGATCCAAAATAGAATGATCAGAGCGCCGAGATACGCGGGCAACGCGGCTTTGAGGTCGCGCCGAAGAAATCTGATGAGCCTCCTTGCCTTCGTAGGCGGGTAAGGCATGTCAATGGTGACCATGTCGGGACCTACTGAAGCTTGATCTTCGGATCGACAAGCGCATAGGCGAGATCCGTCAGAACATTGGTGAAGAGAAAGGCCGCGGCACCCAGCATCGTGACGCCCATGATCGCTGGATAGTCGAGTGCGCGTGCGGATTCGACGGCGTAGGAGCCAATGCCTGGCCAGGAGAAGATCGTCTCGGTGAGAACCGCTCCGGTGAGAAGAAAGGCGAAGGAATAGCCGATGATCGTGATCGCCGGAATAAGAGCGTTCGGAAGAGCATGGCGAAACAGGATACGCGCTTCGCTTGCACCCTTGGCCTTGGCCATCGCCACGTAATCCTGGCTCAGTGCCTCGAGCATGCTGCCTCGGACGAGACGCGATATGATGCCCATCACCGACCAGCCCAAAACACAGGCAGGCAGGATCAGATGATAAAATGCCTGCCCGAAGGTCGCCCAGTCTCCCTGCAGGATGGCGTCGATCGTATACATGCCGGTGACGGAGGGCGGCGGCGTTGCGCGGGCGTCAAGTCGGCCAGGGCCTGGCATGATGCCTAATTGCACTGAGAAGATCGAAAGGAACACCAGTCCGGACCAGAATACCGGGGTCGATGAGCCGAGCAAGGCAAACAGCCTTATGCCGTGATCGAAGACCCTATCCCGCAGCCTGGCGGCTGCAACCCCTGTGACGACGCCGAAAAAGGAAGCGACGACCATCGCCGCAAGCACGAGCTCGAAGGTCGCCGGTAGCCTTTGCAGGAGATCGTCGACGACCGGACGTTTTGTTCGAAACGAAATGCCGAGGTCGCCCTGGACGGCGTTCTTGACGTAGACAACATACTGCGTGAACGGGCTCTTATCGAGCCCCCACCTGGCTTTGGCCGCCGCCACCGCTTCCGGATTGCTCAACATGCGCTCCGGCAGGATCGAAGAAAGCGGATCGGCCTGGGTTGCGTGCGAGAGCACAAAAGCAATGGTGAGCACGCCTAGCAGCAGCGGCGGCAGGCTGATCAGGCGCCGAAGAAAGAATTTGAGTGCGCTCATGATGGTTCACCTGCCGCCAGAGGTTTAATTGCCGGACTTGAACTTCAGATCGCGAAGCGGAAGAAGCTCGTTGATGCTGTAGCTGACGCCCTCGATGTTCTTTCGATAGGTCAGGATGTTGTCGGGATTGACCAAGGGGACGATGACCCGGTCGTTGATCATCTCCATCGCCACATCATGGTAAAGTTGATCACGCTTTCCGTCTGGCGCGGCGAGCGCCTCATTGAGCAGCTTCTCTTCCTTCGGGTTCATGACGCCCTCTATCTTATCGGAACCGGAGCGGGCTGCCCATCGCGTTCCGGGAATCATACCGAAGGTTTTGACGAATTGCCCGGAGCCGTAATAATCCGGCGCATAATAAGAAGCGGTCAGCGGAATATGATCTCCCTTGACCGCGTCCAGCCAGACAGGAAACGTTGCGGGCTGCAGGTGCAGACGAATATTCGCCTTGCCGAGGTCCTGCTGCAATTTCTGCATCAGAAGCGACATGTCGACGCCATAGTAGTTCGAATTCGGAAATGTCGCGTCGAGATCAAGGCCGTTCTTCAGACCGGCTTCCTGCAGCAATGCCTTTGCCTTGGAGAGGTCGTAGGTGGGTTCCGGCAGGCCTTCGGTTCCGGGAAAGCCATTCGGGATCGGTGAGGGCTGCAACTTGCCGGCGCCTGCAACGGTGAAGTCGATCAATGACTTGTAGTCGACGGCAAGGGCGATCGCTTGACGAACCTTGAGGGTGAGTGGGACTTGGTTTGCCTTTGCGCCCGGGCTGATCGCCATATAGATGTAGTTGTAGGAGGGAACCGTTTCGACCTTGATGTCCGGATTGTTGAGCGTCGCTGCCGTGTCCGGTGAGATCTGCATGGCGATGTCGATATCGCCACTCTGAAGCATTTGGGCCTGGGCGACTGCGTCCTTCACCTGCCGGATGATAACTTCCGAGACACCGGCCGGTGTACCCCAGTATTTCGCATTCCGTTTGAAGCGCAATTCGTCGTTGGGGCTATATGAGCCAAGCTCAAACGGTCCGCTGCCGGCGGAATGGGCCAGGAACCAGGGCTCAGCGGTGTCGGTATTGGCGCCGTCCTTCGTAGCGAGCGCGCCATTGGCCTCAGCAAGCTTGCTGTTGACGATGGAGGCGTTCGGACCCATGACCTTGCCGAGGAATTCGGCATCCGGCTGACTGAGATGTGCGACGACGGTTTTTACATCCGGTGTTTCGATCGTCTTGATCGTATCGAGCAGCCAGGACATGCCGCCTTGCGCATTGGCAAGCCTGTTCCAGGACCAGACCACATCCTTGGCTTCAACAGGCGAACCATCGGCAAAGACTGCCTTCGGATCGATGTGGAAGGTGAAGACCGTATTGTCGGAATTGGCTTCCCATGATTTTGCCAGCGCCGGGAGAACTGACTTGCGGTCGGTGCCGAGACGAATCAGCGTCTCATATACAGAACTCAGATAAATCAGGCAGGTGTCGCAAGCGGCACGCGCCGGATCGAGCGAATTGATATCGAGGCCCCGGGCTACGACGATCGGCTTGTCTGCCGCCTGGGCAGCGAAGGCCGAACTGGAACTGACAAGAGCCGCCGTCAGGACCACTGAGGCGGCGTAGCTGTGAATAGGCCTGCGAAAGAGACTGTTCATCATGGTCTTCCCATTTCTTGGTGCGCTTGTTGTTCCCCGGTGGAATACGGCGGCGCAATCGACCAACTCCACCTTTTTTTGATTGATGCGAGCGACTTTGCGGCGCTTCTTATGATTTGATCGCGACGATCATTTCCAGTTCAACGGATATTCCGCGCGGTAGCGAGCCGGCCCCAATCGCCGACCTGGCGTGCGGTCCTGCTTCCGGCCCGAAGACCGACGTCAACAGATCCGAGCAGCCATTGATGACCCTAGGATGATCTTCGAACTCTTCGATGGCGTTGACGAACCCAAGCACCTTGACGATCCGCTGAACCCGGTTCAGGGAACCGATCTCGTGCTGGAGGGCCGCCAGCAGATTGATCGTCGTCAAGCGCGCATGGGCGTAAGCTTGCTCAATAGTGACATCGCGCCCGACCTTACCTGTCAATCGGATACCATCCGGGGTGACTGGCCCTTGACCAGACAAATAGACCAGATCCGCGTGACGAACGGCCATCACGAAATTAGCGACCGGCGCCCTTGGAATTGGCAAGCGCAGGCCCAACCGCTCCAACCTCTCATAAGGTCCTAGAAGTTCGGTGCGTTCAACCTCGATGTCGGTTGGCTCAGTCGTTGCACTCATCGAACGGCTCCTTGCACCCCCATAAGATCATCGCGAAAAAGCCGAACGGCATCCGCCGCTGCACGCGCGAGAAACGAGCCGTCGCTGCCGATGGTGATCAGCCGGAACCCCATCTCAGCCATTCTACGGGCGTACAGCGGGTCGACACAATGTAGGCCTGCGAACTGTCCGCGTTTTGCCGTTTCATCGAGGACATCCCGGTAGATTTTGAGCATCTCCGGCTCCTGCCGGTCGAAGATCGGTGGGAGGCCGTATGAAAACCCGAGGTCGCTTGGGCCAACGTAAACGCCGGAGACGCCCTCCACATCGAGAATCCCGGTCAGGTTCTCGACCGCTTCGGCGGTCTCGATCATGGGGATGATCAGCACTTCATCGTTTGCAAATGCCTGATAGGCGCCGCGTTCTCCGTAAACGGCGGCACGCGACGGTCCGTTGGACCGGCTGCCGCGGGGAGGGTACAGGCACGCATCGACGAACGCTTGCGCCTGCTCCACCGTATTGACCATCGGGCAGATCACGCCCCAGGCGCCTGCATCGAGAACCTTGCCGACCATTGCCGCGTCATTTGCCGGGACGCGAACGAGCGGCGTCGCCGCAAAACCGGAAATCGCCTGAAAGCAATGCACCATGCTCATGAAGTCCTGAACGCCATGCTGCAGATCGACAGTGATGCTGTCCCAATCCGCCCTGGCCAGAAGTTCCGCGGAATAGCCAGACGGAATGCTCAGCCAGCCATTGGCGCAGCTGCGTTCCGTCAAAGATACCTTCAGGCTGTTTTTCATTCCTCCGCTCCCTTTGTGTATTTTTGATATAGCATATTGCCATATTTGCGCAAGTATGAAATCAATATCGCCGCAAAATGTGTTATTTGATATAGCAAACTCGCTGCGCTTGCGCCAGCGATCATCGTAAAAGGCGGCGCCGGTGGACGTGGACACCCAATTTGAACGGCTGATTTCGTTTCGCATGGAGATCGGCGAAAGCCCGGTCTGGGATAGCAACCTGCAGAAGCTGTGGTTCGTCGACATCCTGGCGCCGGCGATCTATGCGCTGGAGCCGGTAACAAAGGAGCTTTCGACCTATATGATGCCGTCGCCCGTCGGCAGTGTCGGCCTCGCGACGGAGGGGCGACTGATCGTGGCCATGCGCACCGGCGTACACCTCTTCGATCCTGAAAGCGGTCGCTTGGAGTTTTTGGTCAACCCCGAGCCTGACGTTGCGCTCAACAGGCTGAACGATGGCAAGGTCGGTCCGGACGGCAACTTTTGGGTCGGCAGCATGCATGATGAGCGGCCGGCACAGCCGACCGGGGCGCTATATCGTATAGCGCCAGACGGTCGCTGCGACCGCATGGTCTCCGGGATCCACGTGTCCAATGGCCTGGCCTGGAGCCCCGACGGCAAGACGATGTATCATGCGGATTCCCGCGGCTATTGCGTCAAGGCCTTCGATTTCGACCCACGGTCCGGCGAGATCGCCAAGGAAAGGCTCGTCGTCGAGTTAAACTTCGAGGACGGCCTGCCAGACGGCGCGGCCGTCGACGTTGACGGGATCTACTGGAGTGCCGGCATCACCGCCGGAGTTCTTCACCGGATCGACCCAGAAACGAGCACACGTCGATCAACCCGCTTGCCGGTCGCAATGCCGACAATGCCCTGTTTCGGCGGAGCGGATATGCGCACCTTGTTCATCACCTCCCTGACCGGCACCCGCGACGGCGTGTCGGGCGAGGGCACACTTCTTGCCTGCCGGATGGAGCGGCCCGGCGTACCAGTCGGACGTTTCGGCGTGCCTCAATTACACCGGTAACCTGCCGCCACCGACAAAGTTCTTCGCGTTTTCACGACTACCGGAACAGGATCTCAAGCTCATGGAAAATACCGCAATCACAGGTTCAGCTGCCCTTGCATACCCCGATGTGCAACTGCTTATCGACAATGTCTGGCGACCGGCCTCGAGCGGGTTGCGTTCGCCCGTGCATAACCCTGCCACGGGCCAGCAGATCGGATCTTTTGCACATGCCGGCGAGGTCGACATCGGTCTCGTCCTTGAAGCGAGTGCGCGGGGCTTCGAGGTTTGGAAAAAGGTTTCGGCCTTTGAACGCTGCAAGTTGATGCGGCAGGCTGCATCGCTTTTGCGGGAGCGGGTGGAAACCATCGCAACCCTGCTCACGATTGAGCAGGGTAAGCCGATTGTAGAAGCAAGAACGGAAACGCTCGCCTGTGCCGATCTTATCGACTGGTTCGCGGAGGAGGGAAGGAGGGCGTATGGCCGGATCATTCCGCCGCGGGGACCAGCCATCCGCCAGAGCGTCACCAAGGAGCCTGTCGGTCCCGTCGCGGCGTTTACGCCATGGAACTTCCCAATCAGCCAGCTGACAAGAAAACTTGCAGCGGCACTCGCAGCTGGTTGCTCGATCGTCATCAAGGCGGCGGAGGAAACACCAGCCTCTCCGGCGGCACTGATCCAGACGTTTCTCGATGCCGGCTTGCCGCCCGGCGTCATCGGTCTGCTGCTCGGCACGCCATCGGAGATTTCTTCCCGGCTGATTGCGCATCCCACTATCCGCAAAGTGACTTTCACCGGCTCGACACCGGTTGGCAAGCAGTTGGCGAGCCTTGCCGGACTGCACATGAAGAAGACGACGATGGAACTCGGTGGCCACGCTCCGGTCTTCATTATGAAAGACGCCGACCTCAACCGAGCCGCGTCGGTCATGGCTGCATCGAAGTTTCGAAACGCTGGGCAGGTCTGTGTTGCACCCACACGATTTTTAGTGGAACAGCCCGTCTACGAGGAGTTCGTGGATCTTTTTGCAAAGGCCGCAGGATCAATCAAGGTTGGCAACGGCCTCGACCCTCAGACGGGAATGGGTCCACTCGCAAACGGCCGCCGTCTCGAGGCAGTGCAAAGCCTCGTTCAGGACGCCACTCAACGCGGTGCGCGCCTTATCGCTGGCGGCAAGCGGATAGGTAATGAAGGACATTTTTTCGAACCAACAGTGCTGGCTGACGTGCCTGTAGAAGCGCGCGCCATGAATGAAGAGCCCTTTGGACCGGTCGCGCTATTGGTGCCGATGGAGTCGTTGGACGACATGTTGGATGAGGCGGCCAGATTGGATTTTGGGCTTGCCGCCTACGGCTTCACCCGGTCTGCTGCGTCGGCGGCGCGGATCGCTGATGAGGTCGCCTCGGGCATGTTGTCCATGAACCACGCAGGCCTTGCCCTGCCCGAAGTCCCGTTCGGTGGGGTCAACGATTCCGGCTACGGCACGGAAGGAGGCGCCGATGCATTGGAAAGCTATTTGAACACAAAGTTCGTCACCCATCTCCAGGTCGACTAACCTTCAGCAGGCGGCACTGACACCGCATTCATTCGAACGGTAAACACCATGAATTATGATGTCCTGATTATCGGCGGTGGCATAATCGGGCTGGCCTGCGCGCGCGAGGTGGGCCTGCGATACCCCGGTCTCTCTATCGGCCTTCTTGAGAAGGAGGACGAACTGGCGCGTCATCAGACAGGCAGAAATAGTGGCGTCATCCATGCTGGCGTCTATTATCAGCCGGGAAGTTTGAAGGCACGGTTTTGCAGGGACGGTGTGGACGCGACGATCGAATTTTGCCGTACGCATGACATCAGGTTTGAGCAATGCGGCAAGATGATCGTTGCTACGAAGAGCGACGATCTGAACCGGATGAATGCCCTTTATGACCGCGCGATTTCAAACGGCGTCGCGATTGAACGGCTCGACGGACGCGAGCTGTCGCGCCGCGAGCCACATATTCAGGGCCTCGGAAGCCTGTTCGTTTCGACCACCGGCATCGTCGACTACGCCCAGATCACGCGGGCCATGGCGACGGAGACCGAAACGCGAGGCGCGCAGATCCACAAGGGACAAGAGGTCGTCACGATTCGTGAAGAAGCCTCGCTTGTGACCGTCGAAACCACACGCCAGACATTTACGGCATCGAACATCATCGTCTGTGCGGGCATAATGGCGGATCGGGTCGCCGAAATGAGTGGTCTCGAGCTTGACTTCCAGATGGTCCCGTTTCGCGGCGAGTATTATCGCCTGGCGGCCAGGCACAATGAGATCGTCAACCATCTCATCTACCCTGTGCCGGACCCTGAACTGCCGTTTCTCGGTGTCCACCTGACGCGAATGATCGGTGGCTATGTCACTGTCGGCCCAAACGCCGTCTTGGCTTTTTCTCGCAACGGTTATCGCTTTGGCGATATCAGTCCGCGCGACCTCTATGAGACCGTCTCGTATCCGGGGTTTCGCAAGATGGCGAAGCGTTATCTGTCCTCCGGTTTGTCGGAGATGTGGAATTCGTTGAGCAAGCGGCGTTACCTCGCTCTTTGTCAGCGCTATTGCCCCGAGCTGAAACTCGAAGACCTCGAGCCGTACAGGGCGGGCGTCAGAGCCCAGGCGATCATGCGTGACGGAACGCTCGTCCATGATTTCATTTTCCGTCAGACCAGCCGCTCGATCCATGTCTGCAATGCACCGTCGCCAGCTGCAACTTCCGCCATGCCGATCGCGCGGGAGGTCATCGATCGGGCATCCGCGCAATTTGCCTGGTGAGACGAATTGGATAATCCCACCACAGTTTCTGCCGCTCCGGTCGTTCGCATGAGTGCCCGCCGGACCAGCATTATAGGCGGCGCACTGGCGACGCTCGGGCCGATCTCAATGTCGGCCTATACGCCGGCAATGCCGCAGATGATGGCGGCGCTACATACGACAGAAGCGGCAATCAAGCTGTCGCTGTCTGTCTATTTCGGGGCGTTTTCGGTGACCCAACTGGTCTGTGGGCCGCTCTCCGACAGGTTCGGACGACGACCGACCGCACTTGTCTTTCTTGCCATCTATATTGCCGGCGGGTTTGTTGCCGCGGGCGCGTCGACAGTATTCTGGCTTGTCGTAGGGCGTCTATTGCAGGGCATCGGCGCCTCGGTGGGGATTACGGTCGCGCGTGCGATTGTCAGGGATCAATTCGACGGTCGCGAGGCGGCAACCGTCATGAACCTAATTGGCATGATGCTGGCGATTGGTCCGGCGATTGCCCCGACGCTGGGCAGCCTCGCACTTTTGCGAGGCGGCTGGGAATGGGTATTGATCATGCTCGCGCTTTTCGGCGTTTGCGTACTCACCCTCGTGCTTTGCGCGCTACGCGAAACATGTCCATTCCGCGATGAACAGCTTGTCCCGATGGGGCCGATTGCTTCCTATCTGGCGCTCATTGCCGACAAGAGCTTCATGGCCGCAACGGTCGCATTGGGATGCGCGATCGGAGCGCTTTACGCCCTGGCGACAACACTTCCTTTTATTCTGATCAAGATTGTCGGGCTTTCTCCAACAGAATTTGCTCTCGGCATGTTGTTGCAATCCGGAGGCTATATCGCAAGTTCGATCATGCTGCGTTACGCCTCGCCGGGGCTCGGAGGCAACCGCTGCGTGGCCATCGGATTGGGCCTGGTCGTCACTGCCGGACTCCTAATGTTCGTCGCGTCGATGCAACTTGCGCCGCACTTTATTACCATCATGGGACCGGTTGGCCTTCTTGCATGCGGCCTGGCCTTTATGACTCCGCATCTGAGTGTCGTGGCGCTCGCCCCGTTCCGCAAGGCTGCGGGCTCCGCCTCTGCAATGATGGGTTTTATTCAAATGGGGTGCGGGTTCGCGGGTTCCCTCGTGACTTCGGTGTTCGTTTCCCCGGTACAGGCTTTCGGCACGGTCATCCCCATACTGACAATCATGGCGGGGACCAGTTATCTGCTGTTTCAACGGCTTCGACGCGCATGACTTGTCAAATGTGGTCGGCCGGTAATGCGACAGATGCAGGAAGTAGCGTCGTCGGACCGCGTTGATGAATAGCGAACGGTAAAACTGTGAAGCGCTATTTTAATATATCAAAAAGCGCGCACAACTGCGGCGAATTTCGATAGAAGTTCCTATGCAACAGCCTCGACAAGGGCTCCGCAGACGGATGCCGGCACACCACCTCACGAGGCGATCGTATATGCTGCTCGCGCTATTAAACATCTGTTTTTACCTAGTATAGTTGATCGATATTCACGTGGACCCGACTAGTGGAACGCGATATTCATGGTGCCTACCTGTCCCAAAACCCTCCTTTTCAGGAATTTTCCTTAATGCTTCACATTCAGATTTGACAGCACGCAATGCGCATGTATGATATAGCAAAACAACAAGGGAACGATATTGTGTTCGGCTTTGCGATGCGTCGTCTCGCCACGATGTTGCCTATCATGCTCATCGTGGCGCTACTCGTTTTCAGTCTTCTCTATTTCGCGCCTGGCGACCCTGCCGTTCTTCTGGCTGGCGATCAGGCCTCTCCACAGCAAATCGCGGCGATCCGTCAAAACCTCGGGCTTGATCAGCCTTTCATCCCCCGGTTCATTGGCTGGATCGGTGGCCTTCTCAAGGGGGATCTCGGCACCTCCATTGTCAGCAATGTTCCGGTGACGACATTGATCGCACAAAGACTGGAGCCGACTCTGTCGCTGATGGTGCTGACGCTCCTTTGGTCGCTGATCGTGTCCGTGCCCCTCGCTCTCATTGCCGCATGGCGACGGGGCATGTTTGTCGACCGGCTTGTCATGCTGTTCGGCGTGATCGGTTTCTCGGTGCCGCTCTTCGTTTTCGCCTACTGCCTGTCCTATATTTTCGCTGTCGAACTGAAATGGCTGCCCGTCCAGGGATACAAGCCGCTCTCAAGCGGGCTATGGCCCTGGCTATCGAGCCTCATGTTGCCGGCTTTCGCACTCGGAACGGGATACGTTGCGCTGATCTCGCGCGTCGCCAGGGCCGCGCTTATCGAGGTGCTTGATCAGGATTATATCCGCACTGCCCGCGCCAAGGGGGCTTCTCCACGGCAAATCCTGTTCGGCCAGGCTCTCAAAAATGCGGCGGTTCCAATCGCAACCATTGTGGGAATAGGCGCGGGGCTGCTGATCGGCGGAGCGGTTGTCACCGAGACGGTCTTCGCCTTGCCGGGCATCGGAAGGTTAACGGCCGACGCGATACTTCGACGCGACTATCCGGTCATCCAGGGTGTCGTGCTGCTTTTCTCGTTTGCTTACATGATCGTCAATCTCGTCGTCGATCTCCTCTACCCACTTCTGGATCCGAGGATACGCTATTGACCAGCCCGCTGTTCGCCTCCCCGCCGATCGCGCATGAACTTCCAGATATCCTCGAATATCGACCCCCGCGCAAAGGTCTTGCCGCAATGCTCTCATCCAATATTGCAGCAAGTTTTGGCGCTACGGCATTGCTTGTGCTGGGGTTGATCGCGCTGCTTGCTCCCTTTCTTGGTACGTCGGATCCGATCGCCATTTCGCCCATCGCGAGACTTCAGGCCCCATCGATGGCCCATTGGCTGGGTACGGATGCTTTTGGTCGCGACCTTTATTCGCGTATCGTCTACGGCGCGCGCGTTTCACTCGTTGTCGGTTTTTCCGTAGCCGCGGTCGCAACGGTGATCGGCGTCGCTTTAGGCGTTGTAGCAGGATACAGCCGGATCGCAGACGGCCTTGTCATGCGGATCATGGACGCAATCATGTCCATTCCCTCGATCCTGCTGGCCATTGCACTCGTCGCCCTGACCCGTCCCTCCGTTCTCAATGTCGTTGTTGCCATTTCCGTCGCAGAAATTCCCCGCGTCGCGCGGCTTATCCGCGGCGTGGTCCTTTCGCTTCGCGAGATGGACTACATCAGCGCCGCGATCTCGACCGGATCCACGCCAAGACGGATCATTCTTCGGCACATCCTGCCGAACGCCGTCGCACCGATCATCGTGCAGGCAACCTATATCTGCGCTTCGGCGATGATTGTCGAAGCGACATTATCCTTCATTGGGGCCGGCACGCCGCCTTCGATCCCCTCCTGGGGCAATATCATGGCGGACGGGCGCGCCTTATGGCAGGTCAAGCCGTTCATCGTCCTGGCGCCAGCGCTGGTTTTGTCCTTCACCGTGCTTTCGGTCAACATGGTTGGCGACGGGCTGCGTGACCTCTTCGATAGCAAGATGGTCACGGGGATATGACAATGGCCCTGCTTGAGATCGAAAGTCTCCAAACCCATTTCCGTACGCCGGACGGCATCAACCGGGCAGTTGATGGGCTGAGCCTCAGTGTTGATGCTGGACAGACGCTCGCAATTGTTGGCGAATCTGGATGCGGCAAGTCCGTAACGTCGATGTCCATCATGCGCTTGTTGCCGGAACGAACGGCAACGAGCGCGGGCCGTATCATGTTGAATGGACGCAACTTGTTGGAGCTTGACGAAGCCGAGATGCGGCGTGTTCGCGGAAACGAGATCGGTATGATCTTTCAGGAGCCGATGACAAGCCTCAATCCGGTGCTGACCGTCGGACGCCAGATTGCCGAGACCGTTGGGTTCCACGCGAAGCAATCAAAGGGGGAGCGATACGCCCAAGCCAGAAAGATGCTGGAGCTGGTTGGGATTCCGGATCCGGATCGTCGCCTCCATGAGTACCCGCACCAACTGTCGGGAGGCATGCGCCAGCGTGTAATGATCGCTATCGCACTTGCCTGCAATCCCAAGATTCTTATTGCCGATGAACCGACCACCGCGCTCGACGTGACCATCCAGGCGCAGGTCCTCGATCTGCTCGCCGATCTGCAGAAGCGTTCCGGAACCGCTGTGATCCTGATCACCCATGATCTGGGCGTGGTCGCGGAGGTCGCTGATCGGGTAGTCGTCATGTATGCAGGCAGGAAAGTCGAAGAGGCCACCACCCGAGATCTTTTGAACATGCCGCGTCACCCGTATACACGGGGCCTTCTGGATGCGGTCCCGAGAATCGGAGACCGGCGGCGTGATAAGCTGAACGAGATCCCGGGGCAGGTCCCAAGCCTCAAGAAGCGCATCATGGGTTGCATCTTCGCCAATCGCTGTCCCTTGGTCACGGACTTTTGCCGCGCGCACGCGCCCGCCCTGCAAACCAAGGCACCAGGCCACGTGGTCGCTTGCCATCTTGCGGCTATTGAAGGGATCGCGGCATGAGCATCGCCGATCAGCCTCTCCTCTCGATCAGGGCAATCAATAAACACTTTCCGCTTCGCAAAGGAGTTTTCTCCCGACGTCACGTCGTTTTGAAGGCGGTTGACGGCGTAAGCTTCGATATCCTGCGCGGTGAAACGCTGGCGCTGGTGGGGGAGTCGGGCTGCGGAAAATCAACCGTCGGCAAGACAATCATCGGTCTCATTCCACCGACGGACGGGTCGATATGGTTGTCGGGTGAGCGGATCGACACGCTCAATGGCGAAGCCTTTCGGCGGCGACGCCGGCAAGTCCAGTTCATTTTCCAGGATCCATATGCGAGCCTCAATCCTCGTATGCGGGTTCGGGATATCATTTCCGAACCGATTCTGAATTTCGGGCTGGCGGAAACCAGCCGGGATATAGATATGCGCATTGCCGAACTCATCGAGCTGGTTCGGCTTCCCGGCGATGCGGCGGACCGCTTTCCTCACGAATTCTCCGGGGGACAGCGGCAGCGCATCGGCATAGCGCGCGCGCTCGCTCCACGGCCTGATCTCATCATATGCGACGAGGCTGTTTCGGCTCTCGATGTTTCCGTCAAAGCCCAGATCGTCAATCTATTGCAAGAGTTGAAAGTCGAGCTCGGGCTCTCTCTTCTCTTCATCAGCCACGATCTCGCCGTCGTCGACCACATCGCCGACCGTGTCGCGGTCATGTATCTCGGACGGATTGTCGAGATCGCATCAAGGGACGCCTTGTTCGAAAATCCGCAACATCCCTACACGCAGGCATTGTTGTCGGCCGTGCCTGTCCCGGATGTCAACGTAGAGCGCAAGCGTATCGTCCTGCAAGGCGATCTTCCGTCACCGGCCAATCCGCCTCCGGGCTGCAGTTTCAGCAGCCGGTGTCCGGCGGTGTTCGGCCGCTGCAAGCTGGAGACGCCGCAACTTCGTCAGACCGACACCGGGCACTTGGCCGCCTGCCATCTGCTGGAAAGCACTCCACAATGAAACCACGCGACAATCAACAGGGGACAGTGACCAATGAAGCGCAGACAGTTTCTTCAGACCACCGCCGGGTTTGCCGCCGCGGGTGTCCTGCCGGGTTTTTCGCCGGCGGCACGCGCTCAGACCTCCAGCGTGCTCAAGTTTGTGCCGCAAGCGGACCTTGCGGTCATCGACCCGCATGGATCTCCTTCCTACGTCACCCGAAATCACGCGATGCTTGTCTTCGACACTCTCTATGGCGTGGACAGCAACAACGTTCCGCAGCCGCAGATGGTGGAAGGGCACCACGTCGAAAATGACGGCAAAACCTGGCGGCTGTCACTGCGCGAGAAGCTCAGCTTTCACGACAAGACGCCGGTGCTTGCTCGCGACGTTGTGGCAAGCCTCAATCGGTGGATGCAAAAAGACGGCTTTGGAAGGACCTTTGCCGGATTTCTCGACGAACTGTCAGCACAGGATGACCGGACCGTCGCCTTTCGTCTGAAGCAACCATTCCCGATACTTCCCGATCTTCTCGGCAAGATGGCGTCTTATTCAACCGGCATCATGCCAGAGCGTCTCGCAAAAACGGATGCGAACACGCCAGTGCCGGAGATTATCGGGAGCGGCCCATTCCGTTATGCAGCCGCGGAGCGCGTGGCCGGTTCTTTGAACGTCTATACGAAATTCGAGGGCTATGTACCCCGGTCCGAACCGGCGTCGAATCTCGCTGGCGGCAAAGTTGTTCATTTCGATAGGGTCGAATGGCACACCATCCCCGATCCTGCCACGGCTGCCGCCGCTCTTCAGTCTGGTGAAATCGACTGGTGGGAGCAGCCGACTGCCGACCTCGCAGCGATTTTTGCAGGCACCGATGTCAGTGTCAAGGTCAAGGATAGGTCCGGGAACATCGGTCTTCTGCGGCTGAATTTTCGCCAACCCCCGTTCGATCGGGCTGAGATACGCAACATCGTTCTGAGGGCCATCAACCAGCGCGATTTTATGCTCGCGGCGGTTGGTGCGGACGAGAAACTATGGAAGGTGCCCGCAGGGTTCTTCCATCCAGGCTCTGTCCTGGCCTCGACGGAAGGACTGGAGACCTTCTCGAGGGAGCCGGATTACGGCTCCGTCAAAAAAGAGCTTGTTGCCGCCGGATACAAGGGCGAGCGCGTCGTCTTACTTTCGACTTCGGATTTTCCCGTGATCCGGGCTTTCGGCGAAGTGACGGCCGATCTGTTCCGCAAGATCGGCCTCAACGTCGACCTTCAGGTGCAGGACTGGGCGACCATCTCCACGAGGATGAAGAACAAGGGCGATCTGGCCTCGGGAGGCTACAGCGCCTATTGCAATTTCGTGGCAGGCGCTGGAACCTTCAATCCGGCTTCCCACACGTTCCTCCGCTCCAATGGGGAGAATGCGTTCGATGGCTGGCCCGATATCCCCGAGATTGAAAAGCTGCGCGCAGCCTGGCTGAGTGCACCGGACGTCGCGGCGC
The DNA here is from genome assembly GCF_059499945.1 of Agrobacterium sp. NCBI lineage: Bacteria > Pseudomonadati > Pseudomonadota > Alphaproteobacteria > Hyphomicrobiales > Rhizobiaceae > Agrobacterium > Agrobacterium sp. The sequence continues at coordinate 70,948 of NZ_JCABZP010000009.1, read as the reverse complement.
AAAAAGAAATCGGCCGAAACATCCAGGAAATTGCTCTCAAGAAGGTGCCCTACATTCCACTCGGCATGTTCTATTTCCCAACCGCTTACAAATCGGACCTTACCGGAGTTCTCGACACAATGCCGCTCTTCTGGAGCGTTCGTCGGGGCTGACCGGTCCATGCGGATACGGGCAGAAGCCTGTGTCCGTTCCCGTTTACCAACTATGTACATGGAAAATACGATGCTGCGCACGGATCCGCACACTGCCCATTATAAAGTCGACCCGAACAGAACCGATCTGGTCGACGAGTTTCGACGTGCCCCGAAAGGGCCGCACAGCGCCGAACTTCAGAAAGTGCTCCATCGGATGAGGTGGTCGGGCGAAGGCGGTCGGTTTGCCGTCGTCCCGGTCGATCCCGGGCGCGTATGGATGCTTTGCCGTTTGCCGGAAAGGCGCGGCGAACCGATCGAGACATTTAAAGATACGACGTTCCGAAGTCTGGCCGAAGCGGAGTGGCATGTGTTCAAGATCCGCTGGCAGGCAATCACCGGCGTTGCAATCGAAGACGGGAACGGGAAACGGCAATGATCGATACGACAAGCATACTTGGCTACGCAAAACCCTGGAGCGTTGCTCCCGGCGAAACTGTCGCATTTCATCTGGCGAGTGAATTTCTGGATTCGGCCGCAATCCGCGTTGTACGGGTTCGCTGTGCCGATCCTGACGAAAACGGCCCCGGTCTGAAGCTTCATCATGTTGCAAGCTCTCTTGATGGGACGGTTGCACTGAGCCCACCAACGGTCCAGACCGGATCGTTTGTGCAAATTCCCGATATAGCCCTTCTTAAGCATCTGAACGAATTCAGCATTGGTTTGTGGATTTATCCTACGCGTGTCGGTGCAGGATCTCAAACGATCATCTCGCGATGGAATGGCCGTTTGGATTGCGGCTGGAAGCTCGCGCTCGATGCCGATGGTGCGTTGTCGATCGTCATCGCCGGGAATGGTGCGAGAGCATCGGCGCGGACGAACGGTTCCGTTCTGAATCGGGAATGGATTTTTGTGACCGCATCGTATTCCGGGTCTCATGGGAAACTGGAGATTTCCGCAACGAGCCTCGCGACCGATGGCGGGCGCGCCCGAAGCCTCGTTGGCTCCGCGGCCGCACCGGCCGGCTGCAGGTGGCCAGCCTCGACGCCGCTTATCCTCGCGGCCGAATGGCCGGGAGATGGTGCTGAAAACGCGCGAGCAGCCAAGCATTTCAACGGAAAAATCGATCGGCCGCGCCTTTATGCAAAAGCGGTCAGTGCCGATTTCATGCGTTCTTTGGTGGAGTCTCTTCATCCCTCTCCAGCCGATCCCGATCTGCTCGCGGCCTGGGATTTCAGTAGTGATATGAGTTCGGATACATGCTGGGACATTTCCGCCCATGCGCTACACGGAGAGGCACATCACTTACCAATGCGGGCCGCGACCGGGGCAAACTGGACCGGACAGGTTCAGAGCTGGAAGGAAGACCCGACACAGTACGGCGCCATTCATTTCCATGACGACGATCTCGAAGATGTGGGCTGGGCCGCTTCCTGTGAGTACGAAATTCCCGCAGATCTCAAATCCGGCTTCTATTCGTTGGAAGCAACTGGTGAGGTCGACGGGCGCAAAGTCGAAAGCCATACAATCTTCTTCGTCCGCCCCCCAGCCGGCAAGCGTACCGCTGACGTTCTAGTGATCGCGCCCACGGCAACCTATCTTGCCTATGCGAACAACCATTCTCGCATCGACCAGACTCATTTCGAGGTCATGGCGGATGGTCTGATGGTGCTTTCCCAGGATGACCTGTTCACGCATGCGCATCGCGAATTCGGCATGTCGCTCTATGACACTCATTCGGATTTGAGTGGTTCCTGCTATTCATCCGCAGCGCGTCCTATCATCAACGGGCGTCCGCGATCGAGCACGTTCAACTACGTTAACGACACGCATTTCCTTGATTGGCTGGAGGAGGAGAGGGTCGGCTATGATGTGGTGACCGATGAGGACATCCACCGAAAGGGGGCCAGTCTCCTCGCATCCTATCCTGTGGTCGTGAACATGACCCATCCGGAATATTATTCCCGCGAAATGCTCGACGCCCTAACCGCTTATCAAAACGGCGGCGGGCGTCACATGTATCTTGGTGGAAACGGATTTTACTGGAGGGTTACCTTCCACCCCAAAAAGCAGGGCGTCATAGAACTGCGGCGAGGAATAACGGGGCTCCGAAGCTGGGAAGCCGAGGCCGGGGAAGGCAGCCTGTCGTTTACTGGAGAGCCAAGTGGACTGTGGCGCAGCAGCGGACGAGCGCCGCAGCGGTTGTGCGGGGTTGGATTCTCGGCGCAGGTTTTCGACCATTCCGGCTCCTACCGCCGTCTTGCGGATAGTTTTGACCCACGTGCCGCCTTTGTCTTCGACGGGATCGGCGACGATGAGGTTATTGGCAATTTCGGCCTCCGGCTCGGTGGGGCGGCCGGCCTCGAGATCGACCGCTCCGACCGCGATCTGGGATCGCCACCGGAAATGCTAGTGTTGGCGACGGCGGATCAGATGGGGCCGGGCGGTATTCCGGCACCCGAAGAACTCCCGGCTCTCTACCGCGGTTTCACGGGAGAAGAAAGCAACATTGCCCGGGCAGACATCGTGCTTTGCCCGACGGACAAGGGCGGGGCGGTGTTTTCGACGGGCTCTATCGCCTGGTGCTGTGCGCTCTCGCACAACGGTTACGACAACAATGTTAGCCGAATGACACGGAACGTGCTGCGGCGGTTTATGGACCCCAGTCCGCTCGATCTTTCAGAATCCGGGCGGGAAAGGACGAGATGATGACGGAAAAACTGCTTGCCGGGCGCGATTGGGAGGCGCCGCTTCACTTCACGGAGAAAGGCGTGCCGGGGAGTGTAACGGAGCTACCGCTCTCCCAAGTCGCCGACATGAACTGGAATGTGCTGGCGGAAGATTTGCCGATGCCGGTCGCCGTCATCCGCCGCGACGCACTTTTGCACAACAGCGCATGGATGAAAAGATTCTTGCACGACACAGGCGTTCAGATCACCCCGCATGGCAAGACGACGATGTCGCCAACGCTATTTGATCTGCAGTTGGCGGACGGTGCATGGGCGATCACGATCGCTACCCCGCATCAGTTTCAAGTTGCGCGACAATTTGGCTACAAACGGATCTTCATGGCCAACCAATTGATCGGCCGCCAGGCGATTTTGGATATTGTCGGTGCCCTCGTCGAGGATCAAGATCTTGATTTCTATTGCCTTGTCGATGACCCATCCAATGTCGCTGCTCTCGCGGCGGGCGTACGGGCGCGCGGACTGCTCCGTCCGCTGAAGGTTCTGGTCGAGCTAGGATATCAAGGGGGCCGAACGGGTTGCCGCGATACGGCGAAGGCACTCCAACTCGCACGCGCGGTCCATCGCGAGCGGGACGCCCTTGCCTTGTCGGGGATTGAAGGCTTTGAGGGCCTTATCCGTGGTGACGGTACCGCCGAGGCGAGGGCCCAGGTTAACAGCCTCCTCGATGGAATGATGAGCCTCGCGGAAGCTGTCGAGCAAGAAGGTTTGTTTGCGCCAGGGCTGGTTCTGCTTTCAGCCGGTGGATCGAGCTATTTCGATATCGTCAGCACGCGATTGTCGCAGGCTAATCTCGACCGTCCCTTCAAAGTGCTACTTCGGTCCGGTTGCTACATCACCTATGATTCCGGGCTCTACGTCCGCGCCATGCAGGCCATGAGCGAGCGAAATAACGCGCCAGCCGGAACAGAGGAGGGGTTGCGCGCGGCCCTGGAGGTTTGGGCCTATGTTCAATCGCGCCCGGAACCGGGCAAGGCAATCATCGCTTTCGGCAAACGCGACGCCTCGCACGACGAGCCACCAGTACCTCTGAAGTGGTTCCGCCCGAACACACACAACAAAGGATCTCCAGTTGACATGCCGGAAGGCCACACGGTTACTCGGCTGAATGACCAGCATTGTCACATGGAGATACCGGAAAACTCGCCGCTTGCGGTGGGAGATCTTGTCGGTTTCGGCATCTCCCACCCCTGCCTGACATTCGACAAATGGCGCGTAATTCACCTGGTCGATGAAACCTACCGGGTCACGGGCTCGTTCCGAACCTATTTTTGATAGCTTCACACAGAAATCCAGAGGAATTCAAAATGAAAGAAGAGAGCAAACGCGTGATGGTGATCACCGGTGCGGCGAGCGGCATCGGTGCAGCATTGGCGCGACTGTCCGCGAGCGCGGGCTACCGGGTTATCATCGCTGACGTCAATGAAGGTGCGGCCATCCGGGTGGCTGCGGAAATCGGCGAAGCAGCCGTTGCCAAGCGGATCGATATCTGCTCGGAAGGCAGTTGGAAAGATCTTGTCGACAGCGTCTTCGCGGAGGAGGGGCGACTGGATATCCTGGTCAACAACGCAGCAATCGTCCATACGGGTTTTGCCCGCGACGTCTCGATCGATCTGCACCGAAAGACAGTCGATACGAATTTCTTCGGCGCCGTTATTGGGATGCAAACCGTTCTACCGCGCTTTCGCGCTCAGGGCTTTGGTCACCTGGTCACGGTTTCGAGCATGAACGCGTTCCTTCCCTTCCCGGGGATTGCGAGCTATTCGGCCGCGAAGCATGCTTTGCGAGCATTTCACCATGCAGTCGCCATCGAGGAGCGCAAGATCCCTGTTGATTTCACTATAGTCTATCCGACAGCAACCGAGACGCCGATGCTGGCCAAGGAAGCTGAGGACGATGCGATGGCGCTTGCTTTCGCCGGGCAGGCAGTGACACCGGATTTTGTTGCCGATGCAATCCTCAAGGGTATCGAAGATAAGGCGGTGGAGGTATTCATTCCACTGGACAGAGGTACCGTCGTCAAAACAACAGGTGTTGACCCGGAGGCCCTGCGGGCGATGGTAGAGCGCAATGAGGTGATAGGGGCTGAAAAATTGAGGGAACGGCGAGAAAAACTCCGCTAAGGTTTTGATTAAGTCACTGATCTAGAACCGAAAGCAGTTGGGTATCGTTCGCGGTACAAAGGATACCGATTGACAGGTGTTGTCACATAAACGCGGCATCAGTGAATTTGGCATAGAGACGGTGGTATGAAGAGTACAGCCGTGAGCTACAAGCGCCACCGTTTCCCGCAACAGATCATCTCGAATGCAGTCTGGCTGTATTTCAGGTTTCCGCTGAGCTTACGCCTTGTCGAGGAAATGCTGCTGGAGCGCGGAATTGTCGTCTCCTATGAAACGATCCGGCGATGGGGACGGAAATTCGGGCCGGCCTACGCAAAGCAACTTCGTCGCAAGCGACCGTCGCGTCAGGATGTCTGGCACCTGGATGAGGTCGTAATTTCCATCGCGGGCAGAAAGCACTGGCTTTGGCGTGCCGTCTCGATCAAGAGGGCTACGTCCTCGACGAGATTGTTCAGAGCCGACGCGACACGAAGGCCGCCAAGCGGTTGCTCATCAGGCTGCTGAAGAAAGCAGGCATGTCGCCCAAGCGGATCATCACCGACAAGCTCCGCTCGTTTGGCGCTGCCAAGCGAGAGGTTATGCCTGATATCGAGCACCGATCCCATAAGGGTCTTAACAATCGAGCGGAAAATTCCCATCTGCTACTGCGGAAAAGGGAGGGGACGATGCAAGGTTTCCGATCAACCGGGAGCTTACAGCGCTTCATTTCGATCTTTTCGGCACTTCGAAATCTCTTCGTCGCCCCGCGTCACAAACGATCCGCACTGGCCACTCACATTCACCGCATCCGCGCGATTGCGCATTGGAAGGCCGTCACGGGTGCCATCGCCTGATCTCAGAGAGTCGCAGGCGTAGTTCGATCACCGCTCGATAACGTGACAACTCCGGGTGAAGTGCTGCACAAGGATGAGTGGCGTCCCGACGGCGGGTACGAGACGGCGATAGGCGAAGCGGGTCAATCCGCTTCGCCATATTGCGTGAGGGCATTCGTCAGGGACGTCGCCATTTCAGACACTTTCTTGGGATAGGGAAGAGAGGTAACGGTCTGCGACGGCGCGCCGGGACAGGTTCGGTGCCATCGAAAGGCGCGCCTGCTGCATGGCGATCCAGGGCGCATCATCGGGGAGGGGCGGAATGGTGATCGATTCGCGGCGGTCAAAGCCGACGAGCGCGGCATCGACGAGATCCTCCACTTCCATGAGCATTTCGATCGGGAAGGAATTGATGTCCTTCCCCGACCGCTCCCAGAGTTCTGTCCTTGTCGCGCCGGGCAGCACCGACTGCGTGTAGAGACCTTGCGCGGCGTAGTGCGCCGTCATCGACTGGCTGAGATTGAGCAGGAACGACTTTGAGCCGCTGTAGATACCGTCGTAGCGCTCCGGGGCGAGGGCGAGGACAGAGGCGATATTGATGACAGCGCCCTGGCCCCTGGAGACAAAAGCCTTGGCGGCAGCCGCGGCAAGGCGTGATGGGGCCGTGATGTTGAGGGCAACGATCCTCGAAATCTCGGCACCACCATTTTCGAGGAGGCTTCCGTTCAAGGACATGCCTGCATTGTTCACCAGCAGCGTTACGTCGCCCTTCGTCAGCCTGTTCTCGACTGACGCGAGATCCTGTTCCTTGGTGAGATCTGCGACAAGGATTTCGGTCTTCGCACCGGCATCCCGTATGCGATCAGCAACCGCTTCCATTTTTGCGCCGTCACGGGCGACAAGGACAAGGTCATAGCCTCTTCTTGCCAGCCGATCCGCATAGACGGCGCCGATACCGCCGGAAGCTCCGGTGATGACGGCTGTTCCAAATTTCTCACTCATGCAGTTGCTCCTGTCTGTTGGAAGGTGGTCGCGCAGAACCGCAATCCGGCAGGAGTAGCCAACCGGAGGCTGATGCACGTTTGTGGGATTCAGGTAACTGGCCGACTATCGGCTCACATCGACGAGCGTTCTGCCGCGGATGCGTCCCGCAAGCATCTCGCCGACGACTGTGGTTACGTCGCCGAGACCGACCTCGGACACTGTGGAAGCGAGTTTCTCCTGATCGAGGTCGGTCGCCAGGCGCTGCCACGCCTGCTGGCGGATGGCCTGCGGAGCCTTAACGGAATCGATACCAGCAAGGGTCACCCCGCGTAGAATGAAGGGCAGCACGGATCCCGGAAGCTCCCTGCCGCCCACGAAGCCGCAGTTGGTGACGACGCCGCCGTACTTCGTCTGCGCGATGATGTTGGTCAGCGTCCTGCCACCGACCGCGTCGACGCCGCCGGCCCAGCGCTCGGCCGCGATCGGCGGCCCCTCCTGTGACAGGGCGTTGCGATCGACCAGTTCGGCAGCCCCGAGCGACCTGAGATAATCGGCCTCTGAGACTTTCCCCGTCGAAGCGACCACGCGGTATCCCAGTTTCGAAAGGACGGCGATCGCGATGGATCCAACGCCGCCTGAAGCGCCTGTGACGATAATCTCGCCGTGCTCCGGGAAGACGCCGCCGTGTTCAAGCGCGAGCACGCTCAGCATCGACGTAAACCCTGCCGTCCCTATCGCCATTGCGTCGCGTGTCGAAATCGAGGAGGGGAGTTTGACCAGCCAGTTGCCGGGGACGCTTGCGCGTTCCGCGAAGCCGCCATTGTGCGTCTGGCTGAGGCCCCAGCCTGTGGCCACGACCTTGTCCCCCTGCGAAAACCTTGGATCGGACGAACGTTCTACGGTTCCCGCGAAATCGATGCCGGGGATAAGCGGGAAGGTCTGGATTATGTTGTGGCCGGCAATCGCGATGGCGTCCTTGTAGTTCACGCTCGACCATTCGACCGAAACGGTCACGTCCCCCGCAGCCAGAAATTCGTCCTGGGCCGTCTCAACGGAGGCACTCACGCCTCCATCCGTCTTCCTTGCCACAATCGCCCTGAAGCTCATCGAAAATTTCCCTGCTCGTGAACACTGGTATCCATTTAAGCGCAGGCGGAAATCATTGTAAGAACGCACTTTTACAGCCTATACTATCATTAATGTCAGTAAGGTTCGAAGGAGCGTCTGTCGTGAAGCCAAAGCGTCTGGAGCCGAAGAGCGGGTGTGCAGCGGAACTGACGATGTCAGTCATTGGCGGCCTCTGGAAGCCTACGATCCTCGTTAACCTCCTGATGGGCAAAAAGCGCTTTATGGAGCTGAGCCGTCTGATTCCCGATGCGACGCAGAGAGTGCTGACACTGCAGCTTCGGGAGCTCGAAGCAGACGGCCTGGTGACGAGACACATCTATCCCGAGGTACCACCCAGGGTCGAATACGAGGCCACCGACCTGGCGCGTTCCGTCGCTCCTATTCTTGGCAGCCTGCGTGACTGGGGAAACCAGTTCCGCGCGAACGAGCAGCGGTTGTCGGAACTGGAACCTCACTGCCCGGCTGAAGAGGTCGCCTGAACCGAGTGCTTCCCAGGAAAGGCAGAGATGTATGCCTCTCGCATCCCCGCCTGCATTGGCAATCCTGCACAAGAACCATCCGAAAGGCGCTATGATTCGCCATTCTTAGCGAGAAGACATTCTTCGGATGCGTCGAATGCCATTACCTCGGTCGCCGAACGTTGTTAACGCTTCAGCAGATAGTTTAAGACTGGGGACTGAACTGTCTTCAAAGCCTCCGCCAATTCGCAGTATTTTTTTGAGGGGGGGGTCCCACGCCACTCCTCGATCCAGAAAGAACCGCCTCAGGTCTTCGCCCATTTTGGCTTTCTCATTGATGCCCGCCGCTTCCATAAATGCCTCTCCAGACGCAAACATGGTTTTTGCTATGCCCATCACAGCATCTCGTTTGGCCGAAAGTTTCTCATCGTCGAAAGGGCGAGACTTCACGCTGTGCAGTTCGGCCGATAGAATGAAGGCCCTGGGCGGCACGCTCATGCCGTTGCGCTGGCATCCAGGATTTGCAGTCGGTTGCGGCAATATCTCCCGACCCTCGGTAACGGCAATGACAGAAGCGTAGTGCGCGGAGGACCACACGGACTTCAGACCGATGCCAAGTGTCGCGTGCATCAATTGCGTCCTCTGCCTCACCACAAGACCGCGGTCGCGAAAAATCATACCGAAGGCTTGCTTTGCTTTTGACCTCCACAAGCCTTGTGTCCGGCGACCAGAGGAGACGACGGGCGTTAGACTGTCCAGCATCGCGCCGGATGTTTTAGCGGCGGCCTTCGACGGCGGAACGGATATGCGAGCGGTTAACGCCGATGTCGGAAAGGCTTTTGTCATCAAGCGCGCTCAGTTCGGCCATGGCGCGGCGGTTGCGGAAGTAGTTACGAACGGTGTCGTGAAGTTTCATTTTCATAGGTTCCTTCGATGGTGTTGCATAAAATATGCCCATACGGACGCGAAAAATACAGGCATTTGCCTGCATGGAAGACATGCAAAAAACGAAACACGGCGTCTGGATATGGGGAAACAACTGTCGGCATAAGGAAACGCTATAGCGGCAGAAAGGACTTGTGTTGGCAAAATATCCGGCGATGAACCTACTCTGCCTGAAAGATTAGCATGACGTTAATCGACAAGAACCGCAAAAGCGGCAAAAGCTCGCCCGGCTAAAGCCGGAACAGATAAATCCGAAAAGGAGTGGGAACATGAAAAACGGCATTACTCGCAGACTTCTACTGGTTTCCGCAGCAGTCGCTCCAATCCTGAGCCTGTCGCCGGCCATGTCCGCCTCCGCTTATGCGGCCGACACGATCAGGCTTGGCCTCGTGGCGCCGATGAGCGGCCCGAATGCGCGCTACGGCGCTTTCTCGATGCATGGCGCGGAACTCGCGGTAAAGGACATCAACGCGGCCGGCGGCATCAACGGCCAGCAGATCGAACTCTTCAACGCCGACAGCCAGGGCACGCCGGTTGAAGGCGTTTCGGCCACCCGCCGCCTGATCGATCAGGACGAGGTCGATTTCGTCATCGGCGATGTCTCCAGCTCCGTGACGCTCGCCATGCAGCCTGTCGCCGAAGATGCGGAGGTTCTGCTTCTGAACGCCGCGTCCTCCAACCCGAAGATCACCTATCAAGCGGGTGTCGGCGGTTTCAAATGGACGTTCCGCAATTATCCGACGGATGAGAACCGCGCGCTTGTGGTGGCGAAGTACGCCGCCGAACAGCGCGGTTTCACCAAGTTCGCGGTGCTGTCGGTCGATAGCGATTACGGCCGTTCCGCCATCACCTTCACCAAGAAATACCTGCCCGACTTCAAGGGCGAGATTCTCAGCGAAGACTATTACAAGGAAGGCGAGGTCGACTTCCGCAGCGTGCTTGCGAAAATCCGCGACAACGGCGCGCAGGCGATCATCATGTATGGTCTCGCCGATACGACCCCAATTGTTGCCCGCCAGATGCTGGAACTTGGACTTGCCGGCAAGGTCGTGTTGATCGGTAACGGTGAATTCAACACCGAAAAGACGATCAAGGCTGCGCCCAAGGCCATGGAAGGTGCTGTGGAGGCCGCCGCCTGGCTACCGCAATTCGATAGCCCGGCCAGCAAGACCTTCGTCGAGAAATTCACCGCCACATATAAAGAGGCCCCGAACAATCACGCCTATGTGCATTGGGATACCGTCAACCTGCTCGCCCAGGCGATCAAGGAAGCCGGAAGCTCCGATCGCAAGGCGGTCCGCGAGGCACTCTCCAAGATCAAATACAAAAGCCCGGTCGGCGAGGTCACCTTCGATGACCACAACCAGGCGCGCCTTCCGATGATCCTTCTCCAGATCGAGAACGGCAAGCCTAGTATCAAGGGCGCTTATACGGCGGAAATCCAGTACCCTGCTAACTGACGGACCGGAAGGGGTACAGCCATGTTCTCGACAATTCTCGAGCAAGTCGTAAACGGGATCGTCACGGGTTCCGTCTACGCGATCGTCGCCGTCGGCATGACCATGATTTTCGGGGTGCTGAGAGCCATCAACTTCGCTCATGGCGAATATTACATGCTCGGAACCTTCGGGGCGTGGTTTGCCGTCGATTATCTCGGCCTTTCCTATGAGGCTTCGATTGTCGTCGGCGTCCTTTCCACCGTGGTCGTGGCCTATGTGGTCGGCCAGCTCGTGATGCGCAGAATGGTGGGAGCGCCGGCGGAGTCCGGCGTTCTCGCCACCCTCGGCATCGCGCTGATCCTGCAGAACGCTGTGATTTTCGTCTTTGGCGGCGGCTACAAATTCTTCGCCGGCGGTTATATCGAGCCGGTTTCCATTCTCGGTTTCACGCTAGCGCAGCAGCGCATCATCATTTTGGCCGTGTGTCTGATTGTCTTCGTTGGCCTTGAACTGATGGTGACTTACAGCCGTCTCGGCATGGCGATGCGGGCGGTCTCGCAGAATGTGGAATGCTGCGGCGTGGTCGGCATCGATGTGTCCCAGGTCGTGTTGCGGACCTTCGTTCTCGGCGCCGCACTCGCCGCACTTTCGGGCGTCCTGACTGCGCCGGTGAATGTCAGTGTCTATGGCGGCATGGGTGAACTCATCACCTTCAAGACCCTGCCGATCATCATCATGGGCGGTCTTGGAAATGTGCGGGGAACCTTCTTTGCCGCTATGATCCTTGGCATCGCCGAAAGCCTCGTCGCCACCTACGTCGGGCTGCAATTCCGCGACACTGTTGGTTTCGCAACGCTGATCCTGATGCTGATGTGGCGTCCGCACGGCCTGTTTTCGACGCAGGCGCGCTTTTAGAAGCCGCGCCAGCCGAATTTTCTCGAATTTTGAGGACTAGAACATGTCTCTCACAGACACCGTTCCCCAGGCACGCCGCCGCGATCTGCGCATTCCGCTCGCCGTCGTCCTGATTATCGTTGCACTTGCCGCACCCTTCATCGGCACGCGCTACGTCACGCATTCGCTCATCATCGCGCTCATCTTCATGTTGCCGGCGCATGGGCTCAACCTGCTCGTCGGTTACACCGGTCTGCTGTCGCTGGCGCAGGCGGCATTCTTCGGCATCGGAGCCTATACGGCCGGCCTTCTGGCGGTGCATTTCGAGACGCCGTTTTACGTGAACCTCATCGCCTCCGGCCTCGTTACCGGTGCGATTGCCCTACCACTGGGCATTCCGGCGCTGCGCCTTCGTTCAACGTCCTTCGTCATGTGTACGCTCGGTTTCGTCATCATCGGCCAGGCGATCGCCAAGAACTGGATCTCGCTGACCCGCGGCGACATGGGCCTCTCCGGTATCCCCAAGCCTTACTTCGAGCTTGGCCCGCTTTCCTTCACCGTCAGCGGAACCACCAATTTTTATTATCTGGCGCTCGCCATCTGTGTGCTCGGCACGCTCGCCGCATGGGCAATTGTCCGCTCGCCCGCGGGCCGCAACATGGTCGCCATCCGTGAAAACGAGACGCTGGCGGAATCCCTCGGTGTTCCGACATGGCGTTACAAGCTGATCGTCTTCATGCTCAGCGCCGTTTTCGCCGGGGTAGGGGGCTGCCTTTACGCCCATTATCTGACGGTGGTCAGCCCGCTGACTTTCCAGATGTATTATTCGACGACGATGCTGATCATCGTGCTCGGCGGCGGCGCGGGCATGATTTCGGGAACCGTGTTCGGCAGCCTGCTCTTTGTCGGACTGACCGAGGCGCTTCGCGTGGCTCCTGAAGTGCGGATGATCGCCTACGGCTTCTGCCTTCTCGTTCTCGTCTTCTGGTTCAGACAAGGTTTTGCTCCCCTGATCAATCGCTTCTGGAACGCGATCGGAGGCTCGAAATGACCGCTCATCTTCCCATCCTCGAGATAAAGAACCTCAGCAAGTCCTATGGTGCGGTCAAGGCGGTCAACGATGTCAGCATGCACATCAACCGCGGCGAGATTGCCGGGCTGATCGGCCCCAACGGCTCCGGCAAGTCCACCTTCTTCGATTGCAGCACCGGGCTTGCGAAGCCGGACACCGGCAAGGTGATACTGGACGGACAGGACATCACCGGCTGGTCGCTCAACCGCATCGCCCGCGAAGGCCGCATGCTGCGGTCTTTCCAGAAGACGGTTACCTTCAAGGCGCTCGATGTGGAAGAGAACCTCGTCATCGCCGGCCAGATGTTCACCTTTCCCTCGCTATTGTCGACATTCGGTCTCGGCGGCATGTCGCGCCGTCGCGTGGCCGGGCTCAGGGAGCGTGCACGCGAACTGATCAAGATGGCGGGGTTGTGGGACGTTCGCCACCAGCCGGCCGGCAATCTTTCCGGCGGCCAGCAGAAGCTCATTCAGTTCGCTTCGATGCTGATGCCGGAACCGAAGCTCATCCTGCTGGACGAGCCGATGGCGGGCATCAATCCGAAGATCATCGAGCGCGTGGTGGAGACGATCCAATATGCGAACAAATCGCTCGGCGTCAGCTTCCTCGTCATCGAACACAATATCGATGTCGTCACCAGCATCTGCCAGCGCGTGGTCGTGCTCGATCAGGGAACGAAACTGGTCGAAGGGCTGCCGCATGACATCATCAAGGACCAGCGTGTGAGGGAGGCCTATCTTGGAGGCTAACAGCAATCTTTCCATCAAGAGCCTGCGCGCGGGATACGGCAATCTCGATATCCTCAACGGCGTCGATCTGGATGTGCCGGGCGGTCAGTTCGTGGCCCTCATGGGGCCGAATGGCGCGGGCAAGTCTACCCTGCTCAAGACGCTCTACGGCATGACGACCATCAAGGAAGGCGGCATCGACTGGCGCGGCAAGAACATCGCGGGATTGTCGTCGCGCGCCATTCTGGGTGAGGGGATATCCTTCGTGCCGCAGGGACGTTGCAACTTCCCGGTCATGACCGTGGATGAAAACCTGCAAATGGCCGCCTATACCATCCGCGACGCCAAGGTGAAGGCGGACCGGGATTATGTCTACGATCTTTTCCCGATCCTGAAGACGCGGCGCTCGACGCTTGCAGGCAACATGTCGGGCGGCGAGCAGCAATTGCTCGAAGTGGCGATGGCGGTTCTGCAGCGGCCGAAGGTGCTTCTGGTCGACGAGCCCTCGGTCGGCCTGTCACCGGCCGCAATCGGCATCGTTTTCGACGAACTCCTGCGCCTGCATGCGAACGGCATGACCATCCTGCTGGTCGAGCAGAACACCAAAAAGGCCATGGAGGTGGCGCAACGGGCGGTCATCCTCCGTCTCGGCAAGGTGATCTGGGACGGCAAGCCGGCGGAGATCACCCATGACGAACTCGGCGAACTGTTCCTGACCGGAAAGATGCGTGGCGAACTCGAAGCCGCGCACTGACAAGCCCATAACGATAGATCCAGACGAGGAAATCCCATGAGCACTTTTGTGCCTGCATCACGCGTGTCGAGAATAAAGGTATCGCCGAGCACGGCGGCTGCGGCCCGTGCCCGGGAACTGAAGGCCGCCGGTCGCGACATCGCCGATCTGACGGTGGGCGAACCGGACTTCGATACGCCAGAGGCCGTCAAGGCCGCGGCGCATGCCGCCATCGACCGGGGAGAGACCAAATACACCTCGGTCAACGGCACACCGGCACTTCGCAAGGCGATCATCGGCGACTTTCAGAAGCGTCTCGGCATCACCTATGGCGATAGTGAAATCTGCGTTGGCGGCGGTGCCAAGCAGATCCTGTTTCTGGCACTGATGGCAAGCGTGGAAAACGGCGTGGAGGTCATCATTCCCGCTCCCTACTGGGTGTCCTATCCCGATATGGTCATCGCCAATGACGGCACGCCTGTCATCGTCGCATGCCCGGAGGCAACGGGGTTCAAACTGACAGCCGAGGCGCTTGAAGCGGCGATCACGCCGAAGACGATGTGGCTGATCCTCAACGCGCCTTCAAACCCCACAGGTGCGGCCTATTCCGAGGCGGAACTGAAGGCCTTGGGAGATGTACTGTTGCGGCATCCCCATGTGATGGTTCTGTCTGACGATATTTACGACCAGGTCTGGTTCAAGGACGAGCCGATGAAGACCCTCGTTGCCGTCGTTCCGGAACTGAAGGACCGCGTGCTTCTGACCAATGGCGTTTCCAAGTCCTATGCCATGACGGGATGGCGGATCGGTTACGGGGCAGGGCCGGCCGCACTCATTGCCGCCATCAACAAATTGCAGTCGCAGATGTCATCCTGCCCTTCTTCCGTCAGCCAGGCCGCCGCCGCGCATGCGCTTTCCGGCGACCAGACATTCGTGACAGAAAGCGTGGCGGTCTATAAACAGCGACGCGACTATGCCTGTGAACGCCTGAACGCGATCCCCGGCCTCTCCTGTATGGTCCCGGACGGGGCATTCTATCTCTATCCGAGCTGCGCCGGCGTGATCGGCAAGACGACGGCGGATGGCAAGGTGATCGAAAATGATCTCGACTTTGTCCTCTACCTTCTCGACAGCGTCGGCGTGGCGGCTCTTCAGGGCGCAGCCTACGGGCTTTCACCCTATTTCCGCATCTCCTTTGCCACCTCTATGGAAGTGCTTGAGGATGCCTGCAACCGCATCGAACGTGCGGCGGAAGCGCTGCGGTAAGAAATAGATCGGGCGCGTGGAAGGAGCTGCCGGATTCTTTTGCGCGCCCCACAGAATTTGGTGTTCGAATGAACGCAAAAGCGCTCTATCCTATTGAAATTACGCATCGTCCTTGCAGAAATAGATTCCTGTTCCTGCGCTGATACGCTAGGGTTTCCGCAAAGAGTGGGGACCGATGAGCGTCGACTTCAAAAAACTCAAAAGCTTCGTCAAGATCGTCGATACCGGCAGCGTTTCGCGTGCCGCCGGCATCCTTCGTGTGGCGCAGCCGGCGCTGTCGCAGCAGATTGCGTCGCTGGAACAGCACTTCAAGCACCAGCTTCTGCTGCGCAGCAATGTCGGCATCACGCCAACGGAAGCCGGGCTGATCCTTTACCGCCATGCGCAGATCATGCTGAAGCAGATCGAGCAGGCGCAGACCGACATTGACCGTTCCGCGCGTTCCGTTTCCGGTCGTGTCTCCATAGGGCTTGCGACATATTCCTCATCCAGCGCTCTGTCGCTGCCTCTCATCAAGGAGATGAGGGCGCGATTTCCTGCTATCACGGTCCATATCAACGACAGCTTCGGCCATATCCTCAGCGAGCTGATCATGACCGGCAAGATGGACATGGCGCTCATCTATACGTCCGATCCGATCAAGGGCGTGACGCTGGAACCGCTGTTCCGCGAAGAGATGTTCCTTGTCTCGCCCACTGACATGGTGTTGCCTGCCGAACCCGGTCAGCCGCTTCCACTCTCTGTGCTCGATGGTCGTCCGATGCTGCTGCCAAGCAAGGCGCATTTCCTTCGCCGGCTTATTGATGAAGGGCTCGCACGGGCGCGGGCGAAGCCGGAGGTGATTTCAGAACTGGAATCCGTGCCTGCACTGGGCGCTGCGGTACTGGACGGCCTCGGTTCGACCATCCTTCCGGCCTCGGTCGTTCTGGAAACCTCCAGCTTCAGAGGTGCGCAGCTGCATCCCCTCACAACCCCCGTTATCGATGCCACGGTTTCGCTTTGCGTCTCCGATCACATGCCACTTTCCGAACCGGCGCTAGCGGCGCGTTCCGTGCTTCTCGAAATCGTGACGAAGCTGAAGAGCGGGCGTCATCCGGGCATTCGCGCTGTGTGAATTCGCTATAAGCAAACCATATGGCGGCAGACCGAGGTTGTGTTGGTAAAGGCCGGCCGAACGTTACAATTTCCCATCAGTGAACGGGCCCGACCTGCGGGTCCACAAAGCAGCAAAAGACGCTGCATGGTCGCTCGAGGGAAACAATGGCAAAACTGGCTTTCGATACTGGCGGTACCTTTACCGATTTCGCGCTTCTGGATGACAGCGGCGAACTTCACCTCCATAAAGTCCTGAGCACGCCGAAAAATCCGGCCGAAGCCGTTGTCCAGGGCGTGTCCGAATTGCTCGAAAAGCACGCGGATGCGATTGCGATAGAAAATCTGCAGGTGCTTGGCGCAACCACCGTCGTCACCAATGCCGTGCTTGAGCGCAAGGGCGTGGAAACCGGTTTCGTCACCACTGACGGCTTTCAGGACATGCTGCGTATCCGCAACGAGGGACGCTACGATCTATACGATCTGAACATCAAATATCCCGATCCGCTGGTCACCCGCGCCAACAGCTTCGGCGCAGAGGAACGCATCGCCGCCGATGGCGAAGTGATGACCGAGCTCAAGGAAGAAACCGTCCGCGAGATTGCCGGACGGCTGAGGGAAAAGGGCATCCGCTCTGTGGCGGTCTGCCTGCTGCATGCCTACAAATATCCGCAGCACGAGCAGCGTGTCGCCGCCCTTCTGCGCGAGGAAGACCCTGACATCTTCGTTTCGCTGTCTTCCGAGGTCTGCCCGGAAATGCGCGAATTCGACCGTGCCTCGACGACGGTGGTCAATGCCTATACCCGCCCGCAAATGTCCGGGCACGTCGCCCATCTGCAGAAGGAATTTGCCAACAGAGGCATCGACCGGCAGGTTCTCTGGATGACGTCTTCGGGCGGGCTTGTCCCGAGCAGCCGCGCGGCCGAGCTTCCCGTCCGGCTGATCGAATCCGGCCCCGCAGCGGGTGCTGTGGCCGCCGCCGAATTCGGCCGTACGGCGGGCGAGGCGAGCGTTCTCTCCTTCGATATGGGCGGCACCACCGCCAAGCTCTGCCTCATTCCGGATGGCGAGCCGAATGTCGGCACCGATCTCGAAGTTGCGCACTACCAGCGTTTCCGCAAGGGCTCCGGTTTTCCGCTGAAAATCCAGTCGATCCAGATGATCGAGATCGGCGCCGGCGGCGGTTCCATCGCGGCGAAGAACCCTCTCGGCCTCCTCGATGTCGGCCCGCATTCCGCCGGCGCAATGCCGGGACCGGCCGCCTATCAGCGCGGCGGAACCGAGCCGACGGTAACAGATGCCGATATCCTGCTCGGTTACATGGGAACGGAATCCTTCGTTGGCGGCTCGTTCAAGGTTTCAAAGGACGCTGCACATGAGGCGATGTCCAAGCTAGCCGCCTCGCTGGATGTATCGGTCGAGCGTTGCGCCTGGGGCATCCACGATCTCGTCAATGAATCCATGAGCAAGGCCGCCGCCATGCATGCGACCGACCTTGGCGTCGATCCGCGCTCGCTGCCGATGGTGGCCTTCGGCGGCGCCGGTCCGGTGCATGCCTATGGTATCGCCCGCAAGCTCGGCATCTCGCGCATCATCTGCCCGACAGGCGCCGGCGTCAGCTCCGCCATCGGCCTATTGATCGCGCCCGTTGCCGTTGATCTCTCCGCAAGCCATCCGATGGCGATTGATGCCTGGGATATCGATGCGATGAACCGTCTGCTCGACGATCTTTCCGCCCAGGGCGCTGAGGTCGTTTCGGCGGCGGGCATTCCCAAGGACACGATCACCAATCGTTATACCGTGGACATGCGCCACGTGGGGCAGGGACACGAGATCACGGTGGTGCTTCCTGACCGCAGCCTTCCGAAAGAAGCCTTCCTTGCAGAATTGCGCAGCAGTTTCTTCAAGCTCTATCGCGAATTGTTCGGCCGCACCGTCGCAGCACCGCTGGAAGTCATCACCTGGCGTCTGCGCGCCAGCGGCGAGAAGGATCAGGTCACCCGGCCGCATGAAACCGTCGTTGCCGAAGCCCGGAAGGGCAGCCGGCAGGTCTATTTTCAGGAAGCGGGCGGTTATGTCGAAACCTCGGTTTACGACCACTACAAGCTGCCGGTCGGCCACGAGGTCAAGGGGCCTGCCATCGTCGAGCAGCGCGAATCGACGGCTGTCGTCGGGCCAAGCGGCACCTTCCACGTCGATGCCCACGGCAATCTCGTGATCAACATTCTCTAAGGGGTAATCAGATGTCGAAACCCGCTACCGATTTCAACGATCCGATCAACCTCCAGGTCATGTGGAACCGCCTGATCTTCATCGCGGATCAGGCCGATAATGTGCTTGGCAAGACGGCGTTTTCGCCGATCGTGCGTGAGAACCACGATTACGTTACCGTACTGCTCGACAGTAAGGGCAGGGCGCTGGCGCAATGCACCTGGTCGATCCCGGTCTTCATCACTTCGCTGCCTGCGGCCGCGCAGAAATATTTCCTGCCGAAGTTTCCGGTTGATAAGCTGGAAGAGGGCGATGTTCTCGCCACCAACGACCCCGAAATCGGAACCGGCCATCTGCCTGACGTGACGATGATCACGCCGATCTTCAAGAACGGCAAGGTCGTCGCCTATGCGGGATCCATCGCCCACCTTCCCGACATCGGCGGTGCACCGCTGCATTCGGAAGCAAGCGACATTTTCGCGGAAGGCATCCGTTTTCCCATCGTCAAGCTGCTCAAGGCAGGCGTTCCGAATGAGGACGTGTTCGACATCATCGCAGCCTCCGTCCGCCTTCCCACGGAAGTGCGCGGCGATCTGGAATCGATGATCGCCGCCAACAACGTCATGGGCCGCGAACTAGTGAAATTCCTCGATGAATACGGGCTGGACGACGTCGACGGACTGGCCGACGCCATCCACACCCGTTCCGAGGCGCAGACCCGCAAGGCCATCCGCGAATGGCCGAACGGTACCTATTCCGCAGAGGTTCTGCTCGACGGCTACGATGTCGACGTCAAACTGAAAGCCTCTGTTATCGTCAGGGACGATTCCATCCATGTGGATTACACCGGCACGTCGGATCAGGTGCTGCACTCGATCAATTGCCGCACGAACTACCGTTATGCCCATTCGGTCTACGCATTGAAATGCCTGCTCGATGCGGAAACCCCCAATAATGAGGGCTGCATCGTTCCGATCACCGACGAGGCGCCGCTCGGCTGCATTCTCAATCCGCAGGAATGGACGGCTGGCAATTCGCGCAACCTGATCGGTCACGTTATCCCCTCGCTGATCTTCAAGGCGCTTGAGGGCATCGTGCCGGAAAAGGTGCTGGGCGACAGTGGCGGTGCGCCAATCTGGGCTGCCAATTGCGTCGGCCAGCGCAACGACGGAACGCAATATGCCTCCGTGCAGAATTTCCATGGCGGGCAGGGCGCGCGCGCCGAATTCGACGGACTGGACACGCTGAGCTTCCCGTCCAACTGCAAGGTCACGGCCGTTGAAATGTTCGAGGTTGCGGTTCCGGTCCTTACAGAACGCAAGGAATTGATCGCCGATTCCGGCGGTGCCGGCAAACATCGCGGCGGCCTTGGCCAGCGCGTTATTCTGCGCAATCTCGGCAAAAACCCGATGAACATCTACCTGGCGTCGGAACGCGTGCGCCATCCATGCTTCGGCGTCGTGGAAGGCCAGAGCGGCTCCGCCGGCAAGGTGATGAAGCAAGGAAAGTCGCATTTTCCGAAGGGCAAGGTGGTGCTTCGGACAGGTGAACGCCTTGAGGTCCAGACACCCGGCGGTGGCGGCTGGGGCCGTGCTGCCGAACGCTCGCGCGAATTGATCGAGCAGGATATTTCCGAAGGCCTGGTAACCTCGAAGGCGGCGAAGGAAATCTTCGGCTATTCTGGCGCCATTGCTGCCGCAGCCGAATAGGAGACGACATGGGACTGCTGAAGGGAAAGATCGCGCTGGTAACCGGCGCCGGCTCGGGCATCGGCCGCGAAACCGCAATCCTGCTTGCGAAGGAAGGAGCGACGGTCGTGCTGACCGGCCGCCGCCTCGATCCGCTGCGGGAAGTCGCGGAACTGATCGAAAAGAAGAAGGGCAAGGCCATCGCCCGCACGCTCGACATCGCCTCGCGTGAGGCGATCTTCGATACGGTCAAGTCGATCAGCGAGGCCGTCGGTCCCATCGATATCCTCGTGAACAATGCCGGTTCCGCCAGCAAGGTGCTCAACGCCCGCTTCATCGGTGAGGAGGAGTGGAACGCCACCATCAACGTCAATCTGACTGCGGTGTTCAACCTGACGCAGGCCGTGTTGCCTGAGATGATCGAAAAGGGTGAGGGGACTATCATTACAGTTTCTTCGCTCGCCGCCCTCAATCCCAACCTCCTGGGTGGCGTGGCCTATGGCGCGGCAAAGGCGGGCGTGAAGAACTTCATGACCTTCCTGCACAATACCTATCGCAATCAGGGTATCCGGGCGACCACCATCCTGCCGGGCGAGACCGATACGCCGATCATGAACAACCGCGCGCGGCCGCCCCTGAAGGAGGAACGCGCCGTGATGATGGACCCGCATGACGTGGCCCGGGCCATCGTGCTTTGCGCCAGCCTGAGCGACAGCGCGGTCATTCCGGAACTGCACATCTGCCCAACCCATATGCGCGACACTTCGAAGGACATAGAGATCGCGCGCTGGGTAGGGGCGCCGGACGACACGCCGGATATGCCGAAAAAGAACTGAGGGAGAGACTTCCATGAATGGAGCAAAGTTGCGCGCCCGTCTAGCGGCGGGTGAGGCTATCAGCATGTTCACGCCCCACCATACACATTCAGGTCTTTCCGCCCGGCTGGTGGAACTTGGCGCGGATGCAGTCTTCGTCGATTGCGAGCATGGCACATGGAGCTTCGAGGATGTGCGGGCAACAGGGCAGGTGGTACGCTCGGTGGGCGGTGCTGCCATCGTACGCCCGCATTCGCACGAACGGCCGATCATCATCCGCTACCTGAACGCCGGCGCTGACGGGATCATGGTGCCCATGGTCAGCAATGCCGACGAGGCCCGGGCAATTGTCGATGCGGTGCGTTACGCCCTGCCGTCCGATTATGAGAAGCGGCTGGTCATCGCCATGGTCGAGACCGTCGATGCAGTCGACGCTCTTGAGGAGATGCTGACAGTCGAGGGGATAGACGTGTTTTTCATCGGCCCCGGCGATCTGTCGCAGGACATGGGCTATCCGCCCGCACCGCCATTCGGCGAACCGCGCCCGGATGTGGTGATGGACAAGGTCGCCATCGCTGTCGACAAGATACGCGCGGCAGGAAAGATCGCCGGCACCCTTGCGACACTGGAAGAAATGCCGCACTGGCGTGAGCGTGGGGTCCAGTTCTTTTACGTGCACTCCGACCCGTTTTTACGCCGGGGCATCGCTGGCGTGAAAAAGATTCTGGCAGGGTAACTTTGTAAGACCTTCCTTTTTAGTCTTTTTTGGCCTTCGGGTGGGGGACTGGTTTTACATGACCATCACCGTGTAATGCCTTTTGGGGAGAAGCTGCGCGCTGCGCCGCTTTCTATCCTTTGGACAATGTGGCTGCTGCACTGCAGAACCACCATGTGTCTTGCAGGAGGATCATCCATGGGGCTATTCAGAGTGATTGAAACCGAGGAGCGTGAGGATATCTGCGCCATACTTGAAGAGATGGCTCATGTCGCGCGGCAAAAGGTGTTGGTGGATGAAATAGACGAGTGTCGAGAATGGTGATCCACCCGACAGCCCGAGCATTTGTTTCGGGATTTTTGCACATAACGCAAGCAAGGTGAAAGCTATATGAGGCGTTGCGGCATTTGTGGGCGACTGTTGGGGCTGCATCGGAATGATTGAAGCCGAATGCGGAGGTGACCCAACCGAGAATATTTCGATCGGCTTTGTGGCGAAGGAAATTGCTTGGCGTTGGCATGAGATCGATGGAAACCCCAAGCCACAGAACATATTTCTAGCAACTCCTGGTCTAAAAAAACGGCTTTAGAAGGCTCTTGCAAAAAAAGACCCGAAATTTTGTCCCATGAAACCGTTTCGGTTTACACTCGATCAACTTGAAGTTTGGTATTTCGCCACCGCTTGCGCCCAGAGAGAGTGTTGCAGCATCGGGCGGCGCAATGACAGTAGAATATATCCCATGAATTGGGTGGCCCAAGAATTTTTGCAACAGAGCCACATAGACTCGGCCGATGACGTTGCCCGGTGGAGGCGGACGTTGCCCAGAACTCAGAGCTTCGACCGATGTCAATCACCGGCGACAGCACATTCTATCTCGCCCCCGTGTCCGCCGAAAAGGATCGTGCATCCTCCGCCTTCGTGACTGCGACTGGCCGGGATGACGGCAAGAGCATGATAGATCGGCGCCACGCAAGACCGCACCGTCACTGATTGTGACCTGCGCCATCCATTGGGAGCGAACACGAATCTTCCCGCCGGAGGGCGGCATCCACCCCATCAGTTCACTACGCACGACATCGCCGGCCTTTTCAGCGCCAGCCCTTGTTCGAGCGACAAGAGATCCAGTCTCTTCAGCTCTTCGCGTGGAGTCGCGCATCGTCGTTGTAATCTGTTCAAGCGCCGCCGCAGTTTCCTCCACGGAAGCGGCTTGCTGTTCAGTTCGCTTGGCGAGATCATCGGCCACCGATCTGATCTTGTTTGCACCGCCATCGATACCGCGTTTATGTGACAACGCCCATCGACGACGTCGTTCTCACCCATATCCATACCGATCATTCCGGCGGCCTGATGAGCAATGGCAAGCGTACCCCCCCCCAACGCCACATTATGGGTCAATGAACGCGAGGCGAAATTCTGGCTGAGTGCGGCAAACGCCAAGGCGGCAACCGGCATTGTCAAGCAGCATTTTGGCGAAGCGGATCAGTGCGTGACGCCATATATTGAGGCCGGAAAATTCGAAACCTTTGCGGATAACGCAGCGCCCATTCCTGGTCTTGGTTCCATCCTATATGGAGGATATACGCCGGGTCACGGGAAGGCGAACATCTGGTGGCAGGCGCGCACATCGCCTTTCCTGGCATTGGCCATGTCCGCAAAGACAGCACGAATTACGATTGGCTGCCTATCAACTACGTTTAAGGGTCTGACAGCCGGCTCTCATCCGGCGAAACAGGCGCATCCGAGAAGAGGCTCCCTCCAGCCTCTTCTTCCATAACCACGAACGTCGATTTCTCCGCGGGTTTTGCCGCTCCGACCTTCAGAAGCCGGGTGTCCATTGTCACCGATTTGCGCTACCTTAGCTTGGTTCGGGCTGGCGAATCGGCGAATAGCTGGCACTAACCGCGTCCAACCCCACGCACAAAACCCAGTGTGCTCTGGCTATTGACAGCTAGGAAGACGTCGGTTTGTATGCACGAACGTGGTCGATGAGCGCGCGCAGCTTGGGCGCCATATTCCGGCGGTTGGGGAAGCATCCTGATCGCGTTTCTCGGCGCTTTGCTATCAGCGTCGATGTTCTTCATTCCGATCATGCTTCAGCAGATCTTGGGCTACGCGCCGATGGAAAGCGGCGGCGCAATGTTGCCGCTAGCCCTCATGCTCGGTCTTTCGCCGTTGTCTGCTCGCTTGCTGCTGCGGACAAGTGACAGACTTCCGGGGCCGCATTGGGGTTCGCCCTGACTGGCTGCGGTTTGCTCTGGCTTGCCCGAATGCCGGCTTTCCCGATCTATGGCCTGGATATCCCGCCCGCGACACTGCTGATCGGCGCGGGGATCGGGTTTGCCATGGTAAGCTTCACCCGGGTTCTGATGACCAGCGTAGCGAACGCCGATGCCGGGCTGGCGTCCGGTCTGCACAATAGTGCCCGCCAGCTCGGCGGCGCGATCGGCATCGCCGGGCTGGGTGCACTGGCCCAGACGCTAGTTCGGCCGGCAGGATCGGCCCCGGTTGGGACGACCGAGAAATTGCTTGGCTTCCATGTTGCTTTCTGGAGTGCCGGCATCGTCAGCCTGGTCCTGATCGGCATTGCGATGTTATTTGCGCCCGACGAGCGCGTTTCGCGTGCGACACCAACTGACCGATAAGGACTGGAGAGATGGCGGTTTCCGCTGAATATCAGCGAGTCGGCTAAGTCGTCGGGTCTTGGACCTCGAAGACCCAGCTTGGCGCTTCCGTTCTTGAGTTGATCACCGCTCGATAACGTGACAACTCCCTCGAATTTCTTGGGAGATAGTGTTTGGCTCGGCGGTGATCGTTTCTCGCTGGCCGATATCTATATTGCACCGATGCTCGAATATTTCCTGATGGTGCCCGAAGGGCGAGAGATGTTCTCCAAAAAGAAAAATCTTGAAGAATGGTGGCGTCGGACAGGCGATCGGGAAAGCAATCATGTCACTCGTCCCGCTGAGTAGCGCTACCAATTTCGCAAAAGTCCCGATTAAAGCGAAACTTGTTTTCCCGACTTTGCGACGTCGCAGAATACGTTATTCTGCGATAGCGGCAATGACCTGTAGAGCGGAAGCCGCCTATTCGGGCGGCTCCGCGAGAACCATCGCATCGTATGCCGCTTCTTCCTCGGCCAGTTGGCGCTCGGAATCAGAAAGCTCCTTGAGGATCCATTGCCGCTCGTCCTGATACACAGAGTTACGCAGCTCGGCGCGTTATCCTGACAGTCAAGGATCAAGTGCCGCTTCTGGCACCCAGATTGGACCAATTGCTAGACGCGAGATATTAGACGACCCAATTCTGAAGATTGCCGGGCTATGCGCTTGCCACGCATATTTCGAGGTTAAACATCCTTGAACCTCAAATACCAAAGGACGCGGTCAATCGCTTGTTCCAGGGTCAACGCTGAGGTGTCGACAATTTCACACCCATATGCCAACGCCTCATTTCTAAGGAAGCTGGCCCAGTTCATCATGTCCGTGTTGGCAAGATCAGGTTGGCCTCGATCGACCGTGAGCCGTCTGGCCCTCGTTTCGTCGTCACAATCGATGAGGATCGTGGTATAGGAAGTAATACCCGCGTGTTCGACGGCCTCAGTCAGAAACGAAAATCGTGACTGGCCTTCGAAAAGAACGCTCCGGCCTTGTGCCAGGAGCAGAGATAATCGAGCCATCCACTCGAAAGTGGCAGCTCTCTGCCACCCCTCGACAGAGCCGAATTTATCGATCATCTCTTGCACAGACGGAACACCGATACGGTCCTTGTAGAAAACGTCGAACTCTTGGCCGTGCCGGTGTTCGATCGCTTCCGCAATTGTGGTCTTGCCGGCCCCTGATGCTCCGGTGAGAATAACGAGTGGCATAGAAATCGCCTTCAGGATTTAGCAGCGCCGGCTGTGAGGTTGCTTTTTCTGAATAGCCATAGAGTGCGATGGCCATGACGATACTTGCCGGCTCGATCGAAGCCGGGATGGTCGAATTTTATTCCTTTGGCAGTTGCCAGAACCACGACTGGAACGTTGATGCTGGCTAGTGAGGTCAGCAGGGCAGGTTCGTGTGATCCCGTGCGCCATTGATCTCGCTTGCCGTAAGGCACATCTGCAATGACGAGATCAATAGGTGGTTGAGCAGCGAGCTTTGAAGCAACCAGATCGGCACGTGTCGCATCGGCCTGAAACACATTTGTAGATAAATGTCGGCACAGGGCGAAAAGCTTGTTCCCACCTTGAAGGGCGGCACGATGGCTTTGGCGGTCGTGCTGAGCAACAAGGTTGCTCAGCTCATTGAGACGCCGAGAGAGCCCTTCTGGCGTGAGAAGAGCTGCGTTTTTGACCGCGACCGAAACGGCATTGGCCGAAATGTCGGACATGCTGACATTTCGCAGCTGGTCGCCATGCAAAAAGCCCAACACGCTTGCGAGATAGCCGCCTCCGCAAGTTGGATCATAGATATGATAGGGCGGCGGTCGGCCCCCGCTTGCTAGAAGGGATGTCGCCCGCAGGAACAATTCACTGGCGAGGCGGACGGGAAAGGCAGTGAGTCCGGGTCGGCTGAACAGAACTTTACCGCTCGCCAAATCTTCGCATGGAAGATCGGCGCGAGAATACGCGAATTTCATGGAAGGCTCTCAGAATCGCAGCCAGCATTACAAGCTCGCCAAGGCGAGGCTGGCTCAACGTACCCAGGTGTGATGCACCTGCTTCGAACCCCTTCGGCAAGGGGAGAGCCTTTAGGCGTCGAAGAAGGCCGTTGCGATGTTGAGAACAAAGGTTTTCATAGGGAGGTGAGCTTACCGTCTGGTAGGCCCCTCTGCAAGAGTGTCACGTATCTTCCTCGATGGCCGCGAAGACTCCTGTTCACGCAAAGCGGAAGCCGCCCTATAGGGGCGGCTCTGAGGAAACCATCGCATCGTATGCGGCCCTCTTCCTCCGCAAGCTGTACTTCTGCCGCTGCAAGCTCGTTGAGGATCCACTGGCGCTCGTCCTGGTACACGGCGTTACGCAGCTCGGCCCGTTATCCTGACAGTCAAGCCTCGAGGACCGCTTTCGGCCGATATCGTTGAAAAACTCGCTGGACTTGCTGCCGAGCCGCTCAAATCTGCTCTCGGAACGAGATAGACGTAGCATATGCCCCCGCGCTCTAGCGCAGGATATCGATCAACGCCGTTATTAAGCGGCATTGATGCTACGCGTCGGCCTCAGTTTGGCTAATCTCCTCAGGTTTTGGGCGGTTGCGGCAAGGAGGAATTCGTCTCGCGCACCACACGGCCCTCTCAGTCTTAATCGCGCCATCCGCAGGATGGGCTTGAGGTGTGCGAAGAGCATCTCGACCTTCTTCCGGCGATGGCGCGACTGCACGTATTCCGGCGTCGTGGCAATCGCGCGGGCGACATCACGGGCATCCTCATTCAGATCACGAGGCACCTTGCGCATCGGCATGTTCGGGCAGCAGCGAGGTTTTAGTTCGCAGCGATTACAATCCCTCTTGCTGGCACGGGAGAGCCGCGTTCCTTCAGCCGTGATCCCTGATCTCGGCGTCGCATAGGTTCGGTGGAATTGTTTTAGCTCCTTGCCCGCCGGACAGATGTAGCGATCATTTTCGGCGTCCCATGAGAAGTCCGAACGAGAGAAAGTGCCATCCGTCCTGTTGGACTTGTCGAAGACCGGAATGTGCGGTGCTATCTTCTTCTCCTTGACCAGCCATGCGAGGTTGTCAGCAGAACCGTAGGCACTGTCAGCAGCGAGATAACCAGGTCGTAAACCGAAGCGATTCTCCGTTCGGTCGAGCATCGTGCGAGATGCTCTGACCTCCGCCTGGCGGATTGCGCGTGTCGCTTCCACGTCCAGAATAACGCCGTGCTCTGTGTGTCGATCAGGTAGTTGGTCGCGTAGGCGAAGAAGGCATGGCCTTTGTGGGCACCAGTCCATTGAGCAGCCGGATCGGACGGAGAGATAAACTTCGGCGTCACTGGCGATGCAGCCCCGAAAGCCGCATCATCAAGAACGACCAGATATTCCTGCACTCAACGGCCAGCTTCCTCTTTTGCTTCCCATTTTGCTCCCGGCACCGAGCGCTGCTTGTTGGCATCCGCCGCAATCAGACTGGCATCGACGGCAAATCCTTCTGCACCGACCAACCCTTGCGCAAGGCAGCGCTCCACCACCGTTTCAAACATATGCCGCAGGCGTAGTTCGATCACCGCTCGATAACGTGACAACTCCCCAAGCCAAGTTCTTGATGAGCTTACGGATCCCACTCTGAGGGAACTCGCGAATAACAGGGTCGTTTGGTTCAGCTCCTTTCAAGGCGTAGTGGTCATCCGAATTTAACTGGCTGTATTCGTGGGATGAGACGCCGGCCCTCGGTTCCCCCGACGACGTGCGTCTCATATTGCTGTGAGTGCGCGCGCTAAGGCAGGGCTACCAGAACCTCTATCTCGACAAGCCATTCGGGCATCGCGAGTGCTTCGACGCCGATCCAGATACTTGCGCATACCGGCCATTTTTCGCCGAATATGTCGGCGCCCGCAAGAAAGATCGCCGGAACGTGATCCGGAGTGTGCCGGACCACGTAGATCTTCATCTGCAGGATGTCATTAGGATCCGCCTTCATGGCCGCGAGGGCGTTGAAGACATTCCCGAAGCATTGCCTTGCCTGGGCGACGTGATCATTTCCACCAATGAGTTGACCTGACCTGTCGATCGCGACCTGACCCGAGACGGCGGCAAGACGCGCGCCGGGCGGAGTTATGGCGATTTGTGCGATCAGGTGCGAGAAGGCATCGGTCAGGGACGAGGGATTTAGAGTTTCCATCGATACCCTCCCTTACTCCTGATCGACCGCGGCGACATAACCGTCAGGCCTGACCAACAGCGCCCGAACGCCGCGAAGGGCCGTATGGCCGGATGGAACTGCCGCTACGGATTTGACGAGGCTGGATTGCAACCAGTCCGGCCCGGAAACCGATGCACCTGGTTTGAAGGAAAGGTGAAGCCAACGACCTTCGCCCATCTGGCTATAAAGCGACATGAATACGCCGTCCTTGCCGACCAGTTCTATATCTGGAACGCGGACCCCTGCCGCCAGTCGTCCGGCAGGAACGGCTGCCTTTGCATCGGTGCCATAGGCGACGTCAAAGCTGGAAAGCTCCCCGGCGAGACGATGATTGACCAAAGGCATTTTCAGGAGCTCGTTCAGGGTCTCGCGCAAGGCAAGGGTCGCCGGATCAAACCGGGTGACGAGCCCAACCTGTGCTAGGGTGTTGGTGTAGAGGATTTTTCCTATTGGACGACGTTCCTCATCATAGGTGTCCAGCAGTTTGTCGGGCGCTTCGCCCTTCACGACCGCGGCCAGTTTCCAGCCGAGATTCAAAGCGTCCTGCAATCCGACGTTCATGCCCTGTCCGCCCATGGGGGCGTGGATATGGGCTGCATCGCCGGCGAGCAGGATGCGGCCCTTGCGATAGGTTCCGGCAAGACGCGTCTCATCGGCGAAACGCGAAAGCCAGATCGGGTCGCGAGGCTGATAGTCCTCGCCGATAATGCGCGCGGTCGGTCCCGCTACTTCGTCCAGAGTGACCGGTTCGGTTCGTGGCACATGGGTCCGCCGGGGATCCACGAGCACGATGCGGTGGTGTTTGCCGTCACCGAGAGGCGCGATCATCACCGAGCCATGCTCATTGGTGGCCGATACGACGGGTTTTGCCGGTGGCAAGGCAAGAACCACGTCTGCAAGCATGAGTGAATTGCGGGCTTTTGCTCCCTCATATGAGATGCCCGCCTGTTCACGGACGATGCTGCGGGCACCATCCGCTCCCACCACATAGGAGGCGGAATACTCTCCGCTGTCGGTAGAGATGTGCACCCGGTTCCCGTCCTCCAGAATTCCGGTTGCTGCAACGCCCCGCACTATGACGACGCCAAGTTCAGTCGCGCGCTCCTCCAGACGCTCCTCGGTCACGGCCTGTGGAATGAACAGGGCGTAAGGGAAGCGGGTGTCGAACGGTGAGAAATCCAGCCGCGTATCGAGGACCCCATAGTGGCCGGTCGGGATCGGCTTGCCAGTGCTGAGGAAGCGGTCGGCAAGGCCGCGCAAGGCAAACACTTCCAGCGAACGTCCATGGATGGTGAGCGCTCGCGACTGTGCCGTCCGCTCAGTTCGCCGCTCGACAACGGCTACATTCACGCCGGCAAGTTTTAGTTCGCATGCCAGCCACAGTCCCACCGGCCCGGCGCCGACAATAACAACATCGTAGTTCAGTTTCATAAGGGTACTCCAATCTAACGTTGTTAGTTAGATCTAACAATGTTAGATAGTCAATCATAAAAGTGGAGATAAAAATGCGCATTGTGAAAACAGAGGTCATCGCGACGGCATTGAAACTGCTGGATGAGGTCGGCATAGAGGGGCTGACGATGCGCAAGCTGGCGAACGCCCTCGCCATTCAGGCGCCCTCGCTCTACTGGCATTTCGCCAACAAGGACGCCTTGCTCGAAGGGATGGCGGATGCGCTGATGGACGGGGTCGCAGCAGACAATCCAGAAGGCGAGGCATGGGATGCAAGGATCGGGCGTGTGGCTTCCGAAGTGCGTAACGCATTGCTGTCGCGCCGTGATGCTGCGCGCGTCTTTGCGGGCACCTATGCCTTGTCCGATAATGTGCTGCGCGTCGGCTCCCTTCTGATCGGCTCTCTCAAGCAAGCCGGCGCTGACGACCGGGTCGCAAGTTGGGGTGCGTTCACGGTGGTCTATTTCGTGATCGGCTTCGTCATTGAGGAGCAGGCGTTAGGCGCGGATAAGGCGAACGTCAGCTGGGAGCAGCAGCCGCACATCCCGGGTGCGTTCCCGCTTGCTGTGATCGCAATGCGGGAAACTACGGCTGCTAATGCCGAGCAGCGCTTCGCATTCGGCCTCGACATGCAGATAAGGGCGCTGCGAGCAGTAATCAGTGAAACGGCTACGAACTGACCGCCAGAAGGCCAATGCCTGCAAGCTTCCATGCTGCTCCAGTTTGCGGAAGCCTGGGACGATTTCTACAGTCTCGAATGTGTTGTCGAGGTTCAGCCAAAGGCGATGAGCACCGGCCGTAACCTGCTGCCGGTTTTGTCAGAGGTCGACCGGCAGGTGTCAGAGTATAGAGACTGATAGGATGAGAAAAAGAGAAGCTTCTGGAATTCGCTTTCTCGCTGTTCAGGTCAGAACGTCCCTTTCAACAGCGGTGAATCGCCGAGTGTCACGATCATATGTTCTATGAAGGCGCGGACACGATGGGGCAGGGGACCGCCGCCGACATAGATGGCATGAACCAGTTCGAGGTCACCTGGATTGTAGTCTTCGAGGAGGGGTATCAACCGCCCTGCTGCAATCTCGTTGGCCACATGAAACAGACCCACGCGGGCAATGCCAGCACCCGCCAGCACCATTTGCTTCATTGTCTCGCCGTTATTGACGACGATGCTGCCTTTGACCGGTTGCGCGATGTCCCGGTCATCGGTGCGAAACGGCCAGGACGGCCTTGCGCGCCGGAAATTGAACGTCAGGCAGTCGTGATGCTCGAGATCTGACGGGTTTCCCGGAAAACCCCGGCGCGCCAGATAGTCGGGTGAAGCACAGACCACGCGCCGGCTCTGTCCGAGCTTGCGGGCGATCAGCCCGCTATCCGGCAGGTTGCCCATGCGGATGGCGACATCGGTCTTTTCCGCCACCAGATCGACAATCCCGTCGGTAAAGGAAAGATCGACGATCAGATCGGGATTGCGCGCGATGAACTCCCGGATGGCCGGTGCGACGAACATCGTGCCGAAGGGTATCGTTGTATTGACGCGCAGCCGCCCGCGGACCGCACCACCCGCTGCCTCCTGATCCGCATCGTTCAGTTCCTGCAGAATCCGAAGCGCGGCATGATGATAGGCTTCGCCTTCTTCTGTCAGCGTCAGTGCGCGGGTCGTTCGCACCAGCAGGCGTGTGCCAAGCCTTGCTTCCAGGCGGGCGATCAACTTGCTGACTGCTGATGGCGTGATGTCGAGATTGCGGGCGGCGGCAGAGAGACTACCATCCTGAACTACGCGGGCAAACACTTCCATTTCGCCGGAACGTTCCATCAGAATGCGTGGCATTGACGATCCTCATTCACAGGTGCATGTCTTCTGCAGGCGGTAGTACCTCTGGCTTTCAAATCATAAATTGTCTCCAGTAACAATCTGGAGACGCGACATGGACCTGCAACTGAACGGAAAGACCGCCCTCGTGACCGGCGCCACCGCCGGCATCGGCCTCGAAATCGCCCGATCTCTCGCCGCAGAGGGTGCCCGCGTCGTCATCACCGGACGCGATCGCGCCAAGCTCGACACCGCAATCGCCGCAGTCAAGGCCTCCGGCGGATCCGAGATCACAGGCATCCTTGCAGACGCCGCAAGCGGCGAGGGTGCAGCACTAATCGCCAGGGCCGAACCATCGATCGATATCCTCGTCAACAATCTCGGCATCTATGAGAGCAGGGCCTTTGGAGACATCACCGACGCCGCCTGGAGCCATCTGTTCGACGTCAACGTCATGAGCGGCGTGCGTCTGTCGCGCACCTATCTTCCCGGCATGTTGGAGCGCAACTGGGGCCGGATCATCTTCATTTCCAGTGAGTCTGGCCTCGCCATCCCTGAAGACATGATCCACTACGCAACGACCAAGACGGCACAACTGTCGATCTCGCGCGGATTGGCGCAACTGACCCGCGGCACCAATGTGACAGTCAATTCCGTACTTCCGGGACCGACCCGCTCGGAAGGCATCGAAGCCTTTCTGCGCAGCCAGGCAAGCGACCCGTCCGCACCGATCAAAGAGATTGAGACCGAATTCTTCGCCACCGCCCGCTCGGCTTCGATCCTCCAGCGCATGGTGGAAGCGGAAGAGGTGGCAAACCTCGTCGCCTATCTTGCCAGCCCACGCTCATCGGCCACCAACGGCGCGGCCCTTCGTGCCGAAGGCGGCCTCGTCAACACCATTGCCTGAAGGATATCGGCTATGTCAAACGCACCTCTCACCATCATCGCCATCACTACGGCAAGGCCCGGCAACGAAGCGGCCCTTGGCGTCGCACAGGATAAGCTGGTCGCGGAGACATTGGCGGAAGATGGCTGCCTTCGCTACGAACTGCACCAGTCGCTCGATGATGGACACGTGCGCATCTTCGTCGAAACCTGGGCAAGCGAGGCCCAGTGGCGCGCCCATATGGAGGGTGCCGCCATGCAGCGGTTCCAGGCAAGCGGCATGGGCGAGTACTTCGCTGATTTTTCCCTGCACCGGCTGACCAAGGTCGCTGGCTGAGAAGCATCCACCTTTTCATTCCCAATCAGATTTTCTCATATTAGGAGATAAGCCCATGAAGCTCTTACGCAGCCTTGCCATCACTCTTGCACTCGGTGCCAGCACCCTGAGCGCCTATGCTGGAAACGTCCTGATCGTCCTGTCCGATTCCGACCGCCTTGATCTGAAGGACGGGAAGGTGTTCAAAACCGGCTTCTACCTCAATGAACTAATGCAGCCGGTGAGGGCACTGCTCGACGCCGGCCATGAGATCACCTTTGCGACGCCGAAGGGCACCGCGCCTTCCGTTGACGTGACCTCCATCGACAAGATGTATTTCGGCGGTGATGAAGCGGCGATGAAAGCCAGCGAAGCGCAACTGTCGGAACTGGGCCTGATGTCGAGCGACAAGTCGCCGGTCATCAGCCTCGCGCGGGTCGAGCAGATCGGTTACGCCCATTTCGACGCGGTCTATGTGCCCGGCGGTCATGCACCCATGCAGGATCTTCTGGTGAGTACCGAACTCGGCAAGCTGCTCAGCTATTTCCATGCAAACGGCAAGACAACCGCGCTCGCCTGCCATGGTCCCATCGCGCTGCTTTCCACGCTGGCGGACGCAAGGGGTTTCGTGACGAAGTTCGAGGCGGCGGGAGCGGCAAAGGCGGAAACGAACTGGATCTATGCCGGCTACAAGCTCACGGTGTTCAGCAACCAGGAAGAGGAAATGGCCAAGGGACTGCTGGGTGGCGGCGAGATGAAATTCTATCCGCAGGATGCGCTCACGCAAGCAGGCGGCCAGTTCAGCCAAGCCGAAGCAGCTTTCTCGGCGCATGTCGTGACAGATCGCGAGCTGATCACGGGTCAAAATCCCGCGTCCGCTCCTGCGGTGGCTCAGGAACTGTTGAGCCGATTGAAGTAGCGTTGTTATAAGTCGTGGTGACGCTCGCGGGGCGTCACACAATCTTATCCACCGGGCGTATGCACCTTGTTTAGTCCGCCGTGAATTCGAGGAAACGCTCTACAAAGTGTGACGTAACGCTTACTTGACCAGATGCGCGGGTTCGAATCTCATCAAGAACTTGAAAGCTCTTCTATTGTTGTACCGGTCGAGACGCCCGCTGAGCGAGAGCCCTGGAAAACAGGTTTCTATTTGATCGGGCGTTTGGCGACCATCGATATTTTACTGGAGATGAAGCATGTTCACGCACGTCATGATTGGAAGCAACGATTTGGAGCGGGCGAGAGGCTTCTACGACGCCACGTTCGCAGCATTGGGAGGCAAGCCCGGAGAGATGGATGCGAGAGGAAGGCTGATCTATGCCCACGAGGGTGGTCGCCTGATGATCACGAAGCCGATCGACGGCAAGCCCGCGACCGCAGCCAACGGGGGGACTATTGGTATAGCCGCTGTGAGCCCCGATCGTGTGCTGGCGTGGCACGAGGCTGGTGTCATGCATGGTGGCACGGCGATCGAGAGCCCGCCTGCGGAGCGTCCGAACGGAGCGTTCGTCGCCTATCTTCGCGATCCGGACGGAAACAAACTCACCGTGCGGTCTCAGCCAACGAAATAAGATCGGCGCGGAAGAAGACATTGTCGTTAAAGCAACCTGGTGGTTTGGGCAACATCCCCAGCGACATTCGGGATGATCGTTGACGAATAGAAGAGCTTAGACATCGAAGGCATTAAACGCGTTTTGTGCAGCAGTTGCGGCCTCGGCAGCTTTAAAACGACGGATGAACCGCTTGAGAATTATTGTAAGTCGCAAGATTTGCTCAGGCGCAGGTTCTGCGATGTTTGGTATTAAGCACTTCCGCCTGGTAAACGTAAGCCATGAACGGCGCCAAATATTTCAGCCCGAATTCCGTTTCCGCATGCTCGACCTTTGCCTGGCGGATTGCCCATGCCGCCGGGCATTTGCGTTCTGGAGTTTTTGGAATGTCGAGATATTTCGGTAAGCTGGTCTTTATTTTATCATTGTAAACCACGGTTAGTCCTTATATTAGTTCGTCATGTTGACGAACGGTAATGAGCGCAGGCATTTTGTTGAAGGTTTTAAAGATGAGTATCGGCATGCCGCGGAAAACGACACAAAACAGTTTGTTGCCGTCCACGGATCACAAAGCCAAAGCCGCGGGCATGATGTTGATTGCTGTGACATTATTTGCTTGCCTCGACAGCAGCGCCAAGCTGAGCGGCGCGAATGTCCCGGCGATCGAAGTTGTCTGGTTCCGTTTTACCATTCACTTCGTTCTTGTGGCTATCTTGCTCAATCCCTGGAGCGCGCCTTCGGCCTGGCGGACCACTGCGCCGAAACTGCAGGCCGCGCGTGCTGCCGTTCAAATCGTGTGCACCGGACTGAACTTTCTGGCGCTGAGCTATCTTCAGATTGCTCAGACCCTGTCGATCCAGTTCATGGGTCCGATTTTTGTTACTCTGCTTTCGGTTTTCTTTCTGGGGGAGACAGTCAGGCGCTATCGCTGGACAGCCATCTTTATCGGTTTCGTTGGCGTGCTGATCATCACGCGACCGGGCGTTGGCGAATTCAACCCCGCTTTCTGTCTCATCATCCTGTCCGTCCTGATCGGCGCCAGTTACAGCATTATGACGCGTCGTCTTGCGGCAACGGAATCCGCCGGCAGCATGCTACTGATCATGGCTGCCTTTCCTTCAATTATCCTGACGCCGGCTATGCCTTTTATCTGGGTTTGGCCCACAAGTTCCACTGATTGGGTTCCGCTGATCGCAACGGGACTTTTCGGTGCCCTCAGCCATTACTTTTACATAAAAGCCCATCGTTACGCGCAGGCATCCTTTCTCGCGCCATTGCAATATTTTCAGTTTCTCGCGGTTCTTGTTCTGGGCTTTGTCATATTCGGCGATGTGCCGACCATCTGGACCTTGCTGGGCACGCTGGTGCTGATCGGTTCCGGTCTGTTCATCTGGTACCGCGAACGGAAAATTGCGCTGGCGCAAGAGCGGCAGCGTCTACTGGAAATTGACATGGCGGCAGCTTGACAAGAAGAGGCGTGCACCATAATAAATTCGTCAACATACCGAACAAATTAGGAAAAGTATTTATGTGTAGTTCGGCAAGGCCCTGTCCTGACGGAGTGTCCGCATCGACGATTAGCAATGGTTCCGTTGAGGTGAGGGATACGGGATATGTGATCGGTGTTGATCTGGGCGGCACCAAAATCCTTGCCGGCATTGCAAATTCCAGCGGCCGCATTCTGGCGGTGCGCGAGGAGCAGACATTGCACGGTGAAGGCGCGCCGGTGCTGGACCAAATGGCCCTGATGATCCACAATTTGATCTTTGATGTCGGTGGTCAGGTAGATGAGGTGGACTGTGTCGTCATCGGCATCCCGAGCGCAGTCGAGCCGACAACCGGTCTGGCATCCCTGTCACCCAATTTGGCCCTTCCATCAGATCGCTCGCTGAGCGATCTGATGGCGTCGCGGATTGCATGCCCAATCTACGTCGAGAATGATGTCAATCTTGCCGCATATGGCGAAGCATGGGCAGGCGTCGGGCAAGGTAAAAGTTCGCTGGCATTCATCTCGTTCGGAACCGGGGTAGGCATGGGGCTGGTCGTCAATGGTGATCTGTGGCGGGGTGAGTTCGGTCGGGCAGGGGAAATCGGCTACCTCCCTGTCGGAGCGATGCCCCACGGGACCGCTCCGCTTTCCGAAAATGGCCTCTATGAAGATGCCGTAGGCAGCCGTGGCATAAGGGACCGGTTTGTCAGCAACGAAGGTACGGTTGCGGACCTGTTCGCATCGGCGCGCAGTGGAGACCACCAGGCACTTTCGGCGCTCGATGAAATCGCCCGGTCTGCATCGGTTGGCATCGCTGCCGTTCACGCGTTGTTTGATCCAGCCGTCACCGTTATCGGCGGTGGCATTGGTAGCCAGATCGAATTCCTGGAGCTTCTCAAAACGCATTTGAGGCCGCTGTTGCCATTCTCCTGCCGCCTTGAACCGAGCCACTTCGGCGCAAGAGCCGGCTTGATGGGAGCTGTCGTGCTTGCCGCAAGGCATCCCATCCGGAAAACTGAACATCGCGCCGCCGCGCTTGGCTGACGTCGGCAGTCAACGCGCACGGACGAACATATGGCTGAGGCTGTGTCAAAGGAGAGCAAAATGCAGAAAATGCCGATGGCGAACGCCCGACCTGACGGCTTCGTTGAAAGCACGCGACCGCTGCAACTGGCTTTCATGGCGCCGCGGCTGCAGGGAGACATCTTTCCCGACGGTCGCCTTGAACTGTCGCTCTGGGGTTGCGGCAAGATGGCAAATGTTTTCCTGGAGCCCTGGACCGGACCGTTCGTTTATGCACCCAACAGGTTGACGGCGAATGGACACAGTCTGCATGTCGCGCAATCTGCGCCCGTGCTCGTCCTCACGGGCGCCACCATCAAGGCGGTGCGTCCTGCGCGCCGTTGTGCATGGTGGGGAACGTTGACGAAGCCGCAGAAAATTATCCGTAAAGGCGCTCGTCGTATTGCGACAACGACCTGGGGCGTCACCATCGTCGAGGACCGTGGAAACGGTGTCATCGTGATCGCAGTCGGCGCAAGCCTTTCGGAAGCCGAACGGGGTCTGGCACTTTCGGCCGATGCCATCATCGCCGAAGCTAACGCCTATGTTGCGCGTTGCGACCTTCTGCCGTCAGCACCTGCTTTGTTGAGGAGCATGGCGGTCCAAAGTGCGCATGCTTCCTTGTCAAGTATTCGCCGTGCAGAGGACGGCACGTTTCTGGGGCTTGCGGCCGGACAGGCCTACAGCGCTCCGACCCGCACCTATTATCGCGACGGATACTGGACACTGCAAGCGTTGCTATTCCTCGATACGGATGCGGTTCGTGACCAGATCGACTTGTTGGCAACGGGCATCCAGCCCGATGGCGAGGCGCCAAGCGGCGTCATCCTGACCGGGCCTGAGCAGGGACTGGAATGGGAAAAATTCCGGGTCACAGCTGCGGACTACAAGATGGAGCATCTGCGCCCGACAGACTGGTGGAGCGATCATTTCGACAGCCCCTTGTTCTTCATTCTTACCATCGGCGACTATATCCGGACGACGGGCGACGATGCAGTGCTGGCCAGACACTGGAAGAAGGTCGAAGCGATTTTTCATCGCTATCTTGCCTTCGACAAGGTTGGAAACGGACTGCCGCAGAAACCACGTCACGACCGTGACTGGGCTGATAACGTCTATCGGCACGGGTACGTTGCCTATGATCTCGGTCTCTGGATCGGGGCGCTCGACGTCATCGAAAAATTCGGAGGATCACTCGACAGCAAGCTTGCCGATCAAGCACGGCAAACGGCGATCAAGGCACGGGCCTCGCTTGATGATGCCCTGCTGACTGCGTCCGGCTGGTATGCTGACTATGGCACCAAGGCCGATTTTGTCGAGGATCACCTGGCCCTGGACAGCCTCACGCTTCTGCGCTTTGACGCGGTCTCGGCGGAACGGGCAAAGATCGTGCTTGAGCATGCTTCACAACTGCTCGAGACACGCAACAATGCCAGGCAGCCCTATGGCGATTGGGGTGTGATGTGTGCCTGGCCGCCGTTCAAGCGGCCTGCCGATACACGCGCCAAGTCCGCCTTTGCCTATCGCTATCACAACGGGTCCGATTGGCCATATCTGTCCGGTCTCTATGCCGAACAAAGGCTGAAGTTCGGGCTGGATGGCTGGGAGTACCCCATGCTGCGCTGGTGGCAGACGAGCCTGGAAAATGGCTGGATCGGTTCGGTCGAATATTTTGCGCCACCCTTCGGGCGCGGCTCCCTGCTTCAGGGCTGGACCGGTATGTCTGCGGCGGCGATCCTCGAATTCAAGCCGAGGATCGAGGCGGTGATCGCTGAAGGCAAAGTACGATAAACCAGAAAGGCCGGCGACAAGCCGGCCTTTCTGGTTTTCAGGGAGGCAATGCTCAAATCTGGAAAGGTCAGGCCGCCATCGGCAGGCCAGCGGCGGCGGTATCCAGAAACCAGCGGACATCACCATGCTTTTGCAGCGCCGAGGCAGGGCAATCGATCTGGAAGCCGCCACCGGTGGCGCGGCGGATCGCATCCTGCTTTGAGGCACCTGTCGCCATCAAGGCGATCTGCTTTGCGGACAGTATCGTGCCGATACCCATGGTGATGGCCGTGGCTGGCACCGGCTGGTCGGAGAAGAATCGGGCGTTTGCCTCAAGCGTATCCTGATGCAGTTCAACCAGCCGTGTACGGCTGTCTTCTACCGATCCTGGCTCATTGAAGCCGATATGACCGTTGCGGCCGATGCCGAGCAATAGCAAATCGATGCCACCGGCTTCCGCGATCATACGCTCGTAATGCTCGCCGGCTTTATCTGGTGCACCGGGAGATGCCTCTGGAAGGAACGTCCGCTCCTTGTCGATATCGACATGATCGAATAGCAGCCTGTTCATCGTGCTCCGATAGGAGCCCGGATGGCTTGCGGAAAGGCCGGCATATTCATCGAGATTGAAACTCGTGACGCCGGCGAAGCTGACCTCTCCTTTTTGAAATGCAGCCACGAGCCTGGCATAGACGGGCTCCATGGTCCCGCCTGTGGCCAGACCGAGAACGACAGCAGGCTTGCTGCGAATAACCTCAGCGATCCGATCTGCGACTGCCTGAGCCACAGCATCAGTTGTGGAAAAGATCAATTTCTGGACGGAAGAGACGAGCATGGCAGCGCGGTTCACTTCTTGCGTAGGGCAATGATGCTGCCATCGGCACGGCGTCTGGAGAAGGAAAGGTTGTTTTGACCGTGAAACAGATGGAAACGCGCCGGCTCGATGCCCAATTCGATCGTGTCGTTTTCAGCGACGTGCACGTGGTCGGGCAGATGGACGACTGTTGCCGTATCGTTGCCGTTGATTTTGCCGTAGACATAGGTCTCCGTGCCGACGCTTTCGGCATAGTCGGCATTAAAGCGGACCAACTGGCGCAGATCGGATGTCTGCGACGGGAGATGAAAATGATTGGGTCGGATGCCCAGCACAACCTTTTCGCCGATTACGGCGGCGGAGCCGTCGACCGGCACCTGAACTATGCCGAAACCATCGACGACCACGGAAACGCTCTCGGCCTCCACATCACAAATGACGCCGTTGTAGAAATTCATTTGCGGTGAGCCGATGAAGCCGGCGACAAATTTGTTCGCGGGGAATTCGAACAGCTCAAGCGGAGCGCCAAACTGTTCGAGATTGCCGCCATTCAACACCGCGATCCGGTCGGCCATGGTCATCGCTTCGATCTGGTCATGAGTGACATAGATCATTGTTGCGCCGAGCCGCTTGTGGAGCCGGCTGATTTCGCCGCGAGTTTGCACGCGCAGTGCCGCATCGAGGTTGGAGAGCGGTTCGTCAAAAAGGAAGATCTTCGGGTCGCGAACGATCGCACGGCCAATGGCCACACGTTGGCGCTGGCCACCGGAAAGCTGTTTGGGCTGACGGTCGAGCAGGGGCTCGATGGCCAGCATGCGCGCAGCCTCCGCCACCTTGGCGTCAATCTCCTGCTTGCTCAGGGGAAGATTTTCCAGGCCAAAGGACAGGTTCTTCCGAACTGTCATATGTGGATAGAGGGCATAGGACTGGAACACCATCGCAATGCCGCGTTCACCTGGCTGCAGCCCCGTAACGTCGTCGTCGCCAATGAAGATCTGTCCTCTGGTCGTCGTTTCCAGACCGGCTATGATACGAAGCAGGGTGGATTTTCCGCAGCCCGACGGGCCAACCAGAACCACGAATTCGCCGTCTTTAACGGCAAGATCAACGCCGTGAAGAATGGGATGGGTTCCGTATTGTTTGACCACACCGTCCAGCGTTAAGCCTGCCATTTCTCGTTCCCTTATTCTAATCCGGTGACAAGTCATTGCTTGCCTCCCGGATACTGTGATCGGATTATTATAGTTCGTCAAGGTGCCGAACATAATTTCGCGCATGAGCGTCTTACCGCTCCGTTTCACCCAAAAGAGCGCTTGACAGAGAACAAACTCCATATTTAATTCGTCTTGGTCACGAACAAATACAAGTCAAACAGAGACCCACCAAGGGATTATGTCGTGAGCCCACACTTCAGCGTGTCATCCAGGCGCCTTGCGCCGGAAAAAAGGGGAACCAGATGAAGATGTTAAAATTGATAAGCGGGACAGCATTGGCGTCCTTGCTGATGGTCGCGGCGGCATCGGCCACTGAACTCAAGGTTCTTTGGTATGTGGAAGATGACGCGCAGGAGGCCGTCATCCGCGACGTACTGAAAAAGTATACGGCCGAGCATCCTGAAACAACGTTCGATCTCCAGATCACGCCATACAGCGGCATGATCCAGAAGTTCCAGCAGTTTGCGGCTTCTGGCATAATGCCCGATGTTTCGCTGACCTCTTCGATGGAGCCGGTCATCCGTCCTTTTCTGGCGGACCTGAACAAGGAAATCGGTCCCGAATGGATCAATGATTTCGTTAAGGGCTGGGCTGACGGCGCCCGTTTCGAGGGAAAGGTCATTGCGGCTCCATTGAATGTGAGCTCAACCGGGATTTTCTATAATGTCGACGCCTTCAAGAAAGCTGGCGTTGAGATTCCTGCCCAGGACAAGAGCTGGACCTGGGAAGAATTCATTCCCAAGGTCAAGGAAGTGGCCGAAAAATCCGGTATCCGTTACCCCTTGGTCTGGGACGTGTCAGCCAGCCGCTGGATCGTCCACGAATTCCAGTATGGCAATCACATCTTCTCTGAACAGTCTCCGGTCAAGGTGACTATGGATGAAGCAAAGTGGCAGAAGTCTCTGGATGATTTCATCGCAATCACAAAGACTGCCATGCCTCCGGGGCTTTGGAGCGGTGCAAGTTCCGATAATCCCAAGGAGCTGTTTCTGGGCAATCAGGCAGTCGCATATATGTCGGGCAGTTGGCAGATCCCGGCACTTGCTGCAAATGCAAAGTTTGATTGGCAGGCCGGGCCGACGCCTTATGGCACAGTCCGCTCCTCTATCTACGGCGGCGACTACCTGGTGGCCTTCAACACCAGCCCCAACCTGAAAGAGTCGATCGAATTCATCAAGTGGATGACGAGCCCGAAGATACAGGCGGAATATGCAAAATCGATGGGCGCCATTCCGACGAATTTGAAAGCTGACGCGGTTGACTACGGAAACGCCAAGGCGACCGACGCTGTCAAAATCATGCAAGGCGAGCTCGATGCCAGCCCCGTCTATGCAGCGACTGACCAGGCCTGGCCGGAAATGCAAGCCGTCTGGGGTCCGATAAAGACGGCAGTTACCCAGGCAGTTGCCGGGCAGATTTCGTCCGCCGAAGCCGTGGCGCAGATAAAGAAGGCTGCTGACGCCGCGGTCGAGGCCGCGAAGTGAGTACGATCATCGCCTCGAAGACAATGACGACGACCGCAAGGTCGTCGTCATTCAGGCCGATTGACGAGGCAAAGCGTAAAATCTGGCCATATTTCCTCATGCTGCCGACTATGGCGCTGATTGTCACCTTCACGCTCTATCCGCTGGCCCAGGGCCTCTATATGTCGCTGTTCAAGCGAGGTGTGGTGGTGCTGCCGCAGGTGCCGCAAACGGTGCCGCAATTTGTTGGCCTTGATAACTTCCTCAGCCTGATCGACAACGCCGACTTTCGTATCTCGTTGCTGAAGACAGTTTTGTTCGTTGTCGTAGCGGTGCCGCTCAACGTCGTTTTGTCGTTGTCGCTTGCGGTGCTTTTGCAGCCGCAGACCAAGCTCTTTGCTTTTGCCCGCACCATCGTCTTCTTTCCGTCCATGATCAGCCTGCTAATCATCGGCATTACCTGGCGCTGGCTGTTCGGGCTGAACAATGGTCTGGTGAACTACGTATTGTCGCTGGCCAGCATCGCACCGGTTCCGTGGCTCGAGCAGGACACGATGGCGCAGATTGCCGTCGTGGTTGCCTGGGTATGGTGGCAGGCCGGCGTCAATATGATGATATTCCTGTCCGGCCTGACGGCAATCTCGCCGGATTATTACGAGGCCGCATCCATCGATGGCACCAGCAAGTGGCGCCAGTTTACCCATATTACGCTTCCCCTTCTGCGGCCGACCATGGCGGTCGTCGTGGTCCTGTCGTCGATCGAGGCCTTCAAGGTGTATGAATTGGTCGTGTCGCTGACGGGCGGCGGTCCGGGCAAGGCGACCGTCTATCTCATCCAGACGATCTACGACACCGCCTTCCAGCTTCCCATGCAGGCCGGTGTTGCTGCGGCCCAGTCGGCAGTTCTTTTCGTTGTCCTGATGATCCTCGCGATCGTTCAACTGCGCCTCGCAAGGAGGAAAGCATGACGAATGTCTATTCGCCCACGCGCCTGGTGTTCCTCGCCCTCGTGCTTGTCGTCTTCCTTCTGCCGCCCGTCTGGTTGTTCCTTTCGGCGCTGAAGCCGCAGGCGGAAATCTTCCAGTGGCCGCCGACTTTGTGGCCGGCTAACCCGACGCTTGAGAATTTCGTCAACACACTTTCTCGCGCCAAGTTCCTGGTGTTT
This sequence comes from Agrobacterium sp., assembly GCF_059499945.1. Lineage (NCBI taxonomy): Bacteria > Pseudomonadati > Pseudomonadota > Alphaproteobacteria > Hyphomicrobiales > Rhizobiaceae > Agrobacterium > Agrobacterium sp. Next base: position 27,141 of record NZ_JCABZP010000009.1, on the reverse strand, counting down.
TTCAAAAACTCGGCCATTGTCTCCATCGTGTCAGCCCTGCTGTCGGTGACGATCAGCGTGATGGCTGGTTATGCCCTGGCCAAGTTCCGCTTCAAGGGTGACACGATCTTCTTCCTTCTAATCATGTCGTCGCTGATGGTTCCGCTGCAGATCATCATGATCCCGGTTTTCCTTGTTCTGCGTGATCTCGGTTTGCTTGAAACCCTGGCAGGCGTCATCATTGCGCCGGCCGCGACGCCGACGGGCGTGTTCCTGATGCGCCAGTATATTGTCAATATACCCGACAGTCTGCTCGAAGCGGCGCGCATCGACAAAACACCCGAATGGCGGATTTTGTGGCGCATTGTCGTGCCGTTGTCGCTTCCAGCAATCGGAACGCTGCTTGCCTTCAATCTGGTATGGCGCTGGAACGATTATCTCTGGCCGTTCCTGGTCATCACAGATCAGGACCACTGGACGCTGCAGCTCGCCATCGCCAATTCGATAGGCCGCTTCGGTATAGACTGGCCTAAGCTGCTCTCCATGTCGGTTCTGTCCGTATTGCCAGTGCTGGCGGTCTTCACAGCGCTGCAGCGCCTGATGATGGGCGGCATAATGGCTGGCGCGACAAAGGAATAAGGTCCTCCCAAGCCTTATAAAGCAAAGCCCGCGGATGGGCGATCATTCGCGGGCTTTGTGATGGAAGAGGACAGTTAGAGTACTTCTGCAACGGGTGGCGGCAGGCGCATCTCACTGGGTAAGTCCTGAGGTGAAAACAGGTCATTGTGCAACTGGTTAAGCGCGATTGCGACCGCCCCGATCAGCGTGGCGCGAGAGGCAAGTGTGCTGGCTTCAACCGAAATGGTCCGTTTGGTACAGGCAGGTAGCGCCTCCTGGATGAAGCGCACCATCAAGGGGTGGCGTCCGACATTGCCGCCAAGAATGATCTTCTGAGGGTCCAGCATGGCGTCAACCGAAACGACGAGAAGGGCAGCCAGCCTTGCCGTTTCCCTGACCGTCGCCAACGCTTGCGCATCGTCCTTGTCCGCCTGCTCGAGAACGTCCCGGGCAGTCAGCGAACCGTCATGCGGGCCGTAGCGTTCAACAATGCCACGCGCACCGATGCCACATTCGAGCGCACCGCGTTCCAGACTTTCGGGATGATAGGGATCAGCACCGAAGGGCAGGTAGGAGATTTCGCCAGCCGCACCCTTGGCGCCGCGCATCAACTTGCCATTCACGAGTGTTCCAAGACCAATGCCGGTTCCAAGGGAGATGAAGGCGACAGAGCCGAGACCAATGCTGTTGCCCTTCCAGCTTTCGCCGATAACAGCTGCGTTCACGTCATTTTCGATGATGACGTCGCAGCGCAAAATCTCCTGCAAGGTCTTCGTTATATCCAGGCTGCCGGTATCGGACATGTTTGGAGCGAGCGATAACGTTCCTGTCTCTGGATCGACAACACCGGGGGTCGCAACGGCAGCGAGCAGCACCTTGTTGCGCGGAATCTTTGCCTTCTTCAGGCTTCCTTCCACAAGGCTGTTGACGTACAAAAGCAGGTCCTTGCCCGCATGACCCTTGGCGGGTGCTTCGAGTTCTTGCGATATTTTTCCAGCGATATCAACGACAGCAACCCGGATCGTGGTAGCGCCGAGATCGATGCCGATCACACATCCTGCATCGGGCGCCACTTCATACGTAACGGCACTACGCCCCACTTTTCCGGAAACCATTCCCTTGACCCTGACCCAGCCCGATTCCTCGAGCGTTCGGATTACTTCGGACATGGTCTGCTTTGAGAGCCCCGTCTTCTTTGCAAGGTCCGCACGCGAGGTTGGCCCTTCATGGAGGAGAATCTCCATGGCAGCACGCACCGAAATTTGACGAAGCATAGGTGGTGCATTAGTCCATACGTTCATCTATGTGTTCCATCTTTAACGGTAAGGCAGTAACCTTAAATGCCATGCCAGCAGGTTGAGTGCAAATCGTTCGTTCGCTTGACGAATAATAATGTTCGACATGTCAATGATTGCGTCCAGGAAAGATGGCGAGTATTTTCTTTCTGAGCGCGCCTGCGGCCTCGCTGACCTTGCCCCAAGTTTTATCCGGTTTTGAGTTCGCTCCAGCGGTTTTTGAAGTGCTCCCCGAGTTTGGGCCAGCGGGAGCTGGAATTTCCGGGGTTTTGAACCCTTCAAACTGGACCGTTTTTGGTTAGAGTTTTCCGGTGCATTTTCCTGGCTGGGAAAGGAACGGAAAACTCTAACCAAAAACGGTCCAGTTTGAAGGGTTCAGATCAGTTCAGATCAAGACGCTGCTCTACCTCAGCCTCTATCTGAAGTCCCATCGGAGAGAATACTATCGGCTACTGCAAGAGGTTCGCGAACATGGTAACTGGGAAGCCTGGCTGGAGTTTTTCCTGACGGGCGTCGCCGACACTGCCAATCAAGCGTTTGAGGCTGCTACTCAGATCGTCGATCTTTTCAAGGAAGATCGGGAGCGGATAACGATGGAGAGTGATAGAGCAGGGTCGGCCCTTCGCATTCACGAGCTTTTCCAGCAGAATCCTTTTCACACGGCGAACCAGATTGTTCAGGTAACGGGCTTGTCCGCACCAACGGTCAACGCGGCACTCGTCGATCTAGAGCGATTGGGCATCGTTGATGAGGTTACCGGCCGCAAGCGTGGCCGGGTGTTCAGCTATCGACGATACCTTGCGATTCTAGGAGAAGGCACCGATCCCTTGCCTCTCAATTCATGACAAATAGGAAGGTTCGATCTTCATCAAGAGCTTAATTGGACACATTCATTGCGGCTCGCAAGGTATCGTTTATGCGCTCTTGCCAGCCCTGACCGTCCGCCTGAAAATGCGCGAGGACATCGCTGTCGATCTTCAATGATACGAGTTCCTTGGTGTTGGGGATTGTAGGCCGTTCAACGGCCGGCGCTGCGACCTTCTTTGCCGGTTTGAACAGCGCCTCGGCTGCGTCTTTCGGATTGGACGGTCGTCGGGGTGTTGCCATAGTCATATCCTCTTGTGTCGTGCGCTTGAATAGCGCAGCCGGTCAGTTTTTGTTTCCAGGCTGTATTGTCCAGCACAGCGGTGGTCGCCGCCCACGTGAAGCGCGCAGCGGAAAGAACGTAATTGCTGCTGATAAGCCGGTCAGCAGCCCCGCAATCAGGAAGAGATCGCATATTGCGAAGTGAAACTCCACTGGCTTCCTGCAATTGCCGACCTGGTTGCAGGAAGCCTCACCCGATAATAGCCTTCGATCTGCGCTAGGAGTCTAGTTGTTCTTGAAGCCCGCCACGCCTGCTCCGAAACCGTCCGTGACTGGTTTCAACAGAGGCTTATGGCGGGCAGTAGCATGTGATCAGAGACTTAGCTAAATTAAGCCGAAGCCCGGCGGTTCGATTCCGTTCAAGGCGAATACCGCCGCAAATTGTTTCCATTTTCAAGTTGCGGACGTAGCTTGCCGGGAAGTCTCTCGGTCACTGATTTCGGAAGATGAATCGGAAACCTCAGTCTTGAGTTTGAATTAGACGAACGGTTTGTTTAAATCAGACGGAAAATCTCTTTAAATTGGACGGCAATTGGTTTATGAATTGCCGTATGAAAACTGATGGTGTCACCCGCTTGTATGTTGACCGTAAAGCGAAGCTAATCGTTGATACGGCTCTGACAGATACACGTGTTGTTTTGATCTCTGGGCCGCGACAAGCAGGTAAAACAACGCTTGCGCGGCAATTCTCAGACGCAGATCACCCCTACCTGACGCTAGATGATGCAGGCACATTAAGCGCTGCGCGAGCCGATCCAACAGGGTTCATTCGAGGCATCGACAAGGCTGTCATCGACGAGATACAGCGCGCACCTGAGCTGATGCTCGCCATCAAGGAAAGTGTGGATCGGGATGAACGGCCTGGCCGGTTCCTTTTGACTGGGTCCGCGAATCTAGCGACGGTTCCAGCTATAGCTGACTCACTTGCCGGCCGGATGGCGGTCGTACCACTGCTGCCATTTGCTCAAGCCGAAATCCAATCAACCTCCGGGCAGTTACTCGATAAAATCTTCAATGGCGACGAACCCGCGATCGGAGAGAGGGTCGTGTTCGGCGACGATCTTATGGAGATTGTTCTGAAGGGAGGATATCCGGAGGCATTGCGTCGTCCGACGGCTGCCCGCCGGGCAGCATGGCTTGAAGACTATGTCGCTCTCATTCTTGATCGAGACGTCCGTGATATCGCAAATATCGACCAACTCGATCGGTTGCCAAAATTGCTGAATGTGCTTGGTGAGCATGCAGGCCAGCTCGTGAACCATAGCAGCTATGGGTCGGCATTGGGATTGTCGAGCGTCACCGCAGGCAAATACGTAGCTATACTGGAGCGCCTTTTCCTGGTGCGCACACTTCCGCCTTGGTCGAACAATCGATTAAGCCGGCTCATAAAAACCCCAAAGCTGCATTTTGTCGACACCGGTCTTCTCGCAAGCTTGCGAGAGGACAGCCTAGATAGTCTTCGACGCGACAAGACCCGGTTTGGCGCGCTACTGGAGAGTTTCGTTGTATCTGAACTGTTGAAGCTTGCCTCCTGGTCAGAGCGCCGTCTGACGTTTTCACATTATCGAACAAAAGATCAGGATGAGGTCGATATCGTGATCGAAGACCGTCGTGGTCGCGTGGTCGGGATTGAAGTCAAAGCATCTGCCACGGTCAAATCAGATGATTTTAGAGGTCTTCGCCAACTCGAGCAGGCGGTGGGTGATCGTTTTGTGCTGGGACTGGTTTTACATGACCATGATCGTGTAACGCCGTTTGGGGAGAAGCTGCGCGCTGCGCCGCTTTCTATCCTTTGGACAATGTAGCTGCTGCACTGCAGAACCACCATGTGTCTGGCAGGAGGATCATCCATGGGGCCTTGACATCGTCAATACGCGCGATCCTTTGTCGCGCCCTTTTCTCTGAGATAGCGGGGTGCCATTCTGACCTGCCGTAATCATACTTCGTCGGCGCGCAATGCTGGCGCTGCAAACGCGTGAGGATGCTGGACAGGTGGGCGATACAGCGCCGCTTTGGCGAGGTCGGGTCGATTGTATCGATGGAGCCACTGTTGCGTTGCCTCGGTTGTCAGAACCGGGAGAAAAACAGCTTCGTTCCAGCTCGTTCAGAAAAGAGATTGATCCCTGAACCTTACTCATATGGGTTCCTGCAAGTCCGGTTGTGCTCGTCGGGCCTCATACGCTTCCACCACAGCAGAAAGTTCTTTTTCTTTGGCATCCGCGCTTTTGAGGCTCCCGAACTGCATGCTCAGCCCAGACACTCAGAACTGATGTTCGACGAGCTTGATTGCCCAAGTGCAGCAGCCTCAATGAAGAATCGCACCTCAACTATGCCGTCGTGACCCAGAAAGCGGACGGCGTTTCTGGTGTCGTCGTAACTACGGCTGCGATTTGGAAAGATTAGAGTCATAAGCTGAGCCTTTCACCGACTGGTGCAGGCCGATTGGAAACAGTCGGCCTTGCGATATTGAATTGGTACATGACACCGACCAATCTGGACGAAGATGAAGCCCATCGGACGTAATGAGGATTGTCTTTCGGCGCCGCAACGCTTGGCAACCCTCCTTAGTTCGTTGCGGTGGCACTCCCCAATTCGGCGTCTTTTCGTAGCACATCCTCAATCTCCGCAGCGGACACCTGCAAGAACTGACGTTTGACTGTTTTTGCGGAAATTGCAGGTATCTCGAGGTGGGTTGCCACTCGCCTGTAGGCCGTAAAACTAAGACCTTCAACGAGCTCTTCGTCGACGACGAGACGATAGGTGCCAGCTTCTATCCTAACAGGAATTTCCCTGGTCGCCGCACGTTGTTAACGTTTCAGCAGGTAGTTTGCGACCGGGGACTGCGCTGTCTTCAAAGCATTCGCCAATTCGCAGTATTTTCTTGATGGGGAGTCCCACGCCACTCCTCGATCCAGAAAGAACCGCCTCAGGTCTTCGCCCATTTTGGCTTTCTCATTGATGCCCGCCGCTTCCATAAATGCCTCTCCAGACGCAAACATGGTTTTTGCTATGCCCATCACAGCATCTCGTTTGGCCGAAAGTTTCTGATCATCGACCGTGAAATCTGCGCATAGTTCCACGATGCGTTGGGCCACGCCTTTGGAAAGCACAGTCTCATTCATTTCCTGAGTGATCACGCGTTGACTGACGGTCAACTCGGCGGAGAACGCCGACAATGGGATTGATGAAATGACGAAAGCAGATAGCAGAAGCGTCTTGTTCAATTGAGGGGGCTCCCGTTCCAAAACGACCGAGTTGTGCATTTCCGCTAATCCGGACCCGTCAAACTCGTCCAGTTTGACGGGGCCGGATCGGTTTTTGATACGCCAACTGACGCAGTGGAGGCAAGCGGCGGAAACGGCTGCAGGCTATCTCCGTGACGAAGATATAGAGGAGGGCGGTTCCAGCTCGGGGCGAAATGACACTAAGGGGTGAACTCCGGTTTTCAGCCCAGAGGCGACCTTCGCGCCCGACGAAGCATCACGATGAAAGTATCATCGTGCCTTCGGCAGCCCCAGCGACCCGCCGTAGCATGTCTGCTGCTTCTCGGCACTGCCAACGAACAACTTATTTTTGTGATCGTATGAATATATTGTTGACCAGACCGGGCACTCATCCTGATATCTTTGGCAATATTTGACTGAAATGCAAAGCTGTGAGCCAATCACGCTTATTTTCGCAGGAGGCTTGTCGTGGATGCCCTCGAAGAGGACTTGGGACCGCGGTTCTCCGTCTTCCCACGAGGCGGAAACTCTAGCCTCAAAGTGGTCATAACCAACACTGGAGTAAGCAATTTCATAAATAACAGTGCCAACCGGCGGCACCGCAATACTACCACTGCGAAACTCATCCCAATCGTGGACCTCCTCATCCCCTTGGGACGATTTTTCGGTGACGATCAGACTTAACCCGGTCAAGATGAGCGAAAAAACTGTGCGCTTCATATTCTTCTCATGTGCCTGTTCGCTCTAAACGCCGTTGACGGCACTTCCTCCATGCCGCGAACAACAGCAATGTCCGCTCAGCAGCCGTACCAAGCCTTCCGACATCAAAATCCACGAGGGTTCATGCGACACCGGAACCTGCCCTATGGTGTCATTCCGCCCTCAGCCTGAACCGACCCCACGTTCTTTACCTCGGCGGCGAATGATTTCACCGGTACGTCTTTTTACAAAGCCCCGAAACCTCGAAAAGAAAGAGCCAACAAACCGCCCAGATGTTCCATAACCATGTCAGTTAATCTATGGCTGAATTTAGTTAAATAATACAACTTTACTCTTTCCGATTGAAGTCAACCGGGCCGGGCTGGAGCCGATCTACTCACGCAGTCGCCTCCCATGGATTGATCAAGGCCACACCCGCATCTTCAAAATCCCTGACGTTACGTGTGACGAGAATGAGATCGTGGACGATCGCGGTTGCAGCGATTAGCCCGTCGATGTCGCCACGTGGCCGGATTGCGGCGATACGGCCCCATTCGACGGCGACCTTGTCTGTCACCGGCAGAATACGGTCTTCATGGTCGTGGCGCAGCTTTCGATGCCATTCGGTGAGGTGAGCAGCGGTCTTTGGATCCGACTTCTGCTTCAGCGCAATACCACGCATGATTTCACCGAGGGTCAGCACACTCAGGTGGATACCAAGCGGGTCGATCGAACGCAGCCAGGCAACCGCTTGCGGCGTGCCGCGCCGTGCCTCCGAAACGATATTGGTGTCAACGAGATACATCAGAAGGCCACGCCGCGGGTTGGCATTTTGGCGCGCACTTCGACCGCGTCGGCAAGCTCATCGTCCCACGCAGGGCCGCCGAGCAGGTCGTCGACCAGTGTCGGCCGGCCGGCACGCAGAGCGTCGTAGTCGTGGGCAGACAGAACCACAGCGGCACGCTCGCCCCGAAGTGTAACGATCTGCGGTCCCTCATGTCGTGCTTTTTGCACCACTTTCGAGAATTGGTTTTTCGCGTCCTGCAGTTGCCATTCCATCGCCTCGCTCCAAACTGTCTAGCCTGTCTAGACTTACACTGTATATCAACTTCTCGCCTGTGAAAAGCGCACCTTCCTAAATTATCCAGCGGGTCGGTTCAGTAGAACGGTGATGAGGAGATCCGCCTCGTAGCGGAATACAAGGGCCTTCGTGAGTGGTCCGCTGAGCAGCTACCGTTCCGCCGATCCGCACCGAAATTCGCCTGAAAGACCGGAAACCCGGGCGTTTCCGCTCATTCAGGGCGACCGACAGCAGGTTGGTCAATGCCTGACCATATAACTATCGATAACCGTTTGAAATCATTCGGACTATTGCAGAAACGACTACGTCCTGCGGCGTCAGACCTGGACGTATTTCCTGTCGAAATAGACGAGCCCGCGACCGTCAGAGCTCTTGCGAACGGCGGTCACCTTGCAGATCAGGACGTCATGGGTTCCAGCTTCGAGGATACTGCTGACCTTGCAATCGAAGGATGCGATCGCATTTACGAGCGTCGGCGCGCCGGTTTCGAGCGGCGACCACTCGCCGAGCTTGAAGCGCTCAGGCATCGGTGTCTTGCCGCCGAAGAGGCGGCTGATATCTTCATGGTCGCTTTTCAGCACGTTGACGCAAAGCACGCGATTGGCGTTGACGGCAGGATAGGCTGAAGAGCCGCGGTTGATGCAGACGAGAAGGGTGGGGGGCGTGTCGCTGACGCTGCAGACGGCCGTCGCCGCGAAGCCCGCGATCCCGCCGGGACCATCGGTTGTGACGATATTGACGGCAGCGCCGAGTCTCGCCATCGCATCGCGAAACAGGACCCTGCTGTCCTCAGCATGTGTGAAGTCGTTGTTTTCGACAGGAGTCATGGTTTGCATGGCGGCGGGCTCCGGCAAAGAGGTCAGGAGAGGAGGCATGCCTCTTCGAAGGAGAGACGTGGCAGGCGGTCGAACAGCTTCGACCGATCCCCGTGGCCGAGGTTGATGAGGAAATTTGATTTCCAGGTCGTGCCGGTAAAGAACGCTTCATCAACTTTTGTCTTGTCGAAGCCGGACATCGGGCCCGCGTCGAGGCCACGGGCACGCACCGCGAGGATCAGATAGGCGGCTTGCAGGCTGGCGTTGCGGAAGGCCGTTTCGTCGGCCAGTGCCACGCTCGAGGTGAACCAGGATCGCGCGTCACCATGTGGGAACAGCGCCGGCAGCTTGTCGTAGAAGGCTGTATCATAGGCCGCGATAACCGTGACCGGCGCGGTCATGGTCTTGTCCAGATTACCCGAGGAGAGCGCGGGCCGCAGCTTTTCCTTGCCCTCTGCCGTACGCACGAACACGAAACGCGCCGGTGAGCAGTTGGCCGAGGTCGGCCCCATTCTGGCAAGTGCAAAAATATCTTCGAGCTGCCCGTCCGTCACAGGCCGGTCGGTCCAGCCGTTATGGGTGCGGGCTTCACGAAACAAGACGTCCAGGGCGTGATCATCGAGATGATTGGACACGGTCGGCCGCTTTCAAATGTGCCCGTTCGAGACACGCCAGTAAATTGGCGTCACCCACATGGACGTTGTTGTTCTCGTTGAAGGGCAGGATGCCCGAAACATACACGATGCCATCGGCGAGCGTGCTTAGCGAATAGGGAGCGATGGGTTTGCTTGTGCCTTCCGGCACGATGACAGTGTTCGGCATTGCGCTTTTCCCTGGATGCGGATGTCTCGGAAAATTATCCGGATGCGGGCGCGACCTGACCGATCGCGCCGCAAAAGTCTGCCGTGGTCGAAACCCAGCCGAAAAACTTCTCGATATTGTAGATGCTCGCTTCCTGCATGATTGGTGGCCCGAGATGATGGGTTGCATCTGAGAGCATGACGCCGAAATATTCGAGATGGAAGGCGTCGCGCAGCGAGCTTTCGACGCAGACATTGGTGGCAATACCGACGAAGACCAGATTGCGGATGCCGCGGGCGCGTAGCACGCTGTCCATGTTTGTGTTGAGGAAGCCGCTATAGCGGGTCTTCGGCACGAGAATGTCGCCCGGTTGCGGCTTCAACTCCTCGACGAGGTCGTAATCCCAGGTGCCTTTGGCGAGTAGCGTGCCTTGCAATTCCGGCCTTGCCCGCATGGTCTTCAGCGCGTTCGACTTGTGCCAGTTCGGCGATCCGGGGCCGCCGGCCTCGATATAGTCCTTGTCCCAGCCGTTCTGGAAATAGACGACGAGAACGCCGTTGGCGCGGGCGACGTCGAGCGTCTTCCTGATGTTGGTAATGGTCGAGCGAGCGCCAGCTATGTCGAAGCCGGCGAGATCGACATAGCCGCCCTCGGTCGAATAGCCGTTTTGCATGTCGACCACAACAACTGCCGTTTCGGCGGGGTCGATCGACAACGGCTCGGGACGTGCCGGAAGCGTGATTCGTCCAGCAAGATTCTTCTCGGGCAAGTGGCCGACTGCTGACATGCTGCTCATTCGGCGGCCTCCGCATAGACATGCCTGCGCGATTTCATCAACGGCTGGATATGCTCACCGAACTTTTCGACGCCCTCCAGGAAGTCGTCGAACGTCAGCATCGCTCCACCTGTGCCAGGCACCTCCGCCATCTCGTCGAGCATCGCCGCCACCTCCTCGTAGGAGCCGACCAGCGTGCCCATGTTGATGTTCACGGCCGAGACGGGGCTCGACATATGCCGGACATTCGTGTCCGTGCCCGATTTGGTGTCGGCAGCGCTCTGGAGGCCGAGCCACTTGATCGCCTCGTCATCGGCGCCGGTCTTGTAATGTTCCCACTTCTCCCAGGCGTCCTCGGACCTTTCCTCGGCGATGATCATGGTCAGCACGAAGGAACGTACGTCCCGTCCGGTTTTCGCAGTCGCTGCTGTCAGGCGTTCATTGGTGGATGCGAAGGCTTTGGGTGTGTTGACGCCGACACCGAAGCAGAAGCTGTAGTCGGCGAATTGCGCCGAAAAGGCCATGCCGGCATTGGAAGAACCGGCGCAGATCAGCTTTACCTCCCCTTGAGGGACGGGCTTCATCCGACAATCGTCCATGTGGAAATACTGGCCGTCGAAGTCGGACTGGCCGGTGGTCAGGAGTTCTTTCAGGACGGCGGCGTATTCCGAAAGGTAGGTGTAGCGGTCGCCGAAATAATCGTCTCCGGGCCACAGCCCCATCTGGCTGTATTCAGGGCGCTGCCAGCCCGTGACCAGGTTCACACCGAACCGCCCGCCGGAGATCGAGTCGATGGTCGTCGCCATCCGCGCCACGATCGCTGGTGGCATGACCAATGTCGCGGCGGTACCGAAGAGCTTGATCTTCGAGGTGACCGCCGCCAGGCCCGCCATCAGCGTGAAAGATTCAAGATTGTAATCCCAGAACTCCGTCTTGCCGCCGAAGCCGCGCAGCTTGATCATCGAGAGCGCGAAATCGAAGCCGTATTTTTCGGCTTTCAGAGTAATTTCCTTGCTGAGATCGAAGCTCGGCTTGTATTGCGGCGCATTTTCGGAAATGAGCCAGCCATTGTTTCCGATCGGGATGAAAACACCGATTTCCATAAGGTAATTCCCCGGTTTTCCGGCAAAATTTCCCATCATTGTTTCCAGTAATGGGAATGTTCTGCCGATATGTTTGTGATGGAGTGAGCTGCGCACCACCTTTGCTTCGACAATTGATGGAAACGGTGTTGCGATAAAGAACAATTTTTCGCATCGGAAATTGCTTCAAAGGCAACGCCGCGTCGCAACGCTTCGCCAACAACCAAAGTGCGGTGCCTCGGCGATAGGCCGATAGCTGAATTTTTTGGCGCAGAGTGCTGTAAAAACACGCAGCTTCGCGTGTTGCATTTCTAGCAATGCTTGAGACTAAAAATTGTTCTTTGCGCGAACGCCGGCTTCGGTGATGATCCGGAGAATTACAAAAGTCTCTCACGGCAACGAAGAAGAGGGGAACTATATGTCAGAACTTTCGATGAACAGGCGGGGTTTTGTGAAAGCGGCCGCTGCACTGGGCGGCCTTGCAGCCGGACAGACACTTCTATCCGTGCGTCCGGGCTCGGCGGCTTCGCCCGCCAGGATCCGCATGCAGCTCGGCTGGCTTGCCTCGAACGGCCTTCTCGGCGAGGTCGTCGCTCTCAAGAAAGGCTTCTATGCCGAACAGGGCGTGGAGCTCGAAATCGTTCCGGGCGGGCCGAATGTCGATGGCGTCGCTGGCGTTGCGGCCGGCCAGTCGGCTATCGGGCAAATCTCCTCCAGCCCTTCGGTGATGCTGGCGCGTGGCGCGGGCATGCCAGTCAAGGCGATCGCGGCCGGCTACCAGAGACACCCCTATGCCTATTATTCGCGCAACGCCAAGCCGGTTCGATCAGCCAAGGACATGATCGGAAAAACGGTCGCCATCCAGCCAACCGGCGCGATCCTATTGCGGGCCCTGCTGGCGAAGAACGGCGTTCCCGACGACCAGGTCAAGGTGGTCAACATGGGCGCCGACATGAACCAGCTGATTACCGGGCAGGCCGATGTCGTGGTCGGCTGGATCACCAACACGAACGCGCTCAAGGTCCTCGGTGATGACCGCGTTGATCTGATGCTCTGGGATACGGGCATCCAGCTCTACGCCAACGTCTACTACACGACGGACACGGAGCTTGCCGAACACTCAAAGGAACTAACCAGCTTCCTTGCGGCCACGGCGAAGGGCTGGGGCTATGCGCGCGACCATCAGGAAGAGGCGGTCGATATCCTGGTCGAGGCCTATCCCAACCTTGACAAGGCGAGCGAGTTGGAGACGATCGGCCCGCTGATGCAATTCGCCTTCAACGAGACCACGAAGGCGAACGGTTGGGGCTCCATGACCAAGGAAAACTGGGCCGAGCAGATCAAGACCTATGCGGACCTGGGCCAGTTCAAGGAAAAGGTTCCGACTGTCGATGAGGTCATGACCCTTTCGCTGCTGGAGGCAACCACCGATATCCGCAAGCAGGTCGGGTGACCGTCATGCCCGTCCCTCTGGAGAAAGATGACACCTCGGTATCCGATGAGCCGTCGCCGGCGGTTTCCGTCAACAAGCTTCACATCCGTTTCGGCAAGGGCGAGGCGGAATTCACTGCGTTGCAGGACGTATCCGTTGAAATCCCCGGCGGGGCGCTGGTGACTATGCTTGGTCCGTCCGGTTGCGGGAAATCCACGCTTCTGCGGGCGGTCGCCGACCTCGTGCACGTTTCAGACGGCTCCATTTCCGTGCTCGGCCGGCCGCCCCGGAAAGCACGTGAAGGCCGCGACTTCGCCTTCGTCTTCCAGGAGGCGACGCTGCTGCCATGGCGCAGCGCCATCAACAATGTTCGCCTTCCCATGGAAGTCGGCAAACGCGATCCCGGCGCCGTCTATGCCGATCCCGAACAGCTCCTCGCGATGGTCGGTCTGAAAGGGCGCGAAAATGCATTGCCTCACGAGCTTTCCGGCGGCCAGCGGCAGCGTGTGGCGATCGCACGGGCTCTGGTCACACGGCCTCGCATACTGCTGATGGACGAGCCGTTCGGAGCGCTCGACGAGATCACGCGTGACAAGCTGAACGAGGAGCTTCTGCGGCTCTGGCAGGAGACGGGAACAACCATTCTCTTCGTGACGCACTCGATTCCGGAAGCGGTCTTCCTTGGCCAGTATGTGCTGATGCTGGCTTCCCATCCGGGACGGGTCAAGGAGTTCATGAAGATCGACCTTCCCCATCCACGCTCCCTGCCCATGCGCGACACGGTGGAGTTCATCCGGATCACCGCGCATCTGCGTGCGCTCCTGGAGGAATGCTGATGACAGATACGATTCGATCCGCAGACCCCACTCCAGCGAGTGCCCTTCCCACCAGGAAAGCGGCTTCCGTCAACGCAGTTCTTGTTCCTCTTTTCGACAATCTGCCCGCGATCCTGGCCATCGCTGGCTGTATCCTGCTCTGGCAACTGATCGTTTGGGCATTTTCGGTTCCAACCTTCATGGCGCCGAGCCCGGTCGCGGTACTCTACGCCTTTAGGGAAAACGCGGGCATTCTCTGGACCAATCTCCTGCCGACCCTGATGGAGGCGACGCTGGGTTTCGTGTTCGGTAATCTCGTGGCGATCCTGCTGGCGGTCTGGTTCGTCTACAGCCGGACGGCGGAAAAGGCATTCTATCCGATCGCGGTCATCATCAAGTCCATTCCGATCATCGCGCTCGCGCCAATCCTTGTCCTTCTTTTCGGCAACGGAGTGACACCGAAGATCATCATCGCCGGGCTGATCTGCTTCTTCCCGACGCTGGTGAACATGGTACAGGGCCTCAAATCGGCGAGCCCCGCCATGCTCGACCTCATGCGGGTTCTCTCGGCCAGCAACGCGGAAATATTCTGGAAGGTCCGCCTGCCGGCTTCCCTGCCGTTCCTTTTCGCGGCGCTGAAGATCGCTGCTACGAGTAGTGTCATGGGCGCCATCGTCGCGGAATGGATCGGCTCGAGCTTCGGTCTCGGCGCCCTCATCATTGAAGCGACCTACAATTTCCGCTCCCCGCTTCTCTACGCGACGGTGGTGGTCGCGGCGGCGCTTGCCGTAGTGCTCTTCTTCGCGGTGTCGATCATCGAGAAGAGGGTCATCCGCTGGAAACCAACGAATTCGGAGTGATTCCGTTTCGCCTGCCCAAAGCGACGCGGCAGCCATCGCCGCATCGGAGCCATTGCGTCGGCTTGCCCGACAGGAGGAAAGAATGAACAGCATAATCAGAATACCCGAGGGACATGCCACGATCGTTGACCGCTCCGATGTCGTGGTGGTCGGCGGCGGGCCGGCCGGCATCTCCGCTGCGGTCTCCGCGGCGCGAAACGGCGCGAGCGTCACCCTTCTCGAACGTTATCCCTACGTGGGTGGCCTTGCCGCCGGCGGCATGGTGCTCGTTCTCGACGACATGGTGAACGGTCTCGAGATCACCGTGCAGGGAATCTGCACCGAGATGATCGAGCGCATGCGCAGGAAGAACCTGTGCATGGTTCCCGACGAGAACGATCGTCAGCTCGACCGGCGCGACCTGCCGGAAAGCTGGCGGCGCTGGGCACGCTGGGGCCTTTTCGATTTTCACACGCCGTCCGCGCCGCACCCGATCTGCTATGCAGCGGCATTTGATCCCGATGCCTTCAAGCAGACGGCCTACGATCTCTTCGCCGAGACACGCGTCAAGTTGCGCACCCATAGCTGGTTTTCCTCGGCGATCGTCGAGGACGGTTCGATCAAGGGTGTCGTCTGCCAGACCAAGGAGGGATTGCAGGCAATCATGGGCAGCGTGGTGATCGATGCCACCGGCGATCTCGACGTCGCGGCAAGCGCTGGCGCATCCCATATCGAGGACAGCTTCATCTTGACGACGGTCTCGCGCTGGGGCGGCGTCGATACGGAAGCCGCGGAGCGCTTCGAGTTCGAGGAGCCGGAATTGTTCAAACGGCTCGACCATGAGGCCAAGCGTTTGCTTGGCGGCTGCTGGGCCTATTGGTGGCTGAAGACGCCCCTTCCCGGGGTCGTCTGGCTCAACTGCCCGCATATGCCGAAGCTCTCGGGCCTCAAGGTCGAGGATCTGACGGCCGCCGAACTGGAAGGTCGTGCCCGCATGGCGCGCCTGCTCGATTTCGCGCGGGAAAAGCTCCCCGGTTTCGAGAACGCCTATGTCATCGACTTCGCACCGCAGACCGGGGTGCGCCAGACCCGCATGCTACAGGGCGAATACGTTGTCACCAAGGACGATGTCATGAACCGCAGGCATTTTGCCGACACCATTTCCCGTGGCCGTGACTACTACACGCCCTATCGCGCCCTTCTTCCGAGGGAAGTCGACCAGCTCCTCGTGGCGGGCCGGCACTATTCGTCGACGCCGCAGGCGCAGAAATCGAGCCGCGAGATCCCGCCCTGCATGGCGATGGGCGAAGCGGCCGGAATTGCCGCCACAGTGGCGCTCAATGCCGGGACGACGGTGCGCAAGGCCGATGTCAGGGCCATACAGAAACAGATGCGGGCGCAGGGAGCCGACCCCGGCGATATCCCGTCCGCCAATGCGACCTATTTGGAGGCAGCAGAATGACGACACTTCCCCTCGACGGCGTCCGCGTGATCGATTTCACGCAGGTCATGCTCGGCCCCTGCTGCACCCAGATGCTGGCCGATTACGGCGCCGATGTCATCAAGGTCGAGAAGGAGAAGATCGGCGACCTGTCACGCTGGTCGCTCGGTTCCGATCCGGACGGGCTCAACAATCCCGTCTTCTGTTCGCTCAACCGCAACAAAAGAAGCCTGGCGCTTGACTTGAAACGCGAGGACGTCCGGGCAGCCGTGCTCTCCCTCATCGACAAGGCCGATGTCGTCGTCAACAATTTCCGGCCCGGCGTCATGGAGCGCATGGGCTTTGGCTACGAGGACCTGCGCGGGCGCAATCCCCGCCTGATCTATGCGGTCGGCACGGGTTTTGGGCTCTCTGGCCCCTATGAACACAAGGGCGGTCAGGATGTGCTGGCCCAGGCGCTCTCCGGCGTGATGCGGCGTAAATCGGACGCCGGCCACCCTCTGTCGATTTACGCCACACCGCTCGCCGACTTCTCGGCGGGTATGCATCTGGTGCAGGGCATCCTGCTTGCGCTTCTGCAGCGGCAGAAGACAGGGGAGGGGCAGCAGGTCGCGGTGAACCTCTACAGTTCCATGCTTGCCATGCAGATGCAGGAAGGAACGGTGCAGATGATGCGCGACAGGGAACTGAACTGGGGCGCCTTTCCGCTGACCGGCGTTTTCGAGACGACGGATGGGGCCATCGTGATGGTCGGGGCCTTCAAGCCGAATCCGCTGCGTGATATCTGCGCAGCGCTGGAGATCGAGGATCTCTCGCTGCAGTCGCGGTATGCGAATTTTGATGTCCAGATGCAGCATCGGCCCGAACTCCAGGCAATTTTCCGGGAGAGTTTTGCGAAGAATTCGACCGGGCACTGGATCAGGCGTCTGGAAGAAGTCGACATCCTCTGCGCGCCGGTACGCTCCATCGCCGAGGCTCTCGCCGACGAGCAAACCATCATCAACAAGATGATCCTCGAAGCGGGCAGCACCGACGCCGGTCCGGTCCGTCTTATCGGTTCGCCGATCGACATGTCGGCAGCCGAGGTCGTCGTCCGCATTCCGCCGCCCCGGCTCGGACAGCACAATGCCGAGATTTTAGGCCCGGTTCCGGGTGCAGAACGGGACGATGCGGCATGACCGTCGAATTCAGCGTTTCCAATCGGGTTGCCCGCGTGACCCTCAACCGGCCGGAGCGCCTGAATGCCGTCGACGCGGCGACCGAGCAGGAGCTTGAGGGCATCTGGCAGGAGATCGAAGGGCGTGACGACGTAAGCTGCGTCGTGCTGACGGGCGCGGGGCAGAAGGCGTTCTGCGCCGGCGCCGATCTCAAGGGGGTTGAGAAATCCGGCCTGGATTATTGGGCGGAGGAGCGGCCGAACGGTTTCGGCGGCCTTGCTTTCCGGCGCTCGCTCGACGTGCCGGTGATTGCGCGGGTTAATGGTTATGCGCTCGGAGGCGGTTTTGAAATGGTGCTCGGCTGCGATATCGTGATCGCAGCGGAGGCTGCAAGATTCGGCCTGCCGGAGGCTCGCGTCGGCCGTATGCCGCTGGACGGCGGCATGGTGTTGCTCCAGCGCAAAATCCCGTTCAACCGCGCCATGGCCGTGCTGATGACCGGCAGACAGTTCACCGCGGGCGAGATGTTCGACTTCGGCATCGTCAATGAGATCGTGCCGGCAGAAGGGCTCGACGAGGCCGTCGAGCGCTGGACGAGGGAGATCGTCGCATGCGCGCCGCTGTCGCTGCGGGCCATCAAGCAGACCGTAAACCGCACCGGCCATCTCTCGCCATCGGAGGCGCAGGCGTTGCGCACGCCAGCGCTCGTCCGGGCGCTCAAGAGCGAGGACGCTCTGGAAGGCGTGACAGCTTTCCAGCAAAAGCGCGCCCCCGTTTGGCAAGGTCGATGATCGTGTCGTAAAACACATCAGAAATGACACCCAGGCGGGAGGCCTCATGCACGCCAGCATTCTCAAGTATTTCGCAGCGGTTGCACGATCCGGCTCAATCCGCAAGGCTTCGGAAGAGGTGCATGTCGCCACGTCAGCTCTCAGCCGCCAGATCAAGAAGCTGGAAGAGGAGCTCGGGATCACTTTATTCGAGCGTTTTTCCAACGGCCTCCGGTTGACGACCGCTGGTGAAGAAGTGCTCAGGCATGCGAGAAGCACCTTGCGTGAATACGAGATATTGAGAAGTGATCTCGGCGCCATGCAGGGCAAGAAGACCGGCAGGGTTCGTATCGGATGCCTTGATAGTCTGACGGTAAAGTTTCTGCCTGAACAGGTTCGGGCGTTTCACCAGCTCCATCCTGCCGTCAGCTTCCACATCCAGACGGCCGGTCATGGCAATGTTACGGACTATGTTGCAGAAGGCGATGTTGATCTCGGCATTACGTTCGATCTTGCCAGACCGGATGATACAGAAATGGTGTTTCGTGTTCCAATGCCGCTGGTGGCTTGCGTCAGCAAGGGGCACTCTCTTGCAAAACACAAGAAGGTCTCACTGACACAATGTTCACAGTTCAACCTGCTTTTGCAACTGGACACGCAGCCCATCCGCTCGCTCGTCGAGATCGAGTTGTCGGCCTTCGAACGGACGGGTCGCTCGTTCATCGTCTCCAACAGCCAGGCGATGCTGAAACCGTTCATCATGTCAGGCGACGGTGTCGCCTTTTTCACGCCTCTCGGTTTCATGGACGAAATCAGAACGGGTGAGATCGTCATCATTCCAATTTCTGGCTCCAGACTGCAAAGCCTTCACATCGGGATTCTGGTCCAGAAGCGCAGGCAACTGACGCATGCGGCTGAAGCAGTCATCCAGAGCTTTAGTAGTGCCCTGCAAAAATACAGCGATATTATCCACGAGGCGACTGCGAGTTGAACACGCACACACCCGACATCCGCCTCCTTTTGAAACCCGGCCGCGGTCCTGCCCTTCGCTGCCTCGAAACCCCGGATTGCCTGTCTGACGGTTTCATGACCGCTGGCATTCAATCAGGCGCGTTGATTATGCCGGCTCCAGTGAATGCGCATGATCACGGCTATGGTATCCGCACGCTCGATTTCGGCGGGCTCGACGACGCGCTCGAGGTCTGGATTCCATCGCTGCGGTTGCGGCCGCGGACGGACCCGTATCTGGAGGCGCTGGTTGCCTTTTCCCGCCTGGCGCTGACCGGCGTCGGCGCGACGATGCACTGCCACAATTCGCTGAATGTCGACCGTCTGGCCGTTGAGGCGAAAGCTGTCATCCGCGCGGCGGCGGATGTGGGCATAAGGCTGGCGCTTTCCTGCCCGTTGCTTGACCATGACCCATGGGCATATGGAGGCGGGCCTGGACGGTTGAGAGAGTTCCTCGGTGAGGCCGACTGGACGGTACTATCTCCTTCGATCCCAAACTATGTGCCGATCATACGCCAGATCGAGGCGGTCGAGCAGGTCGCCGCAGAGAATGCCGGGCCGATGGTCGATGTTCAATTCGGGCCGATCGGCCCGCAATGGTGCTCCGACGGGCTTCTCGAAGCGATCGCGGAGGCATCGGCCCTGAGCGGCCGGCGCATCCATATGCATCTTCTGGAAAGTCCGCGCCAGCGCACTTGGCTGGACCGCCGTTTCCCGCAGGGCGTGGTGCGTCATCTGGACGAGATCGGTTTTCTTTCCCCACGGCTTGCCGTCGCGCATGGCGTGCAGCTTCGCGAGGACGAACTGGAGCTTCTGGCCGAGCGGGGCGTGCAGATGGTGTCCAACCCATCGGCCAATCTGCGGCTGCGGTCCGGCGTCGCGCCATTGCCGCTCATGGTGCGGAACGGCCCGGAATTCGCGATCGGACTTGACGGAACCGGTTTCGGCGATGATCAGGATCTCTGGAGCGAGCTGCGGCTGGCCTATCTACTGCACGGTGGACGGGAGCTTTGCCGCTCCTTCACAGCGGAAAGGCTCTTCGACGCCGCGATCCATACCGGTGCGAAAGTGCTCAACATGCCCGCCGCGGCGGATTTCGCCGTGATCGACTACGCGGCGCTCACCGCCGACAGTCTTTTTGACGATATCGACGAGGCGGAAGTCATCCTGACCCGGATGCGCGCCGCTTATGCCACGGGCCTTTTCGTCGGCGGGAATGAAGTCATGCGGGACGGGCGGCTTCGAAACATCGATTTTGCTTCCGCCCGCCGGGAACTCCTGGAACAGGCGCGGGCCGACTTGCCCAGGCTTCAGCAGGAGCGCCCGCGTGCCAGGGCGCTTGCCGAGGCGACACGGCGGTACTATGCCGATTGGTGATCAAGCCGGGTGAACAAGCCGACCGGCGAGGGCGTCGAGCCGCGCCAGCGCATCGGCGTCGCCGATCGCCATATTCGGAGCCGCGACGTTGTTCCAGACGGGGTTGCCGGTGCGCCTGCCCACCAGATGCTTGACCGCCGCCACCAGCGGGTAGGCGGCAACGCCCTGCCGAAGCGACCGCACATTTTCCTCCAGTGCCTTATCGCTCTGGTTCTTCCACAGGGCAGCGGAGGAGGCGGGGTCGATGTTGACCGTCGCCGAGATGCAGCCGGCGTAATTGTCCCGGCCGGCATCTGCCAGCGACACTTCGTTGCTCGGGAACACGGCAAAGCCCGGAATTGCGGCGAGCTGGCGGGCATAGTCGAGATTGCCGGAACTGTCCTTCGCGCCCCTGATGCGATCGGGGAAAGCGGATTGCAGACGCGCGGCGAGTGCGGGGCTGAATTCGATCCCCGTGAGCTGCGGGAAGTTGTAGAGATAAAGATCGATCGGCCTGGCCTGCGTCTGTCCGACGAGTCTGCCGAACCATGCGAAAATACCGTCTTCCGGAACCGGCTTGTAATAAAAGGGCGGCAGGACGAGGGCTGCCGCATATCGGAGTTCCGAGGCGCGCCGCGTCAGAGCCACCGTGGTCGCCAGATCGGGCGTTCCCGTGCCGACCATCAGGCGGCCGGCGTCGAGGCTGGAGGCGGCGATCTCCATGACGAGGCTTCTCTGGGTAAAAGAGAGCGAATTTGCCTCGCCGGTGGTGCCCAGGACGTTCAGGGCATCACAACCGTTGTCGAGGCACCATCGGCAATGTTCGACGAATGCGTCGGCGTCGATCTCGCGCGAGGCGGAAAAAGGGGTCGGTACAGCGGCGATGACGCCTTTGAGAGGGTGTTTGGACATAAGGCGCCTTTGCTGGGATCAGAGATGGAGTGCCGAAGCAGGGCTCCGGGGATGAGCGGCCACCAGGGCGTGGTCCTTGTCGGTGGAACGGCTCTTGTCCCACCCGCCGGGAGAACCCATCCCCGTCACCGACGGTTCGAAGAACTCCCGATTAACGTCGAGAAAGATCCGCCTGTCGTCAGATATTTCCTCGTCCCACACGATCGCATCCACCGGACAGATAGACAGGCAGAGGCCGCAGTTTATGCATTCGCCGGGATGGATGTAGAACATGCGGCCGCCCTCATAGATACTATCGACCGGGCAGGCGGCCGTGCAGGCGCCGTCCTTGATGTCGATGCAAGGCGAAGTGATGACATAGGCCATCCGGGCAGCCTCCTTCTGGAATCCTCGAAACGGAGGCAAATAGCCTCCGACGGCATTGGTCCCAGAAATCCGTCTCGCAAGGAAGTTCAGAGTTTCGCCCGGGTGATTGCCATTATGGCAACGCTAACTGTGCGCGTTCCATAGGCTCTGCCATGGCAGATAATCTGTATCGAGACGACCTGACGGAGTGCCAATGCAATCCTCGAGCAGCTCGCAGCGGACCTTGGCCAGGACTGGTTCCAGAATTTCCGCGTTCGGAAGTTTAATACGCCCGATTGACCGGGCTGGATACTGACCAGTTCATGCTTCAGCGAAGCGTGTTCTATTCCCGGCAATTTGATCTCCGAAAAGTTGAAATTCCCAATTCGAGATTCGTGTCGCTACTATGTCGTGTATTGGTTCTTTCCTCAAAGACGGAAAGATGATGGGAGCGGTTGGTCGTGTCGATCGCAAAAAAGCTCCGCTGCGATGAATACGTTAAGTGCATCTGCCGATCTTGAGAGTTTGCGTCTTTTTGATGTTCCAGGGGAGACTTCATAATGCGGCTTTCCACCATTGCGTTCGTTATGTCGCTTGCCTCCGGCCTCTGTCCGACGATGCTCAACCAAGCAAGGGCTGAGGTGGCGTTGGTGTGTTTTGACCAAACGGATGCGACAAACTGTATGCCGAGGGTCGATATCCAGCCTGCTAGAACTGCCGGGAGCACGTACGATCAGCTTTATAGGGCTTATGCCGAGTTAGCGTGGCAGGACTTTCTCGCACTCAGTCTGCCTGATTCCGGCGATTTGCCGCAATCAGGCGGCCCGCAAACCCCGAGGCCAAAACCGCACTTAGGATATTACGCAACCGCTAAGAAAGAAAATCGCTCCTATATCCCTAAGTGGTTGAAGTTCATCTCCGCGACAGACTTATTTCCCTCAGACGGCAATTCGCCGCGGAAATTCGCCGCTTCGGCGCTGGTCCCAAAGGAGTGCCAGGCGTTGAACGCTGGTAACCTTCCCGTACTCGATGAATATTTCCAGGCCAACAGAATGGGGCCGGTAATTGACCAGAGCAAAAACTATCTACGATTTGGCATTGGCTTCAATGAAGTAATGTACAATTACGTCGTCAGTCATCATTTGTACTATAAAAAAGGGCAAGTCGATTTCGATGCGCGGGACAAAAAGGATGGGCAGCGCATAAAGTGGGACCTGAAAGTAAATTGGCCTTCAAAGTTGGAAAGCAATAATGGTACAATCGCTGGTTCCATTTTCGTCAAGTCTGCATGGAAAATCATCGAAGACGCCGACAAAGACGAGTACCTAATGATCGACGCCTATATCTATACACCCCAATCTGACAACCTCGCTGCCAGCCTAAAGAATCCGAAGACCGTCCCGTTTATCGGAGAAACGCGAGTTGCGGAGCCGGAGTGCTTGGTGAAAAAAGTGGCTTTAGTTGGGCTGCATATTGTTCATCGAACGCCATCCGCACCGCAATGGGTCTGGGCCACGTTCGAGCACAAAGATAATGCTCCCTGGATTGATGAGCTTTCAACGGGCACGCACGCGGCAGGTCCTGAGCGCGCATTCAGCTTATTCAACTCAAACTCAAATAAGTGCTTGCTGCAGAATGGGCAGTTTGTGCCCGAATGCAACGAATTACCTAAACATCCATGGGATCCGCGGCTAAACACTAGCAATTCCAAACCGGAGCCGTCGCAGGTCGTCAGGTCGTTTCGACCGGGGTTGAAGGCCGCCGAGGTCAATGCTGAAATGACAAACCCTGAAAAGAAGGGGCATCTCGATAGCATTCCAGGCCCGTGGAAGAACTATTTCCTGGTGGACGTTCAGTTCCCGACCGTTGTGAAGCACGATGACAAAGGCAATTGGTCGGAAAATCCGGCCTATCCTGATGGCATGCCTACGCCCTCGTTTCTCGCGAATTCCACGATGGAAACTTATGTGCAGGGCTTGCTGAGCGGGCAGACGTCCAATGGGAACGAAATACCAACCGAAGATCGCATGCAACTTAAATCTGGCCACGGTATCTCCGGTGGCGCGGTGCGAGTTACCTCAAGCTGTGTCAGTTGTCACTACGACGCGACGACGACCACCGGCACCAACTCCAATTTCGTATTTTCGCTGAGCCGAGCCAAAGAGCAGATCAAGGCAGCACGATAAAGCCAGCGCGGCTGCGGCAAAGTCAGGATCTTTCCTTTAACACGAAACAATCGGAGTAATTCGGCATGGTCAGTATCGATAGGCGCACTGCCTTACAGCTTGGCTTCGGTGGATCGATTGCAGCCTATGCCTTGAGTCAGATGCCAATGCTTGCTTCGGCGGCAGCTATTCCAGAGGTGAACGCAACCCCGGAATTTATCTGGCTGTCGAGCAAGCTCATTCACGTCAAGGAAGAAATGATCGCGCCGACGGTTCCGCAGGACGGGCGCAGACTTTGCGACCTTTACTATAGCCTCCTCAAGGATGCGGCGACCACGACGGCATTCCAAAAATTTGAGGAGAAACTTAAGGACGTGAAGGATAAGCCATTTGATCAAAACTTGCTGGGCAAGTCGGGAGAGGTCGGAATAGTTGGAGACTCGCAAAAGCCTGGCAAACCAGCGGAGCCTGCTACAACGGAGATTGCATGGGCGTCGCGAATGACAATGATGATGTGGCTATTCGGCGCATGGTACGGCGGGGAAGAAATCAGACGGTTAAAAAGGAAAGACCCTCAAGACAATCAAGCAATCGGCCCAACAGAAAGTTACTTTTCCAAAGATATTTACAAGAAGGATTTCGTCATTTCGAGCCGGGCTTACGCTAACGGCTGGATATGGAGAATGGCGCAAGCGCATCCCATGGGTGTGAGCCAGTTTGCCTTTGGGAGCTGGGCAGAGGTACCTCCCGAGCTCGTGGACTATGGATTTGATCTAACGACGTGAAGGGGACCTCCGATGGCGAATGAGAAGAAACAGTATCATGTTATCATCGTCGGGTCCGGTTTTGCCGGTGCGACCTTGGCCAAGAAGCTTGGTGAAGCGGGGAAGAAGGTGCTGATCCTTGAAGCCGGGCCGGCCGTCCCGCGCGGCCGCGAGGACTATATGGAGAACTTTTTCCTCAATACATTCAAGTCGCCGGAATCACCATATCCTCCTAACCATACAGCTCAGCTCCCCACTCAAACCAACGTCCCTCGTCCGTCGATCCCGGACCTTGCACTTGGCTGGACGAAAAAGGGTGATAAATTCACTCACAATCTCCAAGATGGCAAGGAATCGTATCTCCTTTACAAGGAAGACGGTGACAAAAATCTTACTCCCTTCGCAAGTACCTACGAGCGAATAGCTGGTGGCACCGGCAATCATTGGATGGGTACGTGCCTTCGGATGACCGACAGCGACTTCAAACTGCAAAGCAAATATAAGCCAGTCACTCAAAAGGGTGACAAAATCGGCTTGGATTGGCCAGATGACATTACATACGCAAAACTCGAAGAACATTATCAGTTTGTTGAAAAATTGATTGGCGTTGCTGGTGATGACCTTGAGCAGAAGGCCGAAAACCCTTCGATGAAGTTTGAATTCCCGATGAAAGGAATTCCGAAGTCATATCTGGATATGCGTATTTCAGATAGTCTCAAGAAGGTGGGTGCCCAGTCAGACCTAGTGAAGGCATTTGGTGGTCAAGCACCAATAGTTACGTCCACACCTGCCGGGAGGAATTCTGCTCCCTACCAGAATCGGCGGGTTTGCCATGGAAACACCAACTGCACTCCGATTTGTCCCATTCAAGCGAAATATGACCCCACGGTGGCTCTAAGCCAAGCCTTTGAGACCGGAAACGTTGATATTCTGTATATGCACGTTGTCGATTTTATCACTTTCGAGGCTGCAACCAGTAAGGTGAAAGATCTCCACTTCGTCACATACGATGATACATCCGTACCGGCAAAAGATTCGGTAGATCTTAAAAGCCGACAGAAAAATCTCTCTGAGATTGCTGAAATTACTGACAAGACAATATTTGTTCTTGCGGCTCATGCCATCGAGAACGCAAAGATCATGTTGAATTCTTTCGAAGAAAAACATAACCCGAACTATAAGAAAACATCATCCGATGAGTTCGTTGGCAAATATTTGATGGACCATCCGGTCTATCTTGCATGGGGACTCACCAAAGCGACCCACAATCCGAAGGAACGCGCCTATGGATATCGCGGGCCGCTTTCAACAAGCGGAATTGAAACCGGCCGGGACGGAGCGTTTCGAAAAGACCAGGCTGCCTGGCGCATTGAGATTGGCAATGAGGGTTGGAACTGGCCGGCTGAAGATCCCTATAATACAGCCATGGACTTCATCTATGGCACGAACAAGAACCAATTGAACCCAGGTAAGGAAATCCTGTTTGGCCAGCCCTATGTGAAGAAGCTAAATGACCTCCTCACGCGGCAATTCCGGGTGGCCTTCCTAGTTGAACAAGATGCCAACGAGAAAAGCTATATTGAATTATCGAAGGACAAAACAGACAATCTAGGCATCCCTCGAGTAGAGGTGCACTATCACATATCCGACTATGTGAAGAAGGGGTTCGAGTCAGCGAAACGGGCTGCCGAAGAACTCTTCAAGCACATGGAGGCAGAGCCGTACCATGAGCAAAGAGTGGGTTTGGAGGACAGGCCATTTAACGACGTCGATGAGAAGGATCCTCTGCAATTCACGTATGGTGGCCACACCTACCACTATCAGGGCGCTGGCCATGTATGCGGGACGCACGCCATGGGGAAAGACCCCAATAAGTCAGTGGTTAATTCCTACCAGAAATCCCATTCGCACGACAACCTGTATTTGGTTGGTTGCGGATCGATGCCAAGCATCGGTACGCAGAATCCGACACTTACGATGCTCGCGATAACGGACCGCACAGCGGATAATATCTTGGGAAAGGTATGAATTCTGTTTGCAGATTGCCGCCGACCAGGACAAGAATGCAAGATACCCGGATTCTTCGTTCCTAAACTATAACATGCAGCGAACGTTGGTATCGGTGACTGCATGCCCCCGATACCACCGACACTTGTATATTTTACCATTCAAGTCGCTTCATAGAAAGCTCCCCCGCGTAAGCGTCGGGGAGCTTTTTTGTTTCTGCTCCGTATCCAACTCGCCCGCTCGCAGCCGCTCCAGGTAGTTGTGGCGCGCCAGAACCTGATCAATCGCGACTTCCATGCAAAAGCTCTGAATGTGAAATGGCTGACAGACATCACCGAGTTCCAGATCCCAGCCGGGAACGCATCGAACGGTCATCAACCAAATCTCCAGCATCATCGGCGTCATCGATGAGATTACTTTCCAAACTAATCTGCTGGCGCTGAATGCCGGTGTTGAGGCTGCGCGGGCCGGGGAGGTGGGTAAGGGCTTTGCGGTGGTCGCTCAAGAGGTGCGCGAACTCGCGCAGCGGTCGGCTCAAGCGGCCAAGGAGATCAAGGATCTTAAAGCCCTCTTCTGCCGCGCGATTATCCAGCTCACTTTCGAACAGAGCTATCA